>JAUQQA010000047.1 GCA_030550095.1 Chloroflexota bacterium | reverse complement strand
TAGCGCCAGACGTAGGAGAACACCCAACGCGCAGGGCTGCGTCGGTCGGGCAACCAGCGGCGGTCAACTTTGAACTCAGCAGGCTCTGAAAAGCGCAGCGAAACATCAGGTGTGGATCGCACGTGAAGGATTGTAGAACGCCTCATCCTCAACCCCGCACGGACTTCGATCAGCTCCCAGCAACATGACAAGATAACAAGCGTTGCACACAGAGGAGTAAAAGACTTGTTCGTTTTCTCCCTCGCCCATTGACCAGCAACAGTCAACAGGTCTTCAAGCGCGCGCCTTTCGGTTGGGCAATTTCGGAGATGACTGTGGTGGCAACGGCAAGCGGTTGGGCACCGCGGCTGTTTGCTTTGGTGGGATCGGGTGATGGGGAGGCTTCAGCTACCGACTACGCTCCAGCGCGCTCAGGCGGTGGTCGAATTGCTCACTGGCGTAGGCGATGAACGCAGCAGGCTCGAGGCCGAAGGGCACTTCGTCGCCATAGGGCGCGAAGGTCTCGCTCACGATATCGAGCGCCAATGGCAGCAGCGCATTGAGGCGAGTCATCAGCGCATCCCACAGCGCCGGCTCGCTCTGCAGCAACCGTCCCAGTGCATACAGGCCGTAAGCGATGTGCCGCGCCTCGTCGCGCTGCACTAGCTCCACCCCGCGCACTGTGCCGGGCATCAGGCCGTGGTCGCGCAGGGCGCGCGCATAACCGTGATAGCCGGTCTCAGCCAGCACACCCTCGATGATGATGTGATATGTGGCGATTGCCTCAACCTGCGCGCGGGGAGAGTCGTCGTGCAACAGCCGGCTCAACGCCGCTGGAAGCTCGACCTCAAAGAGCTGGCGATACGGCGCAGAGAAAGCGGGCAATTGTGGTGCTCCCATCGCGTTCCACCATCGGTCGAACCACTCGACGTGCTTACTCTCCTCGAACAATTGCGTGGTGAGGAACATCTCTTCCTCCAGCAGGCCGCCTTGCCGGCGGATGGCTGCTAGCAATGGGGCGAGGTCGTGCGTCACAGCGATCTCGCCGCCGAGGAATTGCGCCGAGAGGCGCGCGATGATGTCACGCTCGCGCTCACCCATGCGCTGCCAGTCACGCACGTCTTGCGCAAGGTCTATGTCGCGGGGATCCCAGATGAGCTCCTTTGCCTTGTGATAGAGCGAAAGTGGCAGCAGCATTTGATTGAGCATCGTGGTCGGCTCAGGCAGCAAGTTCGTCAGGCTACACGCCAAGTATAGCAAGAAGGCAGCGCGCCAACGTAGGTGGTGGCTAGGATAAGCACTCGGTTTTGCGGGCGAGCGGTTTGGTTGCATTTGCCGAGTTGCCTCACTGTGCAGTGGCGCTGGCAATTCAGCTCCTAGGCATTGGATCAGGAAGACCAGCTTTGTTCGCTCTTGCCCTTTCCGTTGCTCAGAAGCTAGTGCAATAGGGAGCAGACAAGAAAACGAGGGTGAAGTGCGGACCACCAAACTAAACACAAAGCGCACGGAGCCACTTCATCCGTGCGCTTTGGCGGTAAGAACTCAAATTCTCCCTTAGGGAGCCACTACGGTAAGCGTCGCCTTCATGCCCGCTTCAAAATGACCTGTAATTCCACAAATCACCTCATATTCACCAGGTTCAGGTGGGGCTATGAACGTGACAGTCTCTCTTTCGCCAGCTTCCACTTCGTGTTCCCAATACACCTTCTCTTCATCGTCCTCGTCGAACGGCAGGGTCACTTGTTCACCCTTCTTGATGATGACAAATTCATGAGGTAATTTGCCTTTGTTGATCATAGTGAGCGTGATGTTCTGACTAGCTGGAACAATGAACTTATCTGGAGTAAATTTGAACTCGGTGAGCTCGACAGAAAATGAGGTGGATGGTCCTGTTCCAGGGACGGCACAGGCGGCAAGCGCCGAGACCAAGACAAGCAGCACTGGTAGAGACGTAAAGCGCTTCATGCCTTTCTCCCTCTGGGTTAGAACTCTCTTATGAGATCGTATCACTGCATGAAGAGTTTGCAATCAGTGGGATCGTTTAGGTCCTTAATCTAAAAAAGAAGTGGTAACCCTTCTTCAGGACATGCTGCCAGATGGTACACGCACCAGAAACATAAGGCGCAGCGCGCATTCGCAACAGATCAAGGCCAGCAATATTCCGATTGCTGCTCAAACTGTATCCGATTTGCGTCCCGACAAGCCATCTCCGTCCATCTTCACATGCCTGCACGACTGACCAGATTCGCTCAGTAAGTGTGCTTGCATGCCTTCGTCGCAAGAGACCAACCACTGTCTCTGCGCTGCTTTTCGATCTTCTCCCAATCCAACCGACTGTTGGTGGCTTAGAGATGATAAAGTAGTCAGTTTTCCAACACCTGTTTCAGCCAGCGCTGATTGTCTTTGGTGTGGCTGAGGTAGGCTACCCCTCATTATCTCCTAAGTAACCTTTCCCAACCGACGCTCTTTCCAGTGCTTGAGCACCAGTTAAATAGCCATTTCAGTAGGAAGAAAGAAGCTGCAGAAATCAGGGAATCCTCCGCTAAAGAAACACTTCTCGTGACTTTTCTAGGGGCAGCATCGGAGCGATAATCGCTTGTAATGCAGCCGCTTAGGTTTGGCTTCGTCCTCTCACCACCTATCAGCAGCGCAGATCCTGGCTACCCGCAGCTAGAAATCCACCTGCTTCCAAAGCCAACGCACCAGCACTATGATCCACGTCAGCTCACGCTCACCGTTGCCTATCTCAACGGTGTGCGCTTGCTCGACATTCGCCACCCATGGCACAACGTCCGCCATCGCGTCTGTCCTGGACACATCCGCTTGCTCGACTTCGTGGACAAGCCTATGCAGTTCTTTTGCTTTGGCGGCGAGTTGGTCGTCGAGTCCTCTGAAAGCCAGACACGTTGCATCATCACCTCCGCAGCGCCGATTCTGCGCTGGCCCGATGAGGAAATCCCCGTGTCAATCCTTGCCAGCTTATGCGCCGTGCTTCTCGCGCGTCGAAAAGCCGCCTGGCTCGCGCGCCCTGTCGAGTTCGAAGCCAGACTTGCCCAAGCTGATCCGCTGCGGCTCTACGCGGCCTGCCTCAATGCTCTGGGCGCGCATTTAGGGCAAAACCTCGCAAATGACGGGCGCAGCACACTACGCCGTCTTGTGCACGATGCGCTCCACGCTCTCGAGACCAGCAGGCGTCTTCCTTGGGCGGTGCCCTCCCTCGAACAGCTCCTCTAGCGTTCAGCCGCCTCACCGCGCTGAAGCTCGGCGCAGCCGATCGGCGATCGCTTCACCAACGCCCACTTCTGGCAAGCGCACAGCAAGAATGACCGACACACCCTGCGCATCAAGCGCGCGCAAGCCAGCATACAAGTTACGCGCCACTTCTTCCAGCGTTTGCCCAAGCACAAAGTGCGGGTGGATCGTTGCCTGCGCTCGCGCGTGATCACGCATCAGCAGCGCGCCGACAAGTTCGCCTTGGCCCTTCAGAAAGGCGTGCTGCGCAAGCAACGCATCCTCATCAGCACACAGCACAAGCCGCGCGCGCGGCGCGTAATGGCGCGTGAGCATGCCTGGCGCAGGCATAGCAGACTCGTCGTTTTGCTGTACTGGTGCAGCAAGCGCGACGCCGAGCACGGCTTCAACCTGCGCGCGCGTGACGCCGCCTGGGCGCAACAACTGAGGCGGCTCCGTTGTGAGATTAACTACGGTGCTCTCCAGACCTATCTGCGTTGCGCCGCCATCGAGCACTAAATCAATGCGACCGTCGAGATCATCGAGCACGTGCTGCGCCGTTGTGGGGCTTACATGACCGAAGCGATTGGCGCTCGGCGCTGCAATTGGGCATTGCGCATAGCGTATCAGCGCTTGCGCAATGGGATGAGAGGGGAAACGCACAGCGAGCGTATCTAACCCCGCAGAGACGTTCGCTGGCACGCTCGCTTTGCGCCACACAACAACCGTGAGGGGGCCTGGCCAGAACGCGCCCGCCAACGCATCAAGCCGCGCACGCTGCAAATCGCTCAACGCTGATAGATCGGCAACCTGCTCAAGCTGTTCAGGCGCTGCGATGTGCACGATGAGCGGATCGTTTAATGCGCGCTGTTTTGCCTCATAAATGCGCGCCACTGCGCGCGCGTCCAGCGCGTTAGCCCCTAACCCATACACCGTCTCAGTGGGAAACGCGACTAATCCACCTTCTCGTAGCACAGCCGCAGCATGGCGGATGTTCTCTTCAGTCGCGGGCAAACATAGCGTTGACAAGGCAGCGCCGATTGTAACTGTGCGATGATCCGCGCCATGCGCGAGAAGCGCGCTTTGGGTTTCGTCTTGCTCATTGCCTTCGTGAACGTTTTGCTTGCCGCTGCGTTGCCGCAAGTTGGCTACCCCTTCTGGTTCGACCAGGGTGCGTTTGCAACCTGCGGGATCGTGCTCAACCAAGGTGGCGTCTTCTTGCGCGATTGTTGGGATGTGCGCGGTCCGATCACGCCTCTGCTCTACGCCGTCGCGCTGCGCCTCGCCCAAGAGCCTGCGAGCGTCTTTGCTCTTAACCTTCTCTGGCAAGCGATCACGACGTTGGGGATCAGCTGGCTGGCTCTGCGGTGGTGGGGACATTGGCTCGCAGCGCTCATTGCCGCAACCACCTATTGGCTCAGCATGGCATCGCTGAACTATTGGTCGGTGGCACAGGCAGAGGGGTTTGCAAACCTGCTTTTCGTGGGCACTACGCTCGCTGCGTGGCAAACGCGCAGGCGTGCGCGGGTTGGCTGGGCATTCCTTGGCGGATTGCTCGGCGGCGCGCTGTTCTGGGTGAAGTATCCATTCGCAGCATACGCGCTCGTGCTTCTGATCGGGCTGCTAGTGCAGCGCGCGCAGCGCAGGACGTTGTTGTTCTGGAGCCTGGGCGGACTCAGCGCGTTCGCGCTTGGCATCGCCTACTTTGCGCTGGGCGACGCCTTGCCAGCGCTTTGGCTGCATGTGCGGTACGCGCTCGCCAATTTCCACAACAAACCGCTCGACGAGCGCTGGGCTTGGCTCACCGAGCTGTTCTGGGTGGAGATCACCACCTTTGCGCGCATCGGCAGCACACCCACCGCAGGCTTCAAGGACACCGTTCCGCAAGTGGAATGGCTAGGGCGCGGCTACCCGATCTGGATGCTGCTCATGGCGCTTGGACTTGCGCGCGCGCTGTGGCTCTCCGAGCGACGACGTGCGCTGAGCTGGACCATGCTCTGGCTGGTCACGGCGATCTTGCTCAACATCTGGCAAGGGCACTCTTACCGCTACCATTTCATCATCTGGCTGCCGCCCATGGCGTTGCTGGCTGCTGCTTCTGCGGCAAAGCCAGCTTCGGAACCGCTGCGCCTGTGGGTACGCCTGCCCAGCCTTGTGCTGATGACGTTGTTCGTCGTCGGGCAATTGGCGGCGCTTTTTCCGTGGATGCGCGATGCGTTCGACAACGTGATCGTGCAACGCAAGCCGCTCCGCGCGCTTTACCTCGAGTCCAAAGAGGCGCCGATAGTCTTGCTCGCGGACTTCCTCACGCAAAACACAAGTCCCGAGACGCGCGTTGCGCTTTTCAGCGACACGCCTACTGTGCACCTTTTGGCGCAGCGCCTGCCTGCGACACGTTTTCCCTACGTGCGCTGGGCAGACGAATCACGCGATCCCGCATTGCGTGAAGCCCTGGCGCAGCTTTACCTGAGCGACCTTCAACGCAGCATGCCGCGCTTCTTCATCCTTACGCAAGACGGCTACCCTTGGGCGTCGGCGCGCTTCATTGAAACGTGGAAGCAGCTCCCCACACTCCATAGCTTTGTGGAAAGCAACTATCGCTACATCGGCGAGGTGGGTCCCTTCTTAATCTTCGAGCGCCTACAATAGTGCTACGGGGCAGTGCAATCCGCTGCTGGCAGACGTGAAAGCTGCCCCTTTTGTCGAGGTCATCGGCTTGACCAACTGCTTCCCAACGAACCCACCGTGGGCGTTGACCCGCAATCGCGCAACTTCATCTTCGAGCACATTGAGCGCCTCAAAGGCGAAGGCATGACGATTATCTACACCAAGCACTACATGGAGGAAGCAGAAGGAAGCAGAACGGCTCTGCGATCGCGTGGCGATCATGGACGAGGGCACGATCCGCGCGCTCGACACACTGAAAGAGTTGGTTCAACTGTTGGGCAGCGGCATCGTCCATGCCCGACTCAAGACCAAGACGCCCGAGACAGCGCGCCGATCGCTCGAAGCGCTCCCCGGCGCGCTCACCGTCTCGCAACAAGCACAATCGCTTCAAGCTCGAGACGCGCAATGCCTCGCGCGCTCTGCTCGAGCTCGTCGCATGGTGCTACAGGGCTTGGTGTGTTGGTTGTTGGTTGCTGCGCTGGCGCGCACTGAGGCGCAGGTTGGCAGGCTCACCGTGTTGCTGCGGCTGCTTTGTACGCGCTTCATCGTGCGTGCCCAAGTGGCTGCGCATGCTAGGGTTGCTCACGCCTCATGCCTGGGCGCTCCCTAAAGTGAGCGCGCTGCTCGGATTTGCTGGGCTATTTTTCGGCGTGGGCGTGTGGCGTTTTCGCTTTAAGCTGAGCTAAGTCTTGCTCTGCCCAGCAAACCCAAACATTTTGAGCGCACCCCGCTTTGAGGCACAGCAGAATTTGTGAGCATAGCGAGGCAACTCTCATCACCCCTCTAGCTCCGCGATCAGCACCTCGAACGGCGCGAGGTGAAGATGCCGAGGAGCGATGCCGCGCCCTTCGCGCCCGTGCGAGGAGAAGATGCAGCGCGCGCGATCGGCGACTGGCAACGAAGTCGCCACAGGCTCTGGCGACATGTTCAGCACCACCAGGCACGTTTGCCCACTTTCTTCATCGCGGCGCGTGAAGGCGAGATATTCCTCTGCCTCGTCCACGGGCGCGTACTCGCCCTGGTAGAGCGCTGGCGTGCGCTGGCGCACACGGATCAGCCGGCGGTAGTAGTTCAGCATCGAGTCGGGATCGTGCTCCTGCTCGGCAACGTTGATGCCTTCGGCGTAGTTCGGGTTGACGGGCAACCACGTTTCGACTCCTGCTGGGCTAAAGCCTGCGTTGGGCGCATTTGCCCACTGCATCGGTGTGCGGCAACGATCGCGCGAGATGCGCGCAGCGAGCGCCAGCGCCTGCTCAGGCGTTGCGCCGTCGGCAATAGCGGCATGATAGGCGTTGATCGCCTGGTTATCGCGTAGCTGGTCGAGGCGCGAGAGGATGAGGTCGGTCATGCCGATCTCCTCGCCGTTGTAAAGCACGGGGGTGCCTTTCAGCGTCAGCACGAGCGCGGCATTGACGCGCGCGATCGAGAGATCGTGTTCGCCATCGCCAAACGCAGTGCGCATGCGCGAGACGTCGTGGTTGTTCAGCGTGTTGCAAGGCCAAGCGCCGGGCGGCAGCTTGCTCAGGCGCTCGGCTTGGTTCGCGCGCACGAACGCAGGCGTAATGCGATTGGTGCGCATCAGTGGAAAGTTGAACACGAGATGCAGCTCATCATCGCCGTTGCCGTAATAGGCGATGTCGTCGTCCTCACCGATGAGCACGCGATCGCCGGCGTAGGTGTCCAGCAACGCGCGCAGCTCCTTCATCAAATCGTGCACCTCGGGCTGACCAAATTGGTAGCGGAACGTCTCCATCATCGCGTTGGTGAGTTGTTGCATTTGCTCCGCGGGCAGGTTCTCGCGCCACGCGCGCAACACCTCAAGCTGCGAGAGCGTGCCCTGATGATTGGGCATGGTTGGGTCTTCGTAAATTGTGCCGATGGCGTCCAACCGAAAGCCATCTACACCCATGTCGAGCCAAAAGCGCACTGCGTCCCACATCGCCTGCTTGACAGCAGGGTTGCGCCAGTTGAGGTCGGGCTGCTCCTTGAAGAAGAAGTGGTAGTAGTACTGCCCAGTGCGCGCGTCGAACTCCCAAGCGGAGCCGCCGAAGACCGACCACCAGTTGTTCGGCGGTCCGCCGTCTGGCGCAGGATCGTGCCAGATGTACCAGTCGCGCTTGGGGTTGTCGCGGCTGCTGCGCGACTCGACGAACCACGGATGCTGGTCGGAGGTGTGGTTGAGCACCAGATCGAGCAACACGCGAATGCCGCGCGCGTGCGCCTCTTGCAAGAAACGCTTGAAATCTTCCAGCGTGCCGTACTCTGGAGCAACGTTGGTGTAGTCGGAGATATCGTAGCCACAGTCCACGTTCGGCGAGGGATAGTGCGGCGAAAGCCAAACTGCGCCGATGCCCAATGACTGAAGGTAATCTAGCTTGGCGATCATGCCTGTGAAATCGCCGATGCCGTCGCCGTTGCCGTCGGCAAAGCTGCGTGGGTAGATCTGATAGAAGACCGCCGTCTGCCACCAGCGTTTTGTCTTGTTCATCATGGTTTGCCTCGACGATGCAAGGTATAGCTGAAGCGCGCGCAAGCGTCAAGCGACCCGTTTAGAATTGCGCGCAACGCTGGCGCGCCATGAAGAAGATCACGCGCAATGTGTACTACCACACCACCACAGACGGCATGAACATCGGGCTTGTCATCGGCGAGGATGCGGTGGTGTGTATTGATCTCCCTGTGAACCCCGACGAGGCGCTGAATTGGAAGGCGCAGATCGCCGAGGTGACCGATCGCCCTATCCGCGCAGTGATGTTCACTGCCTCGGATCGGCTCAACAGCGAAGCCGCAGAGGCATTCGGCGTCACCATCATAGGACACACCTCCGCGTTCGCGCAGCCCACGCCTCCTTCTGAGCTTGAAATCGTCACCCTCACCGAGCCAACGCCGGTCGTGATGACCCCTTTGCGCTTACTGCCCGGCGTGCCGCAGATCACTTTCGACCGCGCCGCGAGCGTCGTCGTCACACACAACCCGCCGCAGCTAGTGGACATTGTGCATCAAGGCGGCTACGCGCTCGACGCGAGCATCGTGGTGCCACGCGGCGTGGGGGTCGCGTTCGTCGGTGGCATTGCCTCCATGAACCAGCCCCCCACCCTCACCCAAGCGGACTTCAGCCGTTGGTTTGAAGTGCTCGCAGCGCTGAAAACGCAGCAAGATTTCACCCTCGTCGTGCCGGGCTGCGGTCCGCTGGTCACGCCCGCAGAAGCAGCAGACTTTACGCGCATCTACCTCGAGACAGCCATCGCGCGTGTGCGCGAGCTAGTGCGCGCCAACCAAACCCGCAGCGACCTCACCACCCTCGTGCCCGAGCTGGTCGAGCTGTGCGAGACCTACGGCGGCACCAACACCCGCCGCAGCAGCGCGCCGATCGACCCGCGTGTGGTGCGCGCAGGGCTAGAGCGCATCTACGACGACTTCAAATCTGGCAACCTGCGTTAAGCAACCATGATCGTTGTTGTCGGTAGCCTCAACTTCGACCTCACTGTGCGCACAGCACGCTTTCCCCAACCCGGCGAAGCGGTGCTTGGCGAGGATTTCACGACAGCTTGCGGCGGCAAAGGCGCCAACCAAGCCTACGCTGTTGCGCGGATGGGTGGGCGCGCCGTCATGATTGGTTGCGTCGGTCAAGACGCCTTTGGCGAGGAAAGCTTAGCCAGCCTCAACGCCGTTGGCGTGGACACACGCGCGGTGCTGCGCCGCGCCGAAACACCCACCGGCGTTGCGTTCATCCTGCTCGACGCCAACGGGCAGAACGAAATCGTGGTTGCCCCCGGCGCCAACCGCACGCTGCGCGCAGCGGACGTGGTGCAGTTTGCAGATCGCTTTCGCGCCGCGCGCGCCGTGATCACGCAGCTCGAGACCACCCTCGAGGCAACGCAGGCGGCGCTTGAGCAAGCACGCGCCGCCGGCGCGCTAGCTGTGCTCAACCCCGCTCCCTTCTCGCCCATTGACGACGCCACACTGCGCTTGTGCGACTTTCTCATCCCCAACGAGAACGAAGCCGCTCACCTGTGCAGCTGTCCTGTGCGCACTGTGCAAGAGGCGCAAGCCGCAGCGGCGCAGCTCCGCGCGCGCGGCGCGCGCAACGTGTTGATCACGTTGGGCGAAAAGGGCGTTTGGGTGGACGCAGAGCAATGGCAAGGGCACGTGCCAGCCTTCACCGTGCCCGTGGTGGACACCGTTGCCGCAGGCGACGTGTTCATCGGCGCATTCGTAACGCGCCTTGTCGAGGGCGCAACAGTGCAAGAGGCAACGCGCTTCGGCTGCGCCGCATCCGCCATTGCCGTTACCCGCAAAGGCGCCCAGCCAAGCATCCCAACCCGCCAAGAGGTTGAGGCCTTCTTGAGCAACAAACAATAACGCTGCTGAGGAGAGTATGCCCCAGCAGCGCGCTTGAAAGCGGCGTGAGCAGCGCAGCCTCTCAGGACTGCTGCTTGCTCGCCATGTGCTGTTCGAGATAAGCCACGGCTTCGCCGACGGTGGTGATCTTCTGGGCGTCCTCGTCGGAAATTTCGCCGCCAAAGGCTTCCTCGAACGCCATGATAAGCTCTACCAAGTCCAATGAGTCTGCCTCAAGGTCCTCGCGGAAGCGAGCCTCCATCGTCACTTTCTCGGGGGGAACCCCCAGCAGCTTCACGGTGAGTTCTTTAACGCGCTCGAACGTGGATTGCTCTGCCATCAGTGTCCTCCTGATTCGGTGAATGCGTGGCGCGATTGTAACCCACGCAATTCACAGGTAGCAACACCCACGCCCTCAGCGAGTTACGATGCGTTCCCGATGACCGCAGAGGAAAAGCAACTGCTTGAGAGACGCAAAGCCGACCACATCCGCATCAACCTTGCTGAGGACGTTGCTTCGCGTGTGACCACCGGGCTAGAGCGCTACCAGTTCATTCACAACGCGCTCCCCGAGGTGGACGCGCGCCAGATCGAAACTTCGTTGACGCTGTTCGGCAAGCAGTTGAACGCGCCGCTGCTGATCTCTTCGATGACTGGCGGCACGGAAGAAGCGCGGCAAATCAATCGCCGCCTCGCAGAGGCAGCGCAGGAAGCACGCATTGCCATGGGGCTTGGCTCGATGCGCGCAGCGTTGATCAACCCTGAGTTAGCGCCTACGTTCCAAGTGCGCGATGTAGCGCCTGACGTGCTGCTCTTCGCCAACCTCGGTGCAGTGCAGCTCAACTACGGCTTCACCCCAGACGACTGCCT
>JAUQQA010000067.1 GCA_030550095.1 Chloroflexota bacterium | reverse complement strand
GGCGATCATCAAGCAGGTTATTGCGTGAATGCTGGTTTGGGCACGCTGCTTGAGTGGATGCGCAGTGTGCGCTTCGACGAAGCAAGCCTCGATTGTCTGCGCGCGCAGCGAAGCCGCTCTGGTGCGCCGTTGTTTGCCGGAGATTTTTTGGATTGGCTGCGGCGCGAAGGGGATTTCGGCACACTCACGTTGTACGCGATCCCTGAAGGGCGCGTGGTGCACCCGCATGTGCCGCTCACCGTCGTCGAGGGGCCGCTGGCTATTGCTCAGTTGTTGGAGACGGCGCTGTTGAATCAGTTGAACTACCAAACCTTAGTGGCGACAAAAGCTGCGCGCATGCGTGAGAGCGGGCAGGGGAGGGTGGTGCTGGAATTTGGCGTGCGTCGGGCGCAAGCGGGTGGAGCCAATGCAGGCACGCGCGCAGCCTTGATCGGCGGCGCGGATTTTTCCTCGAACGTCGGCATGTCGTGTGCGTTGGGCTTCCCACCGAAAGGCACCCACGCGCACAGCATGGTGCAGGCGTTCATCGCACTAGGCGGTTCAGAGCTCGATGCTTTCGAGGCGTACGCCGAAGTGTATCCCGATGATTGTGTGCTCTTGGTGGACACAATCAACACCTTGGAGAGCGGCTTGCCCAACGCGATCCGCGTCTTTGAGCGGTTGCGCGCAAAAGGACATCGCCCTGTGGGGATTCGGCTCGATTCAGGCGATCTCGCCTATCTCAGCATCCAAGCCGCAAAAATGCTCGACGCGGCGGGTTTCCCCGATACGATCATCGTGCTCTCCAATCAGCTCGATGAGTTGGTGATATGGCAAATCACCTCGCAGATCCGCGAAGAAGCGCCGCGCTACGGTGTGGATGCCGATTCAGTAATCCGCCGTTTGGTGTATGGCGTGGGCACGAATTTGATCACCTCGATGGGCGATCCGGCGCTGGACGGCGTGTACAAACTGGTTTCCGTGCAGCGCGAAGGCAAGTGGGTTCCTGCGATCAAAATCTCTGAAACGCCAGAAAAGACCTTGACGCCTGGACAAAAATCGGTGTGGCGGCTATACGACCGTCGCGGCATGGCGACAGCAGACTTGCTTTGCCTGCGCGAAGAGGACCCGCGCGCGCAAGCCGTGCTCACGCTACGTCATCCCACCGACCACACCAAGCAGCGCACCTTGCGCGCGGAGGAGATCTCGGCGATCGAGCCGCTCATGGTTGAGGTGCTCCGTGAGGGACGGCAGGTGTACGAGACACCGCCGCTCGAGGCAATGCGTGCGGCGCGCCAGCAGGACATTGAGCGGCTAGACCCCGGCGTGCGCCGCTTGATCCGCCCCCATGTGTATCACGTCTCGCTGAGTGAATCGCTCTGGGCGTTGAAGCAGCGGCTCATCGCAGGGCATGGGAGCTGGGAAACTCCCTGAGGGCGCGGGTGGCGCGCCGTTTAGCGTTGTAGGGGGATAGTTGGTGATCACGAGTTCGGTGATCTTCCCCCGCCGCGTGCCAATGCAGTTGATGGCTCGGGGCGCAAGCACAGTATCAATGAAGAAGCAAGGCGCGTCATACAAGGCGCGTACCGTTGGCGTATCGGAGTTGGAGAGCATGAGATAAACCCCGTTCCGGCTGAGGGTGATGCAGAGATCGCGCAGTCGCTCTTGTTCGTGTATTCCGAAGCCCTCGGCGTAGTAAGCCGTGAAATTCGAGGTCCGCGAGAGGGGGACGTAGGGCGGATCGAAGTAAACCCAATCTCCGGGCTGTGCACGCTCCGCAACAGCCTCAAAGGGGGTGCAGAGAAGCTCGACGTTTTGCAGCGCCTTGGAGACTGCGAGCAAGTTCTCGCGGTCGAGGTAATTCGGTGACTTGTACCGCCCAAAAGGCACGTTGAATTGACCTTTGCGGTTCACGCGATACAAGCCGTTGTAGCCTGTCTTGTTTAGGTAAATCATGCGCGCAGCGCGCTCAGGCAGGCTGAGCTTCCAAGGGTCTTGGGCGCGGAGCGCGTAGTAGAACGCCTTGTCATACGGAAATTCTGACAGGAAACGAATCACTTCCGTGACGTGATCACGGATTGCGATGTAGGTGTCAATGAGCTC
>JAUQQA010000019.1 GCA_030550095.1 Chloroflexota bacterium | reverse complement strand
CCCGGCTCCACACCGCCGCCTGGCAACGCCCAATAGCCGTTGTCTGCGCGACGATGCAGCAACACGCGCCCCTCCGCATCCTGAATGAACGCCGACACACTTGCGCGCACGCCTTGCGGCAACGCGCGCAGAGGGCGACCTGTCCAGTCTAAAAATGGCGCGTCTTGTGCCATACTCTGCGATGATAATCGCGCAGCAAAGCGCAGCCAATGAGCACGTTCATCCCTCGCGGCTTCAAGGAGATCGCTGGCGTGATGCACGCAGCGCACGACGACATCCTCGATGCGCTCCAGCGCCACGGCTTCACTTTCCCCGCGTACCCCCGCTTCGACCGACCAGGAAATCCCGCTGGCGTTGCCGCAGCGCGCGCACACCCGATGCAGGGCGTGCTGAAGTATCACGGCTTGGCAGATTGGCAATGGCGCATCGCGTTTTTGCCCAGCTTGTCCGTGACCAATGACGTGGCGTACTCGCTCACCCTTGTCGAGTTCGACCCTGCCCTAGAAGAGGACGAGGCTTATCTCAACGGGCAACGCTTGAGCGGGCGCGAATTGGAGCGCGTGCGCCATAGCCTCAACGCAGTGCGCAACGTGGCGAACGTGAGCAGCTACGCGCGCGTGTATTCCCGCAACGTGGTCGCCGAAGGCGCGCTCAGCGCAGGCAAAGGCTTGGGCACAAGCGCCTCTGGGTCAGCGGCACTCGCCATGGCAGCGATCGCGGCAACCTTGGGCGAAGAAGCCGTGCAAAATTGGCGCTTCGTCAGCGCCATGTCTCGGTTGTTGGCGGGTTCTGGATGTCGCTCGGCGACGGGCGGCGTATCGCTGTGGCTTTCCTACCCCGGCATTCCCCACGAGGACAGCTTCGCCCTTCGGTTGGACACGCGCGACCAATTCGCTGATTTGCGCCTGGTGACGGTGCCCATCGAGTCGCGCATCGGCTTGAAAACCGAAAGTGCCCACGCCGACGCTCCCAATAGTCCTCTGTTCAAATGCTGGCTGCGCAACCGCCGCGACGAGATGCTGCGCGCTATCGAGGCAACAGTGCAAGGAGACTGGATCACGCTCGGGCAACTTGCCGAGCGCGATAGCATCACCCTCCACGCAGTGACTATGACCGGCGGCAACACACACAAGCTCTTCGCTTGGGAGCCAGAGAACATCACCCTGTTCCGACTGTGCAACGATCTACGCGCCGAGGGCATACCCGTGTACTTCTCCACAGACACAGGTCCAACCACAGTCCTGTTCTGCCACCGCAGCGACGCAGACCGCATCACAGCGAGGGTGCGCGCGCTTGGGTTTGAGGCTGCGATCGGCAAGGTTGCGCCTGGCGCTCATTTGGTTCCTGTGAACGAAGCACGGCAACTGCTCGGGCTTTGACCAAGAAGTCATGGACACTCGTGCATCGCATTACGATGTGCTTGTTGTTGGTGCGGGGCTAACGGGCGTGCTGATCGCAGCACAGCTCGCCGAACGAGGCGTTCGCGTCGCCTTAGTGGACGCGCTTGGTGCCGCTGGCAGCGCCACGCGTCGGTCATTAGGGTTGGTCGCCCCCCAACCCTCGCATTGGCAAGAGACCATGTGCGGGGTAGAGCTGATGCATCAGCTGTGCAAGACTTACAGCATCCCAGCACGCTCGTGCCGCATCGCCTATCTCGCCACCCACGATGAGGCACGCACGCGACTCTTGAACATCGCACGCCTCAAAATAGACACCAAAGCCCAATGGCACGGGGCACTCCCCATTCACCAAGATGCCGTTGCCGAGGGATTGCTCACAGAATCAGGGCTGCTGGTTGACCTCGAGCAGTTGCGCGCGGCGCTGTTGCGCCAACATGCCCTGGCGGTGCACTCGCCAATAGAGATTGAAAGCCTTGAGCGCGGCCCGGATGCCGTTTATGCGCTCGCGCAGGGCTACACGCTTCCCGCCTCGTCGATCGTGCTGGCGACCAACGCTTTTGCAGGCTTGCTCTCGCCCTACCTTGGCGACTCAGTGCAATTCATGGCGAGCATCACGTGGCGCTCCCAACCGCGCCCAGCACACGCCAAGCGCTTTGAGCAACCCATCGTGGTGGACGAGGGCACGTTTGCGCTGATACCGCTCGAGGACAACAGCGTGCATGCGATGGCCTGTAGCTCCAACCCTGCTGCGCTGCGCCCACAGCTTGTGGCAATGTTGAACCAGCTCGATGCCGATTTGCTCTCGTACACCGCGGAGCAATCCAGCGGTGTGCTCACCAAGGGCAGCGATGGCATGCCGCTGGTGGGGCAACTGAATGCACCAATGCCCGTGCTCTACGCCATCGGGCTAGGTCCCTTTGGCGCTGCTTGGGCGCCAATCGTCTGCGAGCGCGTGCTCGCTTTGATGCAAACGCCATGAGACGTTCGCTACTGCTGCTCTTGCTTGGCGGGCTTGCCGTGTGGAACGGGCTGCGCGCTTGGGAGGCAGTGCAGATGTTGCTGCGTGAGCTTGTGCTCCCGCACGCTTGGCTCGCTTATGCGGCGCTCTCCAGCATCGTTTGGGCATGGGTGTTTCTGGGCTGCGCGCTCGGCATTGCCCAGCGCACACGCAGCGCAGCGCGTGTTACCATCACAGCCATCAGCGTGCATCAGGTGTTTGCGCTCGCCGAGCAGTGGCTGGGGACGCGCGCGTCTGAGGCGCAAACGCGGCTAGGCTTTGCTGCGTTGACCAGCGCCGTCCTCGTGCTCAGCACAATTCTGCTCCTCGTGCCTTTTTCCCGTCCTACGCCTTCATCTTCATCCAATACCTCTGCAAACGAGCGACCGAAGTTATGACCTCAGACACCCTCGATCCCCGCATCGCCAAACTGCGCGAAATGCGCGAACGGAGCCGCCAAGGTGGCGGCGAAGAGCGCGTGCAACAACAGCGCGCGCGCGGCAAGCTCACCGCACGCGAGCGCCTTGAGTTGCTGCTTGATCCTGGCTCTTTCCGCGAGATTGATGCTTTCGTCACTAACCGCACCACTGGCATCGGCATGAGCAACCATCGCTACCTCACCGATGGCGTGGTGACGGGTTGGGGCACGATTGATGGGCGACTGGTGTACGTGTACTCCCAAGACTTCACCATCCTCGGCGGCAGCCTCGGCGCTGCGCACGCCAGCAAGATCGTCAAAATCCAAGATATGGCGCTGAAGAACGGCGCGCCGATCATCGGCTTGAACGACAGCGGCGGCGCGCGCATCCAGGAGGGACTTGCCTCACTGGTGGGCTACAGCGAGATCTTCCTGCGCAACACGCTCTCCAGCGGCGTGATCCCCCAAATCAGCGCCATCATGGGCCCATGCGCAGGCGGCGCGGTGTACTCCCCAGCGCTCACCGACTTTATCTTCATGGTGAAGAACAACAGCTACATGTTCCTCACTGGGCCTGATGTGGTAAAAGCCGTGACGCACGAAGACGTCACCTTCGAGGAGCTAGGCGGCGCGATGGTGCACAACACCATCAGCGGCGTGGCACACTTCGCAGCCGAGAGCGAAGGCGATTGCCTCTTCCTCATCCGCAAGCTGCTCAGCTACCTGCCAAGCAACAACATGGAAGACCCGCCGCGCGTCAAAAGCACCGATGACCCGCTGCGCACTGATGAGGAACTTGACCGCATCGTGCCCGACAACCCAAACAAGCCCTACGATATGAAAGAGGTGATCAGCCGCGTGGTGGACGCGGGCACGTTCTTCGAGGTGCAGGAGCATTACGCGACGAACATCATCATTGGCTTCGCGCGGCTTGGCGGACAAACAGTGGGCATCGTCGCAAATCAACCCGCCGTGCTTGCGGGCGTGCTGGACATCAAAGCCAGCGAGAAAGCCGCGCGCTTCGTGCGCTTCTGCGACGCCTTCAACATCCCCATCATCACCTTTGAGGACGTGCCTGGCTTTCTCCCTGGCGTCGCGCAGGAACACGGCGGCATCATCCGCAGCGGCGCCAAGCTGCTCTACGCTTACTGCGAGGCGACCGTGCCCAAGATCACCGTGATCACGCGCAAAGCCTACGGCGGCGCCTACTGCGTGCTCAACCCTCGCGCAACGCGCGGCGATCTCGTGCTCGCTTGGCCCAGCGCAGAGCTAGCGGTGATGGGCGCTGAGGGGGCCGTGAGCATCATCTACCGACGCGAAATCGCCGCTGCTGAGGACCCTGCAGCGAAAAAAGCCGAACTCGTGCGCCAGTATGAAGAAGAGGTGACCAACCCCTGGGTTGCCGCGCAATACGGCTTCATTGACGACATCATCGAACCCCATGAAACTCGCCCACGCCTGATCAACGCCTTGCAAATGCTGCGCAACAAGCGCGACAGCAACCCACCACGCAAACACGGCAACATCCCGCTATGAGCGCGCCACCCTGGAGGCTCAACGGCTACGGCTACATCTGGTTGTATCGCCTTCCACACGCCTTCGTGCTTGAGCATGCAGGGCTTGAGGAGTGGCAACGCCAAGCCTTGCATGACACGCTCGGCACCATGATGTGGGTGCACTACCAACAAAGCAACGCAGGGGCGTACGACGAGTGGTTGCTTGCGCCGGGGCGCTTTGCGTTGAATAGGCAGCGCTTGTTTTCCATCAGCACAATCTACGTCAGCACCGAGGCAAGCGCGCAATGGGGACGCGCCAATTGGGGCATTCCTAAACAGGTGGCGCGCTTCGAACAGCACCAGAACTCGCACGGGCGCGCTTGCCTGCACGTGCACAAGGGCGAACGCCTCGCCATGCTTGCATGCGTTCAACCTTTCGGCCCACGTTTCCCGGTGAGCAGCGCGCTCTTCCCCTTGCGTTTGGGGCAACGTCAAGGCGAGGACTTGCTGATCACGCAGCCGCGAGCGCATGGCTGGGCGCGCCTTTGCCGTGTGCATGAATTAGTCGTGGCCCCTGAGGTGTTCCCGGATGTCTCGCCGTTTCGCCCGCTGCTCGTCATTGCGGTCACGGCTTTTCGCATGGTGTTCCCACCACCGCTCCGCGTGCCAGGCTACTTTGCAGCGCCCTCCCAGCACGCGGCCTCGTCGCTGCATCAAGCTGGAGCAGCGTAGCTGTTCATTGGTACTCTTTCTTCACCACGCCGATGAACGGCAGGTTGCGGAAGTACTCGTCCAGGTCAAGCCCGTAACCGAAGACGAACTCATCAGGGATTTCAAAGCCGCGGTAAGCGATCGGCACGTATACCTCGCGGCGCGAGGGCTTGTCCAGCAACGTACACACGCGCAGCGAAGCCGGCTCGCGCGCCTGCAACAAGCGCAAGACGTGGTCGAGCGTGTGCCCGCTGTCCACGATGTCCTCGACGATAAGCACATGCCGGCCGCGCACGTCGGTGTTGAGGTCGAGCGTGATGCGCGGGCTGCCTCGCGTGAGGCGCGCCCCCACGCCATAGGAAGAGACCGCCATGAAGTCCAGATGATGGGGGATGGTCAGCGCGCGCGAAAGGTCGCTGAGGAACATCACACCACCGCGGAGGATGCACACCAACAGCGGGGTCTTCCCCGCGTAATCGGCGCTGATTTGCGCGCCCAACTCAGCGACACGCGCTTGCAACGTGGGCGCGTCAATCAGCACACGGTCAAGCACTAATTCGTAGCCCTGTTGTGCGAGTGTCTCGGTCAACGGCATGGCGTCCTCCCACGCTCACAGCGCTGCAACGTAGGGCAAGTTGCGGTAGCGCTCATCTGCGTCAATCCCGTAACCACACACGAAGAGATCGGGGATCTCAAAGCCCAAGTAGTCAATAGGGACGGGCACCTCACGGCGCGCAGGTTTGCTGAGCAACGCGCACACTTTGAGGCTTGCTGGCTCTCGCGTGCGCAGCAGTTGCAAGAGATGATCAAAAGTGTAGCCGCTGTCCACGATGTCCTCGACGAGCAACACGTGCTTGCCCAGGATGTCCTCACGCAGGTCGAGCAGGATGCGCGGCGAGCGATTGGAGCTGCGCGCGCCTGGCTCGTATGAAGTGACGCACATGAAATCCAGCGTGCACGCGACCGTGAGATGTCGGATGAGATCGGCGAGGAAGACAAAGCCGCCGCGCAAAATGCCCACCAGCAACAGATCCTTGTCTGCGTAGTCGGTGTTGATCTGCGCCGCGATCTCGCGCACGCGCGCTGCGAGCGTCGCCTCGTCGATCAGCAGGCGCAGCCCATTGGGTAGTCGTTTCTCGGAGGGCTGCACGAAGGGCGCAGAGCGTTGCAGTTCGCTCATCGGTGTTTGCTCATGGACATGCGCCGAAAGCGCACGGGTTTGCCGGGCACCTCGTGGTAGCGCCGCGCGCGCGGCTCGTAACTCTCGCTAGCACCGACAAGGATGATGGGGTCGTCGTAGTGAGCGGGCTGCCCATTGATGATGCGCTGAGTGCGCGTGGCGGGTTTGCCGCTCACCACGCAAATCGCGGTGAGCTTGTCCACACGGTCAGCGATGCACAACAGCGTCGGCATGGGTCCGAACGGTTCGCCGCGAAAGTCGAGGTCCAAGCCGGCACAGATCACGCGCCGCCCTTCGTCCGCAAGTGCGTTCACCACGTCGGGCAATTCGTCGTCGAAGAACTGCGCCTCGTCAATCGCCACCACCTCTGTATCTGGCTCAACGCGCTCGAAAAGCTCACGCGCTGAAGCAACAGGCACAGCGTCGATCCCCAAGCCGTTGTGCGACTTCACCTCGTCGATCGCGTAGCGCGTATCTAGGGTTGGCTTGAAGACCTGCACCTTCTGCCGTGCGATGATCGCGCGCCGCACGCGGCGGATGAGCTCTTCCGTTTTGCCACTGAACATGCAGCCGCAGATCACCTCCACGCTGCCCTCTTGCGTCAAATGTGAATCTAGGCGACGATGCTCCATGCGCTTCTCCCAATGCTCTGAGGGATTACGCGCCAGCTCTTAGCGCGCAAGGCGGATTGTAGCGGGATGCGCTAACGGGTTGGGCGCTCCTCCTCGCGCCCGCGGAAGATCAAGCGAATAGGTGTGCCAAGGAAGGTGTATTCCTCGCGGATGCGGTTTTCCAGAAAGCGGCGATAGGTGAAGTGCGCCAGATCGGGGTCATTGACGTGAAACACAAAGGTTGGCGGGTTCACGCCCACTTGAGACGCCATGAAGATCTTAAGCCGCCGCCCTCCTTGCGAAGGCGTGTGTCGCTGAAGCGCATCGCGCACTAAGTCCATGAGCTTACTTGTGGCGATGCGCATGGAGCGCGCTTCATAGACGCGCAGCGCAGTGGGCAAAATCTGCTCCGTGCGAAAGCCGGTCTTGGCGCTGATGAACAACACTGGCGCGTACGCCATGAAGTTGAAGCGCGTTTGCACTGCTTCGAGGAACGTTTGCATCTTGGGGGTGAGCAAGCCGAACCCCTCCACAAGCCGCGCTGTGCGCTGCACGCGCTCTGCGCTTTCGATTTGATCCCACTTGTTCACCAGCACAACGGCGCCTTTGTATTCGTCGAGCACATAGCCCGCGACGTGCTCATCCTGCGCCACGATGCCCTCCGTTGCGTCGAGCAGCAACAACGCAACGTCGGCGCGTTGGATTGCCTTGAAGGCGCGCAACACGCTCCACTGCTCCGCGCCAGGCGTGATGTGTCCGCGCCGGCGGATGCCCGCCGTGTCGATCAGCGTGATGGTCACCGGCGCGCCCTCAGGCGCCTCGGTGAAGGTGAGGCGCGTGTCCACGGGGTCGCGCGTGGTGCCGGGGACGTTGCTCACGATCACGCGCTCCTCGCCGATGAGGCGATTGAACAGCGAGGACTTGCCCACGTTCGGCCGCCCCACCAACGCCAGGCGCACCCCTTCGCCTTCTTCCGAGGTTTCTTCTTCGGGGGCGGCAGCGCGCGCGCCTAATGCAGCAACGATGGCGTCGAGCAAGTCGCCCGTGCCGATGCCGTGTAGCGCACTCACGGGGTACACCGCGTCGAACCCAAGGCGATAGAACTCGTGGCTAGCAAGGCGCACGGGGTATGCCTCTGCCTTGTTCGCTGCCACGATTACTGGCGGCACGCGCTTGCCCGCTGCTTGGCGCTGACCGATGAGCTGGCGCAAGATGTCTGCCACGGCTTCATCGGCGCCGATCAAGCCTGCCTGTGCATCCACCACGAACACCAGCACATCCGCCTCGGCAATGGCGATCTCAGCTTGGGCGCGGATCTCGCGCACGAAATCCGCCGAGGTCTCCGCCAGCGGCGTGCGCTCGCGGTTGCGCAGCGGCTCGAGCGGCTCGATCCCGCCTGTGTCCACCAAGGTGAACGCCACGCCGTTCCACTCGCACGGCGCGTGGATGCGGTCGCGCGTGGTGCCGGGGCGGTCGTCCACAACGGAAAGGCGCTGACCGATCAGGCGGTTGAACAACGTGCTCTTGCCGACGTTCGGTCGCCCGACGAGCGCCACGAGTGGCTTGCTCATGCGACGCTCTCAAACGAAGTAGGCACGCTTGCGGCGCACTGCACGAGCGCTTGTGCTGCGCGCACGTTGCGCATGATCTTTGCCAAGTTGCCTTGAATCTTAAGCGTGCCGCTCACGAGGGCACGGATGGGGTCAATCTCGCCTTGGATCACGCGCCGCCAATTGCGCAAAGGCGCCCAAATGCGAAACTCTGGCGTGCGCACGGATTCGTCGTTCGTCACGAACGCCTCGCGGCATTCGCCGTGCCACAGGTCCACGTACATGAACACGCGCCGCGGCTGCTCGGCGTCCGGCTCCAGGATGAACCAAAAGTCGCCTTCCCATTGCCGCGCAGCCTCGCGGTATGCCTGAGAGGCGTTGATCGCGTCTTTGAAGGCAGCAACCCACGCTGCCGTGGCAAACGGGATGGGCGCACTCGGCGCGCTCATGGCGACAAGAGTATAGCGCCGCTCGAGTTGTGCCCAAAGCCCCGTCGTGATATACCTCTGGTCGTGTTAACCGATCAGGAGTTTCAACAGATTCTTAGTTCGAGCAAGTGGGTTGAAGGCGATATCATCTGGCGAAAAGCATCTGATCAGCGTGTGGCTTTCGAGTTCCGAGCATCGGTGCACTCGGAGGAAGGACGGCCACTCGACGTGGTAGGACGACTCAATCCCGCAGCAGGAAAACTGAGCTATGCCCTGCTCCACAGGGGTGCCGGGCGGATCTACGCCCTTGACTTGTTGCTGTTGTGAACGTATGAACGTAAGGGAACTGTGTGAAGCGCTCGAGAAGCCTTTGCGTCTATTCGAGTGCAGTGAAGCTCCTGGAGGAATCCGCGTGCGCACGCCGTTCCTATACCCCGATGGGGATTACATTGATGTGTTTGTGGTTGAGCGAGACGGCGGGCTCGAAGTGACGGACTATGGCGAGGCGCTGGGATGGCTGCAAATGCAGCTACGCAACGACCAGCTCTCGCCGAAGCAAAGGCGCCTGCTGGACGACGTGTGCCTAACGCTAGGTGTAGAACGTTTCTAGGGGTAGTTATTGCGTCGCGTGCGGGAAGAGGCACTCGCGGATGCAGTGGTCGCCGTGGCACAGGCAGCACTCCGAGTCGCCGATCTATGGTTCACCACGCGCATCCGTTCGGTGGAAAGCACAGCGGACGAGGTCAACGATTGGCTACTCGAGCGCGAGATTCCTTTCGAGCGTGGTGTGACCCAGCTTGGTCGTTCGGGGCGCACATGGACTGTGGACTTCGTGACGCGCACACCGAAGCGCACGGCGTTCGTCTTCGTGTTGTCGGCAGGAGCACGCTCAGCGGCACGGCGAGTGACAGAACGCGTTTTGGCGAGTCTGTACGATCTAACCCACCTGAGCATTGTAAGCCCCGAGTTGCGCTTTGTCTCCTTGTTTGACGACACAGAAGATGTCTGGCAAGAAGAAGACTTCAAGCTTCTAGAGGAGTTGTCATCCGTAGCGCTTTGGTCGCGCCCTGACGAGTTTGAGCAACTTTTGCGAGATGGGAAGCTCGCGCACGTTTACTCCTAACGACTGCTAGGGCACCAAGCGCACCTCCCCAATCGGCACGAGATCATCAGGGGTGCCCGTGCGGAAGCGCACGCCGTTCACGTCGTAGAACCCCGCCACGAGGCGCACCACGCCACGCACCTCAGGCGGCAGCGCGAGCGTGAACGTCTCTCGGGCGCACTCGCCAGGCTGCCATAAGTCCGTGGGATAGTCGCCGTTGAACGGCTCGTGGTCGTCTTGCGCGATCACGTTGCCTTCGACATCCAACGCGTGCACGAATGCAGTGCCGCGCCTGCCGTTGGGGTACACCATCTCGTAGGTTAGAGCCACGCGCACCGCGTTCTGGGCGCGCTCGACGTTAACCTCGCGCAACCAGATGCCCTCAAATGCTGCCAACGGCGGCTGCCAGTGGATCGCCATCAGCGGCGCGGTGCCCACACGAAAGCGCCCAACGATCGGCGTCACCACGCGCCCTTCAGCATCGTAGGCGGGCAGGGAGTCCAGCGGGCGCACGCGCAATCCATCTGCGCCGCGATCAACCGCAAAAACCGCAAGGCTGATGCGCCCCTCGGCGGGCAGGCGCGCGCAGGGCTTCTCCAATAGCACGTCGTACACATCCTCAAACGCCTCGCCCCCGCGCCAATTGTCCGCTGGGTAATTGCCCCCGTTGGGATAGGTCACCAGCGTACCGAGCACTTCTTGCTCGCGCCCAAGCACGCTCACAGCGAAAGCAAGCGGCTCGCGCACAGCACGCAGCGGGCGCCAAACGACACGCACACGCGCGTAAGGGCGCATCCCCTCGCGATCGGGCAACACCACGGTGTGTGCCTGCGCCTCGAGCACTTGAACGGCATCACCGAAGGTGAGCAGCGGCGCAGCATCTGTTGGCTGCACAAGGCGCGGCGTGTAACGGGGCCAAATCCACAACGCAGGCATGAGGAGCGACGCCACCGCGAGCAAAGTGCTGAAGCCACGCACAAGAGGTTCTGCCTCCAACCACGCGCGCAGCGGATTCGGTAGCCGCGCTGCCTTCGCGCTCACCCCAACCATCACTTGACCCAACCCAAAGCCGAGCAAGCCCGTGAACCCACCGAGCGCTGGCATGAGATAACGCCCAGGCATTAGGCCGGGATCTTGGAAGAACAAAGCCCGGTAAAGCGGCAGCACCATCACGCTCACGCTCAGTAATGCAAGCAGCACAAGCCGCAAGCGCAGCGCGCGATCGGCGCGTAAAGCTCCCCACACGCAACCAAGCACGCCAACAGCGCTCATCACAGCGAGCGCGTCATACACCCCATCAGGAAAGCCCACATTGCCCCAGCCGAACTTGCCCCAAAACGTGCGGAACGTGTTGGCGAAGAGCTGCGGCAACCATGCATCACGGATCGAGGTCGCTACGCCTTCGCCGATCACGCTCGTCGGCGCGAGCATGAGCGGGTTGCTCGGGTTGCGATCCACCAACAAGCGCCCGTAGCGCAGCCAATTAGCGGCGAACCAAGGCGCGCTGATCAACAGAGCAAAGCTAGACACCAACGCTGCGCGTGTGAGCGTTTCGCGCCATCCCCATCGCTGCTGCCAGCCCACGCCCAGCACTGCCACGAGCGCAAACCCCGCCAGCGCGATTGCGTTGTTCTTCGCAAGCAGCCCCAGCCCCACAGCAAAACCTAACCAAACCGCCCAACGTCTGCGTGCTGGCTGCGTGATCAGGCGTGTTGTTGTGTAGAGCACAAGCGCGCCCGTCAGCGCTACCATCGCGTCATTGTTCACCATCGCCCCCATGAACAACACCTGCGGGTTAAACGCAGCAAGCGCCGTCATTAGCAGCGCGGAGACACTTCCGCTGCCGAACAACCCATTTGCCGCTGCACCGATCACCCAAACCGTCGCTGCGGTCAGCAGAGCCGAGACCACGCGCGTGGCGTGCAAAGCGAGAAACGTACCCCGCCAGGGGAATGCCTCACCTGGCTGGCGCAACATCAGGCGCACGCCACGCCGATTCGTGCCGTCAAAGGCGAAGGGATTGGGCTGCGGTGCAGCGTCGTCCTCGGGCGTCCAAAAGGTGAGCGCAGCTGCGACGAGGTAATACAAGGGCGGCTGGTGTGACTGGTCGAACAGCACCCTCTCCGCGTCCAGTGCGTTGGGCAGCGTGCGCTGGCGCAACACCTCGCGAACGTAGGCATAGTGCCCAGTCTCGTCGTGTGCTTCCCAAGGCGGGGTGAGTGTGCCATACACCAACGCAAGCACAAGGTGCGCAAGCACCATCCAACGTTGCGCGCGCGTCAGCCCAAAGCGGAGCATCGCGTCGGCGATTCTACGCGCGCCTTTTGCTGATATACTCGCTACCATGCCTGACCCATTGATTGCGCCTGCGGCGCACACTCACGAAGACCGGCTTGCGCTTGCGAAGCGCATCACTGAGCGTTTGCACAAGCAGCACGGTGCACATCTCCTCGCCGTTGGGATTTATGGCTCGGTGGCGCGAGGAGAAGACGGCCCCTTCTCAGACCTCGAAATGATGGCGATCCTCGACGAGGGAG
Source organism: Chloroflexota bacterium (assembly GCA_030550095.1). Classification (GTDB taxonomy): domain Bacteria; phylum Chloroflexota; class Anaerolineae; order J036; family Brachytrichaceae; genus DRWP01. Next base: position 31,273 of record JAUQQA010000019.1, on the reverse strand, counting down.
AATCGCTCACGCATGAATGGGTCTCGGGCGCGTGGAAAGCCGAGGTGAACGTCTTGCCGCTAGACGAGGCGCGAACGCTTGCGAGTGCGCTCGAAGAGGAGTGGGCGCTCACGCAAGGGCAATTTGTGCACGTGCTCCCGCTCCAAGATGTTCAAAGCATCTTTCCTGACCTCAAGCGGCGCGTCTTCGAGCACGACGAGGCAGCGTTCAACGATCTGCTGCGCGCGATCATCGTGGGCGATATTTTGGAGCTGGTCGGCAAGTGGCGTAACATGCGCGCGCAAGCGCACACTGAGGCGCTGTCCTTCATCGCAACAATGCTCGTGTTACACACCGCGCTGTTGCTCGGTGCTGCTCACCGCCACGTGTTCTCGACTGCAACCCGCCTCTTCAGCGAGGCGCTCGCGCTGCCCGACCTGCCCGAGGGTTTCGCGCCGCTGTGCCAGCGCGTCATGCGCGGCGCGCTGCACGAAACCCAAGCCGTGTTCGAGGAGTGCGAGCAGCTCTGGGCAGGCATTGCGCGCTGGGCGACACAGCGACACATCGCGCTCACCTCCGACCCGTTGGCGCTTTCGTGTTAGCTAACCAGCTCGTTTACATCCAAGCGCCTTGCGCGCTCACCTATAATCAGCTGCGCAAAGGAGGTGAGCCTATGCCAAAGAAGGTCCGCGAAGCGAAGAAAAAGGAAGACGTGATCGAAGTGGAAGGCGAAGTGGTCGAGACGCTACCAGGAACGATGTTCCGCGTGCGGTTGGACAACGGTCATGAGGTGCTCGCCACGCTATGCGGGCGCATGCGCAAGAACTACGTGCGCGTGCTGCTCGGTGATCGCGTGCGCGTCGAGCTCTCGCCGTACGACCTCACGCGCGGGCGCATCAGCTGGCGTCTTGACTCGTCACCGAGCGCTGACGAGTTAGAGTAGCGCGCTCGCACGTCAGCGCAACCCAATCACCCATTCCCTCTTGCGCCACACACCGCAACCCCACATTTGTCGCTGCTTTAGTCACTTCAACAGCCTGCGAATCCAAGATCCCCGAGAAGACAAACAGGTCACCGCGCGCACCTAACCCCTCGCGCAATAGCCGCGCAATAACCCCTGCAAGAATGTTTGCCACGATGAGGTGATAGTGCCCCGGTGCTACATCGTGCGAGCCGTGAAAGATATGCACGCGATCGCTCACTCCATTGCGCGCAACGTTTTCGCGCGCCACTTGCACCGCCTCGGGATCGGTATCCACGCCAATCACTTTCTCCGCGCCGAGCTTCGCCGCCAGGATGGCGAGGATACCTGAGCCGCATCCGACATCAAGCACGCGCATCCCTGGACGCACGTGCTTCAAGAGTGCCTGCATGCACAACTGCGTGGTTGGGTGCAGCCCCGTCCCGAAAGCCATGCCTGGATCTAGCACGATGGTGATATCGTCGGGCTTTGCGCCTGCCTCATCAAGCGAGACCCACGAAGGGCAAACAAGCACTCGCTCGCTGATGCGCAGAGGTTTAAAGTGCGCCTTCCAGGCCTCCGCCCAATCTTGCGCAACGACTTCTCGGTAAGTCGGCTGGGGAAGTGGGCGCACCATGCGCGCTAAGTGCAGCGCCTCTTCGATTCTGCGGCGGCGCTCTTCGAGCGTCGCGTCCACTGGCAGGTAAGCGCGAAGAACAACCGAGGCTACCGCAGGCTGCTCCTCCCAGCGATCTTCAGGTTGCTCGCCAGGACGCAGCACAGGTTTCTGCTCCAGCGCCACGCCTCCTTCGACAAAAGGGAAGATCGCCTCGCTGATTGCCTCTGCAAGTTCTGCGTCTGTCTCAAGGCTTAGCTCTAGCCACCGTTGCATCAACGTTGACTCGTGCCTTCTGCGCGTTGCTTGATCACGGTGAGAAGCTCCTTTGCCACCAGCATCCCAGTGGGACGCGCACCAAGCCAATAGGCAGCAAAGCGTCGCCCGCTCTCCGCATCGAGGGCGTGCGTCCGATGCTCGAGGACGAGCCGATGTTGCCCTGGCTGCGTGCCTGGCTCGATACGCAGGCTGATGGCTAGCTTTTCGTAGTTAGGTTGGTTGAAGGCGATGAACTCCTCCAACGTGAGTGGCTGCACCACGTGCTGGTCAAACCAATCGTGCAGCGTGCCGATCGCGCCGAAGACGATCTCGCGGTCGGGCGCCTCTGCAAGCACAGTGTTGTGTTGCGGACCATTGAGCATGATAGCGATGAACGGATCGAGAGGTGCACCGTTTCCGTCTGCCGTCCCAGCGAGGCGCGCGGGCAATCGGCGCAGCTCTGCAAGTGCCTGCGCGAGTGGCTTTTCGGCGTGGGCGACCTCGCGCATGGCGCTGAAAATGGCTTGCGGCGAGGCGTGGATCAACTCAGTGACGATGTCGCGGAACTCGTAGTCGGGCAGCACCGTGTCGAGCAAGGTGGGCGAGTGCGCACCACTGCGTTGGCGCTCTGCCCACGCGCGCTCTGCGCGTTCCTTGATGCCGAGCAACATGCGGCGCTGCATGATGAACGTGCCTGGCTCCAAGTAGGCACGGATCAGCAAGGTGCGCCACCAAGTGTGGTGCCAATCAGCACGCAGACGCTCGATCAAGCGCGTGGTTTGGTCATCAATGGGGCGTAGGTGAAAACTCCACGTGAGGTTGCTATACGCCCCAGCTTGAAGCACAGCAATGCCCTTCGGGCGCAAAGACTCGCCATGCAACACCAGCGTTCGCTGCGGCTGCACAATGTCCACTGGCAGCGCAGCGCTGCCATCTGGCGAAAGTGGGATCGCGTCAGCCGCGTGTAGGTGTTGCAACTCTGGGCGCACACGCTGGGCCGTACGGATATCCAAGCCCAACAGGTTTTCAATCCATGTGTAGCTGTAGAAGCCGCCGCGCCCTTGCCCGATCTGCACAAGCCAAGCCCACACCTCGCTGGCAGGCGCGTGAATGGTCACGGCGTGGGTGGCGTGCAGCTTCGGGTTTGGCGTGAGATCGTCGCCGGGTAACCAGCTTTCTGCTTCCTCGGGTGTTGCTCCCCAGCGCAAATGCCAAGGGCGCACGAAAAACGCGTAGGCTGCAACGGTTGCAGCACCCAACGAGGAAAGACCGATCAAGGACGAGAGGCGTGAACTCCTGGGCATTGTGTCTCGGTCACTTTTTCGGGCAGAGTTGTGTGGCACAAAGTTTACCGCTATGCACCCCTGTTCATGAGAGCGGCGCTACCGCATCCCAACATGCCGCAACGCGACATGCGCAGCGGCTAAGTCCCATAGCGCACACCCCACACTTTTGAACACCGTCACACCCCCAGCAGGCGGTCTGTGCTGTGCTTCAGCAAGAGGTTCTACGAGTCCCCAATTGACGCCTGCCTGAATGAGGTCGCCAGCTTCGTGCTGAGCACCTTCAAGCGTATCCACTACGATCCGCGCGCGCCGCACCAAAGTTGGCGGCAACTCCGCCATCGTCGGCGTGAAAGCACCAATCGCTGCCACGAAGGCATCCTCGCGCACTGCGTCAGGAAGCACGGGCACTGAGCTGCTTGTCGCCGTGATCACCATGCCACACTGTGGCAGCGCAGCCTGCAAATCCGCAACTGTTTGCGCGTCTATCCCCTCTGCCTGTGCGCGCGCAACCAGCGCTTGCACGCGCTCTGGCGTGCGTCCAGCAACGAAGATGCGCATCCCTTCAAACGTCGCCGCAAACGCGAACAGATGCGCTTCTGCTTGCACACCAGCACCGATGACGAGCAAGGGCCCCCTCTTTGCGCTTGGCTGCGCAAGCGCTTGTGCTGCAAGCACAGAGAGTGCCGCGGTGCGCCGTGCTGTGACCACCTGACCATCGAGTATTAACAGCCACGTCCCGTCTGTTGCGCGCATCACTGCCACCTCGCCCTGCACGCGCGGCAGCCCCAACTCAGGATTGCGCGGATGAACGCTCACCACTTTGACGATCGCCAAGGTCTCATCAGCAGCAGGCATGGTGAGCAGCGCGCCCTGATTTGGCAGCGCCATCTGCTGGCGCAACGGCGCAACAGCACGACCTTGTTGCTGAGCATCCAGCATGATGCGCAGCGTTTCAACCAAGTCTGCCCACGGCAAAGCTTGAGCCGTTTCCTCAGCGCTCAAGAGTCGCATGGTTAAAAGCTCTTAACTCTTTTCTTAGCGGTTATACCCAACTCCGCAAAGTTATCCACAGGTTTATCCACACTTATCCACAGCCTGTGAATTTCCTAGGCAAATCCACATATCCACACCCCATATCTTGTACTTATCCACAGATGTGGATAAGTCTCCTCGTCCCTCTATCCACAAGGCGTTCACAGGTTATCCACAGAGAATCTATGCTTATCCACAGCCTCTCCACGTTTTAACCCCCATATCTTGGCCCTTATAAAGGAAGGAGCGCCATATCTTGGGGTTAGATCGAGTCGTTGGCGTTTTCCACAGGTGCTCTACTACAACTACCAAAATAAACCACAAGGATAATGCACGCACATGGAGCCTTTGCTTGAGATTGGGCGCCGCATTCACAGAGCGTGGGAAGAGAAAAACGCTGCGCGCGATCGCGCTGTTGTGCTTTCCCGGGAAGTGATCCGCGCTTGCGCGTTAAGTGTGCGCGCCATTCATCGCAATGCCTGGCAAGACGCCGAGGCCTCGCTCCACGAGGCACAACAGCGCCTGCAGGAGATGAACGCCGTGCTCGCCGCGTATCCCGACTTGCTGGTCTCGGGTTACGTTCAAGACGCAGCGAAAGAATTCGCCGAGGCACGCATCTTGCTCGCTGTGGCTCGGGGCGAGGCATTGCCTGAGCCAGAGGCGTTAGGTGTTGAATTCGCAGCTTATCTCAATGGATTGGCAGAGGCAGTAGGCGAGGTGCGGCGACGCATCCTCGACTTGATGCGCCAAGGAATGCTGGAGGAGTGTGAGCGATTGCTTGCCTTCATGGATGACGTTTACGATGTGTTGGTGATCATGGATTTTCCTGACGCGCTGACGGGCAACCTGCGAAGAAGTACGGACTTAGTGCGCGGTGTGTTAGAGCGCACGCGGGGCGATTTCACGCTTTTCGTGCGCGAGCATTGGCTGCGTCAAGCGCTTGAGGCAATGGCTGCGCGCCTGGATGCGGGCGCGCAAAGCTCAAAGCACCTCGTGTAGCAATGTTGCAAATTCGTTGAGCACCATTGCAGTTGCACCCCAAACCTCATACGTCGCAAAGCGGAAAGCAGGCACTTCAGCAAGTGCGCCATCGCTCAACACACGTTGAATCATGCAGCGGCTTTGGGGGGTGAGCAATGCCGTGATTGGGACCTCGATGAGCGAAGCTACTTCTGAGGACGCAGGTTGGAACAACGGTGGTGTTGGGGTGTAGGCGAGGACGGGCGTCATCCAGAAGTGGCTTGGCTGCACATATACAGGCGAAAGCCGACCGAGCACGCGCAGCGCCGGCGGCAAAGGACCCAATTCCTCACTCGCCTCGCGCAAGGCTGTGCGGATGATGTCCCCATCGTGATCCTCGAACTGACCACCAGGCAGCGCGATTTGCCCTGCGTGGCGGGTGAGCGCATTCGCGCGCTGCGTGAGCACGAAGTGAAGCACGCTGCTGCGCGGGTAAAGCAACAAGAGCACGCCTGCTTGGCGCGCTGGAGGCATTTCGGGTGGCGGTGCGCTCAGGCGCCCTGGTGGGCGCATCGGGGCGTGTGCGCGCTCGCCAGGAAGCTCACCTTGGAGCCTTGCTTGCAAGCGCGCCAGAAGTGCCGCGACCTCACCCAAGGCGGGAAAATTATTGCGCATGCCGAAAGCGCGTGGAAACAATCAAGGGCTTCCTCACGAGCGGAAGCCCTTGATGAAGCGCTCGCTGAATCCTCAAGCGCGTCATGCTGCCTCTGTGCCTGCCTCAGGCGCAGCAGCCTCCATGCCTTCTTCTTCGACGATCTCCGCAATGCGGCGTTTCTCGCGGCGGCGGCGCGCCTTTTCGGCCTTTGTGATGCGTACCTCCTGCTTGCGCTCTAGGCGCTTCTGAAACCGGTCAACCTGCCCTTCGGTATCGATAAGGCGCTGTTGCCCTGTGTAGAAAGGGTGGGTGCCTGACCACACGTCAACGTGAAGCTCCGGCTTGGTCGAGCCGATCGTGCCGACGAACTCACCCGCGACGTAGATCTTGGCTTGCGGGTAGTACTTCGGGTGAATGTCCTTCTTCATTGGGTTGCCTCCTGCTGGAGCAGGCGGAGAGGAGTGACGTTCACGCGCTTGCGACCACCAGGCAATGTGTCGAAAACCACCACGCCATCGGTGAGTGCAAAGAGCGTGTAATCCTTGCCAACGCCGACATTTGCGCCTGGTTTGATGCGCGTGCCGCGTTGGCGTACCAAGATGCTCCCTGCGAGCACGACCTGGCCGTCGTAGCGCTTGACGCCTAGGCGTTTCGCGTGACTATCGCGCCCGTTAACAGTTGAGCTACCACCTTTCTTGTGTGCCATAGGCTTGCCTCCCGCGTGCTTAGCCGATGATCTTGATGTGGGTGTACACCTGTCGGTGACCCTTCTTGCGGCGGTAGCGCTTCTTCGGGTGATACTTGAAGACGATGAGCTTATCGCCTTTCTTCTCACCCAGCACTTGGGCGCTCACCATGCGCCCTTCCACGTAGGGCTTCCCGACGGTCACCCCATTTTCGTCTGAGACCAAAAGCGCCGGGAACTGGAGCGTGCTGCCTGTAGCAGCGTCCAGTTTCTCTACATAGAGTTCATCGCCCGGCGAAACGCGATATTGGCGACTGCCCACTTCAATGACTGCATACATGGCTTCCCTCTGCTTGTAACCCATCGGCTGCGCGTGATGCCTCATCCAGGCAGTCAGGCCCGATAGGTGAGAGTGCTTTCGTTCGGCTTTCCTCTCTTGCTAGAGCAGGTTGAGCATTATAGCCCAGCGATGTGGGGTAAGCAGGAGAAACGAAGCTAAGCGCAGGCTAAGACGAGCTTCTAGCTCGCAGGCGTTATAATTGCGTTGTCCCCTCGAAGAGCGAGCCCGCAGGTTTCAGGCATTGAATGCTGAACACCTGCGTTATTGCTTTTATGAGGGGTGGTTTGTCGCCCGCAGCCTCAGCGGTTCACCCTGTGAGGTAACGTCGTTGAGCGGCTCTTCGTGTATTGCGCTCCAGAGCGCCAAGAAGAGGAGGTAGGCAATCATGTCGTTGCATCGCTTGCGCCCACTGATTGGGCTTTCGGGAATCCTCGCTTTGTTGCTTTCGGCTTGTGCGCAAGTAGTTCCCACTCCAGCGCCTCAGCAGCCGCCTGCCCAGCCAACCACTGCCGAGGGCGGTGCTCCTGCCCCTGCAGCAGAAGAAGAATTTCGCGTGGGCATGGTCATCGTCGGTCCTATGAACGACAAGGGATGGAACGAATCGCACGTGGAAGGCACCAAGTACGTGATGGCGAAAATGCCTAACGTCAAGTTCGACTACGTGGATAAGGTGAACCCCGGCGACCGTCCCAACGTGAAGGGCTCGCAGGTGGCAGACGACCTCATCGCGCGCGGCGCCAAGCTTATCATCTTCAACTCCGACGACTTCAAGGACGATGCGCTGGAAACAGCTAAGAAGCACCCCAACATCCCCATCGTGCACGTCTCAGGGGATTACGCCTGGAAGGAGGGGCGCAACTACAAGAATCAGCCGAACCTCATCAACCTCATGGTGAAGATGGAGCCAGGCTGGATGATCGCGGGCTGCGCTTCAGCGCTAGAGACCGAGACGGGCAAGATCGGCGTGCTCGGTCCGCTGATCAACGAGGAGACGCGCCGCTATGCAAACGCCGCTTATCTCGGCGCACGCTACTGCTGGGAGAACTACCGCAAGCGCGATCCTAAAGCGCTGCAATTCAAAGTGACGTGGATCGGCTTCTGGTTTAACATCCCAGGCGTCACGCTCGACCCGACCAAAGTGGCGGATGACTTCTACAACGGCGGCTTCGACGTGGTGATGAGCGCCATTGATACACCCGAGGCAGCTGTGCAAGGAAAGAAAGCTGCTGACGCAGGCAAGAAGGTGAAATACCATCACTACGACTTCAAGGGCGGATGCGAGCTTGCGCCAGAGATCTGCATCGGCGTGCACTACTACAACTGGGGGCTGGGCTACTTGAAGATCATCCAAAGCGCCATGCAAGGTCAGATCGGCGAGACGTGGATCTGGGCTGAGGGGAACTTCCAAGACCTAAACAACCCAGACGCGTCCGCATTTGGTTACCTCAAGGGCAAGGCGTTGCGGTCTGAGAACGCCGCGCTGATTGATGAGTTCATCAAGGGGCTTGGCGACGGCAGCATTGATCTCTGGAAGGGGCCGCTGAATTTCCAAGATGGCTCGGTGTTCCTCAAGGCGGGTGAGCGCGCAACCGACCAGCAAATCTGGTACATGCCGCAGCTGCTTGAGGGGATGGAAGGGCAAAGCGTGCCGACCAGCTAACGTTTGCTTTGCACCGAGACAGCCTTTCGACAAGCCCACCCTGCTCCTGGGGTGGGCTTGTGCGTTTGCTGCTTATGCGGCGTAGAGCCACCAGAAGCGCTCGCGCGGCGCAGCAGCTTCCAGCTCTGGCTCCCAAATGAACGCGCCTGGCTCAAAGTGCGCGCGCAGGCGCGCATCACACAGGCGCAACCGCGCAAGTTGTGCGGGTAGCTGTGCCACGTCTTCCTTTAGCAGCTCGAGTTTGAAGCGGGTGTGTGCATGTGCCCGATAGCCAGAGAGATGATTGAACGCGCGCAAGCGCGCGGCGTCTTCGCTGCGATCGTTGAGGAACATCTCCCAAGTGTCAAGCCGGCTTTTGAACTCGCGGCGTGCCTTTTGCGTGTATAGCTCAGCTGCGCGGCTGCGCACTTGGCGAACGTGCGCACGTGCGCGCTCAAGCGCAGCGTCCACGCGCTCGGGGGCTTGCGCGCGCAAGGCGCTGAGCCGCCATTCGGTCTCCAGCCAGGTGCCGATGGTAAGCATGGGCATCATGTGCCCACGCAAAGCGCCGACGGGATAGAACAGCACCTCAGCATGCACGTAGTCATCGAACTGCTCGGCGACGACCTCGGCGAAGATCAAATCGCGCGTAAGATCCATGCGTCAGTTGCCGCCGAGGAACTGCTGGCGCGCGGCTGCGTTCGGCGTAACGTATATCGCCATTACCCACGCCTCGCCGTTCGGCGCTTCGGCAAATCGCACGCGCCACCACGCGCGATCGCTGGAGATGCCGAGCACAGTGAATCGCGTGCCAGAAGGCACGCGTTTAAGGATGCGCGCTGTGGGTGAGGGCGCCGCCCGCACGTTGAGGCGCGCGTTGCCTGTATTCGCCACGACCTGCGGTGTGTTTGGGTCCTGGGGCGAGGCTGTCTTCGCTTGCGGTGCCTGGGCAGCGGCTGCGCTGGGCTGCGTGCTCATGCCGAGCGCAGCACGAGCAGCTTCGTTGAAGTCAATCACCGAGAGGTGAAGGTAAGCGTCGCGCCCTGCGTATTCCACTTGCCACCACTGCCGGTCAGGCGTGTGCGCCTTCAGCCGCAAGCGCGTGCCTTGGGGCAACTGCGTCAAGATGTTGCGATCGTCGAAGATTGGTGCAGCGCGTAGGTTAGCGAAGGGGGTTTTGATGATGACTGCGGGGGTATCCGCAGCGATGTCCGTGCTGGTTTGCGCAGGTGTGGGCTGGGCGGCGGAGGCCTGAGGCTGCATGGCAGCGGGAGCCGAAGGGGCCGGCCCGGAGACGACAACCAGCTCCGCATCGTCCACATACACGTCGTTGTGAATGACGGGATACTCCGCAGTTGCGTCAATCACGACAGCGATGATGTCTGAAGCGGCTACAGCCTCCACTGAGGCCTGCCCCCACGTGTCGTAGGGGCGAATCCAAGGACCGCACACCGTCGTGGGGTCGTTTACATCGGGCTTGATGATGATCCGCCCCAGCGTCTGGATGCAAGCGCGCACTTGCAACCCGCCCGGCGCGCGCGAGGAGCTAAGCGGAAGCTCGTTCGAGTTCGTGGTGAGCAGGTTTGCCCAAAAGCTGAAGCGTAAGCGCGTGCCAGGCTGAATGCCGCGCACGATTTGATATAAGCCCGCAGAGCGGTTAAGCGAGTAATAGTTGAAAAAGCTCGCCGAGGTCGGGTAGCTGCGCACCCGACTCGCGTCAATGTCCACCGTCATGACGCGGAACTCAGGCGCGCGATTGATCTGGTCTTGGTTCACCTCCTCGCCGCTCTTGCAGGTCCAGTATGCAGTCCACTCATGGGGTGTGATGGCGTTATCTTTTTGCACGCCGATGGCGCACAAATCTGGGTTGGTCTGGGCAGGCCAATCAAAGCGCGGGTTGCGCAAGAGATTGCCACTCGTTTGTCCTGAGGCAAAGTTCGGCGCACTGAAGGTTGCTGCGATGAGCAGGCTTACCCCTAGCCAGCGGCGCCACGGCAGGACGAACGTGCTCACTGCCATGATAAGGGATTATAAAGACGGCGCTAAGCGGCGCGTTGCAGCCCGCTCAACAACACCGAGAGGCGCTTTCCACCCACGCTGAAGAAGAAAACCTCGACTTCTTCATCGTCGTGCCGCACTGTGCTGCTCAGCACGATGCCCTCGCCGAAGGTGGGATGCACCACGCGGTCGCCAGGCTTGAAGCGCGCACGACGCCTCGCGGGGGCCTCATGCTTGCCGTTTGCGGCGGTGGGCTGTTGCTGCGTCTCAAAGAGTGAAGCGCGCATATCCAATAGCGCTTGAGGGAGATCGCGCAAGAAGCGCGAAGGCACACTCACATCGCTCTCGCCCCACTGAGCGCGACGAAACGGATACAGCAGATAGAGCCGCTCTTTGGCGCGCGTGATCCCGACGTACATCAGCCGCCGCTCTTCCGCAAGCGCTTCTTCGTCGTCCATGCTGCGGCTGTGTGGCAAGATCCCTTCCACCAGCCCCACAATGAACACCACGCGGAACTCAAGCCCTTTTGCGGCGTGCAGCGTGAGCAGCGTTGGTGCATTGGCGTGCTCGTCGTAGTTGTCCACCTCGCTCACCAGCGCGATGTTGGCGAGGAACTCTGTGAGCATCATGTCGCCCGCTTCAGCAGCAACTGTGCGCAACTCGTTCACGTTTGCCCAGCGCTCTTCACCTTCCTGCGTGCCATCGAGGAGATAAGCGCGGTAACCGCTTGTTTGCAACACGTGGTCGAGCAGTTGGCTCACGCTGAGCTCCGCGCGCAAGCGCACCCACTGCCGCCACAACGCGCCGAACTCGGTGAGCGCTTTCGCTGTGCGACCCTCAAGCTCACCCGCCTCGATGACCTCCAAACAGGAGACGCCGCGCGCGCGCGCAGCGCTCTCGAGCGCCTTGAAACTCTTCTCGCCGATGCCGCGCGGCGGCACGTTGATGATGCGCTGCAAACTCACCGTGTCGGCAGGGTTGTTGATGATGCGCAAGTAGGCGAGCACATCGCGGATCTCCTTGCGCGCGTAAAAGCGCGTTGCCCCCACAAGGCGATAGGGCATGCCCGCGCGCACAAAGGCATCCTCAAGCGCGCGCGACTGCGCATTTGTGCGATACATCACGGCGATCTCGCCAGGCTGCGCGGCGTTGCGGCGGATCAACTCTGCGATGGTGTCCACGACATACTGCGCCTCTTCTTCCTCGTTGAACAGCTCGCGCACGACGATCTTCGGCCCGTTGCTGCGCTGGGCGACGAGCTGAATGTGCTGGCGGTTGGGGTTTTTGCGGATAACCGCCATGGCAGCATCGAGGATGACCTGTGTGCTGCGGTAGTTTTGTTCAAGCGCGATCACGCGCGCATCGGGAAAATCCTCAAGCAGGCGCTGCACATTGCGATGATCGGCGCCGCGCCACGCATAGATGCCCTGGTCGGGGTCGCCCACACAGAACAGGTTGCGGTGCTTCCCAGCGAGTAGCTTGAGAAGCGCGTATTGCGCAAGGTTGGTGTCCTGAAACTCGTCCACCAAAATGTGTTGCAGGCGCTCCTGGTAGCGCTCGCGCACAGTCGCCTCGCGCTCCAGCAGCCAGACCGTCTCGGCGATGAGGTCGTCGAAGTCGAGCGCATCGTTGGCGCGCAGCAACGCGTTGTAGCGCGCATACACGCGCCCGGCGATCTCCTCGAAGTAGGTTTGCGGTTGGAACTGCTCGGGCTTGATCAGGTTGTTTTTGGCGTTGCTGATCACCGCATGGACGGCGGCGGGGCGGTATTTCTTGTCGTCAATGTTGAGGTCTGCAAGCGCTGCTTTCACCACGCTGAGCTGATCATCGGTGTCGTAAATCGAAAACTCGCGGCTCAGCCCGGCGCGCTCTGCCTCGCGGCGCAGCAGGCGTGCGCACAAACTGTGGAAGGTGCCGAGCCACACCTCGCGCGCGGTCGAGAAGCCGACAAGCCGCTCAATGCGCTCCTGCATCTCGCGCGCCGCTTTGTTCGTGAAGGTCACTGCCATCAAGCGGTAGGGCGGCGTGCCTTGCGCCAATAGATACGCGGCGCGCGCTGTCAGCACGCGCGTCTTGCCGCTGCCGGGACCGGCAATCACCAGCGTTGGGCCTGAGGGCGCTTCGACCGCACGGCGCTGCTGGGCGTTGAGCGCGTCGAGGATGGAATGCACACGCCAATTTTACGGGGTGGGGGTGAGGCTCGGGGTTGGCGTGAGCGTAGGGGTTGGTGTACTCGTGTTCACAGGCACGGGCGTCGGCGTGGCTGTGGGCGTTGGGGTTGCTGTGGGCGTTTGCGTTGGTGTGGGTGTGGGCGTTGGTGAAGGTGTTGGCGTTGGTGTCTCGGTTGGCGTAGGGGTTGGTGTTCGTGTGGGCGTGGGGGTGGGCGGCAACGTGGCGGGTGTGGGCAAAAGGGCGAGCGCTGTTTCGTCGGGCAGGCTCACCACCAGCTCGGAGACCCACCCCCAACGTTCCTCGTCCAGTTGAATGAGGAACCAACGCCCGCTTGAGGTACGGGCTTGTGCGAGCGGTGCGATGCGAAAGTTGCGCGGCAGCACGTCCACAATGTCGAAATTGGTGCCCGGTCCACTCCGCACGCGCGCGCCAGAGATGTTCGTCACAAGAAATGGCGTGGGTGTAGGGGAGGGCGCGAACGTCTCGGTCGGCGAAGGCGATAACAAAGTTGGTGAGGGTGTTAGCGTAGGCGTTCGTCTGACAACGACGAACAAAGTCGGGCGCGGCGTGATCGGGAGTGGCGTCGTCGGCGGCAGCGAGGGAGCAAGCCGCAGCGTAGCTAACGCAAACACCAGCACAACGCCCACTCCTGATACCGCCCCGATCAACCACCAGCGACGGCGGGCACCGCGCCCCGCTGCGCGCGCACCTGCACCAGAGGGGCGCACCTCAACGGTCTCGGGGAGTGCTGGCATCATCTGGCGCGGGGCAGCAGCTACAAGACGAGCCGCGGGCGGCGCAAGCATGAGCGCCTCGGCAGATTGCTGGAGGGCAGCTTGTGCGAAAGCTTCGGCAAAAGCGGTGGCGGTTTCGTAGCGCTCTTCTGGGTTCTTCGCCATTGCTTTGGCGAGCACCGCGGCGCACGCCTCTGGGAGATCAGGACGCACAGCGCGCAGGTCGGGCACCGGCTCGAGCACGTGTTTCATCGCCACGCTAATGCCGCTCGGCCCTTGATAAGGCGGCACACCCGTGAGCATCTCATAAAGCACAACGCCAAGCGCGTAAATATCGCTGCGCGGCGTCAGCGTTTTGCCGAGCGCCTGTTCGGGGCTCATGTAAGCAGGCGTGCCGAGGATGGTACTGCCTGTCAACGTGGCTGCGGTGCTTTCCAGCTCATAGAGCTTGACGATGCCGAAATCCGAGAGAAAGGCCTCGCCATGGGCATCGAAGAGGATATTGCCTGGCTTGAGATCACGATGGATCACGCCGCGCGCGTGGGCTTCATCGAGCGCCTGTGCAATGCGGTAGGTGATGCGCGCAGCGTCGCGTACATTCAGACGCCCATGCGCAAGCAGGTCCGCCAGCGAACCGCCCGCCATGTAGCGCATCACGAGATAGGGTTGCCCGTCCTCTTCGCCGAGGTCATACACGGGGACGATGGCAGGATGTTCAAGTGCAGCGATGATGCGCGCCTCGCGCTCGAAGCGCGCGCGCAGCTCTGGGCGGTTTAAGCTGCGCGGCAGCATCTTGATCGCCACATCGCGCCCGAATTTGGGGTCGTGTGCCAAGTACACCACCGACATGCCACCACGCGAAAGCTCGGCTTTCACTTGGTAACGCCCGATGGTGCGCATGATCCACCCCGTCTTCGCTGGCTAACGGACGAACATCGCTGCTGTGAGCACAAGCGCACTCACGGCTGCGGATGTGAACACAGAACGCGTCGCCAAGAACGCAGCCGTTGCCACTCCCTGGCGCACGAGGATGAACAACGCAGTGCTTGGCGAGAGGGGCGCAAATGCAGCGTTCAGCATACTGAAAAACAAGGCGCTGAATGCGCCTGCAAGCATCGGATGCCAGCCCAGCGCTTCTTGCATCCCGTTGAGCAACGCCGCGCGCGCTGCGATCTCCTCCGGCAGCGCGAAGAAGACGAAAACAAGCGCGGCTTGCAGCAGTGGGCTAGCTGAAAAGCGCAGCCATGCCAGCGCAGGCCACTGATCCTCGACGTGCGCGAGCGGCGGTCGCAAAACATGCAAGAAGAGCTGATCGAGTATCCCCAGCCCCACCACGAGGCTCACGCCAAAGCCGACCCATCCCACCTTTGCGCTGGGTGCCCCCGCGATCGCGATGCGGCTTTGCGCTGGCCCGATCACGCCAATCAGCATTAAAGCGGGCAGCGCGGCGAGCCAAAACAATGGTATCGGCACAGCAGGGTCAAGCGCGGGCAGTGGCGCGACCTCGAACACCACCGCGGCCCAAAGCGCCAAAGCGGCACTAAGCCAGAGGAGGTTTAGCCGTGCGCGTTGCGCTTGCGAGGTAAACCAGCCTAGCGCTATTACAAGCAGCACCATCCCGCCACGCGCTGCGACCCCGAGCGGCGTGGGCGGCTGTGCGGGCACGTCCTGTGAAAGCGCGAGCAAAGTCGGCAGCGCGATCGTGCCGAGCGCAAGCGTGCGATCGCCTTGTCGCAGGGTTGGCGCGTTGAGCACAGCGCTGGCCGTTGGTAAAAAGAGCAACATCCCGCTCAGCAGCACTTCGCCCACCTCGGGAGCAGCCGCTGGATCGGCTAGCAAGGGCAACGCTGGAAAAAGCGCTACTAACACAAGAACCACCGTGAGCAGTGGCTGCTGTGCTGCAAAGGCGCGCGCGGCTTCAGCCAACTGCGCGGTGCTCAACAAGAGCGCAATGCCGACCAGCCCAGCGGCCACCACAAGCGGATATGTGCGCGCTGCGGGGGCGCGCATGCTCAACGCCTCGGCGATCACCAGCACCACGCCCAACCACAACGCAACTCGCATGACCCCCTCGCTGATCACACCGAGCGATGCGCGGACGGGTGCAGCCGCTTTCGGTTGGCTGGTGGAAGGCATCGCATGCTTATTCTATAGTGCAGGGCGTTGCCGCACTCGCGCATTGCCGCTTAATGCCCTGCAAGCACAAACCCAAACAAGGCGCGCATTCGGTTATACTCGGCGCGGCAAAGCACCGGCGCGTGTGCAAATCGCTTGCACTTGGAGGACAACGTAGATGGTTCGCTCGGATTCGCCCGTCTTCAAACTCGAAGACTTAACGGCGGCGCTCAAGGCGCAGATCGAAAACTTCACCCCCACGCTGACCGCTGTGGACGTCGGCACCGTGCGCGAAGTCGGTGACGGCATCGCGCGCGTCACAGGGTTGGCCGGCGTTCAGTCGCAAGAGCTTGTGGAGTTCCCCAAAACGGGCACCTACGGTCTGGCGTTCAACCTCGAGCCGGATGAGGTTGGCGTGATCATCCTCGGCGACTACACGCAGATCGAGGAAGGCGACCTCGTGCGCAGCACGGGGCGCGTGATCTCGGTGCCAGTCGGCGACGCATTGATTGGGCGCGTGGTGGACCCCCTGGGGCGGCCGCTCGACGGCAAAGGGCCGATCAACACCAACAAGTTCCGCCCGCTGGAGCGCATCGCGCCCGGCGTGATCAAGCGCGCCAACGTGGACACGCCGCTGCAAACCGGCATCAAGGCAATTGATGCCCTGATCCCCATCGGGCGCGGTCAGCGCGAGCTCATCATTGGCGACCGCAACACTGGCAAAACCGCTGTCTGCATTGACACCATCATCAACCAGAAGGGCAAGGGCGTGGTGTGCATCTACGTCGCCATCGGTCAGAAGCTGGCGCAGGTGGCGCGTGTGGTGAGCACGCTGGAGCGCTTCGGCGCGATGGAGTACACCATCGTGGTCGTCGCGTCTGCGGCTGATTCAGCCACGTTGCAATACATCGCGCCCTATGCGGGCTGCGCTATGGGCGAGGAGATCATGGAGAACGGCGTCACCATCGGCGGGCAGTTCATCAACGACGCGCTTGTGGTGTACGACGACCTCACCAAGCACGCCTACGCCTATCGCCAAGTTTCGCTGCTGCTGCGCCGCCCGCCGGGCCGCGAAGCCTATCCTGGCGACATCTTCTATCTCCACTCGCGCTTGCTGGAGCGCGCTGCGCGCCTCGCGCCCCAATGGGTGATCCGCGAGGCAGAGGATTCTGACGAGTGGGGTGACGGGCACAGCGTGAACGGCAAGATCTACGACGGCGCGATCGGCGAGGAGACCGCGCGCCATGACATGAAGGCGCTCGAGGCGGAGACCGGCAAGAAGTACAAGCTGGTGAGAAACCCGCGCACAGGTGGCTCGCTCACCGCACTGCCGATCATCGAGACGCAGCTCGGCGACGTCTCGGCGTACATCCCGACGAACGTGATCTCGATCACCGACGGGCAGCTCTTCTTGGAGACGGACTTGTTCAACGCAGGCATCCGCCCCGCGATCAACGTCGGCATCAGCGTCAGCCGCGTGGGTGGGGACGCAATGACGCGAGCCATGAAGCAGGTCGCTGGGCGCCTCAAGCTCGACCTTGCGCAATTCCGCGAGTTGCAAGCGTTTGCCACCTTCGGCAGCGACGTGGACAAGACCACGCTTGCCCTGCTTGAGCGCGGCCGCCGCATGACCGAGCTGCTCAAACAGCGGCAATACGAGCCGCGCCCGCTCTGGGCGATGGTCACCGCCATCTTTGCAGGCACCAACGGCTACCTCGACAAGATTCCAGTCAACCGCATCCAAGAATGGGAAGAGCGGTTCCTCCAGTATCTGGAGATGTCCTACCCGGACATCGTGAACGCGATCATGACTGAGAAACGCCTGAGCGACGAGACCATCGCCAAGCTAAAGACAGCCATCGAGACGTTCAACAAGACCTTTTAGCGGAGTGAGCAACACACATCATGGCAACTCCCCGAGAGATTAAGCGCCGCATCCGTAGCGTGCGCAACGTGCGGCAGATCACCAAAGCGCTGGAGTCCGTCGCAGCGGGGCGTGTGCGCCGTGCGCAGCAAATGGTGGAGGCAACGCGCCCCTACGCGCGCCTTGCACGCGAGCTGCTTGCAAACGTCGCTGCGCTCTCAGGCGGCGAGACGCGCCACCCGCTGCTGGATACACGCTCCACCGTAAAAGCGCGCGAGGTGATCCTCATCAGTGGCGATCGCGGCTTGTGCGGCGCGTTCAACAGCAACATCGCTCGCACCGCGTATCAGTTCATGCGCGAATCGAACGTGCCCGTGCGCTTCATCACGCTCGGCAAGAAGGGGCGCGACCTCATCTTTCGCCGGGGCGGGCGCATCGTGGCAGATTTCTCTCCACTGCCCTCGCGCCCCACGGTGCTGGACATCTCCCCAGCAGCCCGCGCTGCCATTGACGACTTTCTGAACGGCGAGGTGGATGAAGTGTATTTGTGCTACACCGAATTCCTCTCGCCCGCGCAACAGCGCCCTGTGGTGAGGCGGCTGTTGCCGCTCCTCGCGGAGACGCTCGCGCCAGAGCAACGCCCAAGCGCTCCGCGCCCCGCCTACGAATTCGAGCCAGAACCTAGCCAGATCCTCAACACCCTGCTGCCGCGCTTAACCGAGCTTCAGGTGTATCAGGCGCTGCTCGAGTCTCTCGCCAGCTTCTACACCGCGCAGCGCATCGCCATGCGCAACGCCACCGACAACGCGAGCGAGTTAATCGTGACCCTGACGCTCAGTTACAACAAGGCGCGTCAGCAAAGCATCACCAGCGAACTCCTGGACATCGCTGGTGGTGCCGAAGCGCTGCGTCAAGCACTCGAGCAAGCACGCTGAAGATTCAGAATGCACCAAAAAAGCCCTAGTGCAGCAATGCACTAGGGCTTTTTCTGTTGCTTGGACCTGAGGGGACTCGAACCCCTGACCTCTTCAGTGCGATTGAAGCGCGCTCCCAACTGCGCCACAGGCCCTCACACAAGCGGGAGACGGGACTTGAACCCGCGACCTGTTCCTTGGCAAGGAACCGCTCTACCAACTAAGCTACTCCCGCGTTGGCGCCTGTAATTCTAGCGGGGTCTGGTGCGTTCGTCAAGGGATTACCCATGCTTGCCGCGCGGCGCTACGATAGGCAAGCGCAAAAGTATTGACATTCCAACCTGCGCGCGCTACACTTTAAGCCGCTAAGGCGTCGTCAAAAAGTGAGCGCGCTTTGGAAAGTGGGTTGCCAAAACCCACTTTCTTTTTCCTGAAGCTTAAGTAGGGATTAGGCAAGTTTAAAATTACCAGAAATACCGAGCGATGAGGAACGAACTGGCGCTCGCCATCAACCAAATCAGCACGGAGCGTAACCTGCCGCGCGAGGTCGTCGCGCAGGTGGTGGAGTCGGCTGTGGTGCAAGCCTATCGAAAGCACGCCAACGTGCTCCCTGGGCAACACGTCGCGGCGAAGGTGAACACCGACACAGGCGAGGTGCGGGTCTTCGTCGAGAAAGAGGTTGTCGAGGAAGTGCGCGAGGCACGCACGGAGATCGCGCTCCAAGAGGCACGCACCCACAAGCCCGATGCTCAGCTCGGCGACTGCATCATGGTGGACGTCACGCCCGAGGACTTTGGGCGCATCGCTGCGCAAAACGTGAAGCAACTCGTGGTGCAGAAGCTCCGTGAGGCAGAGCGCGATTTCCAGTATAACCAGTTCGTCGAGCAAGAAGGCGAGATCGTCGTCGGCTTGGTGCGCAGCGTAAGCAGCAGCAGCTTGACGGTGGACCTGGGGCGTGTGGAGGGCATTTTGCCGCGCAAGGAGCAGATCCCCGGCGAAAAGTATGAGCCACAACAGCGTCTGCGCGCCTACGTGCTGGAGGTGAAGCGCACCAACCGCGGCCCGCAGATCACCCTCTCGCGCGCAAGCAAACACTTCCTGCGCCGCTTGCTTGAGATCGAAGTGCCGGAGCTGGCAAACGGCGCCATTGAGATCAAAGCCATTGCGCGCGAGCCTGGGTCGCGCGCAAAAGTAGCGGTCGCGGCATTGCAGCCCAACGTGGACCCCGTCGGCGCGTGCATCGGTCAGCGCGGCTCGCGCATCCAGAACGTGATCAATGAGCTGCACGGCGAGAAAATCGACGTGATCGAGTGGAGCGCTGACCCAGCCACTTACATCGCTAAGGCGCTTGGTCCTGCCAAGGTGATGTCGGTGCACCCGAGCAGTGCCAAAAGTGCCACCGTCATCGTGCCCGACGACCAGCTCTCGCTTGCGATTGGGCGAGAAGGGCAAAACGCGCGCCTCGCCGCGCGACTCACGGGCTGGCGCATTGACATCCGCAGCACCAGTGAGGCGCTGACCGACGCCCTAAATCAACTCGAAGAAGACGAAGCGATGCGCGCTTGGGTTGGCGAGGAAGTGGTGCAGCAAATGCCGGCGCTGCGTGAGTTGCTCGTGCGCCAGCGCACTGTTTCCTCGGCGCTTTCCGCAGAGGAGTTTGCGTTGGTGAAGCGCGTGGTGGATGCAGCCTTCGCTTACCAACAGCAGAAAGACAGGGAGAAAGCAAGCGCTCCATCTGCCAAAGCTACAGCCCGTCACTCAGAGTCTGCCGCTCAAACCGAGAGGGCGCGCGTGGTCGTGCCACAAGCAGCGTATGCCATGGCTGTTGCTGAGCTTGGGCTTTCGCCGCGTGTGTTACACCACCTGAACACAGCGGGCATCGTCTCCGTTGGGCAGCTTCTGGAGCGCAGCGCGCGCGGCGACGAAGGATTGCTCGCCATTGAGGGCATCGGGCCCAAAGCGCTGAGCGAGATCAAACAAGCGCTGGGGAAGGTGACGGGACAATGGTCGCTCGCTGAGTCGCGTGCACCCGAAAGCGCAGCAGCCGCCCGTTCTGAGGAAACAACCGAGCAAGCTCAACAGCTTTTCATCGAGGCCATGAACGAGGCGATCACCGTTGATCCCTCGCAAAAACACGACGAAATGAGGTGACTCGTCTTTGCGACGCGCTGGAGCCATGAGCGAGCAAGCCGAGCGACCTCGAAAGGGCAAGCACGTGCCCATGCGCATGTGCATTGCCACGCGCACGGTTCACCCGAAGCGCGACCTCGTGCGCCTTGTGCGCACTGAGGACGGGCATATCGTGGTGGACCCAACTGGGAAGCGAGGTGGCAGCCGTGGTGCCTACTTGTGCAAGAGCCGCGCTGCTGCTGAGCTGGCGATTCGCCAAAAGCGGCTGGAAGCCGTGTTCGGACAGCCGCTCTCAAAGGAGGACGCCGAGGCCATCCTAGCGTTCTTCAGTCAATTCGATTGACGGGGTGCTGCGCCACAAGCGCAGCGCGTGCGAAGCGAATTGAGAACGTTCGGACGCAGGCCTCACGAGCCTGCGTTCTTTTTGGTCATGAAGTTCGTGTCAAATATGATTCGCTTGTTCCATCGAGCAGGCTTGAACAACAAAGCTGTAGTTGGTTCATTGAGCAACCCTTTATGCCCTTAGCCAGCCTGAAAACCTATAACCAAGGACGGTGATCCGCATGCCTAGCAACCCAAAGCAACCTACGAAAGCTCCCGCGCCGCAGCGGCGCGACAATACACCTGTGCGCAACACTCCTGCTCGCCGCGAGGGAGGTGCACGCACACCCACACCTCAGCGCGGTGCAGCGCCTACCCTCGAAGCGCAGCCCACAGGACCGAAGATCGTTGAGTTACCTGAGTCCATCCCTCTGCGTGAGCTTGCTGCACGCATCAACGTCAGCCCTATTGACGTGATCCGCGAGCTAATGCAGAACGGCGTGATGGCGACGATTAACCAGCAGCTCGACTTCGACACCGCCGCGATCGTCGCCAGCGCCTTCGGCTGGGACGCGCGCCCCATCGCGCCTGTGCTCGAGCCTGCGCCCACTGCTGAAGGCGCTGCTCCTGCCGCCGAAGCAGGCGCGCCCGCCAGCGCCCACGCTGCGCCCACGCTGCGCCAACGCCTGCTCGCCCAAGAGCAAGCGGAGAAACTCGTCCCGCGACCGCCTGTGGTGACTGTGATGGGACACGTGGACCATGGCAAGACTTCGCTCCTCGATGCCATTCGCAAGACCAACGTCGCAGAGCAAGAAGCCGGCGGCATCACGCAGCACATCGGCGCTTATATGGTGGAGCACAACGGACGCAAAATCACCTTCATTGACACGCCAGGACATGAAGCGTTCACCGCGATGCGCGCGCGCGGCGCACAAGTGACTGACATCGCTGTGCTCGTCGTCGCAGCCGACGACGGCGTGATGCCCCAAACGAAAGAAGCGCTCGCCCACGCACGCGCCGCGCAGGTGCCCATCATCGTCGCCATCAACAAGATTGACAAGCCGAACGCTAACCCTGAGCGCGTGAAGAAAGAGCTCGCCGAGCTAGGGCTGATCCCCGACGAGTGGGGCGGCAACACGCTGTTCATCCCTGTCTCTGCTAAGCAGCGCATTGGCATCGAGGACTTGCTTGAGGGCATCTTGCTCGTCGCCGAGTCCGTGGACACAATCAAGGCAAACCCCAACCGCCCTGCTGTCGGCACGATCCTCGAAAGCCAGCTCAGCAAGCGCGAGGGCGCAACCGCGACTGTGTTGATCCAAAACGGCACGCTGCGCGTGGGCGATGCGTTTGTCGCTGGCGTGGTGAGCGGGCGCGTGCGCGCAATGTTCGATCATCGCGGCCAACGCCTCAAGGAGGCGCCGCCCTCCACGCCCGTCAGCATCATCGGCTTGAGCGATGTTGCGGAGCCAGGCGACATTTTTGAAGTCGTCGAAGATGAGCGCGAAGCGCGTGCGCGTGCTGCTCAAAACCTGGAGCGCCGCCAGCAAGCCGCCCAGACGCGCCGCACCATCAGCCTGGAGCAGTTCTTCGCCATGGCGAAAGCCAACCAGACGAAGAAGCTGCTGCTCATCGTCAAAGCCGCCACCCAAGGCTCGCTCCAGCCGCTCGTCGAACAACTCAACAAGCTCAACGAGACGGTCAACACAGGTGGCGAGAACCCCGTGAAGCTCGAGGTCATCATGCAGGGCACTGGCGACGTGAGCGAGAGCGACGTGGACCTTGCCATTGCCTCCAAGGCGGTGATTCTCGGTTTCGAGGTGGATATTGACCCCGTGGCGCGGCGTAAGGCGGAGAACGACCACGTGGACGTGCGGCTATACGACGTGATTTACAAGCTGCTCGAAGACGTGGAAAAGGCGATGAAGGGGCTGCTCGCGCCGAAGGCGGTTGAGCGCGTGGTGGGCACGGCAGAAGTGCGCCAGACGTTCAAGATCGCCAAGGTGGGCATCGTCGCCGGCGTGCGCGTCACCAGCGGCGTAGCGACGCGCAACGCAACGGCGCGCGTGGTGCGCAAAGGGCAAGTGGTGCACACTGGTCCTGTCGCCTCCATGAAGCGCTTGACGGAAGATGTGAAAGAAGTGCGCCAAGGCTTTGAGTGCGGCATCGCGCTCGAAGGCTTTGGCGAATATCAAATCGGTGACGTGATCGAGTTTGTCGTCCAAGAGGAGCAAAACGCATGAGCAAGCGATACGAGAGCCGCATCAACGACATCGTGCGGCGGCATGTGGTGCAATTGGTGGAACATGAGCTGAACGACCCGCGCGTGCGCAACGCAGGCATCACCATCACCGGCGTCGAAGTCACCGCCGATAACCGCTACGCGCGTGTGTTTTACAGCTTGATCGGCGACGAGGCGCAACGCGCCGAAGCTCAACGCGGCTTGGACAGCGCCGCAGGTTGGGTCAGCCGTGAACTCGCAAAGCGCTTGCGCACCCGCCACACCCCACACATCACGTTCGAGTTCGACCCGTCCCTCGAGTACGGTGACCGCATCTCGCGCCTGCTAGACGAGATCAAGGCACGGGAAACCGCCCAGCAATCTGCGCCGCCGCCCCAGCCCACCAACCCTGAGACGCAGTGAACACGCCACCCCCTACAACACTCCCTTGGGAGGCGGCGGCGGAGTTGTTGCGCAACGCGCGCCGCGTGCTGCTGATTGCACACGTCTCCCCCGACGGCGACGCGCTGGGCAGCACGCTGGCGCTCACCTTCGCGCTGCGCAACATGGGCAAACACGCTGTGCCCACCTGCCAAGACCAACCTCATCCGCGCTTCGGCTTCCTGCCCGGCGTGCACGAGGTGCGGCAAGCGCTCCCGCCCGGCGAGCATTTCGACCTGATCATCGCGCTCGACAGTAGCGACATCGCGCGCTTAGGCACGATCTACCAGCCTGAGCAACACGCTGCATTGCCGCTGCTCGTGATTGACCACCACATCACCAACACCGCCTTCGGCACTGTGAACGTGATCGACCCAAGTGCATCTTCGACAGCGGAGATTGTGTTTGCCCTGCTCAAGCACATGGGCACGCCGATCACACCCGAGATCGCTAACGCGCTGCTCACGGGCGTGATCACCGACACACAGGCGTTTCGCACCTCAAACACCACGCCTCAAACGCTCGCCAACGCCGTAGAGCTGATGCGCCTCGGTGGTAATCTCCAGGAGATCACGCGGCAAGCGCTGGTGTTGCGCCCGTTTGACTCGCTGCGCTTACTTGGCGCGGGGCTGGCGAGCGCACAACTCGAAGAGCGCGTGGCGTACGCGGTGATCCCGCAGAAGTTGCGGGCAGAGCTTGGCGTGCGCGAGGAGCGCGGCGACGGTGGGCTGGTGGGGATGCTGATCTCCGCTTACGAGGTGGACATCGCCGCGGTGTTCGTGGAGTTGCCGAACGGCGAGGTGGAAGTGGGGCTGCGCGCACAGCCTGGATTCGACGTGGCACAAGTGGCGTTTGAAATGGGCGGCGGCGGTCATCCTGCTGCAGCGGGATGCACGCTGCCCGGACCGCTCCGCGAGGCGGTGAACCGCTTGCTCCCACGGCTGAAGCAAGCAGCGCGCGGGCGCTAACCGAGATCGGGCTGCGCCCAAAACACCACCCGGCGCTCCACCCCTGCGATCAACCCATACAACGCAACGCCCAGCGCGCTGAGAATGAAGATCGCGCCGAACATCACCGGCAGGTTTAGGTTGGTGTACGCCAGCCACATGATGCGCCCTAAGCCCCCCGATGCCCCAGCCCACTCCGCCACCACAGCGCCAATCAGCGCGAGCGGCGCCGTCACCTTGAGCGCGGCGAAGAAATACGGCGCGCTGTGCGGCACGCGCAGGTAGCGCAACTCTTGCCAGCGGCTCGCGTGCCACGCGCGCATGTGCTCGAGCTTTGCGGGATCGAGCGCGCGCAACCCAACCACCAAGTTCACCAGCATTGGGAAAAACACCAGCAGCGCAGCGATCACCGCTTTCGGCTGCCAACCAAAGCCCAACCAGATCGTCAGCAACGGCGCGATTGCCGCTAGCGGCATGGACTTGATCAAAATCGCCATGCTCATCACGCCGCCTTCTAGGCGCGGGTAAAGCGTGATGCACAGCGCGAGCAGCACCGCAAACGCACTGCCCAACACCAAACCACCCAACGCCTCGCCAAGCGTGATCAGCGTGGCAAGCAGGTAATCAGAGAGAAAACGCGTGCTCAGCGTGTGCAGCACAACGCTCGGCGCAGGCAGCAGATACGTCGGCACGCGCGCCCAACGCACGCCGATCTCCCAGCCGAGCAACGCCGCAGCAAAGATGAGTGCGGTGAGCCACGGGTTAATCGCAGGCTGTGAGCGCATCATCTCAGCTTGTGCGCAACGCCATGCCGCGGAACGCGAACACGAGCAACAACCCAGCCCCAATGCGCAGCGCGCCAGAGATGAAGAACAACGCCTGGTAGCCGATCATCTCGCTGAGCACACCGCCAAGCCCCGGTCCAATCGCGGCAATCACGGACACCGCGAAGGTGTGCAACGCCACGTATTGCGCGCGCGCCGTCTCGGGCGTTGCATCGAGCAGATTGTTGAAGTTCGCCAGCTCATGCCCCGACCAAATCATCCCTGCCAACATGCCGACCAACGCCGCAGTGATGGGATCGCGCACGAAGATCCAGGCTAGCGGCACCAGCGCCGTCAAAAAGCGCAACACCTGCATCACGCGAAAATCGCCGAACTTCTTAATCACCACCTGCCCATACACGCGCTGCGCGCTGATGTTCACGGCTTGCTCCAACGCGAGCAACGCGCCGATTAGCCCTGCGGAAAACTCCAGCACGCGCACCTGATACACCTGAATGAACGGACCGCCGATGTTCACAGCGAACGCAAAGGCACACGAGCAAAGCACATAGCGACCAAACGGCGTGTGCCATGAGAAAGCACCTCGCAAGAAGGCAAGCGGATTGGTCGGCGTTTGTGCAGGTGCAGCGGTCTCATGCGTCGGCTCGGGGATGCGCGCGAACATCAGCACAGCACCGAAGCCGATCAACGCCGCCAACCCAAACATCACCTGAAACCCCAGCGGGAACCCGAGCACGCGAATCACTTGCCCTGCCAGGAGCGTGCCGAGGATCGCAGCTGCGCCGCCGACGAAATTGCGCGCCGCGAAGTAACGCGCACGGATGCTCAGCGGCACAATCTGCGCCGCAAACGCCGCCCACGGCGCAGCGATCCACGCCATGAAAAACGCGCGCAACGCGAAAAGCCCAATCACCACATTGGGCAGCCACACCCCTAACGGGATCAGCGGCAGAAGCACGATCAACGCCACCATTGACCGCCCCAACAGCGCCGCGCCGACGACGTGCTTTTTGTAAGCGCGCGTGCGCTCCGCCAACACCGCAGCAAGCAGCGGCGCAAGCGCCGTCAGCGCCTGCGAGAGCGTGCCAAGCAAACCGATCTGCGCGTTGGTGGCGCGCAACGCGACGAGGAAGAGATTGGTGTAGTTGTTCACCAACGCGTCGCTAAACGTAGCCACGGGCGCCTCAGCGTAGAACAGGCGCAGCCCACGGCGATGCTGCGGCGTGAGCGACACGCCCTCGTCGTAATCCAAGCCGAGAAGCTGCTGGAAGAGGTGTTTGACCCTCACGTGACCTCCACCACGCGCAGCCAACCGCGATAAGCAAACAGCTCGCCGAGGCACAAGTGCGCAACGCGCACCTCTGCCTCGATCGTGCTCTCGTCGCAGGCGCGCTCCACAGCCTCAACGGTGATGCGCGCGGGCGGCAACAGCAGCGGCAACCAACGCTTGCCGAGTTGCACAAACGGCGCGCGCGCCGTGCGCTGCACCAGCGTTTGACCTCCCTCTTGAACCAACACCGCAAGCACCAGCCCAATCACAGGCGCAGGCGGGAAGGTGTCCATCACGCAAGGAAACGCGCAAGCGATTGGCGCACTGCGCGTGAGGGTATAGCGCGCGAAGGTGCGCCCATCGGGGTAGCGAAATGTGCGCCGCCACTCGTAGCC
This sequence comes from Chloroflexota bacterium, assembly GCA_030550095.1. GTDB lineage: Bacteria > Chloroflexota > Anaerolineae > J036 > Brachytrichaceae > DRWP01. The sequence goes on along the minus strand of JAUQQA010000019.1, from coordinate 4,558 downwards.
GATCTCGCCTGTAGCGTCCCTCACGCCTGCGTTGTGGACCACGACTTCGACGCGATTGCTCGGCGGCAGTGCTTGCGGCAACACGCGATGCAGCCAAGACCAGCGCGCCTCCACTTCCATCTCGCCGCGCAGCGTCACCGCGTGCCCCGGAGGGAGGTCGTAATGTCGGCGCAGCGCAGGAGCAAGCTGATCGAACTGCGCGCCGAGTGCGTGGCGAAACAAAGCGCTGCTCATGTGCGCTCTCCGAAAATCGCGCGACCAATGCGCACGATAGTCGCGCCTTCGGCAACGGCTGCCTCGAAGTCGTCGGTCATGCCCATCGAGAGGTGCTCGAAAGTCTCTGCGGGCTGCTCGGGGAAATGGGCGCGAAGCGCATCGCGGAGCGCGCGAAGGCTAGCAAAGAACGGGCGGGCCTGCTCGGGCGTCTCCACGATCGGCGCCATGGTCATCAAGCCGCGCACGCGCAGCCGCGGCAGCGCGAGGATCGCCGCCACATCGCGCGCGAACGCCTCAAAGCGCGCAGGCTCGCGTTCCCAACCGTGCAACGCAAAGCCATACTTGGAAGCCTCGCCGCTCACGTTGCACTCCAGCAGCACATCTTGCACTTGTCCTTCTGGCACGCGCTCGTTGAGCTTTTGCGCCAACCGCAGCGAATCCACCGAGTGCACAAGGTAAAAGGCGCCAGCGACCTCGCGCGCTTTGCGCGATTGCACATGCCCAACCATATGCCAGCGCACTTGATCCACGACTCCTACGGCTGCCATTTTGGGCAGCGCCTCCTCAACGCGATTCTCGCCGAAATCCCGCTGCCCTGCCGTCAGCGCCTCGAGCACTGCCTCTGGCGGCATGGTTTTGGAAACGGCAACGAGCAAGATCGAATCGGGCGAGCGCCCTGCGCGCAACGCGGCTTCGGCGATGCGCTCGCGCACACGGTGCAGCGATTGCGCGATGCTCGTCATAGCGCTCTCGTCCCTTCACTGCACGCCGGGGATGGGCTGGCGATACACGGTGGTGGGTGTGCTCTGCCCCACCGCCATCATCATCAGGAAATTGATGTTCACGTGCGGCGGGCGCGTGACGCAAAAGAGCACTGCCTCAGCGACATCTTCTGGCGTCATCGGCTTCACGCCTTCGTACACTTTGCGCGCGCGCTCCACGTCACCGTGAAAGCGCACGACGCTAAACTCCGTTTCCACCAAGCCCGGGTCAACTGAGGTAACGCGAATCGGCGTGCCGAGCAGGTCTTGCTTCAAGCTCTCGGTGAGCGACTTCACCGCTGCTTTGGTCGCGCAATACACCGCGCCGTTCTGGTAAGCGTAGTGCCCAGCCACCGAGCCGATGTTCACGATGTGCCCGCGCTGGCGCGCCACCATGCCCGGCAAGATAGCGCGCGTGACGTAGAGCAAGCCCTTCACATTGGTGTCAATCATCTCCTCCCAGTCGTCCACATTGCCCTCGTAGAGCTTCTCCAAGCCGCGGCTCAGCCCAGCGTTGTTCACCAAGATGTCCACGTCGCGGAACTCCGCGGGGAGCGCGTCCACTGCTTGGAACACCGCGCGGCGGTCGCGCACGTCGAGCTGAAGGATGTGTGTCGGCACTTCGAGCGTCTCAGCAAGCTCGCGCAGGCGCTCGATGCGGCGCGCGGCAAGAACAAGGCGCGTTCCCTCAGCCGCGAAAGCGCGCGCGCATGCTCGTCCAATGCCGCTGCTTGCGCCTGTGATGAACACAATGCGATCGCGCAGTGAGATGCGACTCATATCCGTTGAGTGTAACGCGAGCCAGCCTGCGCGATAATCCCCACACATCAAAACCACTCGCAAAGGAGGAAACGCTATGTCGCTGGCAACGCGCGCTCGTCCGTTCATCAACTACGTGGAGGCGTGGCTTGCAGAGCGCCCCACGATGAAGCTCTCCAAGATCGTCGGCGACGACCCGAGCCGCGTAGCGATCATGTGCGTGGACGTGATCAACGGCTTCTGCACGGTGGGTCCGCTTGCTAGCCCGCGCGTGCAGGGGATCGTGCGCCCCATCGTCAAGCTCTTCAAGGACGCCTATGCTGCTGGCGTGCGCCACTTTGTGCTCACGCAGGACGCCCACGATCCGAACGCGGTCGAGTTCGCGCAGTATCCGCCGCACTGCGTGCGTGGTCAAGACGAAGCGCAAACCGTCCCCGAGCTTGCGCGCTTGCCATTCGCCTCGGAGTTTGTGATCATCGAGAAAAACTCCCTCTCCTCGTCCATCGGCACCAAGCTCGATCCGTGGCTTGAGGAGCACCCCGAGGTGAAGACCTTCATCGTCGTCGGCGATTGCACTGACTTGTGCACCTACCAGCTCGCCATGCACCTGCGCCTGCGCGCCAACGCGCTGCAAATCCCCGATGTGCGCGTGATCGTGCCGGAGAACTGCGTGCAGACCTATGACACGCCAGTGAAGGTGGCACAGAAGCTCGGCATTCCTGCCCACGACGGCGACCTGCTGCACGCGATCTTCCTCTACAACATGGCGTGCAACGGCGTCGAGGTGGTGAAGAAGATCACGCGTTAGGGCGCTGGCGCGGCAAGCGTACGTCGAAAGAAGGCGATCGCGCGGCGCATCATCTCGTCGCGGTCGCGTCCTTGCAGCACGTGGCCGCCCTCAGGATACTCAACCAACGCGCTTGGCTTGCCAAGCTCGGTGAGCAGGCGGTGTAAGTCGCGCGACCAGGCGATGGGCACTTGGGCATCGCGCGCGCCGTGGTGCAGTTCCACCGCAGCCTGCCACTCGGCGGCGTAGCTGATTGGCGAGATGCGCGACCAAAACGCGCCAGGCACGTCGTCCTCTGGCAGGCGCGGCACACGGCGGAAGACGTTGCGAATGCGCTCCACGTTGAGGCGCTCATCACCGCTCATCGAGCCATAGAGCACCACCGCCTTCACCCCTCGATCCACGCTGATCACGCGCTGAGCGATCCCGCCGCCCATTGAATGCCCAAATAACCCTATGGCGTTTGCGTCCACCTGCGGCAGCTTGCGCAGGTGCGCGATGAGATTCAACACGTCCACCGCATAGCCCACGCGGAACAAGTTGTCCTCGCCCTCAGGTGTGCCCTCGCTGCGCCCATGTCCACGGTAATCGGGATGCACAACGAGAAAACCAGCACGCGCAAGTGCGTCAGCGTAGGGCTGCGTGTAAGCGTAGGGCGTGCGGTAAGTGCGCGGATTCACGTAGCCATGCAGCACAATCACAGTCGGGAACGGTCCTTTGCCGCGAGGGATGTTCATGAAGCCGTACACGCGCAGCCCGTCGCTGTCAAATTGAATCAGCGTGCGCGTGAACGCCGCGGTGACCTGTAAGGTGCGCTCCACGCGCAGGCTCCCCTCGCCGTAACTGCGCGCGCGCAATGCGGAGATGGTAAGCGCTTCGTAAGCCGGCGAGGGTTGTGCTTGCACAGGTAAAACCGTCAACGCCGACCACGCCAAAACAGCACATCCAGCCAACCCGAGGAGAACAAGGTGCGATCGCATGCGTGCATGATAGCCAACACGCGCTGCGCGCGAGACCCCCTTTCGTGGCGCTCAGCGCCAGTTTAGAGCGCACGCTCGAGTTTGAGGCCACACGGGTATAGTTGCCTCACCCTCAACGATCGAAGCCATGGCGCAGGACAAAATCGTCGTGCGTGGCGCACGTGTGCACAACCTCAAGAACATCAACGTCGAGATCCCGCGCGACAAGCTCGTGGTGATCACTGGCTTGAGCGGCAGCGGCAAGTCGTCGCTCGCGTTCGACACCATCTTCGCCGAAGGGCAGCGGCGTTACATTGAAAGCCTCTCTGCTTACGCGCGCCAGTTCCTGGGGCAAATGGAAAAGCCAGACGTGGACCAAATAGATGGGCTTTCCCCTGCGGTCTCGATTGACCAAAAGGGCAGCAGCCACAACCCGCGCTCCACAGTCGGAACGGTCACCGAGATTTACGATTACCTGCGCCTGCTCTTCGCGCGCGTTGGCGTGTATTACTCGCCTGTCACCGGGCAGCCGCTTGTCTCGCAGAGCGCGCAGCAGATCGTGGACCAGATCGCTGCGTTGCCGCCAGGCACGCGCGTACAAGTGCTCGCGCCGTTGATCAAAGATAAGAAGGGGCACCACCAGCAAGTGTTCGAAGATGTGCGCAAGCAGGGTTTCAGCCGCGTGCGCGTGGATGGTGAGATTCGTCTTGTGGACGAGGAGATCAAGCTCGACCGTTACAAGCTGCACACTATCGAGGCGGTGGTGGATCGCCTCGTGGTGCCCAATGAGATCATCGAAGAAGAAGAGCGGCGCGCCTTCCTCTCGCGCCTCAACGATTCGGTGGAGACGGCGCTTAAGCTCGGCGACGGCTTCATGATCGCCATGGTGCAGGAACCCGGCAGCGAACAATGGCGCGATGTGCTCTTCAGCGAAAAGCGCGTGGACCCCGCCACGGGCAAAAGCTACCCCGATCTGGAACCAAAGCTGTTCTCGTTCAACTCGCCTCAAGGCGCTTGTCCTGCCTGCCAAGGACTGGGCAGCAAGCGCGTGATTGACCCCGCGCTCGTCGTGCCCA
>JAUQQA010000018.1:42695-43951 GCA_030550095.1 Chloroflexota bacterium | reverse complement strand
TGCTGGGGGCGTTCCTGTTCAACAACGTCCAGCCGGTGATCAACGCGCAGAACCTGACCGACACACAACCTGGTCTGGTGGTGCAGTCCAACGGCAACACCATCGCCGCCGTCTCGGTCATCAGCGCGCCCGGTCCGGGCATCCGCATCAACGGCAACGAGAACACGGTGGGCTACTGGACGATGGCGCGCAACAATGCCGGTTACGGCATCCACATCGCCGGCCTGACCAACACGGTGGAGAGCGCCTACATCGGTGTGTTCTCGAATACCGTCACCAATGACTTTGACTGCGCTGGCAACGGCGACGAGGGCATCTTCCTGGCAGCCAGCGCCCGCGCGACGACCATCCGCAAGAACATCATCGCCTGCAACACATATGCCGGCGTGTTTGTGAGTGCGTCCAGCGACAACCTGATCGGTGGCAGCACCAGCATTACAGACGGCAACATCATCGCAAGGAATCTGGAAGGCATCTATCTGTCCGCCAGCGGCGCGCAGCGCAACCGCATCCAAGCCAACTTTATCAGTGTCAACGATGTGGGCGTGTTGATCTCGGCCGGCCGGCAGAACACCATCACGGCCGGCCTGCACCCGGTCAGCGACACGAACACAATCCGCGATAACGTGAGAGATGGCATTCGCTTCGAGTCGGGCGCGGCGGGCAACCTAGTGGCGAACGCCCAGATTTACTTGAACGGCCGGCACGGCGTCAACCTGGTCGGCAGCGGCACGGCGACCAACACCATCACCCGCACGTTTATTGTCTGGAACAACGGCGATGGCATCCGTCAGGATCCGAATGCCGGCCCGAACTTCTGGCGCGAGATGGCTATTGCGGGCAACGGCGGCCTGGGCATTGACATCGACGCCGCCGACCACACCTCGGATGTCCCCAACCCGCCCTACGTCTTCGTTACCTCGGTCAACCCCGCCACCGGCCTGGTGCAGGGCAAGGCGAACGGCACCGCATTGCTCTTCATCACCATCGTGGATCTGTACCGCATTCACCTTGACCCCAGCGGCTTCGGCGAGGGCTATGAATTCGTCGGCTCCGCCACGACAGACTCATTCGGCAACTGGAGCATCACCGATCCCAACCCGTCGTTATCCAACGGCTGTTACACGGCGGTGGTGCGGGGGGTGGCCCTTGTCCTGCCGTATGCCACCGAGTTCAGCCGCAGCAACTGCAGCGTCTTCGCGCCGATCGTGCGCAAGCCATGACTCTGCCCTCACCTGTGCAACCCTTCCCTCCGC
>JAUQQA010000018.1:0-42595 GCA_030550095.1 Chloroflexota bacterium | reverse complement strand
CCGCTGCAAGGAACGCCGCCGCTTCTACACACCTAACCCCAAACCGCGTGGCTATGGCATCGCCTTGCACCAGCAGGCTGTCGCCATGGCAGCGAACGGGCACAGCAATCGCAGCATCGCACGCGTGCTGAAGGTCAACCTCCAAACCGTTGCCAACTGGGTCAAGGCAGCGGCAACGCAAGCCAAATCGCAAGGGTTACCGTGGTGCGGCCGATGGGAATGCGATACGGCAGAACATTTCAACTAAACTCAAGGGTAGGGCCTCTTTCGCGCGCTTTGGCATCTCGAGCGCGCCTGAAGGCGGCTTTCTTTCCAGAACTGACGTTAAAATACCCAAGGCGATGACGAACGCGCAAGAAATACTCCAGCGCGCCGAACAGTTGCGCCGAGAGTTGCCTGAGGGCTTTCGGGATGCGCTGGTGCAATCGCTCTACGCTGAAGCGCAGCGCCTCACTCAGCGCGCTGTACACACGCGCGGCGACCGTCGCTACGACCTCGACCAATGGATTGACCGCTTGGTGACGGGGCCCATCACGGGCTTGCTGATCATGCTGCTGTTGCTGACGGTGGTGATTTGGCTCACCGTCTCTGGCGCCAACGTCTTCTCCGACGCGCTTGCGCAGGTGTTGTTTGGGATTAGGGATCTAGGCCGCGCGCTCTTTCAGCAACTCGGCATGCCCTGGTGGCTCACAGGCTTTGTTTGGGACGGCGTGTACTTGGCGCTGGCGTGGGTGGTGTCGGTGATGTTCCCGCCGATGGCGATCTTCTTCCCGCTCTTCACGTTCCTCGAGGATTTGGGCTACTTGCCGCGCGTGGCGTTCAACATGGATTGGTTGTTCCAGCGCGTGGGCGCGCACGGCAAGCAAGCGTTGACAATGGCGATGGGGTTGGGGTGCAACGCCGCCGGCGTGGTCGCTACGCGCATCATTGACTCGCCGCGCGAGCGGCTGATCGCCATCCTCACCAACAACTTCATGCCGTGCAACGGACGCTTCCCAACGTTGATCATGCTGGCGACGGCGTTCGTCGCAGCGGGCTTTGGCGGGGCGCTCGCTGCGTTCATTGCGGCGAGCGCGGTGGTCGCCGTAGTGCTGATCGGCGTAGGCTTCACGCTGCTCATGTCGTGGTTGCTCTCGCGCACGCTGTTGCGCGGCGAGGCCTCAGCGTTCACGCTCGAGTTGCCGCCTTACCGCCGACCGAACTTCTTGCGCATTCTTTACACCTCGTTCATTGACCGCACGATCTTCGTGCTGCTGCGCGCGATGAGCACGGCGGCGCCCGCGGGTGCGGTGATCTGGCTGTTGGGCAACATCCACGTGGGTGAGGGGAGCTTAGCGCTCGCCATTGCGCGCGGGCTGGACGGCTTCGGGCGTCTGTTCGGGTTAGACGGCGCGATCCTCCTCGCCTACATCATTGCCTTGCCCGCCAACGAGATCGTCGTGCCGACGCTGATGATGATCTACACCAACGCCGGCGCGATGGTCGAGGCACCCGAAGGCGTCGAGGCGATCCGCGCGCTGCTGATCGGGCAGCAAGGTTGGACGCTGCTCACAGCGATCAACCTGATGCTCTTCTCGCTGCTGCACAACCCCTGCGCCACCACCATCCTCACCATCTACAAGGAGACTCGCTCTGCCTTTTGGGCGGCGGTGAGCGTAGTGATCACGCTGGGCACTGCGTTTTTGGTCACCTTTCTCGTAGCAACGGCGGCGCGGCTGCTCGGCTTGGCGGCGTAGCGCGTTGCCTGTGCGAGAATACGCACCCGTATGTTGATCCGCGAGCTTATCGCCCAAAGCGTCATCACCGCTATTCGTGCTGCACAAGCCGAGGGCGCGTTGCCCGCCTTTGAAGTGCCCCCGGTGAACGTCGAGCACCCGCGTGATCCTAGGCTCGGGCACTACGCGACCAACATCGCGCTACACCTAGCGCGCGCGGCAAAACTCCCCCCGCCGCGCATTGCAGAGATCATCGCGCGCTTTGTGGATCACCCAGCGTTCACCGCAGAGGCGGTGAATGGCTTCGTCAACTTTCGGTTCACGCCAGCGTTTCTTGCGTCGCAGGTAGCGCACATCCTCGAACAGGGCGAACGCTGGGGCGACCTTGATCTCGGCAAAGGGCGCAAGGCGCAGGTGGAGCACGGCAGCGCAAACCCTACTGGCTATGCCACGCTGGGCACGGGGCGCAATGTGGTGATCGGCGACACATTGGCGAACACGCTCGAGGCAGCGGGCTATGAGGTGCATCGGGAGTGGTACGTCAACGATGCTGGTTCGCAGGTGCGCGTGTTTGGCGAGAGCGTCTTCGCGCGCTATGCCCAAGCGCTCGGGCGTGATGAGCCGATGCCTGAGCGCGGTTACCTCGGGGAGGATGTAGCAGAAGTGGGACGGACGATCGCAGAGCGTGAAGGTGAGCGCTTCTTGCACATGCCGCGCGAGGAAGCAGTCCGCGCTGTGGGGCAGATCGGCATCGAGTTGGTCATGGCGCGCATCCGCCAAACGATGACCCGGCTCAACGTGCGCTATGACAACTTTTTCAGCGAGAAAAGCCTTTGGACGAGCGGCCTCGGCTATGAACTCATCGAGCGCCTGCGCGCGAAGGGGCTGGTCGTTGAACATGAAGGCGCGCTTTGGTTCACTGAGGACGGCTCGCCGATCCGCAAAGGACAAGCACAGAAGCGCAGCGACGAAGAATATGCCGAAGCCAACGCCGAAGCCCCCAGTGGCCCCCTGCCTGTGCAAGCGGTGCTGATCCGCTCGCCAGCAGTAATCCCCAACCCCGAAGAGCGCCCCACCTATTTCGCCAGCGATATCCCCTATCTGTGGCACAAAGTGGTGATCCGCGGCTTTAATCCTGCGATTTACGTGTGGGGCGAGGATCACCAAGGCGACGTGCCGCGCCTGTATGCTGCGGCGCGCGCGTTGGGCATCTCCGAGGAGGCGGTCCGCATCGTGATTTACCGCTTCATCACGCTGATGCGCGGCAGCGAGGAGGTGCGCATGGGCAAGCGCAAAGGCAACGCGCTGCTCATTGACGACGTTCTCGACGAGATCGGCACTGACGCCTTCCGCTACATCATGCTCTCGCGCAGCGTGGACACCAAGTTCAGCTTCGACATCGCCTTGCTGCGCGAGCAAAATGAGAAGAACCCGGTGTATTACATCCAATATGGGCACGCGCGCATTTGCTCCATCGAGGCTAAAGCGCAAGAGGAGCAATGGGCGCTTGACCCCTCTGCCCCGCTGCGCTACGACCACCCTGCTGAGCTTGCGTTGATCGCTAAGTTGCTCGAGCTGCCAGAGGTGGTGCATCTGGTCGCCACCAGCCTGCAACCGCACCATTACACGACTTACGCGCGCGAGGTGGCGCAGGCGTTCAGCAAGTTTTACGAAGAGTGCCGCATCAAGGGTGCGCCACCCGACCAAGCCTTTGCGCGCCTGCAGCTGGCGCGAGCCACGCGCATCACCCTGGCGAAGACGCTGCGCCTTATGGGCATGAGCGCCCCAGAGCGGATGTGAGTCTGAGGTTCAGACTTAATTGGGACAGTGGAATAAACAATGGCCACGAAAGCGGTCAAGGCGGCGTTCCAGATGGCCTGCTAGCGCAGTGGCGAAACAGACCACTTCTGCTTGAGCAAAACAAACAACTCAGAATCGGCATCGCCACTTGTTCCTCCTGGGCTGTGATGTGGACGCATCCGCCGATGGTGAGATAGCGCGTCGCGCAGGCCTCCCCGACCAACAAGCCGATGGCATACACTAGCCAGCAGTGCCAGCATCTTCTCCAAGGAGTCCTACCGTTTGTTCATCACTCGGGTCATCTCTAGCCCGTGCTTCAAATCGCGGGGTGCTCTTCTATCGTTATGCGCGCGTGATGCAAGCCTAGGCTGTGCTCGGGATTGGGTTCAGCCATAACCCACGACGGCTCGGCGTAGCCTTCCACCCGTCGTCCTTGAGGCGCACCTGACGGTGAATCATTGCTTCCGCTGACTTCTGGTCGGCATCCCAGCACTCGGGCAAATGAGCTTCCAGATTCAAGCGAATCACGAATTGCACCTATGCTTCGACCAGATAGAGCGCAAAGTTTTGGCTTGATCCCGATGGTGGCGTTGGCTGAATGGCTATAATCATAAGGAGTTGCGCGATATTGAGCACCTCACCTGGAGAGATTGAGAGATGAAAGGGACGCTTTCTGCAGTGGTAATCCTCGCCCCACCTCGGATCGTCAATGTGTCGGCGACTGATGATACCTTTTGTGGACGGTAACAAGCGGACAGCCCATGCGGCGATAGAAACGTTCCTTGTGTTGAATGGATATGAGATTCAAGCAACAGTGGACGAGCAGGAGAACGTGATCCTTCAGGTTGCGTCGGGCAAGATGAACTGTGATGAGTTTGTACGCTGGCTGAATGCCCACATTAAGCCATGGGGTTGATTCAGGAGTTGTGCGCTGGCTAACACGCGTTTCAGCCGCCCCGCTCCGCTACGCTACGCGGGCGGCTGAAACGCCTGCCGTGGGCGCAAAAAGGTTGAACTTTATCAGGCGAACATGGTGGTTGGCGAGCCTTTCGAGCCTGCGAGCCATTGCCTACCGTGGGGTGTTGCCCGCTTTTGAGCTTCGCTCGGCAAAGTGCAGGTTGGCCTGGGATGAGATGGGCTGGGTGTATTGCCCGCGGTCAACGCCCGCGACTGACCCCGAGCATTCCCTTGTCCCTGGGCGGGATTGGCCTGGCGTGAGGTCTGATAGCCAGGGCGCGCGGGCTGGCAAGCGAGCTGGCGGGCATTGTCCTTCCGCTCTTGGGCGGGGCGCTGGTTACGGGGGCGGGCTTTGGGTTTGCCAGGTTGGTTTGCCCGCCGTCGCGTTTGCCTGGCGGGGCGCTTGAGAGGCAGGTGGTGTTTGGGCTGTGGGGTTTTGCCCGCGATGGTGCTTGACAAATTTGCGGGTGTGGCTATGGCGATATAGGGTCTCGCCCGCAGGGAGAAATAGGCGCGTGAAGGCAATGGTGTCTTGCGGTGGACGGGTGGATATGCCCAACACCATTTGCGGCGGACAGCGGCTTCGCTGCTTCGGGGTATGCGCTGCGAGCCAGCGGAGTTGAGTGTAGGCCAAGGCGTCTTGCTCGCGCCGCTGCGGCCGCTAAAACCTGCCGTTGGGCGCAAAATGATTTGCCTAGCTTGAAAGGGAGACGCTAACAATGAACCAAAACGAAGTGGCTGTCGCCTTTGATATAGTTTTAGAAGAAATTGAAAATGCCATTGCCGCCCTTAATCGAGAAGGCGCTCAGGCATTTGAAAATGGAAAATACGAGATAGCACGCGACCTGATAGAGAAAGGCTCACAGATGACGGCCTTTCGAAATCGTGTCAAAGACTTGCAAAAGGAATGGCTCAATATATTTGCGTCTATTGTCCCCCCGAAACCACGAAAGCATAAAGCACCCCGATATAAGAAATTACAGCATGGGCTACGCACCCCCGAAGATGAATTTCGAATTCCAATTTTACAGACCCTGGTTGAGTTAGGTGGTGCTGCTCCTATGAATGATGTGCTTGACAAAGTGGAAATACGAATGAGCCACAAGCTAAATGCTTATGACCGCCAGACTCTGCCATCTGATCCTACTATTCCACGATGGCGGAATACCGCTCAATGGGCACGAGCTGCAATGGTCAAAGAAGGGTTGCTCTCTTCCAACTCTCCTCGTGGGGTATGGGAGATAACTGATAGTGGCAAAAAATACCTGGAACAACACAAATAGTGCGCCCAACACGCGCTTACACCTGACGCCGCTCCGCTGCGCTTCGCGGTGCAGGTGAAGCGTAAACCGTTGGGCGGTAGCGAGCAGTACAGAGATTTCCTATGGCAGCAAAGTCGCGCAGAGCAACAACTCAACAAGTCGGTCGTGCAGGTGAGTATTTTGTCGTCGCTGAGTTGAACAAACGCGGGGCGTTTGCCGTACCTGTTGCTGGTAATATGCCCAAGATTGATGTTATCGCTTGCAACAGTGATGAAAGTCGCACGGTTTACATTCAGGTTAGGACCAAGCGTGGTGGAAAGACGTGGCATTCAAGTATTGTCGGCAGCCAGCCAATGTCTCCAAAAGATGACGAAAGCAATTTCTGGGTGTTTGTTGATTTGGGTGATATAAACACAGCGCCGCGCTACTGGGTCGTGCCAGAATGGTGGATAAAGGACAACATCTATAGGACACACCAAGAGTATCTGAACAAACACGGCGGAAAACGTCCTGGAAATCCAAACTCTACGCATCACTCGATTGACGAGAGTAGGCTCGAGCAATGGAAAGATCGCTGGGATATTCTTGGTATCTTTGAGTAAGCAGCGAAGTTGCCGCCCAACACGCAGCTTAGCCGACAAAGCTCCGCTCGCTGTGCTCGCTCCGCGCTGCGGCTAAGCCGCGGATTGTTGGGCAGCCAGTCTTTTGAATTTCCTTGCACCTTGACTAACACCATTCCCAACTCCAGCTTCCCCGCCACCGGCACGCATGCCTACACCTACCCCAATGCCGCCTGGTACCGCCCATTCGCCGTCATGAGGCGGTGTTTGCTCCGCAACGCAAAGCTTGCGCTCGCTTGGATGGGCTCTATGGGCAAGGCTGGAACGCGGAAACCGTGCAATTGGTTATCAAGCGCCAGCTTGGCGACCGTATCCGTTCGCGCAGCAAAAGTGAGTCTGTTGCGGAATCCGCGGCATGTCGCTAGACTAAGCTCACTACCACTTGAGGAGCACCACCATGGCAAGACCTGTAACGCTTTTCACTGGGCAGTGGGCAGATTTGCCGTTTGAGACTATCGTGGCGAAGGCCAAGGCGTTCGGCTACGACGGCGTAGAGCTGGCATGTTGGGGTGATCACTTCGACGTGGAGAAGGCGCTGAGCGACGACGGCTACGTGCGCCGCCACCGCGACGTGCTGGAGAAGTATGGCATGCAATGCTTCGCCATCAGCAACCACCTTGTCGGGCAGGCGGTGTGCGACCGCATTGACGAGCGCCACAAAGCTATTCTGCCGCCGCGCGTGTGGGGCGACGGCAACCCTGACGGCGTGAACGAGCGCGCCGCCGAGGAGATGAAGAACACGGCGCGCGCCGCAAAGCTGTTTGGCGTTAGGGTGGTCAACGGCTTCACCGGCAGCCGCATCTGGCACTACGTGTATTCGTTTCCGCCCGTGCCGCCAGCACTGATAGAGGCGGGCTTCGCCGATTTCGCCGCGCGCTGGAAGCCGATCCTCGACGTGTTCCACGAGAACGGCGTGCGCTTTGCGCTTGAGGTGCACCCCACAGAGATCGCCTTCGACATCGTCAGCGCTGAGCGCGCGCTCAATGCCGTCAGCGGTCACCCTGCGTTCGGCTTCAACTACGACCCAAGCCACTTTGGCTATCAAGGGGTTGACTACGTGGGTTTCATCCGCAAGTTCCGCGACCGCATCTTCCATGTTCACATGAAAGATGTATGGTGGAGCAGCGTGCCCACGCAAGCTGGCGTATTCGGCGGGCACACGATGTTCGGCGATTCGCGCCGCTATTGGGACTTCCGCAGCGTCGGGCGCGGCAAGATCGACTTCGACGCCATCATCCGCGCGCTGAACGAGATCGGCTACGACGGACCGCTCTCAGTGGAGTGGGAAGACCCCGGCATGGATCGCGAGCACGGCGCCGCCGAAAGCTGCGCAAACGTGCGCCGCTACGACTTTAAGCCGAGCGCTCAAGCCTTCGACGCTGCCTTCGAGCGCAAGTAACCCGAGCTGCAAGCGCAGGAGCAAGAACCATGTCTGACGAAGTTGGATTCATCACCATGGCGGGACCCAAAGCGGAGCGCGAGGCGCCTACGCTGGGCGTGGGCATCCTCGGCTATGCCTTCATGGGCAAGGCGCACAGCAACGCGCTAAAGAAGTTGCCTTACATGATGTATCCCCCAGTCGCCATCCCCAAGCTCGTCGCCATCGCTGGGCGCAACGCCGACGCTGTGCGCGAGGCAGCAAAGCGTTACGGCTATCAGAAAGCCTACACCGACTGGCGCCAGCTCGTTGACGATCCCGAAGTGCAGGTGTTCGACAACAGCGGTCCGAACAACGTGCACGCCGAACCGAACATCGCTGCCGCCAAAGCTGGCAAGCACGTGATCAGCGAGAAGCCGCTCGGGCGCAATGCTGAAGAGTGCTGGGAGATGTGGCAAGCCGCAAAGGCGGCAGGCATCAAACACATGGTCGCGTTCAACTACCGCTTCGTGCCAGCGGTGCGGTTAGCGCGCGAGTTGATCGAAGCAGGCAAGCTGGGGCGCATTTACCACTTCCGCGCCGTGTATCTCCAAGAGTGGATCGCTGACCCCAACTTCCCCATGGTGTGGCGGCTCGACCAGAGCGTGGCAGGCAGCGGCGCGCTGGGCGATCTCGGCTCACACATCATCGATCTCGCCCGATTTCTCGTCGGCGAGCCGAAAAGCGTCATGGCGATGACCAAGACCTTCATCACCGAGCGCAACGCCGATGGTCGGCGCGAGAAGGTCACCGTGGATGATGCGTTTGTGGCGCTGGTTGAGTTCGAGAACGGCGCGATCGGCACGCTCGAAGCCACGCGCTTCGCGCCCGGGCGCAAGAACTACAACAGCTTCGAGATCAACGCCGAGAAGGGTAGCTTGCGCTTCAACCTCGAGAACCTCAATTACCTCGAAGTGTTCATGCGCGATCAGCCGCGCGAGATCCAAGGCTTCACGCAAGTGTTGGTGAGCGAAAGTTACCATCCGTTTTGGAAGTATTGGTGGCCCCAAGGACACATCATCGGCTGGGAGCACACCTTTGTGCACGAGTTTCACCACTTCTTCGACGCCATCGTGAACAACAAGGACGTGCGTCCCTACGGTGCCGACTTCGAGGATGGCTACCGCAACGCTGTGATCTGCGACGCGATCCTGCAAAGCGCACGTGAACGCCGACAGGTGGACATTCGCTATCAGGCATAGGAGCGCCACGGCCTAGCGACGAAATGACCGCCGAGCAGACCAAGCTCGGCGGTCGTGTGTTTGAGGCGAGGGGAACAGCGCGCTTACCCAACTTTCACATCGCCGCAAAGGTGAACCTTAATGCCCATGCCGGCAAACATGGCGGCTTTGGCGGCAAGCGCCTTGTCGGCGCTTTTCGCGTCTGGCGCATAAGCGACTTGGATATGGTTGGACTTGTGGCGCGCCATCATCTGATCGCGCGTGACGCCATGAAGCACAGCGTGCATGATGGGCCACTGGGGCGTGGTCATTTGCCAACGTCGCTCGGTCTCCTCGCGCGGCAGCTCCACCACGGTCGCGCGCCCCAGGTCGGCGTGCAACGCCCCATTTTCGATGAAGACGCGGCTCCAGACGATCTCGCCTGGCTTGCTGATGCCTTTGAGCGTGCCGCCGCCGAGGCGGAAGTACATCGGTGGCTGTCGTTCGCTCACAGCACCAGCGTAGCCGCCGATGAAATGCGAGGGGGGTGCTGCGCCGCTGATCTCGAACACCCATACAAAGGCATCGAGTTTCTCGTCTTTGTAGTGCTCGCCATAGCGGAGGTCATGCAGCGTGGTGGCGGGGTCGAACCCCATCGCGGTCCACACCCAATTGGTTACCAGTGCGTCCACAGCCGCGCCTTCATCCACCTCGTTGAAATGCGGCAGCGGTCGTCCGGGGTAAAGCTCCTCGTTTGTGCCGCGGCGGTAGACGGGCGGGCGCTCGGCGTTGTTCAGCAAGCCCTCGGCGAGGTCGCTTGCGGGCGTCATGTCCTTCAAGCCTTGCTGATATTGGATGCCGATCGCGTCGCAGGAGAAATCGGCTGCGATGCGCACGGCAGCGATGTACATCTTGAGCTGCTCGCGGATCTGCCAATCAGTCAGCTCGGTGGCTTCGTCGGTGCCGGTCTTAAAGGTCATGCCGCGCGCTTCGAGCCACTGGCGTGCGGCGTTGGCTTCTTCGTCCGTCACGTTGCGCATTTCAGCGACCAGTGCGCTCTGGCTGAGGCGCTCTTTGTAAATCCCTGTTGGGTTGAGCAGCTCGTCATCAATGATGGCGTTGTACATCCCCATGCAGCCTTCGTCGAACACGCCGATGATCGCCTTGCGGCGCTTGAGGTATTCCGCAAGCGCAAGCCCGAGTTTGCGTTCTGCTGCTGGCAGCCGATCGAGGTTGAGCGGACGGACGTGGCTTGTGTCGTGTTTGATGCGCCCTGTGCGAATCCATTGGCGGATCGCCTTGCGGAAGAAGTCGTCCTCGAACGTCTCGCTCCAGATCGTGCTGTATTTCACGCCCATCTTGGTGAGGCTGCCGTTCAGGTTGAGCATGCCCACCAAGCCGGGCCACTGCCCGCTCCAGTTGGCGACGGTGAGGATTGGTCCGCGATGATCGCGCAAGCCGGGCAGGATGTGGTAGCTGTATTGCCACACAGCTTCGGCGACAATCAGCGGCGCGTCGGGCGGGATGTTCTGGAACACGTCCATGCCCATGCGCTGGTTCCAGATGAACCCGTGTTTCAACTCGGGGTCGTAGGGGTGTGCGCGGATCACCTTGACGCCCTCTTGGGCAAATGCGGCGATCACCCGGCGCTCCATGTCCTCTTGTGCGGGCCAACACACTTGATTGGCAGAAAGGCGCAGGTCACCATTGGCGATGAGATAGGCGGTGTTCGGCTTTGCGGTCTTCGGCTTGGGGATTTTTGGGATAGCGTATGGCATACGGATGAACTCCTCTTAGGGGTATGGGACTCCTTCGGGTTCTGCCTTTGAAGGCGGTCTGAGGCGCTCACCGAGGGGCGCAAGCACGGCGAGCACAATCACCACGAGCAATGCTGTGAGCGCGGCGATGACGTAGAGCGCTGCGCCGCACGCCATGCCGATTGCCGCGCTCGCCCAGATGCTAGCGGCTGTGGTCAAGCCGTGCATGTGGTAACGGTCGCGCCGCTGAAGGATAGCGCCAGCGCCAAGGAAGCCAATGCCGCTCACGATCTGGGCTGCAATACGCGCGGGGTCGCTGTTGGGGAAAGCGTAGAACGAGAGCACAGTGAAAAGCGCGGCACCCAGCCCGACCAGCATGTGGGTGCGCAAGCCTGCGGCGTGTCCATGGCGCTCGCGCTCGATACCAATCACTGCGCACAGCCCCGCGCCAGCAAGGACGCGAAGGAACAGGTCGAGTTGCGCCTCAAGCGTGAGCGGCATGTTCGCGCATCGTTATAGCCCTGCTTGCGCAAATCCACAAGTGCACAGGCGAGGTCAACGCGCCTCACGTTGCACATCTGTGGGCAACTCGGGCAGCAGCTCCAAGCGCCCGCGGTAGAGCGCTAGCTCGCCTTGTGCCCACACCGTGTCGCCGATCAGCAGCGTCTGCGAGAACGGAAGTTGATTCCACAGGTCATCGAAGATCACCACATCGAGCGTTCGGCGCTGCGCGTCCTCGAGCACAAGGCGCATCCCAACGCTGAAGGGGCGCAGCTCCGCGACGCGCGCGCGCACGCTCAACCAACGTCCAACGGCGTTGCGGTCAAAGGGGAAAGAGGCAGCAAGGTGTAGCTGTGGCGCAGCGAGGTGGCGCACATCTTCAGCGCTGCGCGCCAGCACTTGTTTCGTCTCTCGGTATTCCCCCACGCCGCCGCTGATCTCCACCCATGTCCCCAATCCCACCTGGGGTGGTGCGCCCCATGGCGCAGACTGCAAAGGGAACACGACATCGGCGACGGCATCGCCCTCACGCAAGGTGAGGATGCGCAAGCCTGCCACATCGCGCACGCGGCGCACTTGCCCGCGCACACGGACGTGCTCGCCGAGAGAAGCTTCGGGTAGTTGCGCGAGGGGAATCGCACGCGCTTCGGGGCGTTCGAGGCGCAGCAGCTTGGGCACGCTGAGGATGAGCACGGCGTCGTCCTCGCGCACGCGCAGCGTGCCCTCCACGTGCACGCGATCGCCGGGTGCTGGGATGCGCCCTTCGCGGCGCAGTGCCTCGACCACCTGGCGATACGCCACCACACGCACTTCGCCGCTCTCGTCGCGCAGCCGAAACGAAAGGTACCCTTCTTCGAGTTTGGGATACGCGGGGATCACACCGCGCAGCCCGACGAAGGCAAAGTTCATCGCTGGCTGGATGGCGTCTGCTGTGATCACGGTGCGCGCGGTGAGGCGCGACGCCAACACCAGCGCAACGGTGCTGCTAAGTGCCAAAAACAGCACCAGCAGCTTGAGCAATCGCATCGCGTGCTGTGATCAGTCTTGTGGCGGCGGCACGGGCAAGTCCTCAGGCTTCACGTGCATCCATTTCTCGCCCTCGTCAATCAACATGACAGGGATGCCGTCCTTGATGGGGTATTTGCGCCCGCACCCCTCGCAGATCAACCAGGTGTCCTTGTAAAGCGTGAGGCGGCCGGGGTCATCGCCAGGTTGGCGTGTGCTGCTGCTAACGCAATAGGGGCAGCGGAGGATTTCGAGAAGTTCAGTGCTGATCGTCGTCATGCTGTGAAGTTTAACCGCGTTGCTTGACGAACGCTGCATGTGCTTCGCTGCGCAGCCCCTCGTGCAAGCGCGCAAGCATCGCCGCGAGGTCGCGTCGCAACAGCGCGGGCACGTCGAGCCACAAGCCTGGGAAGACGCGGCTGTGCAGCACCTGTTCGGTGTTGGGCGTCAACGTTTGGTAAACGCCCTGCTCCAGCACCCACCAGTTGAACAGCGCTTCGCTAACGTGCCACACGGCATATTCTTGCACGCCTGCGCGTTGGTAAACCTCGCGCTTTGCACCGAGATCGCGATCGGCAGTGCTCACAGCGACCTCGATCACCAATTCAGGCGCGCCCGCCAGAAACCCCTCTGCGTCCACATAGGCGCGTCCATCGCGCAGCATGAGCACGAGATCGGGTTGCAGCTCGTTTTGCGCGTCAACACGGTAGGAGACGTTATCCAGCGCCAACGCGCTGGGCGTGTGCGCCGCATACACACCGAGCCACGTGGCGAGCAGAAGATGCGTCTGCGCGTGCTCCAGCTTGAGCACTTTGGCGTGCGGCGACATGTGCACCACGCCTTTGATCAGCTCTGCTTTTGCTTTGGGCGTTGCGGCGTGACGGCGCTCGAACTCCTCGCGCGAAAGGCGTTCGCCAGGCATGAGCGGCGGGGTTTCTGGATCGCTTGACATGTGTAGTGCTAATGGTAGCACGTGCGGACGCGTGAAAGTGATCTCAAGCCAGCACGTAGCTCATGCTGCCTGCATGGCGCACTAGCCCCTTCAGCTCCATCAACGTGAGCGCGGCGATCACGGTTTCAGTAGGCAGCCCCACGCTGCGCACAAGCGTGTCCACATCACAAGGCTCGTGCGAGAGCAGGGCGAGCAGCGCGCGCTCCAGATCGTTTTCTGGCGCGATCGCAGCAACGCTTGCGCGATCGGCGACTGCGCTCAAGTTCAGCTCCTCGAGGATGTTTTCCACGTCGAGGACGAGTTTTGCGCCGTTTTGGATCAGTTTGTTTGTCCCTCGGCTGGAGCGGTTGAGGATGTTGCCGGGAACGGCGAAGACTTCACGCCCTTGCTGGGCGGCGAACTGCGCCGTGATCAGCGCGCCACTTTGTTCGTCTGCTTCCACCACCACGACGCCGAGGCTCAGCCCGCTGATGATGCGGTTGCGTGGTGGGAAGTTACGTGCATCAGGAGGTGTGCCGAGAGGGTAATCACTCACGAGCGCGCCGTTCTCAAGGATGCGCTCGGCAAGGCGGCGATGCTCCGCAGGATACACGATGTCCACGCCACAGCCCAGCACGGCGATCGTTCGCCCGCCCGCCTTCAGCGCTGCCTCGTGAGCGACGGCGTCCACACCTCGCGCCAAGCCGCTAACCACTGTCACGCGATTGCGCGCGAGGTCTGCCGCGAGCATCTCCGCAACCTGTTTGCCGTACACGGTAGCGCGCCGCGTGCCCACGAGGGCAACAGCCCAGCGATCGGTTTCAGCAAGCGTGCCTTTCACGAAGAGCACTGGTGGCGGTTCGTCTATCTCGCGCAGCAGGCGTGGGTAGGCTTCGTCGTCCCACGTAAGTGCTGTGGCCCTGGCACGCTGTAAGCGCTCAAGCTCAGCCTCGGGATGGATGGTGCGACGCGCTGAGAGCAAAGCGCCGATCAAACGTTCTTCAAGCCCAGCAGCGGCAAGATCGAAGGCGTTAGCGTGCCAGGCGTCGCGCAGAGAGCCGAAGTGGGTTTTGAGGCGGCGCAGGCGCACTGCGCCGATGCCGCGCACGCGCACGAACGCCAAGTAGTACGGCAGTTCTGCGTGAGCCACCTCACTACTCTAGCCCAGGCGGGATGCGCACGTGCATGGTGTTGGCGTCGAGGTCCACGCTGAGGATCACGTCTGGCAGCGCTGGAAGGAGCAATTCGCGCC
Source organism: Chloroflexota bacterium (assembly GCA_030550095.1). Classification (GTDB taxonomy): domain Bacteria; phylum Chloroflexota; class Anaerolineae; order J036; family Brachytrichaceae; genus DRWP01. The sequence continues at coordinate 28,218 of JAUQQA010000018.1, read as the reverse complement.
CATCAGGGCGGCGCACGACGTACACATCGTTGCTGCCAGTGACGAGGACTTCAGCCAACTCTCCCAGCTCGGTTTGGGTCTCTGCCTCAAGCACGTGTAAGCCGAGCAGTTCGTGCATGTAGTACTCGCCAGCAGGCAGCGCAGGTAAGTCGTCGGCGTGAAGGAAGACCTCAGCGCCGCGCAGGGTCTCGGCATCGTTCCGCGTGCGCACGCCTTCCAGGTGCAGCAAGACGGCGCGCTGGTGAAGTCGCGCGGATCGGATGCGGTAGGGCTGTCGCTCAGGTCCGAGGAAGACGCGGCGCAGGTGACGGACAATCACTTCAGCATAAGCGGGCACGACCTCGAGCTTAACCTCACCCGTGATGCCGTGAGGGCGTGCCACTACGCCGACCGAGACGAGCGTGTTGCGCGGCACGTCAGTCGGTGATGTCCAGCACGACGCGCCGGCGCGTGCGCGCGCCAGCGACGCGCAACAATACGCGCATAGCGCTCGCAAGGCGTCCTTCGCGTCCGATAACGCGCCCAAGTTCTTCCTTGGGCACGCGAAGGCGGAGGAACACCGTGCCGCGGCTTGTGCGCTCCGTTACCACCACCTTGGTGGGGTCGGGCACAAGCTGCTGAGCGACGTACTCCACGAGCGCCTTCATAGGGGGCAAAATCAGCGCTTCGCTTTCGCGCCGTGCTCAACGCCAATGCGCGTGCGCAGCGTCGGCGGGCGCAGCGCTTGCAGCTTGGCGGCAGCCTCGGCAAGCAATGTCTCTTCTGGTTCACCCTTGAGCAAGCGTTGAAAGCGCTCCAAGGTGCCCGTCTTGCGGAAGATCTGCGCCACGGCCTCGCTGGGTTGAGCGCCGACGCGCAGCCAGTAGTACACGCGGTCTTCTTTGAAGTCAATGAACTCGGGTTGAGTGCGCGGGTTGTACACGCCCAACGTTTCGATGAACGCGCCGTCGCGCGGCGCCTCTTTATCTGCAACCACGATGCGATACACCGGCTGGTTGCGCGAGCCGATGCGGCGAAGTCGAATGCGAACCATAGCGCTGTGTTCTCCTGTTGCTCGAAAGGGGTTGTATTGTAGCTTAACGTTCAGCGCTGGTGTAGCATGGAGCAACTGCATGCCAAACGCCATGGAGAAACAGCATCAACCCGCCCACCTGCTGATCGAACACGTTGATCTCCTCGACGCCGACGCGCCGCGTGGCATCGCCACCGACCGCACGATCTGGATCGCGGGCAACCGCATTCGGCGCATTGCGCCCGCGCACGCGTTGAACCTCGGCGCGTTGCTCCAGAGCGGTGTGCGCGGCAACATCGAAGTGATCAACGGGCGTGGCTTGTTCGCCATCCCCGGCTTGGTCAGCGCGCACACACACTCACCCGAGAACTACATGCGCGGCGCCACCGAACGCATGCCGCTGGAGCCGTGGCTGGTCTGGCTCTACGGCACCTGCGGCGAATACACCGCGCGCGACCACTACCTTTGCGCAGCGATGAGCGCAATCGAGATGCTGCTCAGCGGCGTCACGGCGTCGCTCGATCATCTTTGGCACGGCGGGCCTTGGCAACGCGAATACCTCGACGCCACCATGCAGGCTTACCGCGATGCAGGTATCCGCGCTGCGGTCGCCCCCATGTTCGACGACCACGACTATGTGCTCGACGTTGCCGATGCGCTCGGGCATGACCTGCGCGGCAGCGTGTACGGACAATCACACGGCGGCTATCGCCCCGACCGCGACGACTACCGCCGCGCAGTGCTGCACGAGAACCTGGCGATGTTCGACGCCTGGATGCGCGATTGGCACGGCAGCGAGGAGGGTCGCCTGCAAACGTTCCTCGGCCCAGCGGCAGGTCAACTTGTGACGGAAGAATGTCTGCAAGCTTCGCTAGCGCTCGCGCGCAAGTATGGCGCAGGCGTGCACATGCACTGTGTCGAGACGCGCGTGCAAGATTACTGCATCCGCCAAGTGCGGGGCAAACGCCTCGTGCCGTGGCTCGCAGAGATCGGGGTGCTCGCGCCAGAGCTGTCGTTGCCTCACAGCGTCTGGGTGCGCGATCCCGCTGATCTTGACTTGCTCGCAGAGCATGGCGCCGTGCCCGTGCACAACCCCGCGGCAAACCTCAAGCTCGGCAGCGGCCTCATGCCGCTGCGCGCCATGTTGGATCGCCGCATCACGGTGGCGCTCGGCGTGGATGGCGCGTGCAGCAGCGACAACCAAAACCTCTTCGACGCGATCAAACTCGCGGCGTTGATCCACAACGTGGGCGACCACGATCCGAAGACGTGGATCACCGCGCGCGAGGCGTTCGAGATGGCGACGCTCGGCGGCGCGGCGGCGTTGTTGCTGCGCGGGCAGCTCGGCGCGCTGCGCGAGGGCTGGCTGGCTGACGTGGTGCTGCTGGACTTGAACACGCCCGTGCTCGCGCCTTACAACGACGCCTACGGGATGCTGGTGCATTGTGAGACGGGACAATCGGTGCGTCATGTGATCGTCAACGGGCGCGTCGTGGTCCGCGATCGCCAATTGCTCACGCTCGACGTCGCGGATTTGGTGGCGGAGTTCAACGAGCGCGTGCAGCGCTTGCCTTTCCGCCAACCGCTCGATCCAAAAACGCAAGACGACATCGCGCGCTGCTGGCGCTTCTGGTGGGACGTGATGGCGCGCGTGATGCAAGGCTAAGGCACGATGTACTCCCGCGATTACATCAAGCGCATGATCGAGCAGTTCGGCGCGTTCCTGCTTGCGCTGAAGCAACTGCTCACCGAAAACCGCCGTGAAGAGGCGCGCGCCCAAATTGACGCTGCGTTCCGCGAAGCGCTCGGCATCACGCCCGAGTTCGCGCGCCAAGCCTCGGACGACGCGCTGCTGCTCTTCGTCAGCATGGGTCGCGTCGGCGACCTCGACCGCGTGCTGGTGCTCGCCGATCTGCTCGACGCCGACGGCGACTGGCACGCGCTGGTCGGCGAGGAGCACCTTGCGATCCAGAACTACGAGAAGGCAGCCCACGTGCTGCTCGATGCGTTGCTCCAGCAGCCGTTCGGTACGTCCAAGGACTACACCGAGCGCATTGATGCGCTGCTCGACAAGCTCGAACGCTTCACCGAGCTAGCGCCGCATACCCAAGCGCGCGCTTTCGCCTACTACGAGCGCATGGGCCGCTACGCCGCAGCCGAGGACGCGCTTTGGTCACTGCTTGCGCAAGACCCCAAGGCCTGGCGCCAGGAGGCGCGCGCGTTTTACCAGCGGCTGCTTGCGTTGCGCGATCACGAGCTGATGCTCGGCGGCCTCTCACGCCAAGAGGTGCTTGATGCGCTGGCGATGCTGAACGGCGAAGCACCTGAATGAGACCAGCAAAGGGCCTAACCCTGCACCACGGCTGACGTTCTCAGACGCTTATCTTCTGGGTGTATCCTTTGCCTATGGTGTTCAATTCTGTTGCAGACGTTGTGCAAGGGTTGTTGGCGCAGCAGTACATCGCCTCAGACGAGATCGCCACGGTGGTGTTTCTCGCAGAGCGCCTTGGCAAGCCAATCCTCGCCGAGGGTCCGGCTGGTGTGGGCAAAACCGAACTGGCAAAAGCGTGGGCAGCAGCAACAGGGCGCGAGTTGATCCGCTTGCAGTGCTACGAGGGGTTGGATGAGTCAAAGGCTTTGTATGAGTGGGAGTACTCCAAACAAATGCTCTACACCCAGCTGCTGCGCGACAAGCTCAACCAGATCATGGGCGAGGCACGCACGCTGAGCGAAGCCGCAGACGCGCTTGCCAAAGAAGAGAACGTCTTCTTCTCGCGCCGCTTTCTGCTGCCGCGCCCGTTGCTGCGCGCGATTATGAGCGAGCACCCCGTGGTGCTGCTCATTGATGAGATCGACCGCGCTGACGCGGAGTTTGAAGCCTTCTTGCTCGAAATCCTCAGCGACTTCCAGGTGAGCGTGCCTGAGCTGGGCACTATCAAGGCAGTGCATCAGCCGATGGTGGTGCTCACCAGCAACAACACGCGCGAGCTGAGCGAGGCGCTCAAGCGCCGTGCGCTTTACCTCTTCGTTGATTACCCGTCCTTTGAGAGCGAGCTGCGCATCGTGCGGATGCGCGTGCCTGAGCTTGCGCCGCAAGTAGCGCGGCAGTGCGTGGAGATCGTGCAAAAGCTGCGTGAGATAGACTTGAAGAAAGCGCCGAGCGTCGCCGAGACCGTGGATTGGGCAAAAGCACTGGTGGCGATCAACGCAAAACACCTTGACGAAAAGACGCTCAACGACACCCTCACCGTCATCCTAAAGCACGAAAGCGACATTTTGCGCGCGCGGCGCGCCCTCATGGGCGGACGGCGCGGTCCCGAGATCGGCGTGCGCTGATGCGCAGGATCACTCGGAGGGTGAACGGATGGACGAGCGCATTATCGAGTTCGTGAGCGCGTTGCGCAGCGCCGGCGTGCGCATTTCGCTCGCCGAGAGCGCTGATGCACTGCGTGCTGTATGCGCGATCGGCGTGATGGATCGCGAGCGCTTCAAGACCGCGCTGAAAGCCACCTTGGTCAAAGAGCCAGCAGATGTGCCCATCTTCGAGCGCTACTTCCCGCTTTATTTCGGTCACGAGGGACCGCCGCTCCAGCCGCCCCAAGGCTTGACGAAGGAGCAACAAGCACAACTTGAGCGCGCGATCGAGCAGTTGCGCCAACATCTGCGCGAGCTGATGCGCATGTTGGCGCTGGGTGAGCGCCCTACACGCGAGCAGCTTGAGCGCGCAGCCCAACGCGCCGGGCTGGACCGCGGGCTGCGCGGCAATCCTCACGCACAGCAATGGCTGCTCGAGCGCATGTTGCGCCAAATGGGGCTCACGCCAGAACAGGTTCAGGAAGCGCTCGAGGCGCTGATGAAACACCTCAAGGAAGAAGGGATGAACGCCGAAGGGCGCCAACAGGTGCGCGAGACAGTGTTGGGGAATGCGGAATCGCTGCGCGAGCAAATCTCCCGCTTTGTGGGTCAGTCGCTGCTCAACCAGACGCAGCAGCCACAACGCCGCCAACGGATCGACGATCTGATGAACCGCCCGCTCTCCTCGCTGAGCGAGGCAGAAGCTGATGAGCTACGCAATCACGTGCGGCGCTTAGTGGCGCGGTTGCGCTCACGCGCAGCGTTGCGCCTGCGCCGCGGCAAGCGCGGACACTTCGATGCCAAGGGCACGATCCGCCACAACCTGCGCTACATGGGTGTGCCGCTTGAGCTAAAGCTGAAGCGCCGACACCTGAAACCCAAGATCACCATGATCGTGGACGTCAGCACCTCCATGCGCCCCGTCGCCGAATTCATGCTGCGCATGATGTACGAAATGCAGGATCAGGTGAGCAAGGCGCGTTCCTTTGCGTTCATCAGCGACATGCATGAAGTGAGCATGATCTTCGCTGAGCATCGCCCACACGAAGCGGTGCAGCACGTTTTGCATGCGCTCCCACCTGGGCATTACAACACCGACCTCGGCAACAGCCTTGAGACGTTCTGCAAGCACTACCTCGACGCTGTGGATCACCGCACCACATTGATCTTCGTCGGTGATGCGCGCAACAACTTCAACGATCCGCGCCTCGACCTCATGCAAGCGCTGCGCATGCGGGCGCGGCGCGTGCTGTGGTTTAACCCCGAGCCGCCTCATCAGTGGGGCAGCGGCGATAGCGACATGCTCGCGTACGCGCCGTTCTGCGACGCCGTGCATCAGGTGGCAACGCTCAAACAGCTTGCGGATGCCATTGACCACTTGTTCCAGTATCGCTGAGCCATGATGAACCAGCCCTCTACGTCGGCGCGACCAATGAACTTACGCCCCGCGCTGCGCGTTGGGCTGATCGGCGGCATCGTTTTGGGGTTGGCGACGCTCGCGCAGCAAGCCGCCAGCTCGGCAGAAATGCAGTTGCTGGGGCTGACGATCATGGCGCTCGGACCAGCGGTGGTGGGCTATTACGCCGCGCGTCAAAGCCTCGCCCGCCAGCGCAACACGGCGTTGGGCACGGGCGCGCTGGGCGGCTTGGTGTCGGGCGTGATGATGGCGTTAGCGTTCGTGGCAGCCGCAGCCCTGACGGCGTTCGACCCGACCGAGCAACAGGCGCTGCTGGAGATGTTGCAGGCGCAGCTCTCCGAGGTGCAACGCTCGCAGCTTCAGGCAGCGGGTGTTGACCTGCGCGCTTTGGTGCAGCTTTCGCTGTGGCTCTCGCTGGCGTGTTGTGGCGTGGCGCTCCCCGTGTTCGGGTTGCTCACGGGCGCGCTCGGTGGGCTTGCTGCTCTGCCTGCAAACCAGAAAACTCCTTTGCGCAGACGATGAAGTCACAACCCTCACCCAGTGAACGCGCCGCGCGGCGCGCCGCACGCCTACGCGGATTGTTTGTCGCGGCGATCAGCCTCGGCATCGGGGTGCTGGTGCTGCTCATGGCGGAGTCGTTTTTGGCAATGCACTGCGTGATCGCGGCGGCGGTGGCGCTCTCGGGCGGCATCGCGGCGGGGCGAGCGGCGCTCCCGCTCCATGCTGGCAGCGCACGCAGCGCTGGCGCCATCGGCGGCACTTACGCCGCGCTGGGCTACGCGCTGCCGTTCATGGTGCACAACCTCGTGCGCTGGGCGAACACCAACGAAGAAACAGTGGCGCTGCGCATGGCGCAACTCTCGCCCCAAGAGATCGCGCAGGCGCAGCAGTGGAACATCACCATCGGCGTGGACTACTTCCGCGGTCAAGACATCGCCTTCCTTTTCGGATACCTGCTCTTTGCCCTGCTCTTCGGCTGGGTGCTCGGCGTGATCGGTGGCTTGCTTGCGCAGCGCCAATTGCAAACGCGCTGACCTCGCTACGATGCAGCGTTGCCGTAAAGCGCGTGATAGATCGCGTAGTTGGCGCTCACCGTGCGGATGTAAAGGCGCGTCTCGTCGAAAGTGATATTCAAGTAGAACAGGTCTGGATCGCCTGCGCTGCCTGCGCGCCAACGCAATGCGTTGCCTGCGCCGCCGTTATAAGCCGCAAGCGCAGCGTAGAGATCGCCGCCGAAGAAGCTGCGTTGCTTGGCGAGGTAATACGTGCCGAAGCGCACGCTGACGTAGGGCTTTTGGAGATCCGCTGTGGTGTAGTTTGGGGGCCAGTTTAGCTCCGCATGGATCTCGCGCCCCGTTGAGGGGATCACCTGCATCAAGCCGCTGGCTGCAGCCGAGGAGAGCGCAAACGGCTCGAATAGGCTCTCTTGGCGGATGAGCGCGAAGATCAGCAGTGGGTCGAGCGCGCGCGCGTTGGCTTCGCGCATCACCAGCTCGGCGTAGTAAACGGGGTAGAGCAAGCGCGTGATGAAACGCGGCAGCGCCAGCGGGTGCGACGCAGGCGAGCGCCGCATCAGTGCATCGGCAGCGAGGATCGAGGCGCGATAGGCGCCCAGATCGCGAAAGTAAAGCGCGAGCTGATACAGCGCAAGCGCATCTTGTGCGAATGCTTGGCGCAGCCCGTCGAACTCTAGGCGCGCCTCGCTCCAAAGCCCAAGCCGCCACAAGTGCTCCCCGCGCGCAAGGCGTTCATCTGCGGCAAGATCGGCGCGCAACGCGCGCAAGTTGGTTTCTTCTGGCAAGCCCAACCACTCGCGCAACCAACGCTCCGCCTCAGCTTGTTCGGCAGCTTCGTCCACAGAAGGCAACGCTGTGACAAATGGGTATGAGAGCGGCGCGCGCGTCGGATCGCTGAGCAGCTCCGCTGCACGTGCAGCTTCGTAAGAAGCGGGCGCGCGCGCAATGAGCGATTGCAACGTGAGCGTAGCGCTTGCCGATTGACCAGCAGCAAGTTGCGTCTTGCCCAGCCAAAGCTGGGCGAGCAAGGATTGCGGGCGATCGGCGTGGCGCGTGAGCAGCAGCGTCGCAAACCGCTGCACTGCATCAGGGCGTTGGAGACGGTAGCCCCACGCTGCTGCACGCATGAGCGCCTCAGCCGCCTCCTCGCCTGTGCCTACTTCGCCGATCCGAGCGTAGAGCTGGATCGCCTCCTCGAGCGCGGATTGCAGGGCAAGCGCGCGCGCAGCCTCGAGTGCGGCGCGCAACACCTCGGCATCTGGCGTTAGCTCATCGCCAAGCTGGCGGGCGCTGCTTTGCGCCGCGCGCAGGTCGCCCAAGCTGAGCAGGACCTTGGTGCGCTCCGCGAGCGCTATCGCCCGATCACGCTGTCGTGGTGGGTTGCTGAGGATGGTTTGCTCAAGATTGCGCAGCGCGTCAGCAGGGCTGCCGAGGCGCAGGTAGTTCAGCGCTGCCCAGTAACGGATCGCGTTGGCGCGCTCGGGGTAAAGCGCGATGGCGCGGCGGAACGCATCTCGCGCGGGGACGTATAAGCCGTTGTGATACGCCACGATGCCGCGCTGCAACGCATCCACGCTTTGCCCAGCATCGAGCAGCGCTTGCAGCGCTGCCAACGCTTGGGGGGTGGTTGCGTGTTGCTCGACGAGCACGCGCATGTGCGCAAAGGCCTCCTCCGCGCGCCCCATCAGCCGCAACACCTGCGCCAGCTCCCAATGAATGCGCGCGCGATAAGCAGGCACCTGCGCGCGCGCCAGAATGCGCTCATACTCGGCTGCCGCGGCGGCAAAATTGCCGCTGAGCTGAAAGGCAAGCGCCAGCTTTTCACGCCGCGCGAACTCTTCAGCAAGGGTTGGCGCAGCATCCGCAGCGCGTTGCAGGAAAAGCGTCGCCTCGGCGGGTTGTCCTGCGCTCAGCAACGCCTCGCCGATCCATAGGTTCAGCCAAGGGGCGATGGTTGGCGCGAGCGTGAGCGCTTCTGAGTAAGCTTGCGTTGCTGCTGCAGATTCGCCCAGCGTGCTTAACGCACGCCCCCGCAGCACGAGCGCATCTGCGCGCAGCGTTACAGGCCAAGCCTCCGCTTCGGCAAGGAGCATCTGCGCAGCGTTCGCGTCTCCCGCGCGCAAGTGCCATTGTGCCAACGTCAGTTGCATGGCGGCGCGCGTTTCCGCAGAGGGAGTCAGGTCAAGCGCCTGGCGCATGTTTGCGATTGCCGTCGCGTAATCGCCAATGAACGCCGCCTCGTGGGCGCGCTGGCGCAGCACCTCAGGCGAAGGCGTTGGCGTAGGGGCAGGCGTTGCAGTAGGCGTCGGCGGCACGGCGGTGGGCGAAGGGGTTGGCGTGTGATCAAGCGTCGGCGCCGTGCACGCGCCCAGCATCATGGCTGCACAGAGCAGCGCCCACCAACGCCGGTGTGGAACCATGCGCCAAGTGTAGCTGCAACGCTGCGCATTGCTTCGCGCGCCTCTCATGCAGCAAACCCGCTGGGTATAATGCCGAGCGTTCCAATGGCAGATCCGCTGTACTGGGACGACGCATATCCGATCGCGCTGCTGCTGAACGCGCATCATCCAGAGATCGCTGACCCGACGCAGGTGGCTCACGCCGTGTTGCGCAATTGGGTGGTGGCGCTAGAAGGGTTCAGCGACGATCCCCATGCAGCGACAGTGGAGTGCTTGGAGCAGATCCAAGCTGAGTGGGTTGAGTTGAAACTTTCTTCAGAGTGAGTGGTGAGCAATGTCAGAGACGGTAAACCAGCCCCTGCCGAGTGACTTCCCGAATGACCCGCGTGTGCCCGAGGAACTGCGCAACAACGTGTTTATCACCACGCTCGACAAGCTCTACAACTGGGGACGCAAGCGCAGCATGTGGCCCATGCTATTTGGCTTGGCATGCTGTGCTATCGAGATGATCGCCACGGCCGCTAGCCGTCACGACCTCGCGCGCTTTGGTTGGGAGCTGATGCGCGCTAGCCCGCGTCAAGCTGACCTTATGATCGTTGCGGGCACGGTGACCAAGAAGATGGTGCCGCAGATCGTGCGGCTTTACAACCAAATGCCCGAGCCGCGCTACGTGATCGCGATGGGCGCCTGCGCCACTGCTGGCGGTCCCTTCAAAGAGGGCTACAACGTGGTCTCCGGCATTGATAAATTCATCCCGGTGGACGTGTATATCACAGGCTGCCCGCCGCGCCCAGAGGCGCTGTTGCACAGCTTCCTCAAGCTGCAAGAGAAGATCGAAAAACAATCCCTGCGCACGGTGCCGTGGTATCGCCCTGGCGAAGACGATGTGATCCCCGTGCCGATGCTTGGCCCTGATCTTGTGGACATGCGTCGCGCTGAGGAGATTCGCCAGAAAGCGGCTGCCCAAGCGCAGCAACCCGTTCCCACTCAGGAGGGATGATGGTCATGGCTGAAGAAACGCCGCGCCCCGAGACCCAAGCTGCGAGCGCCCAGCCCAGCGCTGCGAAACCCGCACCCGCTGCAAAACCTGCCGCCGCTGCACCTAAGGCAGGCGGTCACGGCGCAGCGAAGGCGGCACCGCTCGCCACACTCACGCCAGACATGCAGCAATTGCAGCAGCACTTCGGCGAGAGCGTGATCGCGCCTGCGCCCTATGTCGGCGTGCTGCTCCAAGACAAATCGCGCTTGCCTGAGGTCGCTACATACCTGCGCGACGAGCTGAAATACGACAGCGTCACCAACCTCACCGCCGTGGACTACATCAAGGACGGCTACTTCGAGGTGGTGTATCACTTTCAGCGCAGCACTGGCGGGGAGCCGCTCACGCTGAAGGTGCGCGTGCCGCGTCCGCAGGGCAACGACCTCAGCGAACCCGTGCCCTCCATCACGCCGATCTACGCCGGCGCTGACTTCCAAGAGCGCGAGGTCTATGACATGTACGGCATCCCGTTCAGTGGGCACCCAGACCTGCGCCGCATTTTGCTTTGGGAGGGCTTCTACGGCTGGCCGCTGCGCAAGGATTGGCATGAGGCATACTACGAGGGCGACACGAAGCCGTTCGACTCGCGCTGGCCTGGCGGTCACCACCAACTTGCGGAGGAGCGCGTCCCCTGGGCGGACAACGTGAACTACCCCCCTGGGTTCGACCCGCTGAACTTCCATGCCGACCCCGACGCCGGCTTGTATGACTCTATGGCGGAGGGCGTGCCAGGGCTAAAAGTGGTGACGAAGAACGGCTATGGCGAGACCACAACCACTGTGCTCGGCAACGGGCAAGCCCTTGCCGAAGAAGAGGAGCTGCGCACCGACCAGATCATCGTCAACATGGGACCGCAGCACCCGTCCACGCACGGCGTGTTGCGCATGGTGGTGAAGCTCGACGGCGAGACGGTGACCGATCTCAAGCTGGTGCTAGGGTATCTCCATCGCAACCACGAGAAGATCGGCGAGCGCAACACCTGGCTGCACAACATCCCCTACACCGACCGCCTCGACTACATCGTGGGCATGGCAAACGAGTGGGGCTACGTGCTCACCGTCGAGAAGATGATGGGCATCAAGCCCACTGAGCGCGCCGAATACCTGCGCGTGCTCATGGCGGAGCTGACGCGCATCCAGTCGCACTTCTGGGCGATCGGCTTCTTGCTGAACGACCTCGGCGCGTTCTACACGCCGGCGCTGTACTTCATCACCGAGCGCGATTTGATCCTCGATTTCTTCGAGTCGGTCACGGGCAGCCGGTTGATGTGCAACTACTTCCGCTTCGGCGGTGTGAGCCGCGACCTCACCGAGGCGCAGCTCGCGCAGGTGAAAGAGCTGGCGTTCGAGCGCATCCCGCGCAAGATTGACGAGCTGGAAGAGCTGCTCACTGACAACGAAATTGTCAAAGCGCGCACCATCGGCGTGGGCTACTTGCCCGCCGACCGCAGCATCAACTACAGCCTCACTGGACCTTGCTTGCGCGCCGCTGGCGTCCCCTACGACATCCGCCGCGTAGATCCTTACGGCATCTACGACCGCTTCGATTTTGAGATCCCCGTGCTCTATGGCGCGGATGTGTATGACCGCTACCGCATCCGCGTGCTCGAGATGCGCGAGTCGCTCAAGATCGTGCAGCAGTGCTTGCAGCAAATGGAGCAGACGAAATGGGGCGACATTCAGGCTGGCAAGAAGGCCTACAACCATCGCGTGCCAGCAGGTCAAGCCTACGCGCGCGTTGAGACGCCGAAAGGCGAGCTGGGCTTTTACCTTGTCAGCGACGGCGGCCAGAACCCCTACCGCTACCACATCCGCTCCAGCTCGTTCATCAACCTCACCTCGCTCAAAGAGATGGTGGTGGGGCACAAGGTCGCCGATGCCGTGGTGATCCTCGGCTCGTTGGATATCGTGCTCGGTGAAGTGGATCGCTAAACCCAGTGTCACGCTAAGGGAGAGGAGACCATGAGCTTGCTTGGAACTGGAATTCTGAAGGGCTTGGGGGTAACGCTCCGGCACTTCATTAACACCTACGCGGAGGACCTCAAATACTTGATCAACAAAAGCGCAGCGCCGCAGCCACGCCCGCTGCGCCGCCAAAGCCCAAAAAACAAGGGGCTGGTGACGGTGGAGTACCCAAAGGAGCGGCTGCCGCTGCCAGAGAACTTCCGCTACGTCCCATTCCTCGTTCTCGACACGGAGAAGCAAGAGGAGAAGTGCACCTCATGCGGCATTTGCGCCAAGGTGTGTCCGCCGCAGTGCATCTGGATCGTGCGCACGGAAGACCCCGTGACCAAGCGCCCTATTCCTCAGCCGAAGGAGTTCTACATTGACACCACCATCTGCATGAACTGCGGCTACTGCGCGGAGTTCTGCCCATTCGACGCGATCAAGATGGATCACGACTACGAGCTGAGCTATTACCCCGAGGAGCAGCCGCACATGCGTTTGGTGCACGACAAAGCCAAGCTGCTCAAGCCCGACACGTACCACGCTTCGATCCACCCCTTGGATTGGCAGCGCGAGCTTGCCGACCGCGCTGCTGAAGAGGCGAAGAAGAAAGCCGCAGCCGAGGCAAAAGCCAAAGCCGAGGCTGCCAAGCCAGCGCCTTCGGCTCAACAGCCGCCAGCAAGCGCCGCTTGAAGCTTCGCGTCCTCGCCCCCGCGTCCAGCGGGGGCTTTTTTGACCCCATGCCCTACACCCCTATCCTCGGCACGCTTGGCTACGTGCTCTCGCCTGAAGGCACGCATGTGCTCATGATTCACCGCGTCGGGCGCGAGGACGACCACGCTTTCGGCAAATACAACGGCTTGGGCGGCAAACTCGAGCCGGGCGAAGATGTGGCAAGTTGCATGCGCCGCGAAGTGCGCGAAGAGGCTGGGATCGAGGTCGAGGCGATGCGCCTGCGTGGCACGATCAGCTGGCCCGGCTTCGGCAAGCACGGCGAGGATTGGTTCGGCTTCGTGTTCCTTATCACCGCTTTCAGCGGCACGCCGCTCGAGCGCACGGCGGAAGGACGCCTGGAGTGGGTACCGTTGCAGCGCCTGCTCGATGCGTGTTCACCCGACCCGACCGTGCGCGCGCGCGCTGCATTGCCGATGTGGCCTGGCGATGTGTATTTCGTGCCACTGGTGTTCAGCGACGACCCGCGCCAGTTCCACGCCGTCATGCCATATCGCGACGGTCAGCCAGTAGGTTGGCAGGTGAGTTGGGTCTGAGTGACGCACAGCCTATCACATAGCTGGGTCGCACCATCGCCGCGCTTGCTCTATCATTGCAGGCACAGCGATGAACCGCTTCACAACGCTCACGAGTAAACTCGTCCCACTCCCCGTGGACAACATCGACACCGACCAAATCGTGCCTGCGCGCTTTTTGAAGATCACCGACAAGGCAGGCTTAGCGGATGCGCTCTTCGCCGATTGGCGCTACGACGCTGCAGGCAACCCGAAGCCCGACTTCGTGCTCAACCGCCCAGAGATGAAAGGGCGACAGGTGCTGTTGGTCGGCGACAACTTCGGCTGCGGATCTTCGCGCGAGCACGCACCGTGGGCGCTCGTGAGCTGGGGGTTCCGCGCCGTGATCAGCACTTCGTTCGCCGACATCTTCCGCAACAACGCGCTGAAGAACGGTCTATTGCCTGTGGTGGTGGACAAGCAGACGCTCCAGCAGCTCTTCGCGCGCTGCGAGCAAGACCCTGAGGCAACTGTGACGATCGACCTTGCCGCCCAAACGCTCACCTTGCCAGACGGGCGCGCCGTGACCTTCCCGATCGACGGGTTCAGCAAAACGTGCCTGCTCAACGGCGTGGACGAGATCGGCTACGTGCTGAGCTTACTCGATCGCATTGAAGCTTACGAAGCGGCGCATCAGAAGTGAGCAATGCTCACCCTCCGTTGAGGAAGCGCGTCACGATCTCCAAGAATGCTTCAGGCTTCTCGACCATGGGCAGATGCCCGCATTCGTCGAGCCAGTAAAGCTGCCCTCGCGGTGCGAGGCTGGCTGTGTACACCGCGTTGCGCGGCGGCATGATCTGATCATGGTGGCTGTGAATGAGCAGCAAGGGTTGGCGCAAGCTCCGCAAATCATTGGGCGTTTCCCAATTGAGGGCGTAACGCATAGCCCAATGCGCAGCATCTGGGTTCATGCGCCAAAAGTCCTCTAGCCCCTCGCGCAAAATCTCAAGGCTGGGCGGGTGATAGAAAAAGCGCGCGCCCAACAGGCGCGCAAAAGCGTCGCTGTGCGCAAAACGAAAACCGCGCAGCTTCAGCAGCAAGCTGCTCATCTCATGCATGAGCATGATCAAACGCCGCTCCGCTTCGTTGCGGAAGGTGCTGAAGTTGCTGAGCACAACGCAGCGCACACGCTGCGGCTGCATGGCTGCAAGCGCAATCGCAACGCCAGCGCCAAAGCTGTGCCCAACCACATCGCACTGCGTGACGCCAATCGCATCCAGCCATTCGGCGACGACGTGCGCTAAGCCGCGGTGGGTGTAAAACGAGGTCGCCTCGACCGACTCGGGCATGGGGGAGTTGCCAAACCCTGGCAAATCAAGCGCAGCGTTGTAGCGCAAAGCGCCAAGCTGCGCCATGACGTGCCGGAAGTAGAGCGAGGACCCGCCCCAGCCGTGGATGAAGATGAGAGGCCTCTCGCCATTCACAACACCTGCTTGGCGATAGGCGATGCACCCATGCGAAAGCACGATTTGCGCTTCTTGCACACCTGCCCTTAAGTCTCGTCTCAGGTTCATCTCAATTGAGGGTACCAGAATTATTGCATGGACACGACAAACACCGCACACAATCATAATCACGCCTCAGAGGCGCAAACACAAGAGCAACAAGCGGCGATTGTCAAGGTGTCTGCACACTCGCGCTCGACAGCAGTCGCAGGCGCAATTGCAGGGATTGTGCGCGAGCGGGGTCGCGTGGATGTGCAAGCCATCGGGGCAGGAGCAGTCAATCAGGCGCTGAAAGCGGTTGCGATCGCGCGCAACTACTTGCTCCTCGATGGCATTAATGTTGTGGTGATCCCCTCTTTTTCGGAGATCGTCATTGACGGCGCAGAGCGCACCGCAGTACGCCTGACGGTCGAGCCGCGCTGACTTTACAATCAGCGTCGTGCTCGCAGAATTGCATTGCCACACCAACGCCTCCGATGGTCTGTATGCACCATCGGAGGTTGTTCGTTTAGCCCAGGCGCGTGGTGTTGCGCTGCTTGCCATCACCGATCACGACACGCTCGCAGGGCATGCTGAAGCGTTGGCGGCGGGTGCAGCGCTCGGCGTGCGCGTGATCCCCGGCATTGAGATCAGCACGCTCTCCCCGCAGGGTGAGGTGCATGTGCTGGGCTACAACGTGAACCCGAAGGAAGAAGCAGTGCGCCAACGCATTGCAGCGTTGCAAGATGTGCGCGTTGCACGCGCGCGGCGGATCCTCGAGAAGCTGGCAGCGCTGGGGCTTCACGTCCCCTTTGAAGCTGTCTTGGCGCAAGCGGGCGATGGCGTGATCGGTCGCCCACACGTGGCGCGCGCGATGGTGCAGCTTGGGCTTGTGCCCGATGTGCAAACGGCTTTCGATCGGTACTTAGCTGAGGGCAAACCAGCGTTTGTGCCCCACGAGGGTTTAACTCCCGCAGATGCCGTGCAGCTGATCCATGCGGCGGGTGGCGTTGCGGTGCTCGCGCATCCTGGGCTGTATCAAGGCGACCTCGAGCCACTCTTGTCCGATCTGCTCGCTGTGGCGCTGGACGGCATCGAGGCGTATTACCCCCTCCACACTGCGGAGCAAACGCAGCGCTTTGTGCGATTCGCCCGCCAGAACAACTTGCTCGTCACAGGCGGCAGCGACTTCCATGGTGGCGAGCTTGCCGGCGCGATGTTGCTCGGCAGCGTTGCGCTCCCTGAGGCGGATGTACGTGCCTTCATGGCGCGCGTGGGCGTGGGGTAGAATCGCGTGCAGAGAGGGCAGTTAGCTCAGCGGTGAGAGCGTCCGTCTTACACACGGAAGGTCGGGGGTTCGAGTCCCTCACTGCCCACTCGGCTACAGCGGAGTTGCACCCAGGCGGATGATGTGGTGTTTGTCGCCTGTGACGCCCTCGGTCGCGTTCATGCAATCCACCACCGCGCGCGCGTTGCGCACCACGAACGTGTAGTCCACCACGCGGTGCCCGGTCACGATCACCACGCAGTCCGAATCACGCACGAGTGATTCCGTCAGCGGCTGCGAGAACAGCTCTACGGGTTGCCGCATGAAGGCATCACCGCCGACGCGAAAACAGGGCACGTAGGGATCGTGATAACGCACAGTTGCCCCCCGCTTGAGCAACAGCTCGATCACGCGCTCTGCGGGCGAATTGCGCGCGTCGTCAATGTCGCGCTTGAACGCCACGCCCAACACCAAAATCCGCGCCCCTTGCATCGGCACGCGCACTCGCGCCAGCGCGCGTTCGGTTAGCTCCACCACGTGGAAGGGCATGCTTTGGTTCACCTCCGCTGCAAGTTCGATGAACTTGGTGTAGAAGTCGAACTCGCGCGCTTTCCAGGAGAGATAGTACGGGTCAACGCCGATGCAGTGCCCACCCACGCCAGGGCCAGGTGTGAACGGCATGAAGCCGAAGGGTTTGGTGGATGCTGCGCGGATCACCTCCCAAATGTCAATGCCCATGCGCTCGCTCAGCAGCGCAAGCTCGTTCACAAGCGCGATGTTCACCGAGCGAAAGATGTTCTCCAACAGCTTTGTCATTTCCGCAGCGCGTGGCGAGGAGACCACGTGCACGGGTGCTCCAAGGGAGCGCAGCAAGTCGGCTGCGCGTGTTGCCGCGCGCTCCGTCAGTCCGCCGACCACCTTGGGGGTGTTCTTCACCGTCCAATCGCGCCGACCCGGGTCAATGCGCTCAGGGGAGAAGGCAAGGTCGAAGTCCACGCCTGCTTTCAGACCGCTGCGCTCAAGGATGGGCTGCACCACCTCTTCGGTGGTGCCGGGGTAGGTGGTGCTTTGCAAGATGATGAGCTGCCCGCGCTGCAAGCGTGGCTGAATGCCTTCTGCTGCTGCAACGACGTAGCGCAAATCTGGCGCGCGCATTGCGTCGTAGGGCGTGGGCACGCAGATGAACGCGACATCACATGTGCGCAGGGCATCGTAGTCGGTCGTGGCATGGAAGCGCCCTTGCTGCACGGCGGCGTGCACGTCCTCAGCGGGCACATCAGGGATGTAGCTGCCGCCTGCGTTGAGTTGCGCCACGCGGCGCGCATCTACATCAACGCCGATGATGGTGCGTCCTGCCTGCGCCAGGGCAATCGCCAATGGCAAGCCTACGTAGCCAAGCCCAATGACCGCTACACGTTCGTCGCTGCGGAGGAAGGGAGATCGTTTTGTGTCTTGGGTTGTTCCCAGTCTATCGTCTTGAGTCGCCATGGTCCAAACTCCATGCGCCAAAACATGTAGGCGGCAAAGGCGAGCAGCGCGCTGGCGATGATCGCGTTTGCTGCAACGCTTGCGACCGACGCAATGATCGCGACGATGCCGAGCGCTGCACACACCAAGTAGAGCATCATCACCGTCTCGCGCTTAGTGTAGCCCTGGTTGTGAATGCGGTGCGAGACGTGATCTTTGCCCGGCGTGGTGAGCGGGTTCTTGCCGCGCCGCAGCCGCGAGATCACCACCAGCGTCATGTCAAACACAGGCAGCCCCATCACGATGAGCGGCACAAGCCACGACACCGAAGGGCTTTGTCCTAGAAACCGCAACTTGATGGCGATGGACGCGAGCAAAAACCCAAGGAACATGCTGCCTGAGTCGCCCATGAACACGTTCGCCGGGTTGAGGTTCCAGATGAGGAAGCCGATGCAAGCGCCCATCACCGCTGCGCTGAGCAGCGCGACGAGATACTGCCCATTAATGGCTGCTAGCGCCATGAAGAAGGCGGCGATCACGGCGCTGACGCCTGCAAGCAAACCGTCCATGTTGTCGAGAAAGTTCATCGCGTTGGAGATGCCCACGATCCACAACACCGTGAGCAGCATGTCGAGCGCTGGCGATGCGAAAAGGCTGGTGCGCACGTCAAAGAACCACACGAACAGCGCCGCAAGCACTTGCAGAGGCAAACGCAGGTAGGCGCTGAGCTGGAAGCGATCGTCGAGCAGGCCGAGGAACGACATGAACACTGCGCCGAGCAAAATCGCAGCGAGCTGTCGGAAGCCGAAGCGATCTCCAGCGACCAGCGCGAAGAGCAACACGCCCGCGACGATTGCTGCGCCGCCAAGCTTAGGCACAGGCACCGTGTGCACGTCGCGCGCGCGTGGGTACGCCACAAGCCCAAGGCGCGGCGCTAAGCGCTTGCTGAGCGGCGTGAGCGCCACGCTCACCACTAACGCGCCGAAGAAGAGCAACACGAGATCAACCATGCGCGCCTCATTGTGAGCCGAGCTGTTGCATGAAGGCTTGCATGATGGGCTGCTGATCGGGCGGCATGAGCGGCAACGCGCGTTCCGCGTACTGGCGCGCCCGCTCCGAATCGCCCACATCGCGATACAGCACCGCTAAGTTCTTCAGCGCGTTCCAGTCGTTCGGGTTGAGTTCAGCTATCTTTTCCGTGGCGCTGATCGCTGCGCGCAAGTCACCAAGCTCAATGCTCAGGCGCGCGATCTCCTGATACACGTTCGTTGCGTTCGGCGCGACCTGCACGGCTTGCTCGAGGTAGGCGCGCGCTTGCTTAAGCTCCTCAGGGCGCGCTTCGGGTTTCTCGAACAACAACACGTTGGCTTTCTCGATGTGCCAACTTGCTAGCAGCAGGTAGGTTTGGTCAAAGCGCGGATCGAGCGCAAGTGAGCGCTCTAGCTTTTGTTTTGCCGTCTCGAAGTCGCGGAAGGCATAGAGGTGGAGCGTCGCCCACTCGTTCCAGATGGCAGCGTTGTTTGGGCTGAGGCTGATGGCGATGGCATACTCGCGGTCGGAGTTGCGGAAGCGCTGTTCGCGCAGGGCTGGGTCGCTGGTGATCTCTGCGGCTTGGCGCCACATGCGCGCAAGGTTGGCGCTGTGATCTGTGTTGAGCGGGTTGATCACGCGCGCCTCTTCAAGGATCACCCGCGCCGCCGTCAACAGGTCCTCACGGCTCAGCGATACCGACGGCAGCGCGTCAGGCGTGGGACGCTGCCAGTAGGGTGAATTCGGATCGATGATGGCGGTGTAGGGCAGATTTTCGGGGAAGCGCCGCTCCTCGCTCAGGTTGCTTGTGGACTTCGCCTTCTCAAGCAGTGCGCGCCCAAACCATAGGTAATAGAAGTCCTCGTTGCGCGCGAGGTCAATGGCGCGGCGATAATGCTCGATGGCGATGTCCCAGCCTTGGATGTTGGTGCCGGGTGCAAGTGTGTTTGCGCCCTGTTGGTCCCATGGGCTGGCTTGCTTGTAAACAATGTCCGCGGAGATAGGTTGCAGATTGCTGTAGCTTGCCCAAATCGGCACGACGAACGCAGAAACTGCAAGCACACCCCAGGCAGCAGGGCTAGCTGCGCCCGTAGGTGCTTGCTCGCTCTCATTGCGCAGCACAAACGCCGCTGCGATCATCACACCGAGGATCAGCAGGTAGAGGTACGCCGGGAACAAGCCGAGCTGGTCGGCAACAGCGAGGATAGTGCCGATGGAGTTCTGCGTGCTCGAGGTGAACTCAGCCAATCGCCCCCCGATAAACGTGCCCATCAGCACCCAGAGGAATAGCCCAATGCTCGTCATCAGTGCTGCGGCGGCGCTCACTTGCGCGCTGGTGCGCAACACGTTGCTGCGGCGCAGCTCAGCCAACACCAATGCCACGCCGAGGATGAGGGTGCCCACCATCATCAGCAAGATGCCGTAGCTGGTGCGGTTGGCTTGCGGTAGGAAAGTGATGGCGCGGATGAACACCTCGCCAGCTGAAGCTGCGCGCGTGGCGTTGTTGACGAAGTCAAACGCCAACACAGCGAGGATCAAGCCGAGCATCAGCCCATACGCGGTGACAGTGCCCAGCCAATTGGCGCCTCTCATAGCCAGTGCGGGGGCGCGCGGCGCGCGCGTGGGCGCCGATTGCGCTGCGCGGCGTTGGCGTTTAGTGCTTGAGCTTTCGGCGGGCTTGTTGGTCGCGGGTAGTGTAGTTTCAACCTGTTGTGACTCCTCGCGCACCAAGCCCAACCCAACCACCGCCATAATGCCGACCAAAGCCCAGAAGTAGGTGCGCGTGGCTGCGATGGCGATCCCGGTGTGGATCTCCACAAAATGCGCCACGATCGCCGCGATGATCCCGATCAGCAGCAACTGGTCGCGCACCGAGAGCGTGCTAGCGACTGCGACATCGTCACCACGCCGCGCGTTGATCCACGCGCTGACGAAGAGGAAGGGCATCAACCCCAACAGCACAATGCCGCCCGCCAAGCCAACACCAAACAGCGGCGCGTTACCGCTCAGCAACATGTAGCCCCCGACGAGTCCGCCACCAGTGATCCAGAGCGCCACGAAGAGCCACGCTTCCAGCCGCGAGGCGATCAAGCCCACCCATTTCGTGCCGTAGTAGAGCACGCTGATGAACAGAAACATGTAAGCGATGAACCCCACCAAGCCTGTGATAACCAAAGCGTCCCACGTCTCGTTGTGGCTGCGGTCGGGCGAGGCGTTGCGCGCCTCGAACCACGCTAGCTTGGGCGGGTAGAAACGGTTGTAGGCGACGTACATGGACTCAGGACCGTAACCGACCAGGGGGCGAATGGCGTTGAAGCGGTCGGGCGTACCGTCGGGCATCTGCAGCGGCTCATGCGGCACCACAAGCTGCGCTGTGCCCTCCCAGATCAACACGCGCACGGCGTTTGTGCCCTCGCTGGTGGTGAGCACTGTGCTCAATCGGTCGAAGAGTGGAAAGCTGCGCAGCCACGCAAACGAAGGGTCGGGGCGCGTGACGTTCAGGAAGACGAGGAACCCAAGCCCCCCAAGCGCTAGGACGATGGAGGCTGCCGTGAGCAGAAGGCGTGTGCGCTGACGGCGGATGAGCTGCACAAGCAGCATGAGGAAGAACAGCATGCCGCCCAGCCAGCCGAGCTGCGGCCCGCGGCTGCCTGCGAGGATGAGGATCACCACCGCGTTGAACAACGCAATCACGATGTAGATCCCCAGACGCACCACGTCGCTCCAGCGCGGCTGCTTCTCGCTGAAGATGGCGAAGGCGCTCTCGGTGATGCGGTAAAGGTTAATGAAGAACACAATCACCAAGTAGGCGGCAATGAAGATGGAGTTGCCCATGTTGCCGGCGACGCGCTCCACTGTGTCGCCGCCCCACGGCAGCGGGTCAAGCCGCAAGCGCTGATACACGCCATACACCGAGATGGGCAGTGAGTTCAGCACCATCACGGTGAGCAACCGCTCCAGTTGCGTGCGCGTGCGCAGCCCTTGCAGGATCATGAGAAACACCACGATATACGCCAACGTGGTGTAAGTGCCTTGCAAGCGCTGATAAGAGCCGAGCAGGCTGGTGCGCGGTGCGACGGAAAGCGCGGTGCTGATCAGGTACACCACGACGAGGATAAGCGTGGGCAGCACCAACGGCGTGCGCCAGGAGATCACCTGCTCGCGTTGCGGATTGCGCCGCTCCTCGAGCCACTTCACCAACCACGCCGCTGACATCACCAAAGCAATCGAGCGCAGCGTGGTGAGCTTGTCTGGCTCAAAGACGCGGCTGGAGTAAATGTTAAAAAACAGCGGGACGATGATGATCGCAGCTAGCCAACCTGCCTCGATCAAGCGATCGCACCACACACTGAGGCGCGAGGCGGGTTGGTAAGGCGTTGAGCTGGGTGTGCTCGGTTTTGCCTCTGTTGACGTCATACTCCCTCTCGTCAAGACCTTAGTGTAGCAGCCAACTTGAGGGCCTGTTGAAGCGCTTAGCGTGTTAGGTGCTTCCAACACTGCTGCGGCAGAGCGTTTGCGGTAGACTTGAATAGATGCGCATCCTAAGCCTTGCGCCGACGTCGTTCTTTGGGGACTACGGTTGCCACGTGCGCATCCTCGAAGAAGCACGCGCGCTCCAAGCACTCGGTCATCAAGTCACCATCGTGACGTACTACAAGGGCAACGACGTGCCCGACGTGCGCATTATCCGCTCTGCGCCGACGCCTTGGCGTAGCCACTACGAGGTCGGCTCCTCGCGCCACAAGTACGCCTTCGATGTGCTGCTCACGCTCAAGCTGGTGCAAGTGCTGATGCGCGAGCGTTTCGATGTGATCCATGCTCACTTGCACGAGGGCGCGCTGATCGGCAGCGTGGTGGGGCGCTTGTTCGGCATCCCGGTGGCGTTCGACTACCAAGGCAGCCTGAGCGATGAAATCGTGCAGCACAACTTCGTGCGCGCAGGCTCATTGAGCCATGCGTTTTTCGCGCGGCTGGAACGCAAGATTAACCGCTTACCGCGCGTCATTTTCACCAGCACGCGCCATGCTGCAACTCAACTCGAGCGCGAACTCGGCAGGCGGGCACGGGTGTTGCCACTGCCTGATGGCGTCAACACGCACGTCTTCCGCCCCGATGTGCTCACGCCGAACGAGCGCGCAGCGCTGCGTGCGCAGTGGGGCATCGGCGCAGATGAGCCGGTGGTGGTTTTCCTCGGGCTGCTCGCCGAGCATCAGGGCATTCGGCACATCATTGAGGCCGCAGCTTTGTTGCAGCAGCGCGGCGTTCACGCGCGCTGGTTGGTGATGGGCTACCCGGGTGACGCGCACTGGCGCGTGCTTGCGCACCAGGTGGGTCTCGGCGAGACGGTGATCTTCACAGGGCGCGTGCCCTACGCGGAGGCGCCACGTATGCTCGCGCTGGGTGATATTGCAGTGGCGCCCAAACGCTCGCTCACCGAGGGCAGTGGCAAGGTGCTCAACTACATGGCGATGGGGTTGCCTGTGGTGGCGTTCGATACGCCAGCACAGCGCGAATACCTGGGCGCGTTGGGCGTTTATGCGCCCCTAGGCGATAGCGCTGCCCTCGCCCATCATGTTGCCGCGCTGCTCGCTGCGCCTCAGCGACGCCGACAGCTCGGCGAGCAGCTCCGACAGCGCGCTGTGCAAGCCTATGGCTGGGACCGCGCCGTGCAGGTCGTCTTGCAAGGCTACCGCTACCTGCTCAGCGAGGAGCACAAGACCGCAACGACCCCTCAAGTGCTCACCTCCCGGCGTGAAGATGGTTAATTCCGCGACGATACACGCGCTGATAAACCCTCTGCAGGAACTTTGGGCATATCGCTCCTTGTTGCGCATGTTGGTCATGCGCGACTTAAAGGTGCGCTACCGCGGCTCTGTGCTCGGTGTGGTTTGGTCGTTTCTCCAGCCGCTGGGCATGATGGTGGTGATGTCGTTCGTCTTCGGCGTGATCAACCGCGGTCCTGCCGAGATCGAGCACTACAACGTCTTCATCCTCTCCGGCTTGTTGGGATGGAACTTCTTCGCCGCAGCGGTGGTGAGCGGCGCTGGGAGTGTGCTCAACAGCGCAGCGCTCGTGAAAAAGGTGTACTTCCCGCGCGTGATTCTGCCGTTGGCGTCGGTCGCTGCTAGCCTCGTGAACTACCTCTTGGCGTTACCGATGTGGCTACTGGTGGCGCTCATCTCAGGACACCCATTGCACGGGACGTTGTTGCTGCTGCCCTTTGTGGTTGGGCTACAGGCGATCTTCAGCGCGGGGCTGGCGATGTTGCTTGCCACACTCAACGTCTTCTACCGCGACACGCAGTTCATCGTGGATCTCTCGATGCTGGCGTTGTTCTTCCTCACGCCCATCTGGTACGACATTGCACAAGCGCAGCGCGTCACCTTGCTTGGGCAGGTGATCGAGCTTAGCGTTTGGGTTCGCCGCTTGAACCCGATGGCTTCGCTGGTGAATCTGTATCAAGACCTAATGTATTGGGGGCGCCTCACGACGCCGGAGTTTGTGCTGCGCACGGCGCTGACGTGTGTCGCGTTCTTCGTGATCGGTTGGGTCATTTTCCACCGCTATAGCCCGCGCTTTGGCGAGGAGCTGTGAACGCAATGCCTGTCCCACTCGCGCGCATCCGCAACGTGATCGTGGACATGGATGGCGTCCTGTGGCGCGGTCCTCAGGTCATGTCGGGCGTTCACGCGTTTTTCGAGACCGTGCGCGCGCGCGGCATTCGTTTTGTGCTCGCCACGAACAACGCCACCAAGCCAGCGCGGTCTTACGTGGAGCGGCTCGCTAACCTCGGCATCGCCATTCGAGAGGAGGAGGTGATCACCTCGCCACAGGCTACTGCTGCGTTCCTCGCCGAAAAAGCTCCCAAGGCGCACGTGTTTGTGATCGGCGAGGCTGGTTTGATCGAGGCGTTGGAACGCGCTGGGCTGCGCGTAGCGAACGACGCACCCGACACGGCAACCCATGTGGTCGTGGGGCTCGACCGCGGCTTGAGCTACGCTAAACTCGCCGAGGCATGCCTGCTCATCCGCCGCGGCGCTGCCTTCATTGGCACCAACCCCGACTTGACGTTTCCAAGCGAACGCGGCTTAACACCCGGCAACGGCGCGATTCTTGCTGCGCTTCAAGCAGCCACAGGCGTCGCGCCGCTCGTCATCGGCAAGCCCGAGCCAGAGATGTTCCGCCAAGCGTTGCGTCGCCTCAACGGCACTCCCGAGGACACCGCCGTGATCGGCGACCGGCTCGACACGGACATCCTCGGCGGCAAGCGCATGCAACTGACCACCCTCTTGGTGCTCAGCGGCGTTACCACCGAATCCGACCTCGCGCAAAGCGCAATCCAACCCGACTACGTGTTTGCTCACATCGGTGCCGTTGCCGAGGCGCTGCGCGGCATAACGTGATCGCTAGGCGAAGCAAGTCTCTGCTGCGCCAACGCCACGGCGCCGAGCACACCTGCGCGCGCGCCCAGCGCTGGCGGCACGATGTAGCGATCGATGTGCTCCAAAATGTCGGGATGCACGATGTAGCCGTTCAGCAGTGCTTGCACCTCACGGCGGATCAAGGGGAACAAGAACGAGTTGCTCATCACGCCGCCGCCGAGGATGATGCGCTGCGGCGAAAGCACACAAATGTAATTCACCAGCGCCAACGCGATGTAGTGCGCTTGCAGCGCCCAGGCGGGATGGTCTGGTGGCAAGGTGGCCGGGTCTTGTCCCCAACGCGCGCGCAGCGCTGGACCGCTGCATAGTCCCTCAAAGCAATCGCCGTGATAAGGACACACGCCTGGGAAAGGATCGCGCTCAACATCGCGCGGAAGGCGAATGTGTCCCATTTCGGGGTGGATCAGCCCATGCAACAACCGCCCGTGCACCACTGCGCCGCCGCCAATTCCCGTGCCGATGGTGAGGTAAAGCACTACGTCCAACCCTTGTCCTGCACCCCAGCGCCACTCGCCGAGGGCAGCGGCATTCACGTCCGTGTCGAATGCAGTCGGCACGCCGAGCGCGCGCTGGATAGTGCCTGCGAGATCCGTGTTTTGCCAACCCGGTTTTGGGGTGGTGGTGATGTAGCCGTAAGTCGGTGAGGCGGGGTTTGGGTCAACTGGTCCAAAGGAGCCGATCCCGATGGCGCGCAGCGGCACCGACGCCTCACGAAACCATGCCACAACGCGTTCTAGCGTCTCTTGGGGTGTGGTGGTTGGGATGCGCGTCTCCGCCAAGATGTGCGCAGGATCGGCGGCGATGGTGCAGTTGAACTTTGTGCCGCCGGCTTCGATGCCGCCGTAGAAGTTCATGGCTCGCTGCTCGGCAAGGTGGGGGAGATCGCAAAGCGCTTCAGCGTCTCGAGGTCCACAAATTCCAACACGGAGATGTGTGTGGCCTCCAAGTCCACAGGCGGCGCATAGCCTGCCTCATAGGCCTCTAGCCACCGAAACACGCACAAGCACCAGCGATCGCCAGGCTTTAGCCCTGGAAAGCGATACTCAGGGCGTGGCGTGATTAGGTCGTTGCCGCGTGTGCGCGTGAACTCGAGGAACGCTTGTGTGACCTGCGCGCAGACCAGGTGAAGCCCAGTATCGCCTGGCCCCAAGTTGCAGCTGCCGTCGCGCATCCACCCTGTGAGCGGGTTCATGCTACACGGCTTAAGCTCAGTGCCGAGAACGTTCTTCGACATCAAGCAGGATGATACTCACTTCGGCTTGTTCGCGGAGCGGCTGAGCGCACCGCTAACGGCGCAGGAGTGGCAGAAACGCACTGTGCGTGAGCGGGTTCGTGAGGGTAATCTGCCCCAGCCGATTCCACCCCCTCGCTTCGTCCCAAACATTGTGATTGGCAAAGCGGACGCTGTAACGTGGATCGCCTTGCAAGCGTGGGTAGGGATCGGGCAACCAGAGCGCAAGCGCGTAGCTTGTGGCGGGCAGCGTGCTCGGCAGCGTCACCGAGACGGTGACGGTGTGTGTTCCGGGTAGCCACCGACGCGGATCAACGTGCGGGAGCAATACGCGATGCACCACCGCTGTGCTGCTGAGCACAAGGTACACCGGGCGTGGGTTGAGCGGCGCGGCAAACCCTTGGTTGCTCAGCGTCCACGTCACGGTGATAGCCTGATGCACCGAGGCAGTCACGGGGAACGTGGCGCGCTGCAGCACAAGCCGATACCCAAGCCGCTTGCGGATGGTCTCGAAGCACCCCTGGTTGCGCCAGTACTGAATCACATCGGGATGGTAACTGAGGTTCAAATCCGTCCAGTGCAGGCGCTCCATTTCCCGAATGGCGACGGTGCAGTTTTGCAGCGTTGTGTAGAGCGCGCAAGTTTCGCCCCCGGTGGGTACGAATTGGCTCATCTGGGCAAGGTAGTTCGTTGTCGTAAGTCGGTGTGTGGGGTCGAGATAAGTGCCGTAATCTGTATCAGAGGAGAGAAAACAATCGTTGTGAAAGCCCACGCGCGCTTGCAACGCGCCGTTAAAGGCATCGCTTGCATTGAGCGGCGTTGGGAAAAACGCGATGATGTCGGCAGGATAGCGCAACTGGATAAAGCGGTCGGCAGGCAATGCCGCCGCAAGCGCATTGAGCACTTGCCACTTGGCGTTGGGGTCGAGATGCAAGCCGTTGGTGGAGGAGTGCCACTCGCCCCAAGCGCCGATGAAGCCTGCGTGCATCCATGCGATCACGTCGGCGTTGGCATGCAGCACAGGCGAGAGCTGTTGCGTGTGCGTGATGATCCACGGCAGCGGCGCATCAGGCTCGCTGTTGGGGTACGGTCCAAAGTTGTATGCCACGCGCAAGATCACCTTCAGCCCTGCGCTGCGCACGGCGTCTAGCGCGTTTTGTAGCCGTTGCAACACGGTGCTAGGGAGCGGGCTTGTGCGGTAATTGTCGAGCAGCAGGTAGGCGTAGATCAGCGAGGCGCCTTGGCTGCGGTAGTAGCTGTAGTCCAGATTCGGATCGAGGTCGTCAAAGGAGTAACGGAAACCGCGTTCGGGGTTCACGACATCGCTAATCCACTCGGTGTAGGTGAGGGTCTGATAGCTCGACAACGGCGCCGAGTAGGCAACGCGCTCGCCGTGCGATAAGACGTGCCCGGCGAGGTCGAATGCCAAGAGCCCGAGCGCAATCATAAGCAGCGCCACAGCAAGGATTTCGCTTCGGTGTCGTTTGTGCATGAGCCGCTGGTGGGTTATACAACGTCCTCGACTTGTTTGTGCGCGCTTAGGGTGCGGGGTGCTTTCAGGCGGATGCTGGAGTACAAGGCTAGGTGGTATGGGTCCAGGGTGGTCGTAGCTCCCAGACATTTCCCTTCCACTCGGACCTGTTCCCATTGTGGGTGGGTCTCTCCAGGACTGATACCCTTGTCGGTTCGGGTGTTCGTGTGCCCACAACGCCGTCTGGAGATGGATAGAGACCTCAACGCCGCTATCAACCTGAAAAACCACGGACTAGCCCACCTCACGGGCTCTACCGGGAGTTCCCCGGGAAGTCACGCCGGCGGAACGGCTGCTGGCCGATCTACGAGCCATGGGTCGTTGAAGCAGGAAGCGGAGAGAATATGAGCCGCAGAA
>JAUQQA010000066.1 GCA_030550095.1 Chloroflexota bacterium | reverse complement strand
GGGCTGGTCAGGCTGCTAAGCACGGTGTTGCGCCGGCTGGCGGGCAAGGGCGGCGAGGGCGTGATCCAGATCCGCACGCCGTTCGGCGGCGGCAAAACACACAGCCTGATCGCGCTCTACCACTTGGTTCAGCAGGGCAGCGCGCTGGGTGACCTGGAGACCGTCGCCACCGTTCTTCAACAGGCTGAGGTGGACGCGCCCGAGGCGGCGCGCGTGGTCACGTTTGTCGGCACAGCCGCCGACTCGCTCAAGGGCAAGACGCCATGGGGCGAGCTAGCAGATCAACTTGGTTGCTACGAACGCCTCGCTGAGCATGACAGCAAACGGCGCGCACCAGGCAAAGACCTGCTTCACAAAGTCATTGGCGAGTCGCCGACCTTGATCCTCATGGACGAGATCGCCGAGTACGCCGTCAAAGCCAAGGACTTCCGCGATCAGCTTGTGGCGTTCTTCCAAGAGCTGACGGAGACGGTCAAGGTGTTGCCGCGCGCGGCGCTGGTGGTGACGTTGCCGTCGAGCACGCCGTACGGCGAGGAGGGTGAGCGCGCGCTGCGCGAACTGGAGCAGGTGTTCAAGCGCGTCGAAAACATCGAAACGCCCGTGGAAGACGAGGAGATCCACGAGGTCATCCGCAGGCGCCTGTTCGAGCACCTGGGCGATCCGAAGGCGGTGCAGGCAGTCGCCGATGCGTTCACGGAGATGTATCGGCAGCTCGGCAACGATGTGCCGCGCGAGACGGCAGAGCCTACCTACCGCGAGCGCATCCGGCGCGCCTACCCGTTTCATCCTGAGCTCATTGACGTGCTGATGGGGCGCTGGAGCACCTTCCCGGAGTTCCAGCGCACGCGTGGCGTGTTGCGCCTTCTGGCGCAGGTGGTGGGCGAGCTGCACCACGCTCAGCACAACGCGCCACTGATCTTGCCGGCGCACATCAACTTGGCGAACCCAACTGTGCGCGAGGAGCTGCTGCGCCACATCGGCAGCGATTACCAAGGCGTGCTCAACGAGGACTTGAAGAAGGCCGAACAACTCGACCGCGAAACTGGGACGGAGTATGCGCGCTTCAAGGTGGCGAGCGGCTTGGCACGCGCGATCTTCTTCGCCTCGTTCAGTGCGGGCGAACGCCAGGGGATCAGCATTCAGCGCCTGCGCCTTGCGGTGTTGCAGCCTGGGTTGGAAGCTGCCTTCGTGGGCGACGCGCTCAAGCGCCTGGAAGGGGCGCTGTGGTATCTGCACCACGAAAACGGGCTTTATCTCTTCCGCAAAGAGCACAACCTCAACCGGGTGCTCTTGGACAAGGAGGAGGCCATCACGGAGGAACAGCTCACAGAGGCAATGCGCGCGCAACTGGAACAGCTATGCGGAAAGGCGATGTCCGTCTTTCTTTGGGTGAGCACCTCTCAGGATGTGCCCGACACGCGCGAGTTGAAGCTAGTAGTGCTCTCGCCCGAGCAGACGCGCGACAAAGGCGAGGCATTCGCACGGGCGCTGCTCGAGCAACATGGGCAGACGTACCGCACCTACCGCAACACCTTGCTCGTGCTGGCGCCCGATGCGGAAAAGCTGAACGCCGCACAGAGGTCCTTGAAGCGTTGGCTTGCGCACCGCGCCGTCGAGCAGGATCGTACGATCGCGCTGAGCGAGGCCAACCGCAAGCGCTTGGAGGAAGGGCTGGAGCACACCAAGATGACTGCTAACAACGATCTCCTTGCCGCTTACCGCTACCTCGGTCGGCTGGGGACAAACCAGCAAGGGGTTATCGTGCAGTGGTTTGACCTTGGTCAGCCCACCTCAGGCGCGGATCGCACGCTTTCCGAGCGCGTCTGGACTTACTTGGTCGAAGAGGAACTGTTGTTGGAGCATCTCGCCCCGCGCGTGATCGTGGAAAAAGCAATGGGTGCCGAGGAACGAGAAAAGGGGCTGAGCGAGATCTACGAGTCGTTCTTGCGGTATCCCGAGTTGCCGATGCTGGCGCGCAAGGCGGTGCTGATTGAGGCCGTCATCAGAGGCGTACGCGAGGGCGTCTTCGGCGTGAGAGTGGGCGAACGGGTGTGGTTCAGAGAGGTCGTGTCAGAGGCTGATCTGCAAGGCGAAGCGGTGATCGTGCGCGCAAC
>JAUQQA010000017.1 GCA_030550095.1 Chloroflexota bacterium | reverse complement strand
GCTCGATTAAGTCGCCCCCTGTGTCGTTCTCGCGGGTGCGGGTATCGCTCACGGTGACGATGGCGACGCGCACAGGTCCTTGCCCTGCAGCAATTGCGCGATGTTGCTCAGTAGATGCGCTGCTCATGTCAGCTCAATCATACGCCGCACCCACGCAGTGCTTGGGTACGGGGTCAAAGACATTGTTGAACCCGACTGATGGTCACTTGTGTGGGCTGCGCGTGCCAAGCTGTGCGTGGCACGCCGCAGCGTCACGTTGTGCGATCTAGCTGGCTGAGGACGAAGGTGCGTTCCCGTGGGCCCCGTTCGATGAGCCGTTGATGACGATCACGTCTTCCTCGGGCGCGCTTCCGTTGCTGCCGTTGGGTGCGTGTAGCGAGTTTGACGGCGGGTAAGCACCTCCACGCCGCACCTCGGCAAGCGCCTGCGCGCGCATGGCTGCCAGCGTGCGCGGGATGATCGTCTCCTCGCGCAGGGCCTCAGGCGACTGGTTTGCTTCGATGATCTCCACCACCTCTTTGCCGTTGAGCGTGCTCTTCACCAACAGCTCTTCCGCAAGCGCCGTGACCTCGCGCCAGTGGCGGCGCAACAACTGCTCCGTGATCTCCTCCATTTGCAGCCAGTAGCGCGCCAAGCGTTCGTCTTCGCCGAGTAGCGTCTCGTTGGTCGCCTTCATCGCAAGCGCGGGACCAAAGAAGCCCGTGCGCGCCATCAGCCACAAGTTGCGTTGCACGGTCATGTAGTCACCAGCAACGGAGTTGTAAATCTCGCCGGTCAGAATCTTCTCCGCAGCGCGCCCAGCCAACGCGACGATGATCTCGTAGGCGTAGCGCATCACAGGCTCAACGTGCTGATCCACCGTGTCCACAGGCATCACGTGACCCAGCGCGCCCGTGGTGAGGCGCACGATCGTCGCGCGCACGATCTTCTGATCGGGCATCACGTAGTATTGCGCGACGGCGTGTCCTGCCTCGTGATAGGCAAGCACGCGGCGCTGGTGCTCATCCATTTCCTCGATCGGCGACTCCATGCCCAGCGTTTGCTCCATCAGCGCGCGGTCAATGTCTTTCTGGCTGACCTTGCGCCGACCTTCAAAGAAGGCGATGCGTACGGCATCTTTGGTGATTGCGCCTGCGATGTCTGCGGGGGTCATGCCGGCGGTGTCGGCGACGATAGCCTCGACATCCACGGTCTCATCGTGGGCGATCTTGCTCAGATAGCCCTCGATGATCTGGCGGCGGCTGGCGCGGTCGGGTGGGTCAACGGCGATCTTTGTGTCCAGACGGCCGGAGCGTGTGAGCGCGGGGTCGAGCACGTCAGGGCGGTTGGTGCTGCCCATCCAGATCACATGCCAATCGCGCTTGGGCTTGTATTCCTTGCCGAAGAAGCGATACAGACGGCGCAGGAATTTCTCCTTGCGCGTGGGCTTGTTCATGCCATCCATCTGACTGAGCAGCGTCGAGAGCGCAAACATGCCCAGCCCGAAGCCCGTGAAGCTGCCGACCATCGGGCCGCTGCCGCGCACGCCGCCGCGGTTCATGCCCACAGCGTCAATTTCGTCAATGTAAGCCACACATGCGCCGTATTTCTTCGCCAAATCGCGCGCCCACTTGCAAAAGCGCAGCACGCGCAGAATGTCCATGCCCCAGAACATGCCCTGGAAGCTCGTGCCCTGCGCGCTGATGAACGCCATGCCCGATTCACCTGCAATGGCTTTGGCGAGCATCGTCTTGCCTGTGCCCGGAGGCCCGTAGAGCAGCAAGCCGCTGATGTAGCGACCGCCCATCTTTTCAAACTCCTTGCGGTCGCGCAGCAGGCTCATCCACTGCTTGACGAGCTTGACCAACTGAGGCTGCCCCCAATAGTCGTCGAAGGTCACGGTAGTGTCGTCACCAGGGCGGATGATCTCGGCATCGGGGCGCGAGAGGAACCAGAAGATCAAACCAAACTGAAGGATGATGCTGAAGAGAATCGTGACAACGTAGAGGACGAGCCGAACAAGCTCCTCGAGGATGGTGAAGAAGATGTTAAGCGAGACATCGTCAATGGTTGCCAGCATGTAAATCGTGACCCCGAGGCTGATCAAGAGCGTGATCTTGATGAAGCTCTTGAACGCACGCTTGAGTCGGTTGGGCCAGCGGTCATAAGGGATGTCAATCTTCTTGCGTTTCCGCGCCCGAGATGCAGCCGCCGCGCTTGGGTTGCTGGTTGTCGCTGTCATCGTTCAACAACTCCTTCACCACAGATTGCCGTCGCTATAATCGAGCGATAGGTCCTTTGCGCGATTGTAGCGGTGCGCATCCTTACGGCAAGTTAAACGCATCAGCCTTTAAGATTTCAGCAGACCTCTCGTGATCACGCTGCTTGGTCTTGGTCCTGGCGACCCCGCCTTGCTCACGCGCGAAGCGTGGATGGTGCTCGAGAAGGCGCGCGTGCTCTACTTGCGCACGCGGCGCCATCCCACCGTTGACGCCCTGCCTGCGCACCTCATCTTGCGTAGCTTTGACGCGCTCTACGAGCAGGAGGAGGACTTTGAAAGCGTGTATCGCGCGATCGCAGCCGAGGTCCTCGCAGCGGTGGAGCGCGAGGGAGAAGTCATGTATGCTGTGCCAGGGCATCCATTGGTTGGCGAGGCGACAAGCAGTCTTATCCTCAGCCAGGCGCGCCAACGCGGCATTGCGGTTCGCGTGGTTGCTGGCGTGAGCTTTGTCGAGAGCACGTTGCAGGCTTTGGCTGCGCACTCGGCGTTTGGCGCCGATGGGCTTGACCCGCTGCGTGGCTTGCAGGTGTGTGATGCGCTGGAGCTTGCCACAGCGCACCACCCACCGTTGAATCCAGATCAACCTGCGCTCATCGCACAAGTGTACTCGCGGCTGATCGCCTCTGACGTGAAGCTGACGTTGATGAATCAGTACGCGCCGCAACATCCTGTGTGGGTGGTGCGCGATCGCCATGTGGAGCGCGTGCCGCTACATGAGCTGGACCACGCCGACCGCTTCGATCACCTCACCACGCTTTACGTGCCGCCGCTGCCGCAGCCGGGCAGCTTTGAAGCCTTGCAGGAGATCGTGGCGCACTTGCGCGCGCCAGAGGGCTGCCCCTGGGATCGGGAGCAGACCCACGAATCGCTGCGCGCGACGTTGCTGGAGGAGACCTACGAGGTGCTCACCGCCATTGATGCCGAGGACTGGCAGGCGCTCAAAGAAGAATTGGGTGACCTGCTGCTCAACGTGGTGATGCAAGCGCAGATCGCCACCGAGAGCGAGACCTTCCGCATGAGCGATTGCATCGCCCACGTGATCGCCAAGCTCAAGCGTCGGCACCCCCACGTGTTTGGCGAGGCCGTCGCGCGCACAGCCGAAGAGGTGCTGAACAATTGGCACGCGATCAAGCAACGCGAACGCGCGCAACAAGCAGAAGACAGCTCAGCGCTCGATGGGATTCCACCAGCCCTGCCCGCGTTGGCGCAGGCACAGAAGCTGATCCATCGCGCTGAGCGTGCAGGATTCCGGTGGCAGACCCTCGCCGAGCGCTTGGGCAAGGTGCGCGAGGAACTCGAGGAGATCACCAACGCCGAAAGCACCACGCAACGCGCCGAAGAATTCGGCGATCTCATCCTTGCGATCGCGGCTTGGGCGGAGGGCTATGGCGTTGATCTGGAGGCTGCGACGCGCGAGGCAAACCAAAAATTCGCCCAGCGCTTTCGCGCGCTGGAGCGCCTCGCACGGGCGCGCGGCATCACCTTGAGCACGCTCTCGCGCGAGGCTTTGCTTGCACTTTGGCAAGAATCGAAGACCCTCGCTGCTGCTGACGCCACGCGATGAAGATCGCGATCCTCTCCGACATTCACGGCAACTACCCCGCGCTTTGTGCCGTGCTCAATCACCTCGAGCACTGGCGCCCCGATTTTGTGTTGGTGTTGGGCGACATCGTCAACCGTGGACCGCGCTCGCGCGAATGTTGGCAACTCATCCGCGAGCAGCGCGATCGCGAGGGTTGGCGCGTGCTGCTCGGCAATCATGAGGAGTACGTGTTGGAGCAAGCCTCCCCCTCTGCGCCGCTTGAGGGCCCGAAGGCTGAGATCATGCGCGTCTCGCGCTGGACGATGGAACAGCTCGGCGCGGAGGCAGTGCAGGCGCTGCGCGTGTTGCCGTTCTCGCTGGAGCTGGCCCTCAACGGGCATGTGCGCTGGCCCGTGCGCGCGGCGCATGGTTCCATGCTCGGCACGCGTGAGGGAATCTACCCCTTCAGCACCGCAGCAGAGATGCGCGCCAAGGCGGGCACACCGCTGCCTGCGGTGTTCTGCGTGGGACATACGCACCAGCCGCTCGTGCGCGAAGTGGGCGAGATGTTGGTGGTGAACGCAGGCGCTGTGGGGTTGCCGTTCGATGGCGACCCGCGCGCAAGCTATGCGCAGCTCACCTGGCACCACGACCGTTGGCATGGCGCGATCGTGCGCTTGGAGTATGACCGCGCCCAAGCCGAGCGCGACTTCTACGAGACGGGCTTCCTGGAAGGCGCTGGGCCGTTGGCGCGCTTGATCTTGCGCGAGCTGCAATTGGCGCGCGGGCAGATTTACAGTTGGGCGCAGCAGTATGAGCGCGCTGTGCTCGCAGGCGAGCTGAGCTTGGCGCAATCGGTGGAGCGCTTTTTGGCGGCGTAGCGTGGCACGGAGTTGCGTCACGCTAGCTTGCTATACTGCCCGATTGGCATCATGAGCACACAAGCTCCTCGCATGTTCCGCAAGGTCCTCATCGCCAACCGCGGTGAGATCGCTGTGCGCATCATCCGCGCTTGCCAAGAGCTGGGCATCGGCACAGTGGCGGTGTATTCCGACGTCGATCGCAACGCGCTGCACGTGCGCCTTGCCGACGAAGCGTATCACATCGGTCCGCCGCCCTCGCGCGATTCCTACCTGCGCATTGACAAACTCATTGACGTGGCGCGCAAATCTGGCGCCGATGCCATTCACCCCGGCTATGGCTTTCTCGCCGAGCGCGAAGATTTTGCGCAGGCCTGCGCCGACGCGGGCATCGTCTTCATCGGTCCCTCACCAACCTCCATCGCTAAGATGGGCGATAAGGCAGTAGCGCGCGCGACGGTGCAGAAGGCAGGTGTGCCCGTCGTGCCGGGCACAGAGGGCGAAGCCGACCTTAGCGACGATGATCTGCTGCGCCTTGCGCCGAAGATCGGCTTTCCACTGCTGATCAAAGCCAGCGCAGGCGGCGGCGGCAAAGGGCAGCGCGAAGTGCACAGCCTCGAGGAGATGCCAGCGTTGCTGAAGAGCGCCCGCCGCGAGGCGGAGAGCGCCTTCGGCGACGGCTCAGTGTATCTGGAGAAGTTGGTGGAGAACGCGCGGCACATCGAGTTTCAAATCCTCGGCGACCACCACGGCAACATCATCCACCTCGGCGAGCGCGAGTGCAGCCTGCAACGTCGGCGCCAAAAGTTGGTCGAAGAGGCACCTTCGCCTGCGCTCACCCCAGAGCTGCGCGCTAAGATGGGCGAGATGGCGGTGCGCGCGGCGCAGGCGGTGAACTACGTCAACGCTGGCACCATTGAGTTCCTGCTCGACAAAAACGGCAACTTTTACTTCATGGAGATGAACACACGCCTGCAAGTCGAGCATCCCGTCACAGAGCGCGTGACCGGCGTGGACATCGTGAAGGAACAAATCCGCATCGCCCGTGGGCGCAAGCTGCGTTACCGCCAAGAGGACATTCAAATCAACGGTTGGGCGATCGAATGTCGCATCAACGCCGAAGACCCCTTCGCAAACTTCATGCCGAGCACAGGCAAGATCACGCGCATTCACTTCCCCACAGGTCCTGGCGTGCGCGTGGAGAGTGGCGTGTATGAAGGCTACGAGATCACGCCCTACTACGACTCGCTCATCGCCAAGCTGATCGCCTGGGGCGACACGCGTGCTGAGGCGCTGTTGCGCATGCGCCGCGCGCTGAACGAGTTTCGCATCATGGGCGTCAAGACCAATGTGCCGTTCCACCAGCAGCTCTTTCGCTCCACGCGCTTTCAAGCTGGGCAGTTCGACACGCGCTTCGTCGAAGACCGCTTCATGCTCGAGGAAGAGGACCCCGGCTACAGCGAGGTTGCCGCGCTGGTTGCCACGATGATTGCTCACCAACAAGGGCGGCAAGCCGCCGAGCACATCGAGCGTGCCGAAGTGGGCGGGATTTCGCCGTGGCGCTGGGGGCTGCGTCGCTGGTGAAGAAGCATGTGGAGCACGCCAGAGCGCCGCGCTTGGCTGATCCTCTTCGCCGCGTTGTTCACATGCTGCGTGCTCGCTGTGGGCGTGCCCGCGAGCGCCTGGGCGCTGATCAACAGCGCCACGGTCGAGGCGCGCATGGACGTGCGCCTGCGCGCTGGCATCCTGAAGACCTTCTCCCGCTTTGAGCAAGAACGCGACGCGCGCGTTGTCGCGCTTGAGGGCAGGCCTGTGGAGGAAGGCACGACGCTCATCGCCGGCCCTGAATCCGTTGGGCTGCTCACCATTGGCGATGCTGGCGGCGAGCGCCCCGTGCTCAACGTGCAGCTATATGCCGACACGCGCCTGCGCATCGAGCAGGCGCGCTACAAGCGTTTCGCGATTGCCAATCGCGCTGATGTGTTTGCGTTTGCGTTGGAACAGGGACGCCTACAGGTCGTCGTCGAGGCGCCGCCTGAGCGCGACTTCTTGCTCCAGTTCACGAGTTCGCTTGGCGCAGTGTTCATCGAAACACCAGGCGCTTACTCGGTTGAGCGCACGCCAGAGGAACTGCGCGTGTTTGTCGCTGAGGGCGCTGCGCGCGTCGCCACCGCTGATGGGCAGCAGAGCATTCGACTGGGCACTGGGCAGCGCACATTGATTGCGCGCGAGGGTGGACTAGCAGGCGTGTTGCCCCCCGTGCGCAACCTCATCCGCAACGGCACCTTCACAGCCCCGCTCACGCGCGACTGGGAGATCGAAACGCTCGTCATTCAAGGGAGCACCGTCACGGGCACAGTCACGGTCCGCGAGGTCAACGGGCGCCCTGCCTTGTTCCTCGAGCGCGTGGGCAGCGGCATCAGTTGGGGGCGCACGGGCGTGCGCCAGATCATTAACGAGAACGTCGTGGACCGTCGCTCGTTGCAGCTGCGGATAGACTTTCGCATCCTTTACCAGGAGATCCCAGTTTGCGGCGGCGAAGGCAGCGAATGTCCTCTCATGGTGCGGCTCGATTACCGCACCCGCGATGGGCGCGATGCGTTCTGGATTCAAGGGTTCTACGCGGTGGGCACGCCGAGCGGCACAACACTCCCCGACTACATCCGCTCCAACCCGCAAAACAAGCACATCGCCCGCCGACTCAACGCACCCGAGCCGCCGTTTGAGTCGGGCAACCTCTTGGCGCTCATCCCGGATATGCAAATCCTGCGCGCCATCTCGATCTATGCTGAGGGGCACGCCGTCCGCACCCAGATCAACCGCGTTGAGTTGCTGCTGCAAGAATGAGGGCACAGCGAGAAGACGCAGCGCCTCTCTCAGCAAGCTCGGGCGGCGTATAATCCTTAAAAACCACGATGATCGAGGCGTTCATCGAAAGCGTGCGGATCAGCCTCATGAGCACAACGCAGGTGGTGATCCTGCGCGAGCGAGGAGGAAAACGTCGCTTACCCATCTTCATCGGTCGCCCAGAAGGAGATGCGATCTACACTCACCTCAACGGCGAACAGTTTCCACGACCGATGACGCACGATCTCGCGGCAAACCTGATCAGCCAGTTGCGCGTCTCGTTGCGGCGTATTGTGATCAACGCGCTCCGCGACGGCTACTTCTACGCCCAAGTGGTGATCGCAGCCAATGGACGCGAATTTTCGTTCGATGCGCGCCCGAGCGACGCGCTTGCGCTTGCCGTGCGCCTAGATAGCCCCATCTACGTAGCGCCAGAAGTGATGGACGAAGCTGGCGTCATTCCTCCAGAGTTTGAGGAGACGCCAGAGGAAGAAGAGAAAGGGTTAGAGGCGTTCGACGAGTTCATCAGCTCGCTTGATCTCGACGACCTCGAGCGCAAAGACAAGGACGAGTGATTGCCATGGTTGAGGTGAAGATCGAATCCGTTCGCATGAGCGCCCGCAACCAATTCCGCGCTGTGGTGCTCAAAGACGTTTCCGCAAATCGTTACTTGCCTATCTACATTGGGCAAGCGGAGGCCGATTCGATCAGCATTCATCTTGCGGGGGTGCACGTGCCGCGCCCGCTCACGCACGATCTCATCGTGAACATCCTCAAAGCGCTCGAGGTCAACATCCGCTACGTCATCGTGAATGAGTTGCGCGAGGACACTTACTACGCCCGCATCGTCATGCGCACAGCAGAAGGGCGCGATCTCAGCATTGACTCTCGCCCAAGCGACGCGATCGCCATTGCTGTGCGCTGGGGTTGCCCCATTTTTGTAGATGATGAGGTCATGAATCAGCACGCTGTCGTGCTCGAGGAGGAAACAGGAGAAGAGACAGAAGCGCGCGCCGCTGCAGCTGAGCCAGGCGCCTCAGAGGACGACGAGGACCTCGGCGCGTTCAAAGACTTCCTCAGCTCTCTTGACCTGGACGACCTCGACAAGCCACGATAGGCGCTAGGGATCATCCTCGATTTAGCGCGCTTCTCATTTTGTTCGATGGACCTCATCGCGGCTCTGCACGCCCTCGCGGTGTGCGCATTGGCGCTTCACGCTGCATATCATGCCACACTGCTGTTCTTGCTTCTGCGCGCGCCACGCGCGGCGTCTGCTCCGTCATCTCGGCTGCAAGCAAACACTTTTCCCAGCGTCACTGTGCAGGTGCCCCTCTACAACGAGCGTGCTGTCGTGGAGCGCATCTTATGCGCGGTTGCAGCGCAAGAGTACCCGCGCGATCGCTTCCGCATTCAAGTGCTCGACGACTCCGACGACGAGACGCGCACCCTGGCGCGCCAGTTGGCGGCGCAGTTGCGCACGCAGGGCGTGCGCGTGGAGCTGATCCAACGCAGCGTGCGCACCGGGTTTAAAGCAGGTGCGCTTGCTGAGGGGCTTCAGCACACTGACGATGAGTTCCTTGCGATCTTCGATGCAGACTTCGTGCCGCCGCCCGACTTCTTGCGGCGCGTGCTCGTCGAAGAAGCCGTTTTTGCAGACACGCGCGTTGGCTTTGTGCAAACGCGCTGGGCGTTTCTCAACGCTGAAGGCTCGCTCGTGACGCATGCCCAAGCGCTGATGCTCGATGTGCACTTTGAGATCGAGCAACGCGCGCGCGCGAGCGTCGGCCTCCCAATCAGCTTTAACGGCTCTGCCGGGGTGTGGCGTCGGGCGTGCATCCTCGACGCAGGTGGGTGGCAGGCAGACACCTTAACTGAGGACCTTGACCTTGGTTATCGCGCGCAGCTGCGCGGGTGGCGTGGGGTTTACTTGCCACAGGTGGCCGTTCCGAGCGAACTCCCCGCGGATGTGTTGAGCTACAAACGTCAGCAGGCGCGCTGGGCGCGGGGCACGGCGCAGGTGTTGCGCAAGATGCTGCCTCAGATCACGCGCAGCGCTTTGCCTTGGTGGCATCGCCTGGCGGTGCTGTTTCATCTTGCGGGCTACTTCGTCCATGTCTGGGTTGCGCTCACGGCGTTCACGGCGCCGCTGCTGATGTGGCGTTGGGTGAGCGGACAAGACGTTGCGCTGCCTGCATGGCTGGGCGTGATGAGCACGCTCTGCGCTGTGCCGCTCGTCTCGTTTGTCGTCGCGCAGCGCATGCAGGGCAAACCCTGGGGAGCTACGCTGCGTGCGTTGCCGTTTGCGCTGATGCTTGGTGTGGGTGTTTCTCTCTCGAACACTGTTGCGTTGACGAGCGCCTTGTTCGATGGGCGCACGGGCGTGTTCGATCGCACGCCGAAGCGCGGCGCATTGCGGCGTTCGCCGTATGCGCCCCAGCGCGCGGATTGGACTGCGCTTGTGGAGTTGGCGCTCGCCGGCTATACCGCTTGGGCGGCGGCGCTTGCGCTGCGGCGCGCCGATTGGTTTGCGGCGTTGCCGCTCGTGCTTTACGCGCTTGGGTTTGGCGCAGTCGCAGCAGATCAGCTACGGTCGCTCGCGATGAGCAAAATGGGAGAGCGGTAGAATCGCTAAAGCGAAGCAACATGCCAGTTGGTCTGCCCGAGTTCCGCGCGATCATCGAAGCGCTTTATGAGCATCCAGAGTGGCGCCAAGAGCTGCGGCAATTGGTGCTGACGGAGGATCTGTTGCGTCTGCCGAGCATTGTCGAGACGCTCTCGAAAACATTGCAGACGGTCTCCGAGACGCAACGCATGTTAGTGGAGGGCCAGCAACGTCTCGAAGCGCGCGTAGGTCGCTTGGAGGAGGAAGTTGCTGAGAGCCGCCGTCGGACTGAGGAGCGGATGAAGTTGCTCGAAGAGGCGATGGCCTCGCTTGCCGAAGCACAGCGCCGGCTTGAGCAGCGCTTTGAGCAGCTTGAAGCAGGGCAGCGTCAGCTCGAACAGCGCGTTGAGCGGCTTGAGGATGGACAGCGCCGGCTTGAGCAACGCGTTGAGCGGCTTGAGGATGGACAGCGCCGGCTTGAGCAGCGCTTTGATCGCCTTGAAGAGGCACAGCGCCGAACCGACGAGAAGGTGGATCGGTTGGAAGCGCGGGTTGATCGGCTGGAGAAAAAGGTGGACAACCTTGGTCAAGCGTTCGGCAGGCTTACCGACGTGATCGGCTCCAGCCTGGAAGACGAAGCTGCAGGGGTCGTGGTTGCTGTGTTGGAACGGAAGGGATACCGCATCTTGCGTGACCCAGTGCCGCTTGCGCTCGATGGCGAGATTGACGTGATCTTCCTCGCGGAAGACCCACAAGGGCGGCAAGTGTGGATCGTGATCGAGGCGAAGGCAAGGCTGGGCCAACGCGAAGTGCGTGCATGGGCGCAGCGGATGCGCTCGGAGGGCTGGCAACGGCGGCTCGTCGAGCGCGGCTATGTCGGCGAATATCTCGTGTATGCGTACGGCATCCGCATTGATGAGGGTGCAAGGAAGAGCGCGGAAGCAGAGGGAATCGGGCTGATGAAAGGGAGTGGTGAAGTCGTCGAGCCGCGCGCTCGCATCGAGGTCCGCTGATCGGTGCATTTGCCTCCGTCGTGCCATGTCACTCGTCGCACTGCGCGCCAAGCTCGACCGACTCAGCGAGCAGATCGTGGCGCGCTTCCGCGATCGCGCTTGGTTTGCGCTTAACCCTAGCCTCTACATCCCTGGCGCTATCCCGATCGCGGGGCATCCCGATCGTTCACTCCTCGATTGGTCGCTGGAAGGGCTAGAGCGCTATCACGCTTCGCTAGGACGCTACGAAGTGCCCGATCAGCACCCGCTTGTGTTAGCCTCGTTCCCTGATTCACCAGTGCAGCGCACGGTGCAGCTACCGCGCTTGCCCAAAGTACCGCCAATCGCCCGCGAGACGCTGATCCGCTTTTACCTTGACCTGCTGCCGCGGCTGTGCTCGCCTGGCGAGGACCCGCACGACTACGGTGAGGTGGCTTACACCGATGCTGATCTAATCACTCGGCTCAACGAGCGCATCTACCTCGGTGCATTCGTGGCTTATTACAAACTCGAGCGCGAACCCGAGCTTCTCGCGCTCGCCGACCAGCCCGCTGCGCTTCGCGATCAACTGCGCGACCCTGACCGCGAGCTGGTGGTGCTTACGCAAGTCTCAGAGGCTGCCCATCGTTTCGGCTGCCCTGCACCGCTCATGATTGAAGCCTTCGAGTGGGTGATGGCGCGCGCGCTGGACTTGCAGGTGCGCTTTTTGCAGCACGTCGCTGCGCTGCGTCGAGGCGGCACGCAAGAATCATGAGCACCCTCTCAGAGTTGTTTGTGCCGGCGGCCCCAGAAGTGCGCGAGGTGTGCCTCGCCAAGCATCATGAAACCTCCGCGCTCATCGTGATTAAGCAAGACACCGCGTGGCGCTGGCTGGAGCGCCAAGGGGTGCAATGGGAGATCGGTGCCTTGTTCGACGCGCCGCTTGTGATCACGCGCGCGGCATTGCAGCGCCTCGCCCATCGCTGCACGGGCATGGGCGAAGTGGTGTATGCCGTGGGCGGTGGGCGCGCTGCAGACGCTGCAAAGTACGTTGCGCATGTCCTTGGCTTGCCGTGGGTGTGCGTGCCGAGCGCCTTGAGTTGCCTCGCATTCTTCACGGCGCACGTCGAGCTGTGGACGCTCTCAGGTTGGGAACATGAGGAGGCAACTCCCGCGGCTGCTCTGCTGCTGGATTGGGCGTTGATCGGCAGCGCGCCGCCGCTGTACCGCGCCGCCGGGGTGGTGGACGTGCTCAGCATGATCACCGCGTGCGAGACATGGCGACGTGATGCCGAGCTGCATGCGCCATACGTGCCTGAAGTGGCTGCGTTGGCGCGCGCGATCGCCGACATGGTGATCGCCTGTGCGCCTCAAGCGCACGAAGGCGAGGTGAGCGCTTTGCGCACGCTGGCGATGGCGCTTGCGCTCACGGCGCAGTTGGAACGCTGGCTCGGCCATGCGCGCGTGCGCATCGGCGAGGAGCACGCGCTCGCGTGGCGCGCCTACACGCTGGCTGCGGGCGCCACATGGAGGGGCGAGCCTGCGCCGGTGCCGTTCACCTATGCCCACCTCCTCGCTGCGGGCATCCTTGAAGCAGCGCAGCAACAGGGACAAGACCTTGCCGCGCTCCGCGACGCGCTTCGAGCATGGCGCCCTTAGCCGCGTAGCAGCGCCTGTGTGGAGCAGTGCAGCCCGCCGTAGCCGCCGGCAAGCGCCTCGTAGTCCACTTCGTGCACCGTGACGCCAGCAGCGCGCAAACGCGCGTGCAGGTCTGCGCCAGCATGTCGCACGCCGATCCATTGCCGCGGTGCAACGGTGAAGCCGTTGATGCCGAAGCGCAGTTGTTCCTCTTTCGAGACAGGGATCACACGGATGCCCTTTTCCTCGAGATAGCGTGAGAACAGCACGCTGCGCGTAAGCACGTAGCGGAATTGGTCGCGTGTGCCTTCGGGTTGATACACGTGCACCGCAGGCTCATCGGCGCCGTGCATGCGCGTCTCGAGGCACAGCGCGAGATCGCGATCGAGCATAGCAAAGTAGGTGTCCAAGTGCATCTCATCAAGGCTGCCGCGC
This sequence comes from Chloroflexota bacterium, assembly GCA_030550095.1. Classification (GTDB taxonomy): domain Bacteria; phylum Chloroflexota; class Anaerolineae; order J036; family Brachytrichaceae; genus DRWP01. Next base: position 31,306 of record JAUQQA010000017.1, on the reverse strand, counting down.
GGGTCCTCGACCACTGCGACCTCAACGTAGCCATACACGCGCGCCTCGAGGCATTGCCTCACGCCGTCAGCGTTGGTGAACAAGCCCTGACCCTGCAGCACGAAGTCGCCGCATGGGATGAAGTCGCCGCCTTCGAGCGTGCCAGGCGATTGCACACGGTAGATCGGTGTGACCCCAAGCGTGCGCAGTGCGTACTCGGCGAGATCGTTCTCGGCAAGGCGGTCGTCTTGGTCGAGGCGCGTGATCACGCAACCGCGCGCAGTGGTGATGAGAGGATCGCGCGTGTAGTATGCGCTGTGCGCAGGTTGAACATCGAAGCGCACCTGCACGCGCGACCAGCGCGCAGCGTCGCCATCGGCGCGGGTGACGTGCAACGTTGGGCGCAGGAAGAGCACGTCAACCAGTGAGGCAGTGTCGAGATGCGCCAATGCAGCATCGAGCTGGCGCTCAGTCTCAGCGCGGAGTGGTTCGGGCAGGGGCTCGTCGTAGTGGATGCGCACAGCAGCGCGCGCCCATGCGCGGAGGGCGTTTGCATCGGCGGCGCAAAGCACCGCGCGCAGGTCCAAGACGCGCACGCCAAACGATGCCAAGCACTGGCGAAAGGCGCGATGTTCTTCCCGACCTTGGTGCAGCGCGAAGGGGTAAAGGAAGCTTGCGGCTTCCGCGTGCAGGATTGCGAAGAGCGTCTCTTGGCGCGGCTCGCAAACAAGCACAACGCGCGCAGGCAGCCATTCGGCTGCCTGCTGCACGACGAACGGAGCCGACGATGGAGTCACTTCTGTTTCAGGATCCATTCGATGGTCTTGTCTGCGAGCCGATCCAGCGCGCGCACGCTCATCTCGATATGCTCGATCTTGGTGTCCTCGATGGGGTTATGCGAGATGCCGCGCAGGCTTTGCACGAACATCATCACAGTCGGCACGCCAGCGCGCGCCACCTCGGCAGCATCATGCAACGGGCCGCTCGGCAGCTTGTGCGCCTTGCCCGCCACCTCGACGCAGGCGTCGTAGCAAAGCTTCACCAGCTCCTTGTGAAAGAGGATCGGCTCGATGCGCCAGATGGTGCTCCATTGCACCTCGCATTTCTCCTCTTTGGCGAAGCGCTTGCTGGCTTTGATCGCGTCGTTGAGCATGCGCTTAAGCTTGCTCGCGCTGAGATGGCGCTGGTCGAGCGTGATGTCGCACTCGCCGACGACCGCGGTGGGGATGCCGGGCTTGGTGACGCAACTGCCCACCGTGCACACGCCGCCGTACTTGTTGGCGATGGGGCGGATCTCCAGCGCCAGCTTTGCTGCTGCTGCGAGCGCATCGCGCCGCTTGTCCATGGGTGTGCTGCCGCTGTGGGCGGCTTGACCGATGAACTTGATCGCGTGGCGTTCGACGCCGAAGGTGCCGAGCACTGCGCCGAGCGGTAACTTCATGCTTTCAAGCACGGGTCCTTGCTCGATGTGCAGCTCGAGGTAAGCCGCGGCGTTCTTCAGCTCCTTGCGGCTTTTGGTCATTTGGTCAATCTCCACGCCGCACCGGCGCAGCGCCTCCTCGAGGCGAATGCCATCCTTGTCTGTGCGGTTGCGCTCAAGATCAGGATCGAAGTTGCCGCTGCACGCGCTGCTGCCGAGCAAGCTGCGCCCGAAGCGCGCGCCTTCCTCGTCCGCCCAGTCCACCAAACGCACAGTGACGGGCGGCTCGCCGTGGTACTGATCGTTGATGCGTCGCAGCACTTCTAGCCCTGCCAGCACGTTCAAGCAGCCGTCGAGCCAGCCGCCGTTGGGCACGCTATCCATGTGCCCGCCAATGATGAGCGCTTTCTTGCTCTTGCCAGGCAGGGTGTACCATGTGTTGCCGGCTTCGTCGTTGTGAATTTCGAGTGGCAACCCTTTTGTCTTCTCGCGCAGCCATTCGCGCGCTTTGAGCCATGTGTCCGTCCATGCCACGCGCATGGCACCGCCGGTGTTGGGGTCGCTTGTGAGGGCGCGGAGTTCCTTAAGTTCCTCAACGGTTCGCTTTGGATCGAGGGTGCTCATGGCTTCAAGTATGCGGCTAGATCGCGCAGCGCGCAAGCTTGTACACTCAACCTGATGTCCGTCGAAGTCATCTTCCTCGGTGTGAGCGCAGCATTGCCACACCGCGACACCGCCAACGCGGCTTACCTTGTGCGCATCGGCAACGAGCGCATTCTGATTGACTGCGGTCCGTGCATCTTGCAGCAGCTCGATAGCGTGAACGTTTCGCCAGCAGAGCTAACGCACGTGTTCTTCACGCACCGCCACGGCGATCACACCCTGGGCTACCCAATGCTGATGCTGTGGTATGAGCTGCAAGAGAATCCCAACCTCGCGTTGCCGACATTGATCGCATCGGCGCAGACCTTCGCCGCGCTCGACACGCTCATGGACACGGCGTTCGGCAACGTCGAAGGCGTGACTGCATCTGCGCCGCGGATCGTGCTGCCACAAGATGCGCCCGCTGAGGTGCAAATCCACCCCCACATTCGCCTGCGCACTTTCCCGATGCAGCACTCGGATTTTGCGCCGGTGCTCGGCGTGCGCATCGAGACGCGCGGACCGTTCGGTGAGCACGCGATCGCCTTCACGGGCGACACATTGCCCAACCCCAACATTGGGGTGCTCGCGCAAGAGGCAGACTTGTTGGTGCACGAGGCGACGCTCTCAGCAACTTTGGAGCCGCAATATGCTGAGGGCGCCTACGGGCACAGCACAGCGCAAGTTGCAGGGCGCAACGCGCGCGCGGCGCACGCGCGGCGTTTGGCGCTCACGCACATCGAAGCCGCCACGCTGGAGCAGCGCCAAATCTTGATCGAAGAAGCGCAGCGCGAGTTCGAGGGGCAAGTGTTCATCCCCGTCCCTGGGCTGCGGCTTGTGCTTTAGCGGATCGGCAGGCGGCGCAGGCGCAGGCTGTTGCCCACAACAAACAGCGAGCTAAATGCCATTGCTCCAGCGGCGAGGATCGGACCGTAGCTTTGAAAGACGCCGAGCGCGGCTGTGGGGATGAGCAGCACGTTGTAGAAGAACGCCCAGAACAAGTTCTGGCGCACGCCGCGCAGTGTTTGTTGGGCGAGGCGCACTGCGCGCGCAACATCGCGCACGTCGTTGTGTACGAGCGTCACGTCGGCTGCCTCGAGCGCCACGTCGGCGCCGCGCGCCATGGCGATGCCCACATCGGCGGCTGCCAACGCGGGTGCGTCGTTGATGCCGTCGCCGATCATCGCCAGCGTTCTGGGCCCGTGCAGCGCTGCGCGCAGCCGCGAGACGTGATCGGCTTTGTCAGTGGGGAGCACTTCGGCGATCACCTCGTCAATGCCAAGGCGATAAGCGATCGCCTGCGCTGCTTGGCGATGGTCGCCCGTCAGCATGATCGTGCGCACGCCCATCGCGCGCAGTTGTGCAAGCCCGTCGTGCGCTTCGGGCTTTGGTGTGTCCATTAAGCCGATCGCGCCGAGCGCTTGCCCTTCTGCGGCGACGATGGCGACGGTGTGCCCCTCGGCGCGCAGTTGCTGAATGCGGTGCTGCGCCGCTTGGTCGAGCGCGATGCCCTGAAGGTGCATCAGCGTGGCGTTGCCCACCGCAACCCGCAGGGCGCGCTCGCCTTCTCGCACGACGGCAAGGATGCCCCGACCAGGCACCGCTTGGAACCACTCAGGAGGCTGAGTCGCCAAGCCACGCGCTTCAGCCGCGGCGCGGATCGCCTGAGCGATCGGATGTTCGCTGGCATGTTCCGCCTGCGCAGCGAGGTTCAGCACGCGCTCTGGCGTGGCCTCGCCGAACGCGATCACAGCCTGGACGCTGGGGCGACCTTGCGTGAGCGTGCCGGTTTTGTCGAACACGGCTACCTTGAGGTGCGCAAGTTGTTCGAGCGCGGCGCTGCTTTTGAACAGCACGCCAATTTCGGCACCTTTGCCCATGCCCACCATGATCGCGGTGGGCGTGGCCAGCCCCAGGGCGCACGGGCACGCCACAACAAGCACCGCCACGGCGTTGATCAGCGCGCGTTCCCCGTTGCCGCTCAGCAGCCACCACCCAGCGAATGTGAGCAGCGCAATGGCGATAACCGTAGGCACGAACACCGCCGAGACGCGATCAGCCAACGCTTGAATCGGCGCCTTGCTGCCCTGTGCTTGCGCCACTAAGCGCACGATCTGCGCCAAGAATGTATCTCGACCGACGCGCGTGGCTTCGTAGCGCAACACGCCGTCCACGTTGAGCGTGCCGCCGATCACCCGATCGCCCACGCCCTTATCGCGCGGCATGCTCTCGCCAGTGATGGCGCTCTCATCCACGCTGGAGTGCCCGCCAACCACAACGCCATCGGTGGCGATGCGCTCCCCGGGACGCACCACGATCACATCGCCAATGCGAATTTGGCTTGTGGGAATTTCTTGCTCAACGCCATTGCGGATCACGCGCGCTGTCTTCGGCGCGAGCTGCATCAGCTTGCGGATCGCCTCGCTAGCGCGCCCTTTCGCGCGCGCCTCGAGGTACTTCCCCACGCTGATCAGCGCGAGGATCAGCGCGCTGGTCTCGAAGTACACGTGCCCGTGGGCGAGGCCGAGCAGCACCGCCAACGACCAGCCAAAGGCAGCGGTGGCTCCGAGCGCCACGAGCACGTCCATGTTGGCGGTGCGGTTGCGCAGCGCCTTGAAGGCGTGAACGTAGAAAGGCAAGCCCGTGAATGCTTGCACAGGCGCGGCGAGCGCGAAGAGCACGAGGTTGAGCGCCGCATTCGCGGGCGTTATGTGGGCGTGAGCAGGCGCGAACGCCTCGCCGAACATCGCTGCAAACAAGCCAAAATCGCGGCTCATGCTGATCACGAACGTCGGCACAGCGAAGAGCAAACCGAACAACGCGCGCCGTCGGCGGTCGGCGATCTCAGCCTTGCGCGCGCTTTGCTCCGCGTCCTCGATTGCAATTTCTTCGGTGCTTTCGGCGACGTCGTAGCCCGCTTTTCGGATCGCTGCCACGATCTCGGCTAGTGCCGCCTGCCCGGGGTGGTAGCGCACTTGCGCGTGTTCCGTTGCGAGGTTAACGCTCACCTCGGCCACGCCCGGCACGCGCCGCACGACCCGCTCAACGGTCAACGCGCAGTTCGCGCACGTCATGCCCACCACGGGCAGCTCAACCTGGACCGTCTCGGGCAAAGCTTCAGCGGAAGGCTGAAAGCTGGTCATGGCAAGCTACGCCTGCACAACAGCTTGCGGCGGGTAGTTGATCTCGACAAGGCAAGCGTGAATCGCATCCCATGAGGTGCGCTCATCCCAGACAATGGTGACGTTTTTCGTGTTCACGTCGGCTTGCACCTCGCGCACGCCTTCGATCTCGCTCAAGGCGAGCTTGATTGTGCGGATGCAACCTTCGCAGCCGATGGCGGGGATGTGGACTGTCCTGCGCTCCATGCTCTTCATCTTACAGGGAAGGGTGAGATCAGGATGAGCGCGCGTGGCGCGCAACTTGCGCAATTTCTCACTCTAGTGCAAACTAGCCTTACCAAGCAGAACCAGGAGTAAGGAGGTTAGGCAAGTCATGACGACGTTAGGAGGATATGCTGACCGCATCGCGCGCATTGACCTCACGACCGGCACTGTGACCTACGAATCCATCCCAGACGATTGGGCCCGCAAATACATTGGTGGGCGTGGGCTTGGCGTCAAGTATGTGTTTGAGAACGGCCCACAGGTGGACCCGCTCTCGCCCGACAACATCCTCTGCTTCATGAACGGGCCGCTCACGGGCACCGAGGCGAACATGAGCGGGCGCATGGCGATCGTCACCAAGTCGCCGCTCACAGGCACGGTGACCGATAGCCACCATGGCGGCTGGAGTGCGGCGCGCCTACGCTGGGCAGGCTTCGACGGCTTGATCTTCAAGGGCAAGGCGCCCAAGCCCGTGTATGCCTATGTCCACGACGGCATCGTGGAGTTGCACGACGCCTCGGAGATCTGGGGCAAAGGCGTGCATGACACCGTGAAGTACTTCAAGGAGAAGTACGGCGAGAAGGATCTGTCGGTGATCGCCATCGGGCAGGCTGGCGAGAACTTGGTGCGCTTCGCGTGTTGGGTGAACGAGAATGATCGCGCGAGCGGTCGCGGTGGCACAGGGTGTATTGGCGGCAGCAAGAATCTCAAAGCGGTGGTGATCAAAGCAGAGAAGAAAATGCCCAAGCCAGCCAACCGCGAGGCGTGGAAAGAAGCCCACAAGCGCGCGCTGGAGACCATCATGGCGGAGGAGAACATCACCAGCCCGCGCAAAGGCGGCCTTTCGGTGTATGGCACCAACGTGCTCATGAACATCACCAACGTGATGGGAGCACTGCCGACCAAGAACAGCCAACTCACCGCGTTCGGTCCGCAGGCGGAGCGCATCAGCGGCGAGTGGGTCAAGGAGAACATCTTGGTGGACGATCCCACCTGCCATGCCTGTCCTGTCGCGTGCAAGAAAGAAGTTGAGGTGAAGACAGGGCCCTTCGCAGGCGTGCGCACGGAGAGCTTCGAGTACGAGACGGCTTGGGCGCTCGGCGCGAACTGCTTGAACGATGACCCCTACGCCATCGCCAAGATGATCCAAATGTGCAACGACTACGGCATCGACACCATCGAGACAGGCAACGTGCTCGCGGTGTACATGGAGATCTGCGACCGCGGCTACAACGGCAAGGAGCCGCTGGCGTGGGGCGATGCGATGGGGATGATCGAGATGATCCGCAAGCTCGTTTTCCGCGAGGGTGTTGGCAATGTGCTCGCCGAGGGCACCGAGCGCACGGCGAAGCACTTCGGTCACCCTGAGCTGGCGATGACGGTCAAAGGCATGGCGATCCCAGCATACGACCCGCGCGGCTTGAAGGGCATGGGCATTGCGTATGCGACGAGCAACCGCGGCGCCTGCCACCTGCGCGCCTACACGCCAGCCGCTGAGTTGAACATCATGCCCTATCGCTCCCTGCGCGCCGACCCACTTGAGTGGAAGGGCAAGGGCAAACTAACCAAGATCTTCCAAGACGTGCACGCGGTCTCCGACTCGCTCGACCTGTGCAAGTTCTCGGCGTTTGCGGAGAGCATGGAGGAGTACACCGCGCAGTTCAACGCCATCACGGGTTTGAACTACACAGTCGAGGAGCTGCTGCGCTGCGGCGAGCGCATCTATAACCTCGAGCGCTACTACAACAACCTCGCTGGCTTCCGCGAAGGCAGCGACTACTTGCCCGAGCGCTTCTTGAAGGAGCCTTCCACCATGCCCGGCTCGCAAGGGCACGTGTGCGAACTCGACCTCATGCTCGAGGAGTACTACCAAGAGCGCGGCTGGGTCAACGGCGTCGTGCCTGAGTCGAAGCTGAAGGAGCTGGAGATCATCTAGCTGCACACGACCACACCCGAGGATCTGCACCCGCTCTGGTGGGAGGTCAGCCCGCAAGCCGGGCTGACCTCCCGATTGGGAGGTTACAAGCATGTTCAGACGAGCCTTGAGCGCAGTGCTTTTGAGCTTGGTGGTGAGCGTTGCCGGCAGCGCGCAGCCCGCCGTTGCACAGCGCGCGGAGTGGGAGATCGTCCCGAACGTGCTGCTGCAATTTAATCCTAGGAGTTGGCGCATCAACTCCGCCGAGAATCGGCTCGAAAACACCCAAGCGCCCGGATGCACACTTTCGCTCAACGTCGGCAGAGGCATTCCACCAGATTGGAAGCAGCGCACCGTGCGCATCTCGCGCGGCACACGGCGGCTGGTGCGCACGACGTTCTATGACGAGCAATGGCGCTGGCAGTTCAGCGTGTACCGATACCTCCGCCCCACGAATCTCGGTTACCTCAACAGCGAAGGTGTGTTGCTCACGCCGCCAGACGATGTGCGACGTTGGGGGAACTATTGCCGGGGTGCCGCTGAGTTCGTGTTGGCGACGGCGCGGCGTGTGGGTAACTAGCTCTGAAGGGCTTTCCTGAAGAACTCAGGCAGCGCGAACGCCGCGCGGTGCGTTTGCGGGTTGAGATAGGCATTTTCGCCGGGAGGGTAGGGGTGTTCTAGCCCTTTCTCCCAAGGTTGGTTGGAGAGATAGAGGAAGCCGATGCCGCCGCCAGGATAGGTGGGCACGGCAACATAGTAGTATGCCGGATGGCGCACAAGCGCCTGCGCAGCGCGATAAAGCTGTGTGATGAGCGCAGCGTCGAAGTAGGGCTGCTCACACTGGGTGACCGCTGCGCCGTTAGGGCTAAGCGCGCACACAATGAGCCGCAGAAACTCAGCGGAGAACAGGCGCTCCGCCATGCCGATGGGATCGGTGGTGTCGGCGCAGATCACGTCGAAGGGGCCAGGCTGCTCTTCGAGATAAGCAAAAGCATCGCGCGTGATGAGCCGCACGCGCGGGTCGTCCCAAGCACGGGCAAAAGCGGGGAAGTAGGCGCGGCACACCTCGACCACGCGCGCGTCTAGCTCGCAGACCACGACTTCCTCGAGGGAGGGGTAGCGCAGCATCTGCACCAACGCCGCGCCGTCGCCGCCGCCGACGATGAGCGCCCGCTTCGGGGCGCCCACCGTCAGCGCGGGAACGTGCACCATCATCTCGTGATAGCCGGCGTTGTCCAGCTCGGTGAGCTGGATGATGCCATCCAGCACGAGCGTGCGCCCGAAGAACGCTGTGTCCAGCACGAGGATGTGCTGGTACGGACTCCGCTCTTCGTGTACGATGCGCTCGACGCGCAAGTTCACGCGCAGGAAAGGATGGAGTTGCTCGGTGAACCAGACATTCATGCGGGCATTGCTGCGAGCGCCGGCTCGCCGATCCACTCCGGCACCTGCGCGTTGCGGTCGAGCTTGCGAATGCTCACGTTCTGCGCTTTGAACAAGCGTTGCAGCTCTTGAATGAGCGGCTTGAGGTCAAGCCCCAAGTTGCAACTGAACAAATCAATCGCGCAGTATCCGTACTCCGGCCAAGCGTGTAAGCTTGCGTGCGATTCAGCCAGGAGCAGGAAACTGGTGAACCCATGAGGGCTGAACTTGTACAGCCCCTCGTCAACGACCGTCAAGCCAGCATTACGCACGGCTTCGGCGAAAAGAGAATGCGACCGATCGCTGTTCATCAACAACGCGCGGTCGCACCCAGAAAAGTCACAGATGTAATGGACGCCGAGCTTCAGGTTGTTCATCTCTCACCTCCAACAGAACGAAGTTCTGTTCAAACCCAACTGCCAGAGGTGGCGAAGCCGTGTGGGGCTTCATCTGGCAAGAGCCGCTATTGTCGCGGACTTGATTCTTTTTGTAAAGGCTTTTTGCCGCCTTGCACCTTAAAAGTTAGACGCGGCGACGCGTTTCGGGTTACGTCGCCGCGCCTTCGTTTGTGCCATTCACAGGTTGCGGATGAGCGCGTCGGCGAATTCGCTGCAACGCACCTCCTTCGCGCCATCCATCAAGCGCGCAAAGTCGTAGGTGACGATCTTTTGGCTGATCGTCCTCTCCATTGCGTTGAGGATGGCGTCGGCGGCTTCGATCCAGCCCATGTAGCGCAACATCATCTCGCCGCTGAGGATCACGGAACTTGGGTTCACCTTGTCGAGGTTGGCGTATTTCGGCGCGGTGCCGTGCGTCGCCTCGAAGACGGCATGCCCTGTCTCGTAGTTGATGTTGCCGCCAGGTGCGATGCCGATGCCGCCGACCTGTGCCGCGAGCGCGTCGCTCAGGTAATCGCCGTTCAGGTTGGGCGTTGCGATCACGTCGAAGTCCTCGGGGCGCGTGAGCACCTGTTGCAGCGTGATGTCGGCGATGCTGTCCTTGATCAGCAGCTTCTTCTTCCACTGCCCGTTGCCGTGTGTGGGTACCAGCTTTAGCGCTTCCTCGACCTCAGCGCGCACCTCGGCTTGCTGCTGATCGGTCATCATGTCGTAGCCTGGCTCGATGGCGCGCGCGTTCTCCTCGATGCTGATGCCCGGGTTGCGGTCGTAGTTGTCCAAGATCCAGCTCTCGCGCTGCGTGACGATGCGGTCGCGGTACTCGCGCTTGGCGAGCGCGTAGCCCCAATCGCGGAAGGCGCCTTCGGTGTACTTCATGATGTTGCCCTTGTGCACGAAGGTGACGCTGCGGCGGTTGAAGCGCAGGGCGTACTCAATCGCAGCGCGCACCAAGCGCTCGGTGCCCAGGCGGCTGATCGGCTTCACCCCGACGCCGACCCATTCGGGCGCCTCGGCGCCGAAGCGGATTTTCTTGAACTCCTCGGGCATCTCGGTCTTCAGAAAATTCAACAGCTTCAGCGCCTTGGGGCTGCCTGCCTCGAAGTCAATTCCTGCGTAAATGTCCTCGGTGTTCTCGCGGAAGATCACCATATCCACCTTCTCGGGATGGCGCACGGGCGAGGGGACGCCGGTGAAGTACTTCACAGGGCGCAAGCACACGTAGAGATCGAGCTTCTGGCGCAGTGCCACGTTGAGCGAACGAATGCCCTTGCCCACTGGCGTGGTGAGCGGTCCCTTGATGCCGACGAGGAACTCCTGGAAGGCGTCAATCGTCTCCTGCGGTAGCCAATCGCCGAAACGGCGGAACGCGGCTTCGCCCGCGAAGACCTCCATCCAGTGGATCTTGCGCCTTCCGCCATAAGCAGCGGCAACGGCGGCATCGAAAACGCGCACACTCGCTGCCCAAATGTCGGGACCGGTGCCGTCGCCGCGGATGAACGGGATGATCGGGTTATCGGGGACGATGAGCTTGCCGTTCTCGATGCGGATCTTCTCGCCCTCTCGAGGGACTTGGGAGAGTACGTATGCCATGGCGTGCTCCTCAATGCTATGTGCTAAGATTGTAGCGCGCGCAGGTCATTTTGCATTGCAGCGCGGCGTGTTCCGCTTGACCACTGTTTAGATGCGCAGATGAAAACACAGATTTCGCGCCTGATTGCTGTTGGTTTTATTGCGCTTGTTGCGTTTTATCTTTCGGCAGGCGTTGTTTTTCATTTTGTTTGGAAACGCGAGTTAGAGGCTTGCCGCGCAGTAAGGCAGGCTCGCGGCGAATTCGTCGAACCAGAAATGTTTGGAGGGGTCATCGGTTTTGTTTTTGATGTGACCTATTGGCCCACTTACATGTGGGCGAACCTCTATCATTCTGGCACTCCCTTCTCCACGCCCTGCACGCCGAAGCGTGCTTCTTGAAGCACCGTGTCTCGTAACCTAGGCTGAGCAGGCGCTGAACGTGTTGCGTTGCGCGCCCTTTGTGCTACACTTCACAACCGACCGACTGGTCGGTCGGTTGTGGTGAGTTGCTATGGTGGACGAGACGCCTCAGCCGCGCGCACGCGAGACGCGCCAACGCATCCTGGATGCTGCGCTGCGCGTGTTCGCCGCAAAGGGCTACCACGAGGCGCGCATGGACGACATCGTTGCAGCCGCAGATGCCTCGAAGGGCGCGATTTACTTCCACTTCCCCAGCAAAGAGCACATCTTCCTCGCTTTGGTGGATGAGTTTGCTGCGTTGCTTGAGTCGCGCCTTGAACAAGCGCTCGCTGAGGAGAGCAGCGGCGTGCGGCGTGTGGATGCAGCGTTGCGCGTGTGCATGGAGCTGTTTGGGCGTTACCGCCAGTTGGCGAAGGTGGTGCTGGTGCAGGCGGCGGGCTTGGGGCATGTGTTCGAGCGCAAGCGGCTGGAGGTGCACCAGCGCTTCGTGCACATCATCAAACGCGAGCTTGACCGCGCTGTTGCCGAAGGCAGCATCCCGCCAATAGACACCGAGGTGGCGGCGCTGGTGTGGATCGGCGCGCTGAACGAGGTGGTGATTCGCTGGATTTACAGCGGCGCGCCAGAGCCAGAACGGAGCTTGCCTGCGTTGCGCGCGTTGCTGCTGCGCAGCGTGGGCGTGCAGATGGAGAAGAGAAGCGAGGCATGAACATGATTCAAGATGTGGAGCGCACGGAATTCCCCGCGCAAGCACCCCACGCGGCATGTTTAGCGTGGGCGCACGCATTCGCCGAGGAGGTTGATCCCTTGGCTCTCCTTGCAATTGCCGAGGGGCACCCACGGTTTTTCTGGCAGACGCCAAGCGGCGAGGTCGTGGCGGGCGTGGGAGTGGCGCGGCGCGTGCGCATGAGTCAGAAAACAAACTTCGCGGCTGTGCGTGAGGGCGTGCGCCGAATGCTCAGCGATGTGCGCAGCGTGGGCGATAGGCACGCGCCCCAACCCGTTGCGGTGGGTGGGTTTGCGTTCGATGAGCGCGAGGATGAGCGATGGGCTGCGTTTGGAAGTGCGCATTTCGTGGTGCCGCGCGTGCTGCTGCACCGAAGACGCGAGGGCGCTTGGCTCACGGTGATCGCTGCGGAGGCAGCAGAGGCAGCGCGTCTTTGGCGACGTGTGCATCGCCGACTGCGGCGCGCGAACTTTGAGCTGGGCAGCGCACCGTGCCGCGCGCACGCGAGCGATGCGCATCCCGAGCGCGAAATTTGGCTAGCGCATGTCGCGCGCGCTGTTGAAGCAGTGCGGGCGGGAACGTTGCGCAAGGTGGTGCTCGCGCGCACCGTGCGTTATCCGGGCTGTCGCCCCGATCCAGTGGCGGCGCTGGCGCACTTGCGGCAGCGTTACGTTGGCAGTTACTGCTTCTTGTTCGAGCCACGCGCAGGGCACGCCTTCTTCGGCGCCTCACCAGAGACGCTGGCGGAGGTTGAGAACGGCGCACTACGGACCATGGCGCTAGCTGGTTCGGCGCGCCGCGGCGCAACGCCTGAGGACGACGCTGCACAAGCCGAAAGCCTGCTGCGCAGCGTCAAAGATCGCCACGAGCACGCGTTGGTGGCCGAGGCTATCGTGCAGGCGGTGCAACCGTTGAGCGTGTCGGTGCATGTTGAACCAACGCCACACGTGTTGCGCTTGCCCAACATCCAGCATCTCCACACGCCGATCACAGCACACCTGCGCCCGACGGTGGACGTGTGGGACGTGTTGGCGCAGCTTCATCCAACACCTGCTGTGGGGGGCTTGCCGCGCCGCGCAGCGCTTGCGCTGATGCAGCAGCTTGAACCGTTTGCGCGCGGCTGGTACGCTGCGCCGTTTGGCGTCGCCAACGCCGCGGGCGAGGGGCACTTTGCCGTTGCCATTCGTTCTGCGCTCGCTACGCCCGAGGGCGTGACGTTGTTTGCCGGCGCCGGCATCGTCGCCGATTCGGAGCCGCAGCGCGAGTGGGAAGAGACGGCGCTGAAGCTGCGCCCGCTGCTAGAAGCAATCACGCAGCCATGAGCTTCGCTAATCGCAACGCGCTGTGGGCACACGTTTTTGCCGAGGAGCTGGTGCGCGCTGGTGTGCGTGCGGCAGTGATCGCGCCTGGCTCGCGCTCCACGCCGCTCGCGTTGGCGCTCGCTGCGCAACAAGCGCTGCGCGTGATCTCGCTGCTCGATGAGCGCGGCGCGGCGTTCTTTGCGCTGGGGCTGGCGCGCGCCACGATGCAGCCCGTTGTGGTGCTGTGTTCGTCGGGCACGGCGGTCGCCAATTTTTTCCCCGCCGTGGTGGAAGCCGCGCAGAGCCGCGTGCCACTCATCTTGCTCACTGCCGATCGCCCGCCCGAGGAGCGCGATTGCGGTGCAAATCAAACCATTGACCAGCTCAAGATTTTTGGCGACTACGTGCGCTGGTTCTTCGAAGTGCCCTTGCCAGAGGCGAATCCGTCCGAGCTTGCGCTGCGTGCCTTGCGACAACTTGCGGCGCGCGCCGTATTCACGGCAATGAGCTTGCCCGCAGGGCCAGTGCACCTGAACTTTCCCTTTCGCAAGCCGCTTGAGCCGACGCCTGTGGCGGGCGATGTGCCGAGGACGCTGCCCGAGACGCTCGGCTACAGCGGTCGCGCAGATGCCCATCCGATCACGCGCGCCGAACGGGGCGTGATGTGCCCAACCTCGACGCAGGTGCGCGCGTTGGTTGCGCAGCTGCTCGCACATCCGCGCGGTGTGATCGTCTTGGGCAAGCACGGGCTGACGGACGAAGCACGGGCGCGCGTGGCGCAGCTCGCGGCGCGCTGCGGCTACCCCATCCTCGCAGATGCGCTCTCTGGCGCGCGTTTTGACGTGCCTGCGGGCGAGGCAGTGGTTTGCGGCGGCTACGAGTTGGCGCTGCCGCACTTGCCTGCGGCGCTGCAACCAACATTCATCCTGCACTTCGGCGGCATGCCTGTATCTGCGGCGCTTGAACGCTTTCTGGAGCAAAGCACTGCCGAGCGCGTGATGGTGAGCGCGGATGGTGTCTGGGAAGATGCGCCGCACAACGCGGCAACGTGGCTCTGGGCAGATCCAGCGGCGCTATGCGCTGCGGTGATCGAGCGCTTGCCTGACGCGCCGCACGACACAACTTGGGCGCGTGCTTGGGCAGCGCTGGATGCAGAGGTGCGCGCTGCGCTTGAGGCAGCCCGCGCCGAAGTCCCCGAAGCGGAAGAGTGGATCGTGAGTGAGCTGCTCGACGCGCTGCCTGAAGGCGCAGCGCTGGTGGTGGGAAACAGCTTGCCTGTGCGGCACCTTGACCAAGTGGGCTTGCCGCGCACAAAGCGGCTGCATGTCTTCGCCAACCGCGGCGCCAGCGGCATAGACGGCGTGATCGCCACCGCAGCCGGCATCGCAGCTACTGACCCCCAGCGCCCCACGGTGCTGCTCATTGGCGATGTGTCGTTCTATCACGACCTGAACAGCCTGCTTGCAGTGCAGCGCGTGCCCACGCCGAACTTGCACATCGTGCTCATCAACAACGGCGGCGGCGCGATCTTCCATCGTTTGCCGATCGCTGCTTACGAGCCGCCGTTCCGCACGCTGTTCTTCACAGAACACCGCTTGACGTTTGAGGCTGCGGCGCAGCTCTTCGGGTTGCGCTACGCCGCCACGCACGAGGTGGCGCGCGTAGGTGCGTTGCTCGGCGCGGCGCTGCGCGCGAGTGCGCCGAGCTTGCTGGAGGTGCACACCGATCCCAACGCCAGCGCTCGCGCACAGGCTGCTTTGGCGCAGCACGTGCGCGCAGCATTAGGCACGGCGTTGGTCGCTATGAGGTGATTCGCATGAACAACGAACCTCAGACTTGGAACTACATCCGCAAGGCTGCCGATTGGCAGCGTGTGAAGGAGTATCAAGACATCACGTATTACAAGGCGCAGGGTGTGGCGCGCATTGCGTTCAACCGCCCCGAAGTGCGCAATGCGTTTCGCCCTGAGACGGTGGACGAGTTGATCGAAGCGTTCACCGACGCCTGGCACGACACCAGCATCGGCACGGTGATCTTCACGGGAGAGGGGCCTTCGCCGAAGGATGGCGGCTGGGCGTTCTCTGCGGGCGGCGATCAGCGCGTGCGCGTCTCGGGCGGCTACGCGGGGGGCTACGTGTTGCCGCGTCTGCACGTGCTCGAGCTACAGCGCATCATCCGCTTCATGCCCAAGGTGGTGATCTGCGCCGTGCCCGGCTGGGCAGTGGGCGGCGGGCATAGCCTGCACGTGGTGTGCGATCTCACCATCGCCAGCAAGGAACACGCGCGCTTTCACCAAGCCGACGCGAGCGTGGCAAGTTTCGATGGCGGCTATGGCTCGGCGTATCTCGCCAAGCACGTGGGGCAGAAGCGCGCGCGCGAAATTTTCTTTCTCGAGCAGGTGTACACCGCTGAAGAGGCGTTCCAAATGGGCATGGTGAACAAAGTGGTGCCACATGCCGAGCTTGAGGAAGCCGCGTTTGCTTGGGCGCAGATCATCAACAGCAAAAGCCCAACGTCAATCCGCATGTTGAAGTACGCGCTGAACTTGCTCGACGACGGCTTAGTGGGCCAGCAAATCTTCGCTGGCGAAGCGACGCGGCTTGCCTACATGACCGAGGAAGGCGAGGAGGGACGAAACGCTTTCTTGGAGAAGCGCCCGCCGCGCTTCGACCGTTTCCCGCGCTGGGCATGAATGCACAGGAGCTGGCGCTGATCGCTGAAGGGAAAGCGTGGACGTTTGCTGCGCTGCGCGCAGAAGCACGCCGCTTGGCGCAGCAGCTAGCGGCGTTTGGCGTGCGCGCAGGCGATCGCGTGGGGATGCTGCTCCCGAACACGCCGCAGGCGGTGTTCCTCATTCACGCAGTGCATCAGCTCGGCGCGGTGCTTGTGCCGTTGAACGTGCGCCTGACCGTCGCAGAGCTAAAGCAGCAAGTGCGGCGTGTGGCGTTGCGCTGCCTGGTGCACGATGCGACCACCGCGCTCCAGGCGGCAGCGCTTGCTCCCGAAGCGCCACTGCTTGATCTCAGCACCGCAGACGCGCCTCGACCCGCCGACCTGTCTGATCTGCCGACGTCTGCTTACCTGCACACGTTGGTCTTCACCTCGGGCACGACGGGGACGCCCAAAGCCGCCATGCTCACGTGGGGCAACCATGTGTGGAGCGCTATCGCTTCGGGGTGGCGCTTGGGCGTGCAACGCGACGATCGCTGGCTGTTGTGCTTGCCGCTGTATCACGTCGGCGGGCTGGCGGTGGTGTTGCGCGCGGCGCTCTACGGTATTCCCATCGTGTTGCACGCGCGCTTTGATGCTGAGGCGGTGTTGGCGTCGTTGGCGCGCGACCGCGCCACGCTGATCTCGCTTGTGCCGACAATGCTCAAGCGGCTGCTCGACGCCAACGGTGATCGTCCGCTGCCTGAGCACGTGCGCTTGGTGTTGCTCGGCGGCGCGGCGACGCCTGCGCCGTTGCTAGAGCGCGCGCTTGCGGCGCGCGTGCCTGTCGCGCTCACATACGGCTTGACCGAGGCGGCATCGCAGGTGGCGACGGCGACGCCCGAACAAGTGCGCGCAGCACCAGGCAGCGTGGGGCATCCGCTGCGCAGCGTGCGCGTGCGCGTTGCCGATGAGCACGGCGAAGCAGTGCCGACGGGCGCGATTGGCGAGCTGTGGGTGCGCGGTCCTGTGGTGATGCGCGGCTATTGGGGCGACGCAGAGGCAACCGCGCGCGCATTGACGCCGCAAGGGTGGTTGCGCACGGGCGACCTCGGCTACTTCGACGAAGCTGGGCGGCTGTGGGTGGTGCAGCGGCGCACCGATTTGATCCTCAGCGGCGGCGAGAACGTGTATCCCGCTGAGGTGGAAGCGGTGTTGTTGCGTCACCCTGCGGTCGAGGCGGCGTGTGTAGTGGGCGTCGAGGATGCGGAGTGGGGGCAGCGCGTGGTGGCGTTGGTGCAGCGCGCCCCTCACGCGCAAGTGGAAGTGGGTGTGCTGCAAGCGTTTTGTCGTGAACATCTCGCGGGCTACAAGTGCCCGCGCGCTATTTGGTTTGTGGACGCGTTGCCGCTCACAGCGTCGGGCAAAGTGGATCGCAAAGCGGCGCAAGCTTGGGCAGCGCAACGCGTCGTTGAACAAGGAGCGTGATCTTTGGTGGCGACGGATGAGCTTCTTCTCGCCCCTACCACGCAGACACAGCCTGTGGCGCTGGGCAAAGGTGTTGTGGTGGGCGGCGACGCTGTGGTGTTGATGGTTGGTCCCTGCGCCGTGGAGAGCGAGGCGCAGTTGCGCGCTATCGCCGAGGCGATGGTGGCGCATGGCTTGCGCGTGATGCGCGGCGGCGCGTTCAAGCCGCGCACCTCACCGTATTCGTTCCAAGGGCTAGGGGTAGAAGGGCTAAAGCTGCTCCGCCGCGTTGCCGATGAATACGGCTTGCTCGTGGTCACCGAAGCGCTTGGCGTGGAGCACGTGCCGCTAGTGGCGGAGTATGCCGACGTGATCCAAATCGGTAGCCGCAACATGCAACACTTTCCCTTGCTGTGGGCAGTAGGCGAGTTGGATAAGCCGGTGTTGCTCAAGCGCGGCTTCATGGCGACGGTGAAAGAGTGGTTGCTTGCAGCCGAGCATATTCGTTCGCGCGGCAACGAGCGCATCATCCTGTGCGAGCGCGGCATTCGCACCTTTGAAACCGCCACGCGCAACACGCTGGACACCAACGCGATTGCGCTGGTGAAAGCTACTGCGCCCTTCCCCGTGATCGGCGACCCAAGCCACGCTACAGGACGCGCGGACTTGGTGATCCCCGCAGCACGTGCTGCGCTTGCTGCGGGGGCGGATGGCTTGCTGGTTGAGGTGCATCCTGACCCCACGCAGGCGCTCTCAGACGGCGAACAAGCGCTGCCGCTTGCGCAGCTTGCGCAGCTAGTGGCGGCAGCGCAGCGCATCGCGGCAGCGCTTGGGCGCACTGTGGCGTGAGTGGTGCTTACTGCACCTGCTCCGCGCCGCACCATTTCCACCGACCGTTTTCCTGCTTCATGATCCAAATCTGCTCAACCGGTGTGGAGAAAAGGGGGATCCCAAGCAGCGTCGCAGTGATTCCCAAGCTGACCGACAAAGTTGCGTACTCATCATCGAGGATGAGAGGCCTCACTTCTGTCAGACCTATTTCGGCTCCAACGCCAATGCCAAACTGTTGGTTCAGTGAGTCGAGTAGTTGAGTGCCAATCCACCTTGCAATTGCAGCAGTCGCTCCTGCTTTTCGCGCTTCTTCAGCTCTTTCGGAACAGGTGTGATCGAGCAGGAGTTTTCCATCGCTGCGCATGAGCGCATTAAACCAAACGCGGGCAGCTTCCTCGGGGGTTTCTTGTTGTAAATGCATGCTTGCAATTGCAACAAGCACTGCGACTAAAATGGTTGTGAGGAACACAGCGACCAGAACAGCCGAAAAGCGAATGCGTAACCGTTGCATAGAGCAACCCTCCTGGTGTGTGTGTTGTGCCGCTGAGAATACGTAGGCGCTGCTGGCGCTGCTGGACGCTGGGCAGAGAAACTTCTCTCTGAGAGGGCAAAACAAAACTTAGGTACGTGATGAAGGGGTGCTTGCGTTTTGGGTGCGCACTTCGGCGCAGTGGCGATAAGCGCGCCCAAGCGCGGCAAAAACCCAAAGCGGCAATCCCCCTGCGCGCGTGTCTGGTCCGTTGATGGTGAGGTGGGCTGTGGGTGGCACGAAAGGGACGCGCACGTCTTCCATAGCGCTGTAGTCCAGGTAGTACTCGGCGCGCGAGACATCAAGGTGGAAGCTCTGCGCGTTGTTTTGCTTGAGTGTAAAGCGCAGCCCAGCTTGGAGCGCAGGCAATTGCTCACCAACTTGGGCCATGACGAAGTGCGGCGTGCGCACCCACCCAAGCCGCGCGTCGAATTGCCAACGCAGGTCGCGGCGCGCGCCGAGTGCTGTTGCTAACCAAGCTGGGATGCGTCCGTAGGTGGCGATGGGCACCCCCGTGGGAACGCGCGCCAAAATTGCCTCAAGTTGATCAAATCGAAAGCGGCTTTTCTCTGCGAGTTGTGCGTCCTGCACAAGCAAATCAAAGCGCACGACTTCGACTCCCTCGGGTTTTCGCGCGAGGTGGGCATGGGTGATCTCGTCGTGCGAAAAGTGGAAAAGACGCGCAATGCGCTCGACCAGCGCCGCGAAAGTCGGGCCTTGCGCGATTACGCCGCGCTGCAAGCCGCTGATCACACCGCGCAGCTCACCGCCCTCGCTGAGCAGGAGTGCGTCTCTGTCTGTCAACGTCGAGCGCAAGTCGGCGAGCACGGGCAAGCCGCGCTGGGTGACGAGCGCGCGCCATTCGCGCGCCGAAGCTTCATCAGGTGTGAGCAGGATGGCGGCGGTGCACTGGTCGAAGATCGCAAGCTGATCCTCGCGGGGGCGACCGCCCACGTCCACGAGCAACGGGAGTGTGCGTGCTGCGATATCGCGGCACACCACCTGCACCCAATGCGCATCCCATTCCCCTTTGAAACGGATGGCTTGCACGTGCTCCCATGCCATTTCCTGCGCCCAATCGCCCTCGCCGTCAGGCGCAGCGCGTAACAAATAATGCGCCAAGTTGCGCTTGCGCAGCGCTTGAGACAAACTATAGGCAAGCACAGACTTGCCGGAGTGAGGTGGCCCGCCGATCAGGATTGCAGGTAGGAGGTTTAAAGCATTGCCCATGACGACCCAGGATCAATCCTTCCCTTCTGCTTCAGAAGAACGCGTTGCGCTTGTGGCAACTCTAGGCGGAAAGCCGCAAGTGCTGACTTTTGCTCTCGATGCCTTGATTCAGCAGGGCACTGTGCCGCAGCGCGTGTATGCCCTGCATCTTGCGCCAAGCGACCCCCGCGTTGCGCGCAGTTTAGCACGGTTACGTGAGGAGTTCGAGCGCTACCCACGGTACGGCGGTATTCTTTTTGAATCATTTACAGTCCGCAAGCTGCCTGCTGGTTGGGTTAGCGGGGTGCACGAAAGCGTTGTGGGTCAAGCGATTGAGCGCGTTGATCACCCCGAAGCTGCCAATGCGATCTGGTTGACCACCCACCGCCTGCTGAAGACGCTCAAGCAGGAGGAATTCACCGTCCGTCTGCTGGTGACGGGCGGACCGCGTTTGTTGGCGCTGCAAGCGCTTTCGGCAGCGATGTTGTTGTTCGACCTTCACGATGAGTGCTTTCATCTCTACACACCGCCTGAGCTTCGTGAGCGCGCTGGGGAGGGGGCGGTGATGCACCGCAGCTCGGCAGATCCTCCTGTGCGCCTTGTGCGTGTGCCGCTGATGCCCATGGTCATGTTTGCGCCCGGCTTGCAGGAGGCGGCACGGCTTGAACCTGAGAAGCTTTTGCAAGTGGAGCGGCAACCTCGTCCAAGCGCGCACGATGTGCGCTGCGCGCAGCAGGTGATCGCGCGGCTTTCCTCTCGTCAACGCGAGGTGCTGCGCGCCATTGCGCAACCCGGCGCCACATATGGATCCGTGAGTCAACAGTTGGGCATAAGCCCCAAGACGCTTGAGTCGCATTTGCGCCAGATTTACGAGGAATGCCGCATCGCGTGGGAGCTGGGTCAACAAGAAAGGGTGGATAAACATTTTTTGCAGGCAAAATTTGCTAGGCTTTTGACTGAAAGGTAATCTGTGAGGCGGCTTTGTCAACAGGGGATCACCCTGATCGATTTCAGGGCTTTGCCCCGTTGACAGTGCTTTGCTGCTCCCATACACTTTCTCCGCGAATCCAGCGCGCAGTGGAGGGGGCAGCAGCTTACCAGTGTTCGTGCAAGCTGTGCGTTGGGCAAAAAGAGAATGAACTGATTCCTTGAGCACAATAAGGAGGTGAAAAAACATGCAGGACAAATCAGTAGAGAAGCATCATGAACTGCAGCTAATGATCCTCTTGGTTGGCGGCAACCCATTACCTAACTACGTCGCCGCGCGGGTGCTCCAACCTGCACGTGTGTTGCTGGTGCATTCCGCCAGCACAAAGACAATTGCCGAGCAACTACAGCAAGTCCTGAGTATCCATGCAGATCTCGTCGAAGTCGAGGAGTCTAGCCCTCGCTCGATCTTCGACGAAATTACTAGTGCCCTCGAGGAACACAAGCCCCACCGTGTCTCCTTGCACTACACCGGCGGCACAAAGGCAATGGCGATCCACGCCTACCGCGCTGTCGAGCAGTGGAGTCAACGCAATCGAGCTGAGTGGTCTGCCTCTTACTTGGACGCGCGCCGGCAGGTGCTTGTCTTCGATCAACCTCAGGAAGAGAGCAAGTATGTCGGCGACAAGCTCCGTCTCACTCTCGAAGAGATGCTCAAGCTCCACGGCTGGTCGCTAGGACATTCTCGTGTCCAACCAGTGTTTCCGGGCACCGCGCGCGAGATCGCCCTGTCCTACACCGACGACTGCACAAAGGGGGTTCAGTCTCCTCGCTATCAGAAGTGGAAGGAGCAGGTGCTGCAACCCCTAAGAAGACAAAACTCTAGAGATTGGCTGAGCGAAGGGCAGCTTAAGCAAAAAACCCTCGACTTGCCAGTCGGCGATCTCCCTCAAGTCACAGCAGCGCTCCAGCGCGAACTTGGCATCGAGGCATCACAAGTCAAGCTGGAGCAAGCAAAAGCCGCTAAGAGTTTCTCGAAAACGGAGGACTTTTGCAAGTGGCTCGACGGTGCCTGGCTAGAGAGCTACGTCTTGCACGTCGTGCAAAACTTGCCTGACGAAGTGCGCCCTCAAGAGGTATTCCACGGTGTGAAGACCAAGGAAATCGACTTTGAACTCGACGTCGTCGCGGTACGAGGCTATCAACCGTTCGTCTTCAGCTGCACCACTGCTGAAGAGCGCAGCGCCTTGAAGCTCAAACTCTTTGAGGCGATCTTGCGCGCGCGCCAAATCGGCGGCGACCAGGCGCGGGTTGCGCTGGTGTGTACTTACAAAGACCCCCTCAGCATCCAACGCGAAGCCCGCGCGCAGATCGACCCAGACAACCAAAACCAAATCCGCGTTTTTGGTTGCGGCGACCTCGCCGAGCTTGGTGACCGCATCGCGGAATGGATTCGTGACCAAACCCGAGACTGAAACCCTGGAAGGAGATCTATGAAGCCCTGTCTCGTTGTCGTGGACACAACTCAAATCCAATCTTACATCTTCGCCAGCAACCGGCTTGCCGAGAACATCGGCGCCTCCTGGCTGGTCAAGCAGGCGACCGGTGCCTGGGCGCTCGAAACCATCATGCAAGTCGCGTCCAAGCACAACATCGCCGACCCAGCCCGCGGGCAACTCGACCCTCAGCGCTGTATCGAGCGAGACAACCTTGAGGCCGAGGTGATCTACGCAACGGGCGGCAACGTCCTTGTCCTGTTCAAGGACGAGACGCTAGCGCGCCAGTTCGTCCGCCAACATTCTCGGCGCGTCCTCGCCTCCGCGCCGGGGTTGACCCTGCTGTTCTCCATCCAGTGCTTCGATTGGGCGGCAGCGCCTGAGCACGTCTTCGACTGGAGCGCACACCCAGACGGCTCGGGCTTCAACCCTGAGCGTCACGGCGGCGGATTGTATCTTGCTGTCCAGCACGCTTTCGCAGATCTTGATCGGCAAAAAGCGAACCGTCCCTTCGACGCGCCCCTGCTTGGTCTAGGAGTGACCGCGGCTTGCCGCTCAACAGGACTGCCCGCAACTCACATCCTCTCCTACGGGGAGGACCGCAACCTGCCCCTCTCGTCGAGCGTCGTCGCTAAGCTGCGCGCGGCTCCGCTCGCCACCGATGAGTTGTGTGAGCAATTCCGCGCAGCAATCGCTGGTGACTTCGACTTCCCAAGCGACCTTGACCAGCTTGGGCGCACCCGCGGCGAGCAAAGTTTCATCGCTGTCGTCCACATAGATGGCAACGGTTTCGGCGAAGCCATGAGACGCCTTGGGCAACGCTACGCCCACGACAATCGCACCTACATCGACGCGCTGCGCAAACGCTCTCGCGCCTTGCAGGACGCTGCTGAGACAACCTTGACTGAAATGCTCAACTCATTGACCAACTTCGTGCACCGAGTCGAGCAAGCACGCAAGCAAGGTAAGCATCTCTGGCCCGTCGAACCCCCCGAGCTGGTACTCGCAGATGACAACAGGAAATACCTGCCGTTTCGCCCGCTCATCATTGGCGGCGATGACGTTACCTTTGTCTGCGACGCCCGTCTAGCACTCTCCTTGACCACCAGATATCTCACCCTCTTTGCTGATCGCGCAGCCGAGGCACTGTGCAAGGCTGGCGCGCTGCTCCCTGACGAGCAACCGAGCGCCTGCGCGGGCGTCGCTGTGGTCAAATCTCGTTTCCCCTTCGCCCGAGCCTATCAGCTTGCCGACGAGCTGTGCCGCAACGCGAAGCGCGCGCGTGCCCGAGCTCAAGACACCACCAATCAGCCTCAAGGGGCTTACCTCGACTGGCACATCGCCATCAGCGGACTGATTGACGACCTCAGCGCGATGCGTCGCCGCGAATATCGCACTCCCCACGGCGAGCTGACCTTGCGCCCCGTTCGGCTGACTCAACCCAAAGACGGCACATCGCTCACTGCAGAGACTGCTCGGACGTGGACCATTGTCGAGCGCCTCACCCGCGCCTTTCAGGAGAGCAACTGGGCGCAGCGCCGCAACAAAGTCAAAGCCCTGCGTGAAGCGCTGCGCCAAGGACCAAACGCGGTTGAGAGGTTCGTTGCCATTTACGGCGATGCTGAACTGCCTGAATTGGCTGAAGGTGACAAGGGCAAGCATCGGAGAACAGGCTGGCTGGATAGCTCCAGCAACGGATCGCTTGCCCGCTGCGCTTACTTCGACGCCGTCGAACTGATGGACCTCCACCTGCCGATCGAGCACTTTGATCTCGAGACGCTAGATCTTCAGCCCGAGCCAGAAGAAGCATGAACACCCTACACCTGCGCTTCACGTTCGCTAGCGACGCCACCCTTGCCCGCGGCGACGGCGTCGCTGGTCTGGTTGATGATGAGATCGAGTACGACAGCACCACTGGGCTGCCCTTCATGCGCGGGCGAACCCTGAAAGGGCTGCTCGTCGAGGAGTGCGCCAACATCTTGTTTGCGTTGGAGGTGCAGGGTTGCCCCAATCTCCAGTTGCTTCTCCAGGCAGCGCAGCAGCTGTTCGGCATCCCTGGCGGCTTGGTTGACGGTGAGGGTGTGCTCCACATCGGCGATGCCCGCCTGCCCGACCAGCTCTGCGAGGCAGTAGCCGCTGAGGTGCGCAGGGGCAAGCTTTCTCCCGCCGACGTTCTGGGTGCGCTCACCGATATCCGTCGACAAACGAGCATCGACCCAGACGGCGCACCTCAAGAGGGCAGCCTGCGCGCTGCGCGTGTGCTCATCCGCGAACAAACCTTCACCGCCGATTTGGTGTTCAAACGCCAGCCCACAGACATCGAGCTCGGTCTGCTGTGCGCCTGCGCATTGGCGCTGCGCCGCGTCGGCAGCGGGCGCAACCGCGGGCGCGGGCGTCTCAAAGAGGTTCGGCTCCTGCGGGCAGGGGCAGACATCACCGATTCGGCGTTCGATCAGTTCGTCAAAACTGTGAAGGGAGAGGCTAAACATGAAAGCGCTGATCTACCGCGTTGAGTTGCTCACACCGGCCTTGTTTGGGCGTGTGGAGGGCGACCCCAACAGCAGCGTGTCGTACCCCTACATCCCCGGCAGTGTGATCCGCGCCGCCCTGTTTACCCGCTTCGCCCAGACCGAAGGAGTGTCGCTTGAGCACGTGCTCGACCACGAGCGCACAGCCGATGTTGCGCGCCGGCTCTTCTTTGGCAACGTCCGTTTCCTCAACGCCTACCCAGCCGTGCCCGAAGTCCAGTCGCCTGAGCGCATGTTGCCCACACCGCGCTCCTGGTATCAGAACAAGAGCCAGCGGGTGAAGGCTAGGGAGGATGAAGAGCACAAGGTCCCGATCTTCGATCTCGCCGTCGATCAGCCTGAGGGAGATGAGCCAAACCAGCGCGTCACGGCTCCGTTTTGCTGGTTGGGTGACCCAGAGGAAGAGTGCGCCCGCGTGCGTTTGCTCTCGCCGCGCCGCCGTGTTGCGATCCACACCCAGCGCGCCACTGCCAATCGCAACTTTGGCCGCCCTCGCAAAGGCGACGGCGCGGTTTACCGCTATGACGCCCTCGACGCAGGACAGACCTTCATCGGTGCAATCCTGTGCGACGATGCTGACGAGGAAACACTTGAGCCGCTGCTCAATGGCGAGTTCTGGATTGGCAAAGCCCACACCGCAGGCTACGGCCGCGCTCGATTCAAATATCTGCGTGCCGACTCTAGCTGGCGCGAGGTCGGCGGTTGCCTTGCACCCGCACAGGAAGAGCTGATCGCCACCTTACTCAGCCCCTTGCTGCTGCGCAACCAATACGGTCAATTCACCGTGGATGCCGAGCATCTCGCCCGGCGACTCGGCGAAGCGCTAGGCGCCGAGGTCACCCTCGAGCGCGCCTTCGTCGGCGTCGAAGTCGTTGGCGGCTTCAACCGCAAGTGGGGCTTGCCTTTGCCTCAAGCCCATGCCTTCGCTGCAGGCAGCGTGCTCGTGCTCAAAGCAGCGCAGGTTGTTCCTGCCGACAAATTGCAAGCCCTAGAGCAGGTCGGCCTCGGTGAGCGCCTCAACGAGGGCTTCGGTCGCCTTGCTTTCAATTGGCAGCAGTGGGCGAAGTTGTGCATCGAAGCGCAACCCGACCCACAGGGAAGCAGAGTTGCCCTAGCGGAACCCTTCAGTCGTCAGCTTGCCGAGCGCATGGCACAACGGCTGCTCGCTCAGCGCCTGGAGCAGCTCTGCTTGAGTCGCGCTGCTCAGCTCCAAATACATCCACCGCCCAGCCGCACGCAACTAAATCGCTTGCGCAGCATCACCCTCAACGCCTTGAACGACCCAGAGCCGGCTGCGCGCTTGAAAAGTTTCCTCGAGAGCGCAACGAAGCGCCAAACCGTCCGCGAGCAGTGGGAACGCGCTCGCGTCCTCGAAGTCACCTCAAGCCAGCGTGTGCAGCGCCCTAGCGCTCAGCCTTTCAACCAGTGGATCGAGGTCATCGCCAAAGCCTTGGACGAGCAAGACCCCGTCGCATGGGCGCAAACGCTGAAGTTGGCTCGCGCCAACGAAGTTGTCGTTAGAGTGCAGCTGGGCGATGTCGAGGTCACTCCCTCTCTGGAGCAGCGCCGTGCTCTGACCTTGCGTCTGCTCGCTGAAGTGCTCCGCCGCGCCGTAAGGGCATCCAAGTCAACCAACCAAGCCCAAGGAGGTGAGCCGTGACTGTTTCAAATGAAGCGTTTTGGCATCCCTCAAAGTCTCGCCAGATCGCTGAGCGCATCGTTGTTGAGGGTGAGCTCGTCCTGCTTTCTCCTGCTCACTTTGGCGCTGGCGATAGCAGTGACGACACCAACTTGCCACTCCTACGCGACAGCTTCGACCCTACTTGTCCGCTGCTCACCGGCAGCTCGCTCGCCGGCGCGCTGCGCGCCTACCTTCGCCGCGTGACCAATTCAAACCATGCCCTCGATGTTGCTCTCTTTGGCGGCGCCAAGGGCGACGAGGACGGCGAACAAAGCCCGCTCATTGTGGATGACGCCATCGGCGCGCCCGCCGAGGTCGAGCTGCGCGACGGGGTCAAGCTCGACCCGCACACCCGCACCGCAGCCGACCAGGCGTTGTTCAGCATTGAGACCTGGGCGGCTGGCGCGCGCTTTCCGCTGCGCTTCGAGCTGCTCTTGTTTAAGCACAAGGACAACACCCCTGCCCTACAAGCGCTAGCAGCCGCGCTGACCGGCTTGACCAACGGCGAGATCGCTATCGGCAAGCGCAAGCAGCGCGGCTACGGCGCAGTGCGCGTCTCCTGCTGGCGCGTGCGCCGCTACCGCCTCGCCGACAGCGCTGACGACCTCATCGCCTGGCTGCGCGAGGGCAACGCACCGCTGCGCCCTGACCACAGCACCCAAGTCTGCACTATGACCGATCAAGGTCAGCCACATCCGGACGACAGCATCATGCGAGACCTGCTGCGCGCGTTCGGCGCACAGGACGTCTGCCCCGTGACCCTCGTTCACGCCTCGTTCGAGATGCGTGCCACATTCGCCTTGTGCGGCTCGATCATGATCCGCGGCAACACCGGGCGCGACGACGTCGGCCCAGACCTCGTTCACCTTCACGCTCGCCGCGACGGCGCGTGGCGCCCCATCCTTTCAGGCACTTCGCTTGCTGGCGCCTTGCGCAGTCGAGCGCTGCGCATTCTAAATACTTTCAACCCAAATCGAGCGCGGCAAATTGTGGACGACCTCTTTGGCCCAGACCTGCAGGATCGCACCGCAAAACCACATGCTAGCCGCCTCATTACCGCCGAATGCGAGATCGACAACGCCATCACCGATTTGATCCAAAGCCGCATCCGCATTGACCGCTTCACTGGCGGGGTCGTCGAGGGTGCCTTGTTCGACGAACAACCCGCCTTTGCTCGCCAGGACACTCGCTTGACCCTCACTGTGCGCATCCGCGACCCCAAGGCGCACGAGATCGGCGTGCTCTTACTCTTGCTCAAAGACCTGTGGACTGGCGACCTGCCGCTCGGCGGCGAGATTGGCATCGGCCGCGGGCGCTTGCAAGGCATCGCAGCCGACCTTGTCCACCGCGACGGTCAGCGCACGCACGAGTGGCGCATCGAACAAACTGACAACCGTCTCACCCTCTCCGGCGACCGAGCGCAGTTGGAGGGTTTCGTCGCCGCCTTGCACGAATCGCTTGCCGCTCAGGAGGCTTCACATGCCGCATAGATCCTTCTGCCCCGTGCGTACCTTGTTGACCTGCCGAGCGCAAGTGAGCTATCACTGCATTGTAGGTGACCCGCTCAGCTGGTTGCGCCAACAAGCACAGCCCGACGACATCTTGCTGGTCACCCAAACCGATGGGGTCATCTGGGGGGTGCCCACCGAAGCCACAGGGTGGGCGACTTCTAGCGACATCCCGAACAGCGGTTCCCCCGCCTCGAACGCAGAGCTGGTGTGGGAAGCGCGCTTGTTCAACGCCCGGCGTGAGGTCCTGGTCTGGCGCGACAACAGTCATTGGCAGGCACGCACGATAGCCGACGATGTTAATGCCGACCTGAACTCTGCCCCGCCCGACTTCTGCGAGTACGACTTCTGCGAGTACTACGACGAGCATTACCTGCTCTGGGGCACGACAGGCGTGACTGCACAGACGAAAGGCGCTGGCTTCTTGATCGTCTGTGAGGGCGCTCAGGGTATCCGTCACGCCCCCCCGTCGAGTGACCCGAACTTGAATGTGAGCGCTGCGCGGCGCCTATGCTTGCGCGTCCGCCACTACCTTGCCCCAGACGAAATCGCCCGCACTGTCGCCACCCGCTTGGTTGAACTGACTGTCTGTGAAGAAGAGGAGCAAGCCTAATGGTCAAGCACACCAATCCAACTCGACCCGAGCGCACTGCCTGCGCGCCCTACAACTTCGTGCCGTTGCCAGAACATGTACGCATTGCACCACCGCCTCTAGCTCATGACCGATTCTGGACAGAAGATGGAGACCAACCTGTTTTCTCAGGTTGGTTCGATTGCACGCTCACCACAGAAACCCCCTGCTTCATTCGAGGGCCGATGAAAGTAGATGACCCTACTGCAGAGACAACGCGCGATCGCCTCGACTTCTTCTCTATAGACGAGCAGAAGACACCGCGCATCCCGGCTAGCTCCTTGCGCGGGCTTTTCCGCATGATGACGGAGATCATCAGCAATGCCCGATTTGGCTTCGTCACCGACCGAAAGCTGGTCTACCGAGCGTTTGACACCACAAGTCTCGGTGTCCAGTATCGTGGACATATTATGGAGTCTGACCCATCAGACCCAGAGCACTCGTTTACCCCTCGTGTGAAGGCAGGCTTCATCCGTAAGGGGGCGGATGGTGAGTGGTACATTCAGCCCGCAAAGCAGACCCAAGATGGCGTGGGCTGGTGTCGAATCTCCCACGATCGTCTGAACCCGATCAAGCACGAGTTGCAGCCTTGGCCAAAAGGACGGGGCATAGGGCTGAAGAGTGCGTGCCTGATCTACGTCAAGGTGGGTAAATACGAACTACAAGACGTAAAAGGCGGCTTCCTAAGGATCCGCTATGCCCCTGTCATTGAGGCTTCAGCAACGCCAAAACCAGACTTTCTGGAGGGCGTTCTGCTTAAGAGCGGGCACATAGACAAGAAACGTCATGAAGCCGTCATCCTTGCACCAGACGAGGACATCCCCCCAGAGGCTTGGCTGCCCCTAAGATTTAAGGACGATGAGGGTAGACCAGTTGCCCTCGATCGTGACTACCTCGACCAGCTCACCGAGGGGCAAAAGAAGCTCCTTGGCGACAAGGGCGTGCTCCAGGACATGCACCCCGTGTTCTACCTGCTCGACCAAAAAAACAGGCTTCTTTTCTTTGGGCACACTCTGATGATGCGTTTGCCCTACCGTAAAAGCATCGCAGACCACATCCCCGCTGAATTTCGCCCTCAGGGTCGGGATGATGTTGACCTTGCCGAGTCGATCTTCGGCTATACCCGACGCGGCAGAAATAGAACCATTGCCCATGCCGGGCGCGTCTCATTTACTGATGGGCTCTATGCAGGCAATTTGCCTGACCCTTTCGAGCGCGAGATCACGCCGCGCGTGCTCTCTACTCCGAAGCCAACTACGTTCCAACACTATCTCTGCCAACCCAATCCTGATGACAAAGCCAAGCTCTTGAATTATAACGACGATACGCCCATTCGCGGATACAAACTGTACTGGAACCGCGGCGAAGTCACCATTGACCAGGTAGAGGAAGGGGACGAACAGAAGCTCCAGCGCCACAAGACACAGTACACACGCATCAAAGCCGTTAAAAAAGGTGCGGACTTCACTTTCCGCATCTACTTTGACAACTTGCGTCCCTATGAGCTCGGCGCGTTAGCTTGGATCCTACTCCTAGCCTCAGACCCCCACTACCGCCTCAAGCTCGGTATGGCAAAGCCCTATGGCATGGGTGCCGTTAGTATCCGAAGCACACTGAATTTGGTCGATCGCCGTGCGCGCTACACGCGCTTATTTGACGAGAGCGGTAACTGGGCGGTTCATAGTACCCTGGCAGATACCCAGCAGATCGCCGATGTCATACAGGCATTTAAGCACTGGGTGACAGGTGGCACCCCTCAAGGATTTGAGCAACAGTTGCACATCCGCGAACTTTTTGCCATGCTAAGCTGGCCTGGACCAGAGGTCGGAGTTCTTGCCAGCAAGACCCGTTATATGGAGATCGAGCGCCGCGACCCACGCACTGGGAAGAAGCTCAATGAATACCGTGACCGGCCTGTTTTGCCGCATCCGAGTGGTGTGCAGAAATCCCTACCCTCACCTCCAGCTATTCGCTCGTTGGGCAGCACGGCGGGGCCTAACTCTACACAGTGGCTAGAAGGTGTAATCGTCGAGATCAGACCTGACAAGCGCTACGGGGTTGTGCAGGATGCAAAGACGCAAAAGAGATACCGATTCGACATCAAAGTTGTCCAAGGCAATATGCCAGGCAAGCGAATGCAGGTTAAGTTCCAACTGAATGGCGAGATTGTCACTGCCGTGAAGCGAGCCTAGCTTCAAAGCGGAGCAAAGAAAAGATGGCCCTCGAGCTCACCCTATTCGTCTCCACCGTCGGCACTAGCCTCTACACCAACGCCGCTAACGAAGAACAGCGCAAGCTGCTCAGCGAATACGCCAACGAAACCAAAGAAGCCAATTTGCCGTCTGAGCTCGTCAACCACCTCAAACAGCGCGAGGCTGAGCTGATAAACGAGTTCGCTGCTCTCTCGCTCAGCGAGGCGCGCAAGCGCAGCGCCGAGCTGAACGGCTTGCTCGCTGACGCCCGATCCAGCCCCGCCGATGCCCTTAGGGGCACGCACCACATCCTGATCACCACCGACACTGCCCTCGGACAACGCGCTGGCTTTGCCCTGAAGGGCTTGCTTGAATCTGTCGGTGCAGTTGTGCTCGAGGTCTTCACTCCACAAAATCTGCGCACCGATACCACGGCTAACTTCCAACAAGGCGTGCGCAAGCTGATCGCATGGTGCGCC
>JAUQQA010000016.1:20672-44658 GCA_030550095.1 Chloroflexota bacterium | reverse complement strand
CGCATCGAAGCTGCAATGGGACCCTTGAAGCCCTGCCCGTCGCCCTTGTCGAACTCGCCGTCGCGGAAGTTGGGGATGGTCCAGAACGCGAAGGCGGTGCCGCCAAAGGGCACAGGATTTGCCTCAACGCGCAACACGCCGAGCGGACCAACCAATTGCGCCTGCGGCTGCGCGGGCGTTGGGGTTGCGAGCGGCACGAGCGGCACAAGCGGCACCTGAGTCGGCGGTGCGGGTGGCGGCGTGGGACGCGGTGGTGCGGCAACAACCGGCACGTTCGCTGCAGCCGCGTTCGGCTGCACGTAATCGCCAATCACCCAACCGACGCCGTTCGGGCCGCTCGGGAAGGTGATCTGCCACCACCGCCCGTCAGCGCTCTTGCCGCGCACAGGCACAGTCTGCCCTTGCTTCAGCTCGCCGATCTTCTGATACACCACGTCGGGACCAGTGCGCACGTTGACGAACTCGTTGGTCACCGTGAGCTGTGGTCCCTCAAGCTGAGGCGCGGGGGTGGGCTGGGGAGCGGGCGCTTGTCCCGCATTGCTAGCAGGGGGTTCTGCGGGCGCAGGCGCCTGCGTGGGGATCGGCGTCGCGGTTGGCTCGATGGGCTGCTCTGCGACGGCAGCGATTGCGTTGAGCACCACCGGTTCCGACTGTGCGATGAGGTTTGCGTCTTCGCCGGGCGGCGCATAGGCGCGGAGCTGGATCACGTGTGTGCCTGCTGCGAGTGGCGTCCACGGCACGTTCACGTCAATTTGCTCAAGCCCTGTGTTCTTGTCGGGCGCGTTCAGCACAGCATACACCGTGCCGTCAATGATGACGTCCACACGCGCGATGCGGTCAGCAGTGACTACGCCGACGATCTGAATGCTCTGACCGACGCTGAGGGTGGTGTCGGTGGTGGGCGCGGTGATCTTCGCCTCGGCAGGGCGTGGAGAACCGCCGAACCCGAGGCAACCGCTCAGCATCAGCGCGCTAGCTGCGATCAGTGCAGGGATGAAGAAGCGCTTGCGTAAGTTGCTCATGTTCATTTGTTTGTTGCGTTCTCTCGAGAACTCGTGCGCTTTGGTTGTGGTGTTCGGACTTTCGCGCGCTCGGAAACGGTTTACCCTGTAAGCCTACCACAGTTGCCCATGCGCTCTCAAGCGCGGCTCTGGGCTAACTCTACGGAGAACCTTGTTGTCTGCTTGACGCTAACGATGCGTGACGTTAACGCTCTGCCTTCGCAGGGGACACTTCGTCTTCGAGTGCTCGGCGCACGACGAAGGGATCAGCGTTGATGGCGCTGTGGGCGTAAAGGTCAATCGCGCCGATGTCCGAGGCGATCATCGCCGCAGGACCGCGGTCGGCGATGCGCAGCACACACGGGAAGCCGTGCCAGTCCTCGTCGGTGGGGGCTGGGAACAGCGGCGGCAAGATCGCCACCACGTTGAACGCCTGCATCGCCGTGCGTTGCGCCAGCCGCTGCAACACCTCGTGGAGCGCGTCGGCAAGCGCGTCGTCGAAGGCGTTGCCGATCAGCCAAGTTTCCTTGGGGCGCTGCGCAGCGAGGTACACGAAGCCGCGCACTGCGCCGAGCGCAAAGCTGAGGCCCAAGTCGGCGTGCGCTGCGAAGAGGTCCGCGAAGTAGTCGCTGGTGTGCTGCGCGCGATATGCAAGTGCTGCGCGCCGCAGGAACTCGACGCGGCTGTAGTGCATGCCGCGCCCGAGCGCGATCTGGACATGCGCGTGTTGGATCGAGGCACCACCCTTCAGCCCGCCGTTCCACATCCAGACGAAGTAGCGCGCCTGTGGGTCCAGCGTGTGCGCGCGCCGCGCCCACTCGAGCGAAATCGAAAAACTCTCGCGCAGTGCTTCGCGTGAGACGTGCAGCGGGTCGCGCTCGCGGAAGATCACCACCGCGTGCCAGCGCTCCCAACGCGCGATGTTGCTTGTGGTGATGCAATGCTGCCCCTGCACGCGCCCGAACACGTCCTCGGCGGTGGTGTGCAGCGGGTCGGCGAAAAACGCTTCGCCCTCGGTTTCGCTTCTCGGCGTCGCATCCATGGGCACAGGTCGCTGCGCGCGCAGTGGGTTGTAGAGCGCGCCCTCGAAAGTGATGCGGTTCATCACGCGCACCACGTGCTGGCGCTCCACCGCCTCGACGCTGCCAAAGCGTTGTTGCACCCACGGGCGCATCGCGGGCAGCACGCGCAACTCGCCCACGTCGGCTTGCACGTAAAAGAGCCGCTCGAAGCGATGGCGTGCTGGCTCAGGCAACGCAGCAATGAGCGCGGGGAGATCAACGATGCTCGGCATGGGTTTGTGTCAAAGTGCGGCGTAGGCGCGTTCAAGGCGCGGCAAGATGTGTTGCCAATCGTATTGCTCGGCAAAGCGCTGCGCGCGCGCGCCGAGCGCTTGGCGCTGTGCTGGATCGGCGAGCAGCGCGTTGACCGCCTCGGCGAAGGCGCGTGGCGTGTCGGCGATGAGCAGCTCCTCACCCGAGCGCACGCCGAAGCCCTCGCAGCCGAGCGTGGTGCTGACGATCGCCTTGCCCATTGCCATCGCCTCGAGGAGCTTGAAGCGCGTGCCGCCGCCTGCCAGCAGCGGCGCGACGTACACCGCCGCGCGTGCGATGAACGGGCGAACATCGTCCACTGCGCCGGTGAGGATGATGCTAGGGTCCGCGCGGAGCGCGTGCAGGCGCGGGCTCGGGCTTTGCCCGACGATCAGCCAGCGCACCTGCGGATGTGCCGCCTTCACAGCAGACCACACGTGTTGCCAAAACCAAAGCACTGCGTTCACGTTTGGGCGGAAGTCCATCTTGCCTGTGAACACCAGGGTGAACGGCTCTTCTGCAGAATCTGCGCTGAACTCGGCGTAGGTCGCGAAGTCAATGCCGTTGGGGACCACGGCGATCGGCGCACCAGGCGCAAGCTTGCGCAACGCGGCTTCGTCCTCATGCGAGACGCATACGGTGAGCGCGGCGTGGTGCATCGCGCGCTGCTCGAACGCGCGCAGGCGTTGCCACTGTACCCAAGAGTACAGCGCTCCATGCCAGCGCGTCGGCGTGCGCAAATCGGCGAGGAACGTGCGCTGCTGGAGCAGATACTCGCAGTTGTGGTCGTCGAAGATCCAGCGCGTGCGCGGCGCTGCATCGCGCGCCAGCAGCAAGTAGCGCGCCAGCTCGATCCCTTCCACGTGCACCGCGTCGAAGTGCTCCGCGCGCAGCCATGCGCGCAGCGCCTCGAGAAAGCGCACATCCCACAAGCGCCACGCCATATCGGGCAAAGTGGAAAACAGCAGCGTCTTCAATCGTGCGCGGCGCGTGCGCTGCGGGGCGGGGAAGAACTGCACCTTGCGGCAAGCTGCGCGCAGCTCAGGCGCGGGCGGCTGATGGGGGTCGGGGTCGAACGAAAGCAGCGTGATCTCGTGCCCACGCGCGGCGAGATGGCGGATCAGCCCCCAATTGCGCAGCGCCGTGCCCTGCCGCGGCGGGAAGGGGCGTTGCGGCGTGAGGAACAGCAGGCGCATTGCGCGTCACGCCGGCGCGGGGACGCGCATGCCCGCGGCTTCGCAGTAAATCTCGATGGTCTCGCGCGCGGCGTGCTCCCACGAGAACCTTTGGGCGCGCTCCTTGCCGCGGCGGGCGTACTCGTCGTGCAGCGCGGCGTCGTACCACAGCGCGCGGATATGCTGCGCGAGCGTGGCTTCGTCGAGCGGCTCGTGCATCAGCGCTGCGTCGTCGGCGATCTCGGGCAATGCGCCGGAGTTGCTGCACACCACGGGCGTGCCGCGTGCCATCGCCTCGAGCACGGGCAAGCCGAACCCCTCGCTCAGCGACGGCATGACTAGCACGCGCGCCGCGCGATAAAGCGCGTCGAGTTCGGCGTGGCTCACCTGCCCGGCGATGGTGACGCGGTCCAACACGCCCAGGCTGCGCGCCACAGCTTCGGGCTGGCTGCCGCCCCACCCTTCCGCGCCGACGATGACGAGGCGCACTTCGTTCGGCAGGCGCTTCAGTGCGCGCAGCAGCGTCACCAGGTTCTTGCGCGGCTCGAGCGTGCCCACAAACAACACAAACGGGCGCTGCTCAAGCAAGATCGTGGTCGGCTCCTCGCGCACCTCATCAGCAGCCTCGTACACCACGCGCACCTTCTCCGCTGGGATTTCGGGCATGAGCCGCAGCACGTCGTCGTGCGTGAAGCGCGAGGGCGTGATGATCACATCTGCCATGCGCGCCGATTGGCGCACGCGGCTGTAGTAGCGCTTGCCCTCCTCGCTCATCACCTCGGGGTGCTCGAGGAAGTACAGGTCGTGGATGGTGATCACCTTGCGAAAGCGCCCCTGACAGGTGATGAAGTCGGGCGAGTGCAGAACATCAAAGGAGAAACGTGCTATCTCGCCTGGGAGCGTGAGGTGCTCGAAGCGATGATGCGCCGGCGTGAACGTGCGCACGATGGCGACGTTTTGCGGCACCCAAAAGGTGTCTTCGTCGCGGCGGTCGAGCAACGCACAGAGCTTGAGGAACGGCACGTGCAGCGCTGCCATCGCCTGGATCAGCCGCCGCGCGTAGTTGGCGATGCCCGCCTGTCGGTAGTACATCAAGCGGCAATCCACCGCTACAGAGAGCGCGCGACCGTTTTGGCTATAGCCGTTTTCGGTCATGATCGGTCACCCACACTTGTGACACACAGGGCACAACTATAATCCGTTTTGTGGAGCCCACAACGGAGTGGCTGCTGGAGCGCTATCGCCTCATGGTGCTGATCCGCCAATTTGAGCTGCGCGCCATTGAGGAGCGCCAGCGCGGCTTGATCCCCGGCTTCATTCACCCCTACGTCGGTCAAGAAGCGTGCGCGGTGGGCGCATGTGCTGCGCTGACGCGCGAGGACGTGATCACGAGCACCCACCGCGGACACGGACACCTGATCGCCAAAGGCGGCGACGTGCGCTTGATGATGGCGGAGCTTGCCGCGCGCAAGACGGGCTATTGCGCAGGCAAAGGCGGCAGCTTGCACATGACCGACTTCGATCTCGGCATCCTCGGGGCAAACGGGATCGTCGCAGGCGGCATCCCCATGGCAGTGGGCGCGGCGTTGGCGTTCAAGATGCAGGATCAGCGGCGCCCGGGCGGCACGCGCGTCGCGCTGGCGTTCTTCGGCGACGGCGCGACCAACCAAGGCGCCTTCCACGAGGCGCTTAACCTCGCTGGGGTTTGGAAGTTGCCTGCGATCTTCTTCTGCGAGAACAACCTTTACGGCGAGGGCACGCCGCAGCACAAACAGGGCGCGATCACGCAGCTCAGTGCGCGCGCAGCTGCTTACGGCATGCCCGGCGTAACGGTGGACGGCAACGACGTGGTGGCGGTGTATCAAGCCACGGCTGAGGCAGTGGCGCGTGCGCGGCGCGGCGAGGGACCATCGTTCATTGAGGCGCTCACGTATCGCTTCCGCGGGCACTACGAGGGCGACCCGCAGGTGTATCGCTCGCGCGAGGAAGTTGCTGCCTGGCAGGCGCGCGATCCTATCCCGCGGCTGCGCGCGCTGCTTTCGGCGCGCGGTGTGCGCGAGGAGCAAATCGCGGCACTCGAGCGAGAAGTCGAACAGCAAATCGAGGCAGCGGTGCAATTTGCACGTGAATCGCCGCTCGCCGATCCCCAAGAGGCGCTTATTGGCGTTTACGGTGATACGCACGGTGGCGCGGTGTTTTAGCACGCTACGTGCGACACGCTGCACACACCCCACGAACCTCGATAGGCGCAGCGCTCATGGTGAAGCCATGCTGACGCGCAAGCGCCCCAAGCCACTCTTCTGCTTGTGGTGCGTGCACTTCAACCACCTTGTGGCACTTCACGCACACGAGATGGTAGTGCAGCGATTGGTCGGCGCATGCCATCAGGTAAGACTCACCGTTGAGCTGAATGCGGTGCACCAAGCCGCAGCGCTCGAGCACTTCGAGGGTGCGGTAGAGCGTCGCCAAGCCCGTCTTGGGGTATCGCGCGCGGGCTGCGCGGTGGAGCGCGCTCAGCGTCAACGGCGCGTCTGCCTCACACAGCGCCTGCACGATGGCGCGCCGTGGGCGCGTGGCGCGAAACCCGTGCTCGGCGAGCACGGCAAGCATTTCTCGCTCGGCTGCGCTCATCAGCCCTTGTTATAAACCCAAATGCGGGCGGCGCGCAATATGATCGCGTCACAAAGCTGAAACCCGAGGCACACGTCATGAGCTTTCTACGCAGCTTGTTCGTTGTCCCTGCGCCGAACGGCGCCGCCGGCAAAACCACACGCGGCGTCTCTCCCGTCGAGCCAGTGGGCACGCCTGTCTTCCTCACGCCGCAAACGCTGGTCACCTTTCCTGGCGCAACGCTTGCCGTGAAGGTGGTT
Source organism: Chloroflexota bacterium (assembly GCA_030550095.1). Taxonomy (GTDB): domain Bacteria; phylum Chloroflexota; class Anaerolineae; order J036; family Brachytrichaceae; genus DRWP01. The sequence goes on along the minus strand of JAUQQA010000016.1, from coordinate 38,299 downwards.
GGGCTGGTGGTGGGGTCGCTGGTGCCCTCGCTAGCGAACAACAACGTGGTGCTGTTCATCGCCGCAGTGGTGATCGGCGCGTTCATTGCCTACAACAGCTGGGACCCAACGTGGGACATGCGCCAGCGGGTTGGCGCAATCCTCGTTGGCGTGTTGAACGTGCTGTTCATCTACGCCGCAGCCGCAGGGCTGATGGCGCAGATCGCGCTGCTGCCCGCTGGATGAACGTGTTGTTCATCGCTGCCGAATGCGCGCCTTTTGCCAAGACCGGCGGCTTGGCGGATGTAGTCGGCGCGCTGCCGCGCTATCTGCGCGCGCTCGGGCACGATGTGATCGTGGTGATGCCGCTATACCGCAGCATTGACGCGGCGCGCCACAACCTGCGCTGGTTCCACGGGCCGATGGGGGTGTGGATGGGCAACGCAGAAGAGTGGTGCGCCGTGCACACCACCACCAACCGCGGCACGCCCGTGTTCTTCATCGAGAGCCAGAAATACTTCGACCGCTGGGGGCTGTATCACGACGAGCACTTCAACGACTACGCAGACAATCCGCGTCGCTTCGGCTTCCTCACGCGCGCAGCGCTCCAGCTCTGCAAAGACATCGGCTTCAAGCCCGACGTGGTGCATGCGCACGATTGGCACACGGCGCTCGCGCCGGCGTATCTCAAAATTTGGCACTGGAACGACCCCTTGCTTGGCAGCGCAGCGAGTGTGCTCACCATTCACAACATCGCCTATCAGGGCAAATACCCGGCCCATCATCTCGATTACCTCGGCCTCCAGTGGGCGAACTTCACCCCCGACAAGTTCGAGGACCACGGCGCGATCAACTTCCTAAAGGGCGGCATCGCGTACGCCGACCTTGTGACCACTGTCAGCCCAACTTACGCCCGCGAAACGCGCACGCCGGAAGGCGGCTACGGGTTGGCGCCGTACCTCAATGCAAAAGGCGAGGACTACATCGGCATCTTGAACGGCTGCGACTACGAGGTGTGGAATCCAGAGACCGACCCGCTGATCCCCGCGCGCTACAGCGCCGACGACCTAGGCGGCAAGACGATCTGCAAGCGCGCCCTGCAGGCGCGCATGAACCTTGAGGTCGCCGACGACATCCCTGTGATCGGGATCGTCAGCCGCTTTGTCGAGCAGAAGGGGCTGCATTTGCTCGCACAGTGCATCGAGGGCATCGTGCAAAACATGCGCGTCCAGTTCGCCATCTTGGGCAGTGGCGAGCCGGGGTTAGAGCACTTCTTCGGCACATTGCCCGCGCGTTACCCTGGGCGCATCGGCAGTTACATTGGCTACAACGAAGAGCTGGCGCACTGGATCGAAGCAGGCGCTGATTTCTTCCTCATGCCTTCGATCTACGAGCCGTGCGGTTTGAACCAGATGTACTCGCTGCGCTACGGCACGCTGCCCATCGTGCGCGCCACTGGCGGCCTGGAGGACACCGTGATGCAATACGACGAGCGCACTGGCGAGGGCACGGGCTTTAAGTTCTACGAGCCAAGCGCGCATGCCATTTACTACACCGTTGGCTGGGCGGTCAGCACTTACTACGACCGACCACACCACATGCAGCGCCTCATCCGCAGCGCCATGGCCCAGGATTTCTCGTGGGAGCGCAGCGCGCGCGCTTACGAAGCCGCCTACGCGCGTGCCATCGAGAACAAGCGGCGCTGGGATCGCCAACACGCGCTCTAGTCGAGCACATATAGCACCACCACTGCGCTGAGCGCCCAGAGCACGAACGCACCAATCAGCGGGCGATCCTTGAACACCAACTCGTCAGGCGCGCCGCCTTCGCCCTTCACGTAGATGAGGTATAGGTAGCGAAAGAGCGCGTAGCTGACAAAGGGCACCGTGAGCATCATCGCGTGGTTTGCTGGGAGCTGGGGCGCGGAGAACGTGTAAAACGTGTACGAGACGATGAGCGCAGCAGTCAGCGCCGTGATCACCTGATCGAGCAGCGGCAGGTTGTACTGCGCGAGGATAGCGCGCGTCTTGCCGCTGTTGCCCAGCTCCGCCAGCTCGGCGCGGCGCTTGCCGAAGCCGATCAGCAACGCCAGCAACCCGGCGCATGTGTAAAGCCAAGGCGAGAAGCGCTCCGCGACCACCAGCGGAATCCCCGCGGCAACGCGCAGCACGAAGCCGCTCGCCAGCACGAACACATCGAGCAACACCACGTGCTTGAGCCAAAACGTGTATGCGAGCGTCGCGACGAAATACGCCAGCGCGATCAACGCGAAGTTCAGGTTGAGGATCGCACCACCCACCAAGGCGCCAGACGCCAACGCACCTGCTCCCACAAGCGCCACCGGCACTGGCACGTCGCCGCGCGCGATGGGGCGCTCGCGCTTTTTGGGGTGTTGTCGATCGGCAGGGGCATCTGCGCAGTCGTTGATCAGGTACACGGCTGAGGAGAGCAGGCTGAGCACCACAAACCCCAAGAGCGTGTTCAAAAAAAGCTCTGGGCGGAACAGCTTGCCGTCGAACACCAGCGGCGCGAAGATGAACACGTTCTTCGCCCACTGCCGCGGTCGCATGCTGCGCCACATGCCCCAAGCCAGCCGCAGCAGCCGTGCGGAAACCGCCGATTGAGCTGTGATGTGCTGATCGCGGTGCACGGCGTGCATCATACCCGCGCGGTGTGTGGCGCTATGATCCGCGCGCGTCATGGCGAAACAGTCTTTGCTCATCGCCGATTGGGTCATCGTTGCTGCTGATCAACCGCCCCTTGCCCATCACGCCCTGTTGGTTGCAGACGACCGCATTGCGGACCTCGGTCCAGCAGAGGCTTTGCGCGCGCGCTATCCTGAAGCCGAGGTTGTGGCGATGCCGAACTGCGCGCTCTCGCCAGGGTTCGTGGATGCGCATCGCCATTGCTACGGCGTGCTTGCGCACGGCATCCCCACCGCGCAGGCGCCCAAGGACTTTTGGGCGTTCCTCAACGAGTTCTGGTGGCCTCGCATCGAGGATCGCCTCGATCACGACATGCTGCGCGCTGCCATGGACCTCGCCTGCTACGAGATGATCCGCAGCGGCATCACCACGTTCTTCGATTGCCTCGAAGCCCCCTACGCCATCCCAGACGGCTTGTTTGTGCAAGCGGAAGTGGTGCGGCGCTGGGGCTTGCGCGCGGTGTTGTGCTTCGAGGCGACGGAGCGCGTGAGCCGTGAGAACGGCGAGCTGGGGCTGCGCGAGAACGCTGCGTTCATCGAGGCGACGCGGCGTGAGGGGGGCTTGGTGAGCGGTGCGATGTGTCATCACACCACCTTCACCTGTAGCGATGCCTTCATCCGCAAGGCGCACGAGCTGGCGAAGTCGCTCGGCGTGTTGCTGCATTTCCACTGCGCCGAGGGCACCTACGAACCCGAACAAGCGCTGAAGAAGTGGGGCAAGCGCACCATCGAGCACTACGACGAACTCGGCGTCCTCGACGAGACCACGTTGGCGTCGCAGTGCGTGCAGCTCTCGCCGAACGAAGTGCGCATCGTGGGTGAGCGCGGCATTCGCGTCACCACCATGCCGCTCAGCAACTGCGAGGTGGGCGGCGGCATCGCGCCCGTGCCCGAGATGCGCCAGGCAGGCGCAACGGTCGGGCTGGGCACCGACGGCTACGTGGCGAACTTCTTCGCCACGCTGCGCGGCGCGTTTTTGATCCACAAGGCGCGACTGCTCGACCCCGGCGCAATGCCCGCGCCTGTGGTGTGGCAAATGGCGACGCTCGACGGCGCGCGCGCGCTCGCGCTCGACGCGCACATCGGCACCCTCGAGGTCGGCAAACAGGCGGACGTGATCGCCATAGACCTCACCGACCTGCCCACGCCCGTTGCCGCGCACAACTTGCTCGACCAACTCATCTTGTGGCGCGATCAAGTGGACGTGCGCCACGTCATGGTCGCTGGGAAGTGGCTCAAGCGCGATTACCTTGTGCTCAATGCTGACCCGGAGCAGCTTGTGGCGCGGACGCGCGAGGCGGCGCAGCGCTTGTGGCACGGCTAAACATGCGCTCGCCTAGCCATCGGATCAGCGTCTGACCGATCACCGCAAGCCAGAGGTTGCGCACGCCAAGATACATCACGCTGCTAAACAACACTGCGACCAACACCACGAGCGCGCGAGCGCGCGCAACAGGCACTGCGCGCCACCAAACACCGTGCGCAAGACTTAGCGCAAGTGCTGCAAGCACGGCGCCCAGATACCCCTCGAGCCAAACCACCAGCAACGCCCGAAAAGGCGACCAATGCAACTCGCGGTACGCGGCAAGGCGCAGGCTCTCCGCGAGCGAAACAGGTTGTGTGAGTTCAGCGTGGGATTCGCGCGCAGCAGCCCACAGCGCGATCAGAGACGCCGCCAGCGCAGCAAAGGCAGCGCCGATCCCGCGCAGCCATTGCTGCCCAGAGAATCCCAAAAAGCCACCAGTGGTGCCGCCAGCGCTTAGCCCGATGAGCGACGTGGTGAGCGCGCCGCTGAGCAGTGCCAGGAAGGGAATGCCTGCGTAGTAACTGAAAGCGATCACCTCGGCAAGCGCCAGCCCAAGCGGTGTCCGCAGCCAACGTTGTAGCTCAGCGCGGCGGCTAACCCACCCGCCGAGCACGCCGAGGACGAGGCTCGCAAATGCCCAAAGCGCGAGTTGCGCGCGCACATCGAGCATGGCTTAGGCACACGGCTCAGCCATTACGGGGTTTGGCGCCTCCACCAGCAACGAGGCCTGCGCGCACTTGCGCGAGGCGGTGTGCGTGGCGCAGCGCAGCACGGTGTCCAATGCCCAACCATGCAGCAGTCCGAACATCGCCGCAGCGGAGAACACGGCGCCAGCGCCCTGCGTGTCCACCACCTTGACTTCGGGCGCAGGACACTCAAGCAGCGTGTCCTGGCTGCGCGCAAGCGCGCCGAAGCGCCCGCGTGTGACGAACACCACGCGCGGGCCCATGCGGATCAACTGCTCGGCAATGGCGAAGGGGTTTTCGGGATGCACGTGCACATCGCTCATCGGGCACTGCGCATAAGCGGCAAGCGCGATCAACGCTTGATGTTGCATAGGCTGCTGCAACGAGACCTCTACGTTGAGGAACACTGGCACACCGCGCGCATGTGCGTAGCGCGCAGCGCGCAGCGCCGCTTCGCCGACATACCAATCCACGTAAACCATATCGGCGCCGTCAATGGCGCTGAGGTCGGCGTCTTGCAGGCTCTGCCAGACGGGGCGGTTATCCTCAACGAAGAAGGTGCGCGTGCCGGCGTGGTCGGCGATGTCCACCTCGAACGGTGTGCGCAACTCGGCGCGCAGCGGCAAGTGTGGTTGCACACCGCTCTGGCGCAGCAGCTCCAGGGTGCGATGTCCAAGCGGGTCGTCGCCGAGGGCGTTGCCGATGAGGTGCACTTCAAGCCCCCAGTGCGCGAGGAGTTGCGCCACCATGGCGCAGTCGGCACCGATGAAGGGGCGCTTGGCGCTCACGTAGGCACCGCTGTTTGCTGGCGGATACGCGGGCACCAAGAACACCTCGCCCGGGTTGACGTAGCCGAAGCTCACGACGCGAAAAGTGTGCGCCATTGCAGAACGAAAGGGCAGCCGATTTTTGCGGCTGCCCTTGCTGTGGCCTCCGCAGGGCTCGAACCTGCGACCTTACGGATGTGAACCGTACGCTCTAACCAAACTGAGCTAGGAGGCCTTGCTTCCACCTGCAATTATACACAATTCACGCGCTTTGTGAAAGACCTGCCAGGCAACCATGCGCTCCGCAAGGGGTTGTGCGCCAAAGGAATGCTTATAATCACCCTCACACTGTGGTCAAGGCGGCAAGGCGATCCCCTGAGGCGCTTTCCGCAGCTTAACACATAGGCGTTCGGCTCTAGAACCAAAGGACAAGAACCATGGCAAGCTTGGGTCCGCTTGAGATTATCCTGATTCTGGTCGTGGTGATCTTGTTGTTCGGCGTCGGTCGCATTGGCAAGATCGGCGGCGAGCTTGGCAAGAGCATCCGCGAGTTTCGCAAAGGGCTGGAGGGCGACGACGAGGAGAAGAAGAAAGCAGAGCGCGCCGCGTCCTCACCAAAAGAGGAGAGCAACGAACCGCGCGTCTCTTCGTAGCGTCCTGCTGCTTCTTTTGCGACGTTGGCTGACCAGCAGCGTTCGCCGTTTTCCTTGTTCGCCTCGCTGGGTGGGTTAAGCGGGATTCTAGACACGCTGCGCGAGGTGGACGTGCGCCCGTTGCGCGCAGCAGCGGAGCGCCCTTTTTTGCTGATCTTCGCTAGCCATGACGTGCCGCTTGCTGAACACTTGGCGCTGCTGATGTATCGCGGCGAGCGCTTTGAGCTTCGCCCTGCTTGGCACGCAGCGCTTGCCGTCCCGCTTGAGGCAACGCCAGCGCTTCAGCGCGCGGATGTCGTGGTGTTGGTGACGGCGCCAGAACGTCTTGCTGAGGCGCGGCGCGTGCAGCAGGCGCTGCTTGCTGCGGATACGCCTTGCTTGGTTGCCGTGGTAAGCGAGACGCGCGCGCCGAGTGAGGAGACGGACGTGGTGCTGCCGCTGGTCAACGGCGTGCTCGACGATGCTGAGGCACAGCGTCGCATCGTGCACGCCGTGCGTGCGCTGCGCGCCGTGGACGATTTGGCGTTGGCGCGCCACTTGCCGGCGTTCCGCGAAACGGTTGTGCGCGCGTTGATCGAAGAGGTGGCACTGGCAAACGCAGCGTACGCGCTGGGCACGGGCGCGCTGGAGTTGAACCCGCTCGCGGGCGTGCCGCTCAACGTCGCCGACGTGGTGGTGCTCACGAAAAATCAAGCGCTCCTTGCCTACAAGATCGCGCTAGCGATGGGGCTGCCGGCGGAGTTTAAACGCATCATGCCCCAGATCGCGGGCGTGGTGGGGGGCGGATTTCTCTGGCGGCAAATCGCGCGCACGCTGGTGGGGCTATTGCCTGGGTTGGGCATTTTGCCCAAAGTCGCTGTGGCGTTCGCTGGCACCTACGTCACAGGCGAAGCGGTGCATCGTTGGTGCGCCACGGGTGAGCGCTTGAGTGGCGAAGCAATGCAACGCCTCTACGCACAAGCCCTCACGCGCGCGCGTGAGATGTTGCACCGCCTGCGCCGTCGCAGTCCGCGCACAACTGCGGGCGAGATCGTCATGTCATGAGGCTGGTGCGCTTCGTGTACCCCGATGGTCGCGTGGCGACAGGCATCTGGCGCGACGATGACACGCTCGCAGATGTCTCAGCGCACGGCGACGTCGTGCATTTGCTCGCAGATGTAGAAGCGCGCGCAGCCGCTGAGCGCGACGCGGCGCGCACCACCACCGCAATCCAGCGCTCGGCAGTGCGCCTGCTGCCTCCGTTGCAGCCGCGCCTCATCTTGTGCATCGGCTTGAATTACCGCGACCACGCAGAGGAGACGGGCGCGCGCATCCCGAGCCGTCCTGTTGTCTTCGCCAAGCTTGCCAATGCGGTTGCAGGTCCCGACGCGACGATCACGTGGCGCGCTTCGGTCACACAGCAGGTGGACTACGAAGCCGAGCTTGGTGTGGTGATTGGCGCAACCTGCCGCGATGTCTCCCCACGCGACGCCTTGCGCTACGTGGGCGGTTACACCTGTGTGAACGACCTCAGCGCGCGCGATCTGCAATTCAGCGACGAAGGTAAGCAGTGGACGCTGGGCAAAACGCTCGACGGTTTTTGCCCCATCGGTCCCTGCATCACCACCACCGACGCGATCCCTGACCCCCAGGCGCTCACGATCACCTGCCACGTGAACGGCGAGCTGATGCAATCGGCGAGCACGGCGGGGATGATCTTCGACGTTGCCACGCTGATCGCGCACCTCAGCCGCTACATCACCTTGCAACCCGGCGACCTCATCGCTACGGGCACGCCCGCTGGCGTGGGCATGAGCCGCAAGCCGCCGCGCTGGCTGCAAGACGGCGATGTTTGCACGGTAAACATCGCGCGCATCGGCGCGTTGACGAACGTGATGCGCGTGTTGGCAGGCTAACCACATGCTCACCCTCGCGCCGACGTGGGACAATACAGGGCTGTGCAACCAGAATCCGACCCCGAATACGAACGACTCAACGCCTGGCTGCGCGCGCGCCATGAGCACGCTTTTCGTGAGAGCTTGCGCGAAGGCACGCGGTTGCTCACCGAGGGGCGACCGATGGACGCGCTACCCTTCTTGCAGCGCGCACACAAGCTCGAGCCAGAAAATCTCGACGCGGTGATCAACCTCAGCAGCGCTTATCTGCTTGCGGGCAAGCCGCGCCACGCCGTGCCGATCCTCGAGGCGGCAATCGCCATCGCGCCGAACAGCGTGCAGCTTTGGATCAACCTCGGCGCCGCCTATCTCGGCAATCGCGCCACGGCAACCGACGAACGCCAGCGCCGCGCGCTTGCCGCCTTTCGGCGCGCGCTGGAGCTGGACCCGCTCGCGCCGAGTGTCGCCTACAACATCGGCTTGATCCACTACGACCGCGGCGAGATCGAAGAGGCGCTGCTCGCCTTTCGGAGCGCTGTGCTGGCTGACCCCGAAGACCGCGACGCGCGTTTGATGTTGGCGCACATGGAGTCACTGCAAGCGCGTCGGCGCGCAAACACCGAGCACTAACGCGCGCATGACGCCGCATCAGCGTTTCGCGCTCGTGCTGCGTGCCAAGGCGGTTGTGGCGGCAGCGTTCTTGGCGCTTGTGGCGCTCACGCTGCGACACCCTGTGAGCTTGATTGTGGGCGCACTGGATTTGCTGCTGCTGCCCATCTTCTGGCGTTTGGCGCAGCGGGACTTAGCGTTGGCGACGCACGCACTCGTGGCGCAGACGGCGCTTTTCTTGCTGCCGCGCCAGTTTGTGCAGGGCTACGTCAACGGCGTGAACTGGGTGATCTACGTTGTGCTCCCAGCGATTGCCGTGTTTGTGCTCGGCACCTCGCGCGCAGCTGCGCTGAGCACAATGTTGACGGCGCTCATTGCGTTGCCCAGCATGGCGGCGGCGATATGGCTTTTGCCGCCTGGCATCACACGCAGCGATGTGATTACGCTGGCAGCGTTTGTGCTCGCGTTGATGATCGCGCTGGGGTGGTTGCTCGCGCGTGGTTCAGTTGAGCCGCGTGGGTAAAGGTGCGCGGAGCGTCACGCTCAGCCGCAGCGTGGTGGATTCGTTGATCACTGTCGAGTAGCCAAACAGCGGCACGCTCACGCGCAACGGACCTTCGGCTTCGAGCGAGAAGCGTGCATACCCTTCTACATCAGTGAGTGCGTAGGCAAGCGGCACGCCAGTGCGCTCGTCGGTAATGCGCACGCTAACGCCCGCGACACCCTCGCCGGCAGCGGGGTCGAATTGCCCATTGCGGTTGAGGTCAACGAACACGATCACATCTGTGTTCACGATGCGCGGTGGAGGCGGAGGTGTTGCTGGCAACGGTGCGCCGGGTTCCAACGGGCGCACGCTCAGGTTCTGCGCAGGGCGCGGTGTGGGGAACGGCGTTGGTGTTGGCTCAGGCGGAAGCGGGGTTGGAGGAGGCGGTGGTGGCGTGGGCGTGAACGGCGCTGGCGTTGGTGTAGGTGTCTCGGGCAAGCCGATGCTGCATTGAAGCGCGTAGGTGCGCGGCTGTGCTTGGTCGGCGCGTGGCGGGTTGACATCGCCGACGAGGATGTAGGCGTATCCTGTGTAGCTCGAAAGCCACGAGAAGCGGCTGCGGAAATCACCTCGGGCGCGCGCCTCGGGCGAAATGTCGTCGTTGCCGCCGATGCCGACGCGGTCTTGGTTGTACACGATGATGTTGGTATCCACGCCTGGCGCGAGGTCGAGGGTCTCGCAGGTGTAGAACACGCCTTGCTTGACAGGTAACTTGAAGAAGTCGTTATCCACAGTGGTGGGGCTAGGCGGCTGGAAGGGCACGAAGTTGAGTTGGTCATACTTCACGCCTGGCGCGATCAACGTGGCGAAGTCGAAATCGCCGTTGTACTCGAAGCGGTCGGGGCTTTGTGGGTAAGGTGTGGGCGAGGGAGTAGGGGCTGGGGTGTTTGTGGGCGCAGGGGCTTGTTCGCTCACAGAGAGCGTGTAAGTTTGCCCAGCCACGCGCGGCGATGTGTCGCTGTTGGTCACTTTGATCCAGTAGTCGCCAGTGCTCGGCGCCACGAACACAATGCGCGAACCCCGTTGCCAAGGGATGTGCCGGTTGTTCGATGCGAGCACGTTGGTGCCTGTGGAATCGTAAATCCAGAGCGTTGTCTCGACGCCAGGCTGCACGTTGGTGGTCTCGATCACGTAGGTGCTGCCAGCGAGGAAGAACACTCGGAACCAGTCTGCCTCATCAACGGTGCGCGTCGCATAAGGCGTGAAGGACAAGTTGGCGATGCTCGTGCCGACAGCGATAAAACTCGCAGTCGTGCGCGAACCTAGGGGAACACTGGCTTCCGCGATGGTGTCGTTTGGCTCGTAAGGGTCTGGCACCAACCCAAGCGGTGTTGGCGTAGGCGTCGGCGGAAATTGGCTGCTGCACAGAGTAACTTGGTACGGTTTGTTTTCTGTGTTGGTGATGGTGAAAGCGTTGGCAGCTTGCAAGCGGATAAAGTAAGTACCCCCTGCAGGGGAGTCGAATGTAGCCGTGAAGGCAGGAGCGTTGGGCGTCGACGCGATCAACGCACCGCTGCCATCCTGAATCAAGACGAGGAAGGCGAGGTCGCTGGGCTGCTGCTGTGAAACTGTGATGGTGTAGCGGTACTGGGCGCCGAGCTGCACGCGGTACCAGTCCACATCGTTAGCAGGATTCCCCAAGCCGCTTCGCCAGAAGGTCGCGTTGGTGACGATGGGCACAGGCGAGCTGCATGAGACGAACGCATAGGTGCCGACGAAGGTGGCATTGGGTTGGGTGGAGTTATCGCCTTGAAGGTCGTAGGTATCTGTGAAGATTTGCATCGGTGCGAAAGGGCGCGCGCTGGCGTGGGCGCGCTGCGTAGCAGGTGCACCTATGAGCCACGCTGCTGCAGCAAGTGCCAGAAGTCCCCATGCCACTGAAAGGAAGATCGCAACGCGACGATGCGCCATGTCGTCTCAAGTGTAGCGCGTTTCGCGGTAGGGGCATGGTGCAGCGAGGAGAGCAGTATGATTGACCTGCTCTCGTCATGCGTGTTGATGCTGGCACAGCGCGCGGTCGTCGGCTGAAGAGCGTCCCAAGTCCTGAGGTTCGCCCGGTCACTGATCGGGTGAAGCAGGCGGTGTTTAACATCTTAGGCGATGACGTGATTGGCTCGCGCTGGCTGGACATGTTCGCGGGCAGCGGCGCGGTGGGCATCGAGGCGCTCAGTCGTGGTGCGGCGTCAGTGCTGTTCATTGACATCGAGCGACTGGCGATCCGCACGATTGAGGAGAACCTGCGTCACACAGGGCTAAGCGATCGCGCGCGGGTGCTCCGCGCAGACGCCTTCGAGTTCATCCGTGCGCATCCAAACGAGGCATTCGACTTCATCTACGTTGCACCGCCGCAGTATCGTGGGCTTTGGTCGCGCGCGCTGATAGCGATTGACGAGAACATCGGCTGGCTCGCGCCTACGGGCACGGTGATTGTGCAGCTCGACCCGCGCGAATTCGCGCCCATCCCTCTTCAACACCTCGAACTCACCGACCAGCGCCGCTACGGCAAGACCATGCTGCTGTTCTATGACCGCGTCGAGGGCTAAGGCAGAGCATGCCTCGCTTGCCGCAGTAAGATTCGCCCGATGTCGTGGCTTGCGTCCAAGCTCAAGCAGCCTGCCGTAGTGGATGGGCTGGCAGTAGTGCTGTTGCTCTTGTTGCCGTTCACGCTTTTCCTCCCAGTCACGATCGGTCCTTACACCTTACTGCCCGCCGATAACTTGTTCCAGTATCAGCCGTTCCGCGCTGCTGCTGCTCAATTTGGCATTACCCAGCCGCACAATCCGCTGCTCGACGACCTCATCCTCGAAAACTACCAGTGGAAGCGCTTCATCCTGCGTGCGCTTGCACAAGGTGAGCTGCCGCTTTGGAATCCTTATCTCTTTGCTGGCATGCCCTTTCTCGCTGCAGGGCAGCATTCTGCGCTGTATCCGCTCAGCGTGCTTTACTATGTGCTGCCGCTCGAGAAAGCCTATGGCTGGTTCACGGTGATCCAGCTTGGATTAGCGGGCGTGTTCATGTTCATCTTCATGCGCACGCTGGGGCTGCGACCGCTGAGCAGTTTGTTTGCTGGCGTGGCATGGCAGTTGAGCGGCTTCATGCTCGTCTCGGTGGTGTTCCCCATGATCATCGCCGCAGCGTCGTGGCTGCCGTTGATCTTGGCGATGGTCGAGCGCGTGATCCAGCAAGCGCCAGCGTTGGGCAATCGCCCGTCGAGCTTGCCCTGGGCGGCGGTTGGCGCCGTGGCGATCGCCATGATGGCGCTGGCAGGACATGCCGAGATGATGGTGTACACCGCGTTGGTTGTCGTCTTCTATGCAGCGTGGCGCATCAGCACCGTGATTGGCTTCCGCAACTTGCGCGTGGACGGGCGCTTTCTGCTGACGCGCGTGGCTTGGTTGGCGGCGATGGGCGTCTTTGGCGTGGCGCTTGCAGCCGTGCAGTTGTTGCCGATGTACGAGCTGGTGACGCGCAACTTTCGCGGCGCTGGCCGTTCCACCTTCGAGCAGGTGCTGAGCTACGGCTTCCCGGCGCGCAATGTGTTGCTATGGTTGATGCCGAACATCTTCGGTAACCCTGCGCACCACACCTATTTCGATCTCTTCACCTTCACTGTGCGGCCTGTCGAGGGTCCGAGTGGGAACACCTGGTGGGGGATCAAAGATCACGTCGAGGGCGGCGTGTATGTCGGGCTGATCACGTTGCTGCTGGCTGGGATGAGCGTTGCTGGTGCTGTGCGTCATGCGCTGCGGCGCACGCGCGCCGTGGGCAAGCGCGCGCTGTTTCCAACCTGGTTCTTCATTGTGCTTAGTGTGGTGTGCGTGTTGTTTATCTTCGGCACACCTGCCTACGCGGTGTTGTATTACGGCTTGCCAGGTGTTGATCAGTTGCACTCGCCGTTTCGCTGGAAGTTCCCGCTCACGTTCGCGCTGGCTGCGCTGGCGGCGCACGCGCTGGATGAGCTGCTCGTCGAAGCCAAGCGGTCGCATGGGCGACTTTCGGGCATGCGGCTGCCGATACCAGCGGCGCGCTTTTCGCCCGTCACGCTTGCAGCACCGTGGGTTGGCGTGGGCTTAGGGGTTGCCGCCATTGGCGCTGTTGTGGTGCTTCGTCTTGCGTGGGAGGGAGTGCGTCCTTTCTTCGCCGCATTTCTCGAGAGTTCGCTCGTGCAGCGTGGTTTTCGCACGCCAGAGGCGTTCTTCAGCTACACCGCCAGCAACGTGCTGGTTTTTGGTGCGTTGCTCATTGTCTCGAGCGTGGTGTGGCGGCTGCTGATAGCGCACCGGCAAAACACACGCGAGGATGCGCCGCTGTTGGTGCGCTATGCGCCGGCGCTGAGCATCGGCGTGTTGGCGCTCGATCTCAATTTGGGCTTTGTGGGTTTTAACCCTGCGGTGGACCCAGCGCTGTTGCGTTACACGCCGTCTGCAATCGCCTTTTTGCAGCAAGACCGCGAGCTGTGGCGCTTTACGGCATATGAGCCAGCAGGCAGCGCTGCGTTCAAGCCGATGAACATGAATATGGCGTGGTCGTTCGGCTTGCAGGACATCCGCGGCTACGACTCGATCATCCCGCGCCAATACGCCGACTACATGCGCGCCATCGAGCCGCAAGGCGACCTGCTCTACAACCGCATCGGACCCATTCGCGATCCGCGCAGCCTCGATTCGCCGCTGCTCGATTTGCTCGGCGTACGCTACGTGGTCGCCGAGGCGCTCACGCCGATTGAAAACCCCGCCTACGAGAAGGTGTTCGACGATGGCGCGACGTTGATCTACCGCAACACACGCGCTTTGCCACGCGCCTTCACGCTGCCGCTAGAGAGCACGGTGCGCGCGGCGAACTTCGCCGAGGCGATTCAGACGTTTGACCCGCGCCGCTATGTGGTCGTGTCGCCTGAGGATTGGGCAGGAGAGGCGCCCGCGCGCCCTGCTGCGCCTCAAGCAGCCACCGTGACGCACTACCGCAACAACGAGGTGTGGATCGATGTGCCAGTGCGCGGCGCGCAGTGGCTGGTGTTGGCGGATAGTTTCTTCCCCGGTTGGCGTGCGTTCGTGCGCCCGCGCGGCGCCAGCGACGCCGACGAGCGCGAGGTGCCCATCGTGCGCGTGAATGGTAACTTCCGCGGCGTGGCTTTAGACCCTGCGGCGTTGCCGTGGCAGGCGGAGGTGCTCACCGTGCGCTTCCGCTATTCGCCCGATTCGTTTCGCTTCGGCGCGTTTGTCTCGTTCTTGGCGTTGGTGGGTCTGGTGTTCGCAAGCGGCGTTTACGTGTGGCGCAATGCGCCGCGTACGGAGCGGCGTGAGATCGGCGTGCGGCGCGTGGCGCGCAACAGCGCGCTGCTCACGTTGTTCAACCTCGGCGCGCGCCTGATCGACTTTGCCTTCGCGCTGGTGATGCTGCGCGTGCTCGGACCAGAAGGCGCAGGCAACTTTTACTTCGCCGTTGTGGTCGTCGGCTGGTTCGAGATCGTGATGAACTTTGGGCTGAACACCTTCCTCACGCGCGAAGCAAGCCGTGACCGCGCCAATGCCTGGGCATACCTCGCCCACACGAGCAAGCTGCGGCTGCTGATCGGCGCAGGCGTGGCACCCGCCGTGCTCCTACTGGTGCTGATTTGGCGCGCGGCATTCAATCTCGCGCTCGAAGCAGAGCTTGCGATCTTGCTGTTGGCGTTGGCACAGCTTCCCGCCAGCCTCTCCACCGGCTTGAGCGCGCTGTTCTTCGCCTATGAGCGCGCTGAGACCCCAGCGGCGCTCACCATCGTCACAGCGCTCACTAAAGCAAGCGTGGGGCTGGTGTTTTTGCTGCTCGGCTGGGGCGTGATCGGCTTGGCGATCACCTCATTGTTGACCAACCTGTTCACGCTTGCGGTGTTGTGGACCTTGGCGCGGCAGACGTTGCCACGCGCGGCAGCCCTTGCCGCCTCGGCGGCGCCCATTTCCACGCGCGCGGTGGTGCGTGAGTCATTCCCGCTCATGCTGAATCACTTGCTCGCTACGCTGTTTTTCAAAGTGGACGTGCCGATGTTGCAGGCGCTGCGCGGCGCAGCGGTGGTCGGCGTGTATTCCTCGGCTTACAAGTTCATTGACGCGTTCAACATCATCCCTGCCTTCTTCACGCAATCGCTGTTCCCTGTGATGTCGCGTTTGGCGGCGCAGGACGAGCGCGCGCTTTGGCGCAGCTACGTGTTGGCGGTGAAGGTGTTGGTGATGGCAGCGCTGCCGTTGGCGGTGGCGACCTCTTTTCTATGTGTGCCGATGGTGGGCGTGCTCGGCGGCGCGCAATTTCTCCCCGACGGCGCGATTGCGCTCGCAGTGATGGCGTGGAGCATGCCGATCGGCTGGATCAACAGCGTCACCAACTACGCGCTGATCGCGGCGAACCAGCAGCGCGCCCTCACGCGCGCGTTTATCATCGGGCTACTGTTCAACGTCGTGACCAACGCCCTCTTTATCCCGCTGTTCTCCTACGTTGCCGCAGCAGTGACGACGATCTTCAGCGAGATCGTTGAAGGCGCGGCGTTCTACTACTACGTGCGCCGACACATTGGCGCAGTGAATTGGGTGGATGTGCTGGCGCGCCCCTTCCTCGCGGCTGGTGTGATGGCGGCGATCAGCGGGATGTTTTACGCGAACGGCCTTGCCCTGATCGGGCTGCTGCTTGGGGGCTTGGTGTATGTCGGCTTGCTGTGGGGGCTGCGCGCCTTCAACGCGCAGGAGCGCGCCGTGTTGCGCCCGCTGTTGCAGCGCGTGTAATGAGCTGCTGCGCTGAAGCTGCTCCTCCTCATCCGCTTGTCAGCTGCGCTAAGAAAAGTTACAATGCTAAGAAACTTTGCGGAGAGGGGAGCAGCCCATGGACGTTTGGCGATCGCGAAAGAAG
Organism: Chloroflexota bacterium; assembly: GCA_030550095.1. Classification (GTDB taxonomy): domain Bacteria; phylum Chloroflexota; class Anaerolineae; order J036; family Brachytrichaceae; genus DRWP01. Next base: position 22,298 of record JAUQQA010000016.1, on the reverse strand, counting down.
CGCATCTGGTGGTGGGCAGGAAGTGTGCTGATCGCTGTGCTTATGAGCGGGTGTTTTCCGCTTGTAAGTCGCACGCCTCAACCGCCTTTGCTCTACATCCTCGAGCCAGTTGCGGGCGCGTCGGTGCGCCTTGGCGAACCTGTGCGCATCCGCGGCTTTTGGTCGGGTGAGGACGTGCGTGCTGTGACGGTGCGCGTGAATGGCAAGTTGCAGACTGCAGCGCTCATCGAGGCGCCCTTGCTCACCGCGGAGTGGACGCCAAAGGAGACAGGGGCGCAGGTGTTGTTTCTAGAAGCGTTAGATGCAAATGGAAGGGTGATCGCGCGTTCGGATGTGTTGGTGGTGAACGTGGTCGCTGTTGCGCCCAGTGCTCCTCCTCCACCCACGTTGGAGCCACCCCCGCAATCTCCCTCGCCCACATCGTTCGCCACGACGCCCGCCTTGGTTGCCACAGCAACGCCTGCGCTCGTGCCTACGCCAACACCGAATGCAACTGAAAGCAGCAATGCGCCAATCCTTGTGTCGTTGGTGACGCTTGCCCCAACCCCCTCACCGACGCCTTTGCCCCCGCTGCTAACCCCGCCTGACAGCCCGACGCCGCAGCTTGCGGTTACGTATTTCTTCGCCCGAGTGCGCGCTGGTCCTGGCACGTTTTATCCTCAAGTTGGACAGTTAGATCAAGGTGATGTGGTGACGGCAACGGGGCGCACAGCGGACCAGCGGTGGTGGCGCATTCTCTACAACAACAGCGAGGCATGGGTCTTCGGTGAGCTTGTGTCGGCAAACGCCGCAGCGGCAAATGTGCCCATCGTGACGCCTCCTGCGCCCCCAGCGCCGCCGACCCTTCCTGCGCCAACAAGCACGCCAACCCCAAGCCCTGCGCTGACGCCCCTTGCACCTTCGCCAACGCCAACGCCCGAGTGGGTATGCACGCCAGATAGCCCGCAATGGGCAGCGCGGCTGAACCCAACCTCGCCGAGTTGGACCTTTTGCGTTGCACAGCCGCTCGACTTCATGCCAAGTGGTCACCCCGACGAGATGGCGCTTATCTGGCACGTGTATGGCGACATCAAGCAAGTGGAGTTGTTGGTGGAATCAGCAGAGTTAGGGTGTGGGAAAGGACCAGAAAGTGAGCAGAAGCGCTGGCTCGTTCCGCCGGCGATGGCCGGCTTTACGATCAACCGCGCTACGTTTGCGCTCGGCGGCTACAAGATCTTGCTCGCCATCACCCTCAACGACGGCCGCACAGAGCGCTACGGCGGCTTGAACTTCTGCGGCACACGCTAAGCGCCCCTCTTGCACGTTTGACAATTTCACGACTCACGCTATATTAGCAAATCGGTTTACTTGCGCGGCACGTTGCGACGGTGTCCGCGCGTAGAGCGAGACCAATGACGAAGGAGGTGAGCGCTGCAACCAAGCGAGGCGAGACCATCTACCCTGGAGAAGAACCTAGCCTTCTACACAAGTAACTCGTAAAACCCAGAGACCAACCCTAAGGTTCCTGAAGCGGACAGCGCTGATGAGGTGAGTGATGACTATGAGAACGACCAAACTTGTTTCTGTTTTGACAGGAAGCCTGATCGTGTTGGCGGCGTGCGGTCCACAAGCGACCCCTGCGCCAAC
>JAUQQA010000016.1:0-20572 GCA_030550095.1 Chloroflexota bacterium | reverse complement strand
ACCCCTGCGCCAACGTTGGCGCCAGAGACCAAGTTCAAGGAAGCTCCCGAGCTGGCGAAGCTCGTCGCTGAGGGCAAGCTCCCGCCTGTTGATCAACGCTTGCCCGAGAACCCAGTAGTGACGCCCGTGCGCGAAGCCATCGGCAAATATGGCGGCACGCTCCGCACGGCGAGCTGGTGGCCCGAGGTCGGCAACGTGCTGCTCTACATCTCCGAGCCGCCCATCAAGTGGAAGGACGACCTCACTGGCTACGAGCCAGGCTTGGCAGAGAGCTACGAGTGGTCGGAAGATGGCAAGACCTTCACCCTGCGGTTGCGCAAGGGCTTGAAGTGGTCCGACGGTCAGCCTTACACCACCGCCGACTGGAAGTTCTGGTGGGAGGACATGGTGAAGGATGACAACTACAAGGGCTCGGTGAGCCGCCCTGCCTGGCTGCGCAAGTCGGATGGGTCGCTGATCGACATGGAGTTCCCCGACGACTACACCATTGTGTGGAAGTCGGATCGCCCGATGTGGGTGGACCCGTTCTACATGGCGCAGGGCTTCTGGGAGTTCGCCAACCCGATGATGAAGCCAGCGCACTACCTCAAGAAGTTCCACCCCAAGTACAACCCCAACGCCAGCTACGATGATCTCCAGAAGGCGGATCGCTGGATGCAGAACCCCGAGTTCCCGTGTTTGTTCGCGTGGTGCTTGAGTGAGCTTTCCGCCGACGGCAAGCGCTACGTCTTCAAGCGCAACCCGTACTACTGGCGCGTGGACGAGCAGGGGCAGCAGTTGCCTTACATTGACGCCATTGAGGTGGAGATCGTCGAGGACGAGCAGGTGCGCATCTTGAACTGCCAGCAGGGGCGCTACGACACCGCCTTCCGCATCTGCGGCGGTCCGAACGAGATCCCGCTGCTGCGCGAACGCGCCGACGCGGTCGGTTATCGCTTCCTGGAGAACTACCTGAACGGTGCTGGCGCGTGGCCTGGCTACATGGTGAACCAGGACTACGTTGAGGGTGGCAAGAACTACGAAGACGACACGCCCGAGCGTGCAGCCGAGATCCGCGCCTTGTTCCGTGACAAGCGCTTCCGCCAGGCGCTCTCGCACGCGCTTGATCGCGAGCGCATGATCGAGGTGACCTGGGGCGGCATCGGCGACCCGAAAGGCTTCACCATCAGCCCGCAATCGTGGCACTTCGCCAGCCCCGAAGGGCAAGAGGTGTACAAGCGCTGGGCGAGCGCCCACACCGAGTTTGACGTGGAAAAGGCGAACCAGCTCCTCGATGAGATCGGCATGAAGAAGGGCGCGGACGGCTTCCGCACACTGCCCAGCGGCAAGCCCTTCGAGTTGGTCATTGACGTGACCGACTGGGGCGGCAGCTTGAAGGCCCAGGTGGACGCCGCAGCCGAGGCGAAGGCGCAGTGGGAGAAGAACATCGGCATCAAGGTGCGCGTGAACAACTTGCAAGGGCAGCCTGAGGTGGAGACGCGCGCCACAGAAGGGCAATACATGGTGCGCGCCGTGCACGTCGCCGAGGTGGACATCTGGACCTACCCCGACTGGATCTTCCCGATCGTCAACCGCTACTACTTCCCGTTGCAGGGTCGTTGGTATGCCTCGGGCAAGGACAACTGCAAGCCGACCGAGGGTCAGAAATACTCCTGCGGCTTGAAGCCTGAGCCAGATAGCCCTGCGGCGAAGCTCCAGGCGCTCTACGAGAAGGGCCTGAACACGCGCAGCATCGAGGAGCGCCACAAGGTCGTCTGGGATGCGATCCAAGTGCACATTGACGAAGGTCCGTTCGTCATCGGCGTCTCTGGTGACCAGCCCATGCCGATCGTGGTGAAGAAGTACATGCGCAACGTGCTCGATTACGGCGTGGTCGGTCCGTGGGCGCCCGCGACGCCTGGCAACCAAATCCCAGCGACGTGGTGGATGGACAAGTGAGAGCGTTTAGCGCGGCACGTCAGGGCTGTGCACTGTGACGCACATGGCGGGCGGAGGGTGCCCTTCGCCCGCCATGTGTTTTGGCTGCGCCCGTGTGCTGCACTTCGTCCAGAGTTGTGCTTTACTTGTAACATCCTGAAAATCCAAACTGGAGCGGAGCATCGCCTATGGTGAACTACATCATCCGTCGGATCGGGTATGCGTTGATCTTGCTGGTGTTGGTGTCCTTCGTGAGCTTCGCCATCATCGAGCTGCCTCCTGGCGACTACCTCACGCAAAAGATCGAACAGCTACGCGCGCGCGGCGACCGTAGCGCCGAGCAGCAGGTGGAGCGGCTGCGCCAGCGCTACGGCTTAGATAAGCCCTTCCTCGAGCGCTACGTCAATTGGGCGGTGAACTTTTTGCGCGGTGACTTCGGCGAATCCTTCGAGTACGAGCGACCCGTAAGCGAGATCCTTGGCGCGCGCCTCGGCTACACCGTGATTCTCGCCATCGCCACAACCGTCTTCACGTGGGCGCTGGCGATCCCGCTGGGCGTGTACTCTGCCGTCAAGCAGTACTCGCTGGGCGACCAGATCATCTCGGTGATCAGCTTCATCGGCTTGGGGATGCCTGGCTTCTTGTTAGCGCTCATCGTGCTTTACTTCGCGGTGATCTTGTTCAATATGGAGGTGGTGGGTCTGTTTTCGCCTGAGTATGAGCGCGCGCCGTGGAGTATCGGCAAGGTGCTGGACTTGCTCAGTCACCTATGGGTGCCCGCCCTGATCAGCGCCATCACCGGCATCGGCGGGCTGGTGCGCATCATGCGCGGAAATTTGCTCGACACGCTCGGGCAGCCCTTCGTAGAGGCAGCCCGTGCGCGCGGCTTGAAAAACCGCACCGTGATCTGGAAGCACGCCGTGCGCATTGCGATTAACCCCTTGATCACCATTCTCGGCTCAGACGTGTTCCCCAGCATTGTGGTCGGCTCGTCGCTCGTCGCGATTGTGCTGAACTTGCCCACCATCGGTCCCGTCTTCGTGGACTCGCTGCGCAAGCTGGACATGTACCTTGCAGGTACGTGCATCGTCTTCCTCACGTTCATGTTGCTGGTGGGCAATTTGGTCGCTGATTTGTTGCTTGCGTGGGTGGACCCGCGCATCCGATTAGAGTGAGGAGGTGGTGTTGTCATGGCTGTTGCAGCTGCGCCTGCTGTGCCCGCCAAGCGCAAAGAGCTAAGCCAAAGCTACTGGAGCTTGGTCTGGTATCGCTTCAAGAAAAACAAGCTCGGCGTGTTTGGCGGGATTTTGTTGATCGTGCTCTACGTGAGCTTCGCGCTCATCCCCGAGTTTCTCGCGCCATACGCGCTGGAGAACCGCAGCCAGTTCGTTGAGGCGCCGCCGACCCCCATTCGCTTCGTGGACGAGCAAGGCCGCTTCCAAGCGCCGTTTGTGTACGGGCTGGAGCGCCGCGTGGACATGGTAAAGCGCCTGCGCACGTGGGTGCCCGATACTGACCGCAAATACCCCGTCCGCCTCTTCGTGCAAGGCGACGAGTACTTGTTGCTAGGGTTGATCCCAATGAACATCCACCTGTTCGGGATCGACGCCGACCCGCGCGAGGCGCGCATTTTCCTGCTCGGCGCAGATGCGCTTGGGCGTGACTACCTCACGCGCATCCTCTATGGTGGTCGGCTCTCGCTGCTGATCGGCTTGATCGGTCAATTCCTCACCATCGTGCTCGGCATGACGCTTGGGGTGATCTCGGGCTACTACGGCGGACCGGTGGACATGTTTGTGCAGCGCTTCACCGAGTTCCTCGCTGCGTTCCCCAACATCCCGCTCTTCATGGCGCTCTCGGCGGCAATCCCCAACTACTGGTCGCCGATCGCAGTGTATTTCATGCTCACCATCATCTTGGCCTTCCTCGGCTGGGGCGGCTTGGCGAGACAGGTGCGCGGCTTGGTGCTCTCGCTGCGCGAGCGCGAGTATGCGCTGGCGGCGAAGAGCTTCGGCGCTAGCGATCGGCGCATCATGTTCCGCCACCTGCTGCCCGGCACCACGAGCCACGTGATCGTGATCGCCACGCTCTCGATCCCGGGCATGATCCTCGCTGAGACGGCGCTGAGCTGGCTTGGGTTGGGGCTGCGCCCGCCGCTCACCAGTTGGGGCACGCTGCTGCAAGACGCCGCCACCATCCGCGCCATTCGCTTCACGCCGTGGCTGCTGTGGGTGGTGCCGCCAATCTTGCTCACCATCTTCGCCTACAACATGCTTGGCGATGGGCTGCGCGACGCTATGGACCCCTACAGCGGGCGCGGTTAAAGCACGTAGGAGGTGAACGATGACCACAACAGCAACGCAAGTGGAGCACACGCAAACGCAAACAGACGCGCGCCCGCTGCTGCTTGAGGTGCAGGACCTTAAAGTGGAGTTCACCATCCGTGGCGGCGTGGTGAAGGCGGTGGATGGGCTGACGTTCGACATTAAGCGCGGGCAAACGATGGGCATCATCGGCGAGAGCGGCTGCGGCAAGTCGGTCACGGCGCGCGCCATCCTGCGCATGATCCCTAAGCCCGGCAAGATCACCGGCGGGCGCATCCTCTACTACCGTCGGCCGCGCCACCCGAAGCCGGGCGAGGAAGACAAGGTCGAGGTCATAGACGTAACCAAGCTCGACCCTGATGGCGAGGTGATCCGCCAAATCCGCGGCGGCGAGATCGCCATGATCTTCCAAGAGCCGATGAGTTCGCTCACGCCGGTGTACACCGCAGGCACGCACATCAACGAAGCCGTGACGCTGCATCGCCTGCTGCCGATCAAAAAGCTTGGCGATCAGATGGTGGAGCGCATCATGGAGTATCGGCGCGTCACGAAGGAAGAGGCGCGCGCGATCGCGATCGAGATGCTGCGCCGCGTCGGCATCCCCAAGCCAGAGCAGCGCGTGGATAGCTACCCGCACCAGCTCTCTGGCGGGCAGCGCCAGCGCGTGATGATCGCGATCGCGCTCTCCACCGAGCCAGCCATGCTTATCGCCGACGAGCCGACCACTGCCCTCGATGTCTCCATCGAGGCACAAATCCTCGACCTGATGCGCGACCTGCAGCGCACGACGAACATGGCGATCATGTTCATCACGCACAACCTCGGCGTGATCGCTAGCATGGCGGATGAGATCGTCGTGATGTACATGGGCAAGCAGGTGGAGCGCGCGAAGGTGGTGGATTTGTTCTACAACCCCAAGCATCCTTACACCAAGGCGCTGCTGCAATCGGTGCCGCGCCTCGGACCGAAGACGGGACAGCGGCTTGCCTCTATCGAGGGCATGGTGCCCGATCCGCTGAATTTGCCCACGGGTTGCGTGTTTCATCCGCGCTGCCCTGCCTTCGTCGCCGGCAAGTGCGACAAGATCGTGCCCAAATGGACACAAGTGGGCGAGAATCACTGGGTGCGCTGTTTGCTGTACGAGGAGTGAAGGGTGATGAGCAGCACAACGACGAAGAACGGGCGCATCGGCGACATCTTGCTCGAGGTGAAGGGGCTGAAGAAGTACTTCCCCATTCAACGCGGCTTGCTGCGCCGCACGGTGGGCTACGTCAAAGCTGTGGACGACGTGAGCCTCTACGTGCGCTCGGGTGAGACGCTGGGGTTGGTCGGTGAGAGCGGCTGTGGCAAAACCACCGCCAGCCGCTGCATCATCCGCCTCTATGAGCCAACTGCAGGACAGGTGTTCTTCAAGACGCGCGCGCTCTCCCCAGACGGCACGCCGAAGATGGTGAACCTGCTCGAGCTGAGCCGCGAGGAGATGAATCGCGTGCGCCAGGAGATCGCCATGATCTTCCAAGACCCGATCAACTCGCTCAACCCGCGCATGACGGTCGCGGACATCATCGCCGAGCCGATGGTGATCCACGGCAAGTATGTGAAGGGCGAAAGCGAAGAGCGCATCATCGAGCTGCTGCGGCGCGTCGGCCTGCGCCCCGATCATCTGCGCCGGTATCCGCATGAGTTCTCTGGTGGTCAGCGCCAACGCATCGGCATCGCGCGCGCGTTGGCGCTGAACCCGAGCTTAGTGTTGTGCGACGAGCCCGTCTCGGCGCTGGATGTTTCCATTCAGGCGCAGACGCTCAACCTGCTGCAAGACCTGCAAGAGGAGTTCAAGCTTTCCTACATCTTCGTTGCCCATGACCTCAGCGTGGTGCAACACATCTCCGACCGCGTGGCGGTGATGTACGTCGGCAAGGTGGTGGAGATGGCGGGCGCCGAGGAGCTGTACAACAACCCCATGCACCCATACACCGAGGCGCTGCTCTCCGCCGTGCCCAAGCCAGACCCGCTCTATAAGTCCGACCGCATCATCATGCAAGGTGATGTTGCCGACCCCTCTAACCCGCCGAGCGGTTGCTACTTCCACCCACGCTGCCAATACGCGGTGGATTTGTGCAAGCAAAAGGCGCCCGAATTCCGCGAGGTCAAGCCCGATCACTGGGTGGCTTGTCACCGCGCCGAGGAGCTGAAGCTGCGCGGCATTTGAAGCGTGCAGCGCAAGGGCAACAGAAAAACACGAGGGCGCGCCAACACGGCGTGCCCTCGTGCTGTGAAAGGAGGATCGCACACGTCAGACCAGTGCCTTCTCGAGGCGTGCGGTCGGGTAGCGTTTTGCGTAATCGCTGACGCCTTCAGGCGCGATGATCTCCAAATCTTGGAAGCCCTTCTGGCGCAGCCAGCTCGCCGCTGCGCTGGCGCGCGTGCCGCTTTCGCAGACGATCACGATGTGGCGGTCGCGCGGCAACTCATGCCAGCGCTCGCGCAGCTCGCCAAGCGCGATCAAGCGCACGTCCACGGAGCCGTTCGGGATGGTTTGCTTCTCCCACTCGAACGGATCGCGCACGTCGAGGATCGTGGCGTCTGCCTTCAGCACGTGCTGATACAAGCCCTCGAGGTTGTTCACGGCGAATTGCTCGGTGGGCAAACCCGCTGCCATCCATGCTTCGACCGACTCGTTGAGGTAGCCCGCGACGTTCATGCCTGCTTCTGCGAGCATCTCGGCAGCGAGCTTCGCCACAGTGGGCACGTCGTTCACCACCACGATCTTCTGCGCGGGGTCGATCAGCATCTTGGCGCGCTTGACCAGGTTGCTCTGGTTGAACGTGATGTTGAGCGCGCCTGCGGGGTGTGCCTGCGCGAACGCGAGTTGCGTGCGGACGTCCAGCAAGACCGCGCCCTGATGTTGAAGCGTTTGCACCTGGTCGAGTGTGAGCGCTTGGGTCGTGACGGGCGCGTGGTGCGCTGTGCTCTGCTGGTAATAATCTGCCGGCAACGGCAACACGCCGCGGTTGGTGTTGCGGTGGATCAGCACCGACTCCACCACCTCGCGCACCACCGATTGCATCTGCTGCTCGAACTCCTCCGGCGTCTTTGCTTGCAGCACCCAGTTGAAGCGGCGCTCGAAGCCGATGGTGCTCATTGGCTTGCCGCTCATCTGCTTGCCACCACAGGCAGAGCCGCCATAGTGCGCGGGATAAACCTCGCAATAGTCGGGCAGCGCCATGAGCTTTTGCATGCTCTCGAAGATCACACGCGGGCCGCACAGCGGCAAATCCACGAGGTCGGTGCGCGCCACGTCGTTGACGAACAGCGAGTCGCCTGTGAGCACCATCCAGGGTTCGTTGCTGCGCGGCGTGTCAATCACAAGATACGCCATGTGCTCAGGCGTGTGCCCTGGGGTATGCATGGCGCGGATGATCACGTTGCCGATGCGGATCTCATCGCCGTCGCGCACGCGGACGTGCGGATAGTGCACAGAGGCGCCGGTGAGGTTGTTCTCAATGTCGTCGCGGCTTGGCGCGTAGATCACTGCGCCTGTCTGCGCGGCAAGCACACGCCCTGTGGAGATGTAATCAGCGTGGAAGTGAGTTTCGATGATGGTCGTGATGCGCAAACCCTTGTCGGCCGCTGCCATCAGGTACACGTCAGGAGGTAAGCTGGGGTCCACCACTGCAGCGACGCCTTTCTGCGCGCAGCCGATCAGGTATGACGCGGCGGAAACCGATTCATTGAGAAATTGGCGGAAAATCATGGTTGATCCTCTCCTTCCTCCAAGCAGCTTAGATGCGCCCACGCAGCATTCCGTTCCAGTACATCGCGGGCAATCCGTAAGCCTTCAGCGCATACATGCTGTAGCGCTCTCTTGACTGGTCAAAGGGGAACGTTTCCTTCGGTGTGTGGGTGTAGTCGAACTCCGCAAGCACCAGGCTGCCGTAGCCTGTGACCAAGGGACAAGAAGTGTAGCCGTCGTACCGCGCGGTCGGCAAATTCCCGTTGCGCACGGCAAGCAGGTTCTCGACCACAACGGGCGCTTGTTTGCGGATCGCGGCGCCGGTCTTCGAGGTGGGCAGCCCCGCGCAATCGCCGAGCGCGAAGACGTTCGGGTAACGCACATGCTGCAAGGTGTAGTGATCCACCTCGACCCAGCCGCTTTCAGCAGCGAGCTTGCTCTGCTTGATCACGTCTGGGGCGCTCATGGGCGGCGTGGCGTGCAGCATGTCGTAGTGCACGACCGTCTCCTCACCCGTGTCGAGGTTCTTGAACACCGCCTCTTTGCGGTAGGGGTCAATGGCGGTGAGTTCGTGGCGGAAGTAGGTTTCGATGCCCTTGCGTTGGCAAACCTGGCGCAGCGTATTGGCGTACTTCTCCACAGAGAAGATGCTGGCTTGCCCTGAGAAGAACTTGATGGTGATCTGGTCGCGCACGCCTGCGCGGCGAAAGTGATCGTCGGCGAGGTAGGCGATCTTTTGCGGTGCGCCGCCGCACTTGATGGTCGTGGAAGGTTGTGTGAACACAGCCACGCCGCGCTTCAGCGTGCGAATGTTCTCCCAGGTGCGATCCACCGTCTCGTAGGCGTAGTTGCTGCATACGCCGTTGCGCATGGCGAGCGCTTCTTGCAAGCCGGGGATCTTGTCCCAATCCACCTGGATGCCGAGCGCGACCACAAGGTAGTCGTAAGTCAGCGCTGTGCCACTGCGCAACACCACGCGGTTGTTGTCGGGGTCGAACGCGGCGACGTAGTCCTGAATCCAATCCACGCCGTGTGGGATGAAATCTGCTTCATCGCGCACGGAGTCCTCTTTGGGGAACACACCGGCGCCGACGAGCGTCCAGAGCGGCTGATAGTAGTGCTTGGTGCTTGGCTCGATGATCGCCATCTCGGGCGGAGTGGGTTGGCTGGCGAGGCGCGCAGCAACCGTGATGCCTGCAGTGCCGCCACCAGCGATGAGCACGGGATAGTGGGTTCGCATGGGATCCCTCCTACGTCTGTTTACGTGTGATGAGATGAAGTGTGTTGAAGCTTGGCGCCGAAGACCTTGGCGAACGCGAGCAGAAAGCCCAGCGCGCGCTGTGTATCCGGATCGCCGAGCGCTCGCAGCAGCACGAGCGGCGAAGCGGGTGTGGCGCTTGTGGCGCTTTCGGCGAGCGCCTGGGCGGCGCTGCTCACCACGGCGACGGGGCGCTCGTCGAGCACGTGCGAGTCCACCAAAGCCTTAGCCATGCGCAACACGCGCCGCACGAGGTCCTCGACGTCAACACCCTGGGCGCGCAGGTTCGCCAGGGCTTCATCGAGGGTGTCAACCGCCATGGCGATCAAGCCTGGTGCTGCTTGGGCAGCCTCAGCCAGCAGGGGGAGGTGCGTGACCAGCGCGCGCAGGGCTTGCGTGGATTCGTGTGTGGTGAGCTGCTCAAGCAGCGCGAGCGCCTCGCGCCCGCGCGCGTCCAGGTCCACGCCGCGCTGCTTCAGCGCCATTGCCCATTCGTCCAACGTGTCGCCGATCATGCCGAGCATGGGATAGGCTTGCTCAACGAGCGACTCGTAACGCTCTAGGCGCGCCTCGATGTGCTCCAGGCGCGTGAGCACGCGCTCAAGCAACGCCTCGATAGAGCCGTTTGCGAGTGTGTGCCCAGGCTTTTCGGCTGCTTCGGCGATGTTGAGGGCTTCGAGCGAAGCTACCTCGGGAGATATGGAAAATGCCCTCACGGAATGCCTCCTTCTCGGGTTTTAGAATGGAGCGCTGCTCCTCTGCGCAGCGCTCAGCATCACGACAGCATCTCGCACGCAGGGAGTGTAGTGACGGATGTCGCTTGCAGCCCTGCCGATTCGCTTATCTATGCCATAAGCAGCGTTTATGGCTTTTGCGTTGGCTCGCGGGATCGTCGGTGCGTTGGGGCGTTGCGAAGCGGTTAGGTGTTGGGCTGTGGCAGTGTGCTCAGGTCGGTGAGCGTGAGTGCAGTGAGCGCGTATCGCAGCAGGGCTTGCGCATGGGGCGAGGGCGGCTTCACGCGCGACCAAACAGCGCGGATGGCGCGGCGCAACGGTGGGCGTAGCTCCAAAGCACAGAGCTTGCCCGCAAGGACTTCTTCACGCACGGCGTAGCTCGGCAAGATGCTCACCACGTTGCTGGTCATCACCAGGCGCTTGATCGCCTCAGGGCTATCGAACTCGGCAACGATGCGCGGCGAGACGCCGTGCGCAAGCATGGCTTGATCGAGCCAGATGCGCGTTTGACTGCCAGGCTGGCGCGTGGCAAAGGGCAAATCTTGGAGCGCCTCCCAGGGCACTTCCGTTCTTGAAGCGAGCGGGTGGGTCGGGCTGGTGATGAGGTATTGGGTTGCTTCGCTCAACAACTGCACCGTGAGCGCAGCGTCCGTTTCGTCCAACTCGCCTTCGATGATGCCGAGATCAATGTGCTGACCCAACGCTTGCGCGGTGATCTCGGGCGTGGTCGCTGTTTGGGTCACCGTCATCACCTCAGGGTGCTGCTCTCGAAACGCGGCGAGCCAGCTTGGGAGCAGGTAAGTGCTGACCCCCGGCGTCGCTGCGACCTTCAGCGTAGGCTGTTCGCTGTTCGCAAAGGCAGCGACGGCTTGGCTTGCTTCAGCGGCAAGCGTCAACAGGCGTTGGGCGTAACGGTAGAAGACCTGCCCAGCTTCAGTGAGGCTTACTCCCCGGTGGCTGCGCGTGAGCAGGGGCGTGCCAAGCATCGCCTCTAGCTCATGGATGTGCTGGCTTACTGCCGGTTGCGACATGAAGAGCCGCTCGGCTGCTGCGCTCAAGCTCCCGCTCTCCACAGCCGTTACAAAGATGCGCAGCTTGTAAAGGTCAAACGAGGGATAAGCCAATGCTTTTGGGGATTATAAGCAAGCCGCGCCAGCGCGCTACGTACCATTGCGGGTAGCATCCGCATCGAAGTGGAGCGAGACACGAGCAAGAGGGTGAAGAGCTATGTTTCAGTTTCTTAAGCGCTTCGGTATTACCAACAACGTCCTCACGCCCCAACAGTATCAGCAGGACTTCAAGGCAGCGAACCGCCCCCACGTGCTGATTGATGTGCGCACCCCTGAGGAGTTCCGCATGGGTCACATCCCCGGCGCGAAGAACATTGACGTGCAGGTGATCGCGCAGCGCCTGAAGGACATTCCACAGGATAAGCCCATTGTCCTCTACTGCCGCAGCGGCAACCGCAGCGCCATCGCCGCGAGCATCCTGCGCAGCGCAGGCTACACAGAGGTGTACGACCTGGGTGGCATTGGCGATTGGCAAGCTGCAGGTTACCCGATTGAGCGCTAAGTGCTCCTTGCACGCCATGACGCTGCCATCGCTGTTGGTTGACGTAGCGCTGGGCTTTGCGATCGGTATCACGTTGGGGTTGCTCGGTGGTGGAGGTTCCATCCTCACCGTGCCCGCGTTGGTGTACGTTGTCGGCGTTAGTCCACAGGCAGCGGTGACGGCGTCTTTGGTCATTGTCGGGCTAAACAGCGTCCTCGGCGCTCTGCTGCATCGTCGTCAGGGGACGCTGAACTGGCGCGTGGCGCTGGTGTTTGGTGGGGTTGGGATGATCGCATCCTTCCTCGCCGCCAGCGCTTCGCGCAATGTGTCGCCGCACGTGCTGCTGACCGCGTTTGCGGTGTTGATGCTGGTGATCGGCGTGTGGATGCTCCTCGTCAAGTTGCCCGCTGACACCGAAGGCACCTCGCGCGGTTGGCCTGCGGTGATCATGGGTGGTGCGGTGGTGGGGGCGCTGACCGGCTTTCTAGGCGTCGGGGGCGGGTTTTTGATAGTGCCGGCGCTGGTGCTCCTTGTTGGCTTGCCGATGAAACAAGCAGTGGGCACCTCGCTGGTGGTGATCGCCATGAACAGCGCGGCGGGTTTCCTCGGGCATCTCGCTGGCGCTCAGCTAGATCTCATGACCACAGGTTTGTTCGTGGTGGCAGGATTCGCTGGGGCGTTTGTGGGGGCGCGCTTGGTGCAGCGCCTCTCCGCGCACACCTTGCGCCAGGCTTTTGCGCTTTTCGTGGTTGGGCTGGGGCTATTCTTGCTTGGCGATAACGTGCGGCACTTGCTTTGAGCGCGCTCATGCTGCGTTGTGGCTTTGGAGCAGGGCGCGCAATGCCGCGACGCGGCTCGGTTGCTCCTCAAAGATGTACGTGGTCGGCGTGACGACCACGCCGCTGCCGCCAATCGCGCGCAGTTGCTCAATGGCTTCGGTGAGGTGATGTCGCCCCACGACCACGTTCACCGCGAACCAGTGCGTGTTGGGATTTGCTGCGGCGCTGGCGGGGTTGGGGTAGATCGGCGCGATCGTCGGTCCTTGTAAGCCGCCGAGCGTGGTGTGTTCTGTGATCAAGCGACCCACTGACTCCAACGAAGCGCCACGCACGTTTGCCCACACCATGAAGTACCCCTCGGCGCGTTGGTGCGCCTCGATGTACTCCAGCAGCTCGATCGCCACAGCGGTAACTTCAGGTCGGCGCAACGACGCGCGGTTGGCGATGAGACACGCTTGCGAGTGCAGCAACACGCCACCTTGCGGCACACGCAGGCGATTTTGCTGGAGCGTCGCGCCCGTTTCCATCACGTCCACGATCACATCCGCGTAACCGATCTCCGGCACAACCTCAAGCGACCCCTCGGCTTCGACGAGCACGAAAGGCGTCACGGCGTTTTGTTCGAGGAATTGCTGCGTGAGGTGGCGATATTTCGTGACGACGCGCAGCGGGTGTGGGAGGGCGCGCGCTTTTTCGGCAAGGTCTCGCATGCTTTGCACCTCTTCCCACTGCTCTGGCACCGCAAGCACCAGACGGCATTTGCCGTAGCCGAGGGCGTCGTGCAGGATGTAGATAGCGTCGTCTGCGTTTGCGTCGGCGACCACGTCATAGCCCGTGATGCCAAAGTCCACGCCGCCGCCAGCAACGCTCACGATGATGTCGCGCGGGCGTTGGAAGAGCACCGTGATCTGAGGCAACGCCGGGATCGTGCCGACATAGCCGCGCGTCGCTGAGGGCTTCACCTCAAAGCCGCAACGCGCGAGGAACTCCAACGTTGGCTGTTGCAAGCGCCCTTTGGAAGGGAGCGCGATGCGAACGTCGGTGCGCATGGGCTACGCTGCAGCGCGTGCGAGCGCAATGGCTTTTTGCGCTGCTTCGGCTGCGCTCTCGGCGGTGATCAAGTTTGCGCTGGCGAGGATGCGATCGCCTTCTTCCTTGTTGGTGCCCGTGATGCGCGCCACCATCGGCACCTTGGGCTTGATCTCCTCAATCGCTTGCACGATGCCGCGCGCCACTTCGTCGCAGCGGGTGATGCCGCCAAAGATGTTGAACAGCACGACCTTCACTTTGGGATCGGCAAGCAGGATGCGCAGCGCGGCTGCGACCTTGTCTGCCTTTGCGCCGCCAGCAACGTCGAGGAAGTTGGCGGGGCGCCCGCCGAAGTGCTGGATGATGTCCAACGTTGCCATAGCAAGCCCTGCGCCGTTGACCAAGCAGCCGATGTCGCCGTCGAGCGAGACGAAGTTCAAATCGGCGGCGCGCGCTTTGCGCTCAGCCTCGCTTTCCTCGTCGGGGTCACGCAGGGCAGCGAGGTCAGGGTGGCGAAAGAGCGCGTTGTCGTCAATGACCATTTTGCCGTCGAGCGCCAGCAGCCGTTGGTGACCCTCTGTGTTGACGATGGCGAGCGGATTGATCTCGGCAAGCGAGGCGTCGTTGGCGTGGAAGGCTTCCACCAAGCCGCGCGCGATCTTGATGAACTCGCCCCAGTGCTCACGCGGCAAGCCGATCGCCACCGCGACATCGCGCGCTAGGTACTCTGGCAGCCCGATGAACGGGTCAACAGGCACGCGCACGATCTTCTCGGGTGTCTTCGCTGCTACTTCTTCAATGTCCACGCCGCCAGCGCTGCTTGCCATGAGCACCACGCGCCGCAGTGCGCGGTCAATCACGGCGCCGAGGTAGATCTCGCTGCGAATGTCTGCTGCAGGGTCCACCAACACGCGGCGCACGGGCAGCCCTTTGATCGTCATGCTGAGGATTTGGTCAGCGTAGGCTTCGGCTTCGTCGAGCGTGCGCGCCACTTTGACGCCGCCTGCCTTGCCGCGCCCACCGACCAGCACTTGTGCTTTGATCACCACAGGCAGCCCAAGCTCGCGCGCCGCCTCGCGCGCAGCAGCTGCATTTTCGACCACGATCCCTTGGGGGACGGGGATGCCGTGATGCGCGAAACGCTGCTTGGATTGATACTCGTGTAGCTTCATTGTGCGTGCTCCGAGTGGCGATTGTAGCGCGCGGGCTTGCTACACTGCGCGCGTATGTTGATCGGCATAGACGCCAGCCGCGTCCTTGCGCCAAGGCTGACCGGCACAGAGCGCTATGCGCGCGCCGTCATCGAGGCGCTCATCGCGGCGCTGGCTGGGCATCGCGTGCGTCTTTACTTCCGCGATGATCCTGCGCTGTGGCTGCCCCAGGCGAGCCACGTCGAGCGTTGTTGGATTCGCCAACGTCGGTTGTGGACGCATTGGGGGCTTTGGCGCGAGCTGCGCGCGCGCCCGCCGCAGGCGCTCTTCGTGCCGGCGCACGTTTTGCCCTTCGCGCCGACGCCGCCCATGCGCCGTGTAGTGGTGGTGCACGACGTGGGCTATCGTCACTTCCCAAAGGCCCATCCATTGAGGCAGCGGCTTTACCTTGAGCTGGGCACGTGGCTCTCAGTGCGCCTTGCCGACGTGGTGATCGCCGACTCGGAGGCAACGCGCGCCGATGTGCTGCGCTTCTATCGCGCCGCGCCGCACAAGGTGCGCGTGGCATACCCAGGACCACTGCCGTTGGTTGAGATGACTGAGGAAGAGGCGCGCGCCGTGCTTGCGCGCTACGGCTTGCGCGAACAAGGTTACGTGCTGCACGTCGGCACCTTGCAGCCACGCAAGAATCTGCATCGCCTCGTGGAAGCCTGGCGTGCGCTTGATCCGCCAGAGCTGTGGCTTGTGTTGGCGGGCGGCGAGGGTTGGGGCGCAGTAAGCCGCCAACTGTGCGCTGAGTCTCGTGTGCGTTGTCTTGGCTACGTGGGCGACCACGAGAAAAGCGCGTTGCTGCGCCATGCGCGCGCGGTGGTGATCCCGTCGCTGCACGAGGGGTTTGGATTCCCTGTGCTTGAGGCGCATGCCGCGGGCGCACCCTTGGTGTGTAGCGATCGCTCGGCGCTGCCTGAGGTTGCAGGCGAGGCGGCGATCTATTTCGACCCTGCGCGCGTCGAAAGCATCCGCGAAGCGCTCGCGCGTGTGCTTGATGATGCCGCGTTGCGCGCGCGCCTGAGCGCCGCTGGGCGGGCAAACCTTCAGCGTTTCTCTTGGCAGGCGTGCGCAGCGGTGATCGCAGAAGCGATCCTCGAAGGAGCGCCTGCTGCGTCATAATTGCAGCGCATGCGTTGGCGCTGGCTGATCGCGGGGTGGTTCGCGTTGCTGAGCGGGTTGATCGGCGCGCTTGCCGCGTTGTGGCTCAGCGTGCCGCCCGTGACCCTGCTCTACGCGCGTACCCCTGCACCGAGCACCAGGATCCTCGACCGCCACGGGCAGTTGCTGTTCGAGATCTTCGATCCGCGCGCCGCAACGGGTGGACGACACGTGCCGCTCCCACCTGAACAAATGCCGCGTTGCCTTCGCGAGGCCATCGTTGCCGTCGAGGACGCCAACTTCTACCGACATCCGGGCGTGGACATGCGCGGCCTTGTGCGCGCGCTGTGGGTCAACGTGCGTGGCGGTGAGGTGATCGCTGGCGGCAGCACGCTTACACAGCAGCTCGCGCGTCTGCTGCTGCTTGACCCAGAAGAGCGCATGCAGCGCTCGCTTTGGCGCAAGTTGCGCGAGTCGTTGCTCGCGTGGCAGATCACGCAGCGCTACGCCAAGGACGAGGTGCTCACGCTCTACCTCAATGTCGCGTATTTCGGCAACTTCGCCTACGGGGCTGAGGCAGCAGCGCAAACCTACTTTGGTAAGCCCGCGCGCTTGCTCAGCCTCGGCGAATGTGCGCTGCTGGCGGGGTTGGTGCAAGCGCCAGCCTACTACGATCCCTTCGTTTATCCCGAGCGCGCCAAGGCACGGCAACAGCACGTGTTGCGCCGCATGGTGCAGCTAGGTTTCATCAGCGCGCAGGAGGCTGAGCACGCAATGCGCACTCCGTTGCGCTTTGCGCCCGCGCCGTTTGGCATCCGCGCGCCGCATTTTGTGAACTTCGTCCGTCAGCAGCTCGAGCAGCAGTTCGGCACCGAGACGCTGCTGCGCGAAGGGCTGATCGTCACCACCACGCTCGACCTTGCGCTCAACGAGGCGGTCACAGCGATCGTGCGTGCGCATCTTGCGCGGCTAAACGACCCGCGCACGTATCCAGGCGGGCACAACGTGCGCAACGCCGCTGTCGTTGTGCTCGATCCGAGCAGCGGTGAAGTGCTTGCGCTGGTCGGCAGCCCCGACTACTTCAACGCGGAGATTGACGGCGCGGTGAACGCAGCGCTTGCGCTGCGCCAGCCGGGCAGCGCGATGAAGCCCATCATCTACGCGGCTGCGTTTGCTTCTCTGCCCGACTTCACTGCCGCAACGCCCCTGTTTGATGTGCGCACCGCATTTCCCACGCGCGAGGGATTGCCCTACGTGCCGATCAACTATGATGGTCAGCATCGCGGTCCGATCAGCGCCCGCGAGGCGCTAGCGACTTCGAACAACGTTGCTGCTGTGCAAGTGCTTCAGCAAGTGGGGCTGGAGCGCGCGATTGCGCTCGCCCACGCGCTGGGGCTTAGCTCGCTGCGCAGCGCGGAGCACTACGGTTTAGCGTTTGCACTCGGCAGCGGTGAGGTGCGTTTGCTGGAGTTGACAGCAGCCTACGCCGCGTTTGCCAACGCAGGGCACCGCGTGACGCCGCTTGCCATCCGCGAGGTGCGCGATGCGCGTGGCGCTGTGCGTTGGCGCGCCCAGCCAAGCGAGGGCGCTGCTGTGCTCGACGCGCGCATCGCTTGGCTGATCACCGACATTCTCGCTGACCCCTTCGCGCGCGCGCCGACCTTTGGCGAGCATAGCGTGTTGCGTCTGACGCGCCCTGCCGCAGTGAAAACAGGCACCACCACCGATTTCCGTGACAACTGGACGATCGGCTACACGCCGCAGCTTGTTGTTGGAGTGTGGGTTGGCAACGCGAATGGAGAACCAATGCGTGGCGTGAGCGGCGTGAGCGGCGCAGGACCGATCTGGCGCATGGTCATGGAGCGAGCGCATCAGGGAATGCTGCCGCGCGCATTTGCGCGCCCGCCAGGCTTGGTGCAGCGCGAAGTGTGCCTTCCCTCAGGGATGTTGCCCACGCCGGCGTGCCCTTATCGCCGCCGGGAATGGTTTATCCTCGGCACCGAGCCAACTCGCCAAGACACCTGGCATCATCGCGTGCGCGTGGACGTGCGCACAGGAGCACTTGCCGACGAAACGACGCCGCCCGCATTCCGCGCGGAGCGCATTGCGCTCGACGTGCCGCCCGCGTTGCGCGTGTGGGCGCGCGCGCAAGGTTGGCTGTTGCTCGACGATCTCGCGGTGCGCGCAAGCCGTCCGCGCGCTGAAGATCGCGCAGTGCGGCTGTTGCGCCCCGACGACGGGGCAACCTATCGCTTCGCTGCCGAGCTGCCTGCTGCGGCGCAGCGCATTCCCATCGAGGCGCTTGCGGATTCTCCTGAGGTTGTAGCGGTGTGGGTGACGGTCAACGGCGAGATGCTTGCGCGCGCGGAAGGCGCGCACTTGCGCGCGTTTTGGCAACTCCAGCCCGGCGAGCACGTGTTCGTCGCCGAAGCCGCGTTGCGCAATGGAGAAAGAGCGCGCTCTGCACCAGTGCGGGTGAGGGTGCAGTGAGAGACATGCCCTTTCTCGCGCTCAGCGCTGTTGCTCGCCCTCCCGCGCCCAGTGGTAACATCAACGCGCGTTGTGGATAGGATACGTTGCGATTCGCCGATTGTGCTCCCGAAGTGGCATTGCATCGGAGTCATCGCTGATACGCACGTGCCGCATCGGCTCCCCAAACTGCCCGAGCGCATGTTCGAGCTTCTGCAAGGCTGCGACGTGATCCTGCACGCGGGCGACCTAGAGACCCCCGATATCCTGGCGCAGCTCAGCCGCCTTGCACCCACCTACGCCGTGCGCGGCAACCTGCATTGGCAGTTCAGCACCGGCACGCACGACCAAGATTTGCCCTTGAGCCTTTGCTTTCGCGCAGGACCGCACTTCATCTGGATGACACACGGGCATTTGCGCTTTCGCTTCTCGCTCGTGGACAAGGTGCAGGGCTGGCAAGCGCGGCGCACGCCCGACGGCATCAATCGCCTGTTGATCGCGCGCCTGGCGGCATACCGCCCCCGCGAGGCAAACATCGTCATCTTCGGGCACTCGCATCGTAGTTGCGCCGTATGGCGTGAAGGTGTGTTGTTCTTCAACCCCGGCGCAGTATGCGCGCTCAACCAGCGCAAGCCTGAAGAATCGGCACGCGTGGGCGTGTTGCGGCTGTATGACGACGGGCGCATCGAGCCGAGTTGGCGCCTCCTCGCGTTGCCTGCAGCAGAGAACGTGAGCCATGATCCCGCTCTACCTCGAGCTTGAGAACTTTTTGTCCTACCGCAGTTGCACGCGGCTGGATTTGCGCGGCTTGCACGTGGTGTGTTTGGTGGGCGAAAACGGCGCCGGCAAGAGCGCGTTGCTCGACGCAATCACGTGGGCGCTGTGGGGACGCGCGCGCGCACGGCGTGACGATGAGCTGATCAGCCAGGGCGCCGACGCCATGCGCGTCGTGTTCGACTTCAGCGAAGGACAGCAAGTGTATCGCGTGATGCGCACGCGCCGCTTGATGGCGCGCGGTAGAACCACCACCTCCACCGGCAGCTTGGATCTGTTGATGCGCAACAGCGCCGGCGAGTGGGTGATCGTCTCCGGCAACAGCATGGCAGAGACGCAAGAAAAGATCATCCGCACGCTCAACCTCACCTACGAGACGTTTATCAACTCTGCTTACCTCAGGCAGGGGCGCGCCGATGAGTTCACGTTGAGGAAGCCCGCCGAGCGTAAAGCCCTTCTCAGCGAGATTTTGGACCTCGGCCTCTGGCAAACGTTCGAGGCAAACGCCAAGCGCGCTTTGCTCGAAACCGAGACCCGACAAGCGCACGTGCGCCTCGAGTTGGAGCGCGCTCAACAAGAAGCCGAGCGCTTAGCAGAGCATGAAGCAGCCTTGCAACGTGCAAACGCAGAGCACCAACGCGCGCGCGAAGCGCTGCGAGAAGCTGAGGCAGCGTGGGCGGCGCTTGAGCAATGGCGCGTACGCGCGCGAGAGTTGCAGCTCCAACGTGACCGCGCGGAGCAGCGCTTGCACCAACTCACAGACGAACGCCAGGCCGCAGCACAGCAACGCGCCGCGCGCCTGCAACGCCTGCGCGAAGCAGAGGCCATCTTGGCGCAGCGCGAGGAGATCGAACAAGGGCTGACAGCACTCCGACGCGCCGAAGAAGCGCTCAAGGTGCAAAGCGAAAAGTTGCTGAAGGTCACTGAGCTCAACGGGCGCAAGCAGATGCTCGAGAACGACCTGGTCAACGCGCAGAGCTTGCTTGAAAAGGAGCGCGACGAGCGCCGCCGCGAGCTTGAGGAGCTGCGGCGCCGTGCCGACGACACCTCGATGCGCCAGCGTTTGAACGAGTTGCGCGCACAGCTCGAAGCTACCCAAGCCGACGAGCACACGTTGGACATGGTTCAACAAGAGCTCAACGCAGTGCATCAGCAACTAGCGACGCTCACGGCGCAGAACCAAATGCTGCGCCGTGAGATAGACGCGCTGAAAGCGCGCCTTGATGCGCTGAGCAAGGTGGGGCCCGTTTGTCCAACATGTGGGCGCCCCCTCGATGAAGACGAGCGCGCGCGCTTGCGCGAAACCTGGTCGGCGGAAGGCAAAGCGAAGAGCGAACACTACCTCGCCAACGAGCGCGTGATCAAAACGCTCAGCGGGCAACGTGCCTTGCTGGAGCAGCGGCTGGAGCAATTGCGGCGGCGCTTGCAGCAACAGCGGCCTGCGCTGCAACGCGATGTGGCTGCGCTGGAGGAGCGCATAGCGCAGGCGGAACAGGCGCGTGCGAAAATGTCCACTGTTGAAGCCACGCTGCGCGAGGTGGAGCGGCGCCTCGCGCAAGCGGATTTTGGGCATGAATTTCGCGCTGCGCTCGCCGCAATAGAGGCTGAGCTTGCTGCGCTAGCCTTTGACCGCAAGGCGTTCGCGCAGCTCCAGGCGCAAGTGCAGCAGCTCAAGCCTTTTGAGCAACGCAAAGCAACGCTGGA
>JAUQQA010000046.1 GCA_030550095.1 Chloroflexota bacterium | reverse complement strand
CCGCCGAAAGCTGCAACTTCATCCTCGAAGAGTGACCGCAGCCACAGCCATGCCCCAAGCGCTTGTAAAAGAGAAGCAGCGATAGCGAGCAAAGTCACTGCTTGCACTGCTGATACGCCCAATGTAGTGAGCAGCGCTGGTGCGTAGTAGCTGAGTGGAGCGTAATAGTGAAAGACAGGGTAACCGAAACCGTATGCTAGATCGGCTGACCACCTTGGATAGAGAATTCCTTGCTCAAGCGCGCGCGCTAAGCTTGCTGTGCGTTGGACGTGATAGTATGTATCGTGGCCTACAGGTAAACCGTGAATGATGAGAGGTTGCGCGGCGAGTATGCCAATGCCTAAGATCGCAGTCCCGCGTAGCAACGCTGACACGATGCGCATTGGCCTCCTGTTTAGCGATGTCGAGATGCTTACGGTGCTCACTCGCCAGCGCGCTTCCGCAGTTTGCGCGGCGAGATAGGCGGCAGTGGCGGAACGTGCCCATGCTTGCGCGCGAGCGCCTGCGCCACGACCGGCGGCACAAGTCCACTCACATCGCCGCCCAAGGCGCTGATCTGACGGATGAGCGTGGCGCTGAGGAAGTGGTTCGGCGCGTTGGCGAACAGGCACACATACTCAATGTCCTCCGCTAACCAGTGATTGGTTTGCGCCATTTGCAGCTCAAAATCGAAGTCCACGCTGTTGCGCAAGCCGCGCACAAGCACCTTCGCGCCGATGCTGCGCGCAAAGTTCACCGTCAGCCCGCTGTAGCCCATCACCCGCACACGCCCATCAGCGCTGATCTCGTGCAAGCATTGCTCGATGAGCGCAATGCGTTCCTCGTGCGTGAACAACAAGTGTTTGTCGGGCAGATCGTACACGCCGATCACGAGCTGGTCGAACAGCGCGAGCGCGCGGCGCGCGATGTCGAGATGGCCGTTGTGGAAGGGGTCGAAGGTCCCAGGGTAAAGCGCGATGATCGAGGTCACATGTGCTCTCCTTGTGAAAGGATGTGGTCGTCCTGCGTCTCATCGTCTGCCCAGCCCGTCGGCAGAACACCGGGTGGGCAGCGGCGTCCTGTGCCCAGTTGCGTAACTTTGTACGCCGCGTAGCGGTTCGCGCGTTGCGCTGCGCGGTAGGGATCGCGGGTGCGCCACCACTCCACCGCAAACACTGCGTCGAAGACATCTCCTGCGCCGCTGGTGTCGCGCATAGCAACGCGCGGCGCTGGGAAACGTCGTGGCGCAGCACCACGCGCGTACACCGCGCACCCTCGCTCACCGAGCTTAAGCACCACGTCACCGTGTGATTGGTGCAGCAACCATTGCGCGGCTGCTTCTTCTGAAGATTGTCCGCTGAGTTGCAGGCTTTCCTCGGCGGTGAGGAGGACAAACGTGCTCAAGCGCAGCAGCTCCAAGAGCGCTGGGCGAACGCTCGGCTCGCCGCTCACAGGGCCGGGGTCAACGAGGATCGGCACGTTTGCGGACGCGGCGATTCGCGCTGCAGGGAGCACGGCGTCCGCCATGCGCCGCTCGTGCAGCGCATACCCTGGCACGAGCAACAGATGCGCATGGCGCAGCAGCGCCTGTACTGCCTCGGTGAGCACGAAGCTGGCGCCTTGCCCCTCGCGCACAAGAAAGGCGTGTTCGCCTCGATCATCGACCACGACCAAGACGAGCACGTTTTCCTCGCCCGGCGCGCGCTGCACGTAGCGCAGGTCAACGCCCTCATCGGCAAGCGCGGCGTAAGCGCGCTGCGCATATTCGTCGCTGCCCATCGTGCCGAGCGCGACCGCATGCGCACCGAGGCGCGCCGCCATGATCAGCATGTTGCCCGCGCCACCGGGTTCGATGAAGTATGCGCGGATGTTCTGCGCTCGGTTTGGCGCAATCGGCAATTCCTCCACCGCGATAACGAGATCGACGACAAGATCGCCGATGCAAACCAACGTGGGCTGAGGTGCACTGCTCATGGCTCAAAAACGGATCGGGCTTCGGATGCGATCAGCGCCTGAAAGCGCGCTATGAGCGTGCGCGTGATCGCGCCGGGATTGCCATCGCCAATAATTTGATCGTCAATGCGCACGACGGGCAAAATCTCGCGCGAGACGCTCGTGATGAACGCTTCACGCACGCGCGGCAAGTCTGCGTAGCGCACCGCCTCGGTGTGCACAGGTAGCACAGCACGCGCGACCTCGAGCACCAGCGCGCGCGTTACGCCGATGAGCACGCGCGCCTCTTCTGTGAACAGCGCGAGTGCACCCGTTGCATCGGGCATGATGGCGAAGAAGTTGCTGCTTAACCCTTCGAGGATCGCGCCGTCCTCGGCGATCATCAGCCCCTCGTGGGCGCCTTCGGGGAGCGTCTTGTAGGCGGCGCTTGCTGCTGCGATGAAGCTTGTGCTTTTGGCGTGGGGGTTTTCACGGCGCAGCGGCACAGTGACGCACCAAACGCCGGTTTGATACAACTCAGCAGGGTAGGGTGTGAACGGTTCAATGCTGATGAACAGCTCCGGCGGCGCGAAGGTGAGGCGGAAGCGCGATTCTGCATAGCCAGTGGCGCGAAGCGCTGCCGCAATCCCGCAGCGCACCTGCGCAACGTCAAGCGTGGCTGCGCGTCCCAACAGCGCGAGAGATTCCTCTAGGCGATGAACATGTTGCTCAAGCCGCAGCACGCGATGCCCGCCGTAGGTGCGGAATGTTGTGTAGGCGCCCTGCGGCAGTGTTGCCGAGGCCTCGCTCATGCTTGCGTGGTGCGCAAGTAACTCAAGCGTGCCGTCTTCGCGCAAGCGGAACGTCGTCACCATGGCGAACGGCAGTGTAGCACCCGCGCAGCGTTGAAAGCTGCGCTTTACAACAACACCAAATCATCGGCGTGGATCAGCATCGGCGCGTAAGAGTAGCCCAGCGTTTTCACAATTTGGTCGGAGCGTTTGCCGAGGATGCGGGCGGCGTCGTGCGCGCTGTAACGCGTGATGCCGCGCGCCACCTCGCGCCCTTGCAGATCGCGCACGGCGACGAACTCGCCGCGCTCAAACTGCCCGATCACCTCGCGCACGCCGACGGGAAGCAAACTTTTGCCGTTGCGCAGCGCGCGCACTGCGCCGTCGTCGGCGACGAACGCACCGTTAGGGCGCTCGGCGAGGATCCAGCGCTTGCGGCTCTCCAAAGGCGAGACCGCGGGCAGAAAGCGCGTGCCCACAGCGACGCCCGCGATGGCGTCCACGATCACGTTGGGGCGTGCGCCGTGCGCGATGATCATCGTGGCACCAGCACGGGTGACCAGCTCAGCCGCTTGGATTTTGGTCGCCATGCCGCCTACGCCGAGGCTGCCGCTGCCGCCCGCCAGCGCGCGGATGCGATCGTCAATGACCGCCACTTCTTGGATCAACGTGGCGTTCTTGTCGCGGCGTGGGTCGGCGGTGTAAAGCCCTTCGATGTCGCTGAGGATCAGCAGCAGCTCCGCGCCGAGCACGTTGGTCACCAGCGCCGAGAGGTTGTCGTTGTCGCCCACGCGAATTTCTTCGGTGGTCACGGCGTCATTCTCGTTGATGATGGGCACGATGTGGTGATCGAGGATGGTGCGCAGCGTCTCGCGCGCGTTGAGGTAGCGACGCCGGTCGCTGAGATCGGCGCGCGTGAGCAACACTTGCGCGACGTGCACTTCGAACATGCCGAAGACTTGTTCCCACAGCGCCATGAGGTAACTCTGCCCCACAGCGGCAAGCATCTGCTTGTGAGGCAGGGGAGCACGCGGGTTGGGGCGCTCAATGCCCAGCCGCTCGCGCCCGGCTGCCATCGCACCAGACGAGACCAGCGCCACGCGCACGTCTTGCTCGCGCACATGCACAATCTGCTGCGCGATCTCCAACATTCGCCTGCGGTTCAGCCGCGTGCCGCCGGCAGTGAGCGTGCTTGTGCCGACCTTGACGACCACAGTGCGCATGGGATCAGAAAATGCTACTTCGCGCCGAGCGTAGCGTGCGCAAAATCAACATGCCCGCGCAGGAAATCGGCGATGGGCATCGCGCGTTTACCTTCAGGCTGCACCTCGAGCAGCGCGAGCCAGCCTGCACCACAGCGCACGAACGCTTTGTCGTCTTTTACCCGCACTTTTCCGGGCGGCGTAGCAGGGTCATCTTCGAGTGCGCCTATCGCGGCGCGGTGCACCTTGAGCAATTTGCCCGACCAGAACGTGAACGCCGAAGGCCAAGGCGACATGGCGCGCACATGCCGCTCGAGTTCAGCCGCGCTGCGCGACCAATCGATCAGCCCTTGTTCCTTCTTCAGGCGTGGCGCCAACGTGACGCGCGTTTCATCTTGGGGCTGTGGGGTGATCGTCCCTGCGAGCCACTGCGGCAACGTCTCTATGAGCAAATCGGCGCCTAGTTCGGCAAGGCGTGTCGTCAATGTGCCTGTGGTGTCTTCGGGGTAAATCGGCGTCGCGCGCTGTGCGAGGATTGGGCCAGAATCCAGTCCTTCATCCATCAGCATGATGGTGACGCCAGTGGTGAGGTCACCAGCAGCGATGGCGGCGCTGATAGGTGCTGCGCCGCGCCAACGCGGCAAAAGCGAAGCGTGGACGTTCACACAGCCGCGCGGCGGGATGCTCAGCACATCACGGCGCAGGATTTGCCCAAACGCCGCAACGACGATCACCTCTGGCGCAACGTCGCGCAGTTGCGCCACAACCCCAGGTGATTTCAGCGTCTCAGGCTGGATCACGGGCACGCCGTGCTCGAGCGCGACGAGCTTCACGGGGGGCGGCTGAAGCTTTTGACCGCGCCCAGCAGGGGCATCGGGTTGTGTGACCACGAGCGCGACATCGTGCCCCGCGTGCAGCAGCGCGCGCAGGCTCGGAACGGCGAACTCCGGCGTGCCCATGAAGATCAAGCGTGCCATGTGTGAGTGAAGGTGCTTCAGGTTGAGTTGTGCGAAGCAAGCGAGGGAAGATGGGCAGCGACGTGATGGCGCACGCGCTCGGCGATCGCCTCGATCGGCAATTGTGCGTCGAGCACGACCCAGCGCGCGGACTGCGCCGCGAGCTGCAAGTAGCCCTCGCGCACGCGGCGGTAAAAGTCGAGATGCTCTTGGTCCATGCGCTCGAGCGTGCCGCTTGCGCGGCGGCGCTGCAAGCCGGCCTCTGGCGGCACGTCTAGGTAAAACGTAAGCGTCGGCGTCAGCCCTTCGGTGGCGAAGTCGAGCAGCGTGCGCAAGAAGTCGAGCGGCAAGCCGCGCCCATAGCCTTGGTACGCCAATGTGCTATCGGCGAATCGGTCGCTGATTACGATGCCGCCCTCGGCGAGATGAGGCTTGAGTCGCTCTTGCACCAGTTGCGCGCGCGCAGCGCAGAACAGCAAAAGCTCGGTGCGCGCGTGCATAGCGACGTGCGCTGGGTCGGCGAGAATGGCGCGGATCGCATCGCCGATCGCCGTGCCGCCGGGTTCGCGCGTGAGGAGCACGCGATGCCCCTGCGCGCTTAGCCAATCGCGCAAACGCACCGCTTGGGTCGTCTTGCCGCTGCCGTCCAGTCCCTCAAACGTGATCAGCATCAAGCGCGGAAGATGCGCACGCGGCGCATTGGCTCTTTGCCGTAGGAGTGTGAGATCAGGTTTGCGGCGCGCGCCATTTCATGCTGCTGGCGGCGGACGAAGGCGTTTTGTGGTGAAAGCTCCACCGAAGGTTCGCCCGCGAGCACGCGGCGGATTGCCTCTTCTGCCTCTTCAATGGCGCTCTCGTAAGGCAAGTATTCCGCCTCGGTTAAGCCAAACAAATCTGCCAAGCAGTTCTCCATTTGCGTCATGGAGTTCGAGCGCAGCACGTAGATGGGGATGTTGTCTTGCTCTGCCTCGGTGATCACGCGCGGGCGCTGGCGGTAGTACGACTTAGCGGTGATTAGCACGTCGGCATCGTCGAGGCTATCCACAAACTCAGCGGGCACACCGAGTTGGCGCGCTGCTTGCTTCATGCGATGCTTCGAGATGCCGAACACGTATAGCCGCATAGTCTTGCGCGGCGCAGTGGTTGTGGGCGTGCCGTTTGGCGCAGGTTGCATCGTTTGCGTTTCGGCAGATGCAGGCGCCGGTTGTGCTGCGCTTTGCTGGGTGAGTAGCTCATAGGTAGGCAGCGTTGCCCACTCCTCGCGGCGGCTCTTGCTGCTCCAATCGCGGCGGTTGGCTTCTGCGTCGGGCGTGATGCGCACGCGCTCGCTGCGCATTTGCCCGTTCTCGTCCCAATAACGCAGCTCGGCGATGTGCGGCTTATTGCGCAGCAGAGCATCCACGGCTTCGCTCACGTCGTGGTGCACGAGCAGGCGATGGCGCTCGCGGATCTCGATCAGCACGTCGAACGTAGGGGGCGCGCGGCGTTCGAGCACGGTCTTTTGGGTGCCGCGCCGGCGCGCTTCCTCGTCGGAGAGCGTCACGCTCTCGATGCCGCCGACGAGGTCGCTGAGCGTCGGGTTCATCATTAGGTTTTCGAGCGTCTGACCGTGTGCCGTGCCGATGAGCTGTACGCCGCGCTCAGCGATGGTGCGCGCGGCTTCTGCTTCTTGCTCGCGCCCGATCTCGTCAATGACGATCACCTGTGGGTTGTGGTTCTCGACGGCTTCGATCATCACCTCGTGCTGGCGGCTGGGCGAGGCGACTTGCATGCGGCGCGCGCGCCCCACGGCGGGGTGTGGAATGTCACCGTCGCCGCCGATCTCGTTCGAGGTGTCCACGATCACCACGCGCTTGGTCTCTGCGAGCACGCGCGCGGCTTCGCGCAACATGGTGGTCTTGCCAACGCCGGGACGCCCAAGCAGCAGGATGCTCTTGCCGCTCATGATGATGTCCTCGATGATCGCCAGCGTTCCGTACACCGCGCGCCCGACGCGACATGTCAGCCCAACGATGTCGCCGCGCCGATTGCGAATGGCGGCGATGCGGTGCAGCGTGCGCGTGATGCCCGCGCGGTTGTCCTCATCGAAGCGCCCGACGCGCGCCACTACGTAGTCAATGTCCTCTTTGGTTACCTCGGTGTCGCGCAGCGCCAGCGTTTCCTCTTGGGGCGTTGGGGTGCTGCTCTCGCCAAAGCGCACATAGCGCGATTCTGGCAGGCGGCCTAGGTCCAACACGACTTCGATGAGGTCGTTGAAACGCCCGATGCGGCGAATGGCTTCAGCGATGTCGGGAGGGAGAACGTTCAGCAAGCTATCCAGGTCGTCGGTAATGCGAATCTCCTGCATGGTTTACGGGTGATGGAGGTGGGTTGGCAAGTTTGGGACGTGCTCGATGGATCGAGCACCCTCTGCGGGCAACTCGTAAGAAGCGGGGTGGGTGCGGCGCACAGTCGCTGTTTCCAGCTCCAGCGTTTGGCTCCACACAGGTTGCTGCACATGGCGCGCGATGTGTCGCACCATGAGCACGTTGGATGCAATGTGCGTGAAGCCAAGTCGGTCGAGGATGGGCAGCAGCCAACTGTGATGCTGGCGCACGGTGACGTACACCGGGCGTTGCGCATGGCGCGTGTGGTGTGCAAGGACGCAGCGCAGGATGGACTCGGCGAAAGGTTCGGCTTCTGGGCGGAAGCGGAGCTGTAACCCGTAGCCGCGTCGCCCCTGGTGAATGGCGATGTGCGCTAGCATCTCGCTGCCGTGAACGAACACGAAGCCATGATCGCGGCGGGTGCTCGCGCCCAGGGCATCGAAGGAAAGCTCAGCGTGATAGGTCATCTTGGGTGCAAGGCGCGCATGTAAGGCACGCACGCCAGGCTCGTCGTCTTTCGTCTGCTCGCGCAACCCCGGCACGTGAGGCGCAGCCTCCAACGAACGCCCTGGGCTGAGCTTCAGCACGTCTTGCTGGATGAGTGGGGCAAATGAGGCTGCGTGCAACGCCAGCCATTCGCTGCTGCCCTCTGCCGCTTCAGCGACGATGTGATGTAGCCCGCGCGCCGCAGCCTCGACGACAAACTCGTGCACCAGGTAGCCCCACGCCTCGACGTACTCATGGGTATCTGGGCGTGGGCTCATCATCACGATCACCGCGCCACGCGGATGCGACCCATCGGAAGGTTCGCCCGAGGTAGCGCTCGTCTGCATCAAGCCGAAAGCCTCTACCCCGTGTGCTGGTGAACGCTCGACGAGCACCACCGTGCCGTCGTGCCCGCGCGAGAGGTAAGCGCGCATCGCCTCGCGCAAGGGCGAGACGCCTTCAACAGCGACCCACTCTAGCGCCAATGGGCGTGCCTGTCCAGCGAGACGCTGGATCAAGCTGACGTCGCGCAGGTCAAACGGTCGAATCATGAAATGGTGCTGCACGCAGCGCCGCGCGCTGGGCAGCGCATACGCTCGGCTTTAATTTTATCGTTCACTGCGCGGGTTGAGCCAACATGGTCAGAAACAGCTCATGCACGCGTGGGTCGTCCGTGAGTTCGGGGTGGAAGCTCGTGCCGAGCAAGTTGCCTTGTTGTGCGGCGACGATGGTGCCGTCGTCCAGTCGCGCCAACACCTCAACGCCGGGACCCACTTCGGCGATGATCGGTGCGCGGATGAAGACGGCGCGGAAGGGCGCGTCTAGCCCTTTGATGTGCAAGGGCGTGATGAAAGAGTCAATCTGCCGCCCAAACGCGTTGCGCACCACGCGCACGTCCATTAAGCCGAGCGTGGGCTGGTCATGCCCTACGTCTTTGGCGAGGAAGATCAGCCCTGCGCACGTGCCCCAGATTGGCTTGCCCGCAGCAGCAAAGCGGCGAATTGGCTCGATCAGCCCCCAACGCACGGCGAGCTTGCCGAAGGTGGTGCTCTCGCCGCCGGGCATGATCAGCGCGTCAATGTTTTCCAGATGCTGCGGCAGCCGGACCTCAACGGCTTCGTGCCCGAGGCGCCGCAGCATCTGCTCATGTTCGAGGAAATCGCCTTGTAAGGCGAGGACGCCGACCCGTGCCACAGGTTCACCAACCGCGACCTGCGAGGCGCTCCGCCTCGGGCAAGCTGCTCACGTTGATCCCGACCATTGGCTCGCCTAGGTTCTTGCTCACCTCGGCGATGATGTGCCAGTCTTGGTAGTGGGTGGTCGCCTGGACGATCGCTTGAGCGCGCGCGGCGGGATCGCCGCTCTTGAAGATGCCGCTGCCGACGAAGATGCCGTCCACGCCGATGTTCATGAGCAGCGCTGCATCCGCGGGTGTGGCGATCCCTCCAGCAGCGAACAACACCACAGGCAGGCGCCCAAGGTCGGCGGTCTCCTCGACGAGGTGATACGGGGCGCCGATCTCTTTGGCGTAAGCGTAAAGCTCTTCGCGCTTCATGGTCTTCAAGCGTGCGATCTCGCCTAAGATCGCGCGTGCGTGGCGTACGGCTTCGACCACGTCGCCCGTGCCCGCCTCGCCTTTGGAGCGGATCATTGCAGCGCCTTCGTTGATGCGCCGCAGTGCCTCGCCGAGGTTGCGCGCGCCACACACAAAAGGCACCTTGAATTGGCGCTTGTCAATGTGGTGTTCCTCGTCTGCAGGCGTGAGCACCTCGCTCTCGTCAATGTAATCCACGCCGATCGCCTCGAGGATGCGCGCCTCGACGAAATGACCGATGCGGCACTTCGCCATGACTGGGATGGTCACCGCGCGCATGATGCTTTCGATGAGCGCTGGGTCGCTCATGCGCGCCACGCCGCCATAGCGGCGAATATCAGCAGGCACGCGCTCCAGCGCCATCACGGCGACAGCGCCGGCGTTCTCGGCAATGCGCGCCTGCTCAGGCGTCACCACGTCCATGATGACGCCGCCCTTGAGCATTTGAGCCAAACCGCGCTTCAGTGTATCGCTGCCCACTTCGCGCGAGTTGCCCGAGGTCGTGTGACCGTTGTTCATCGGTTCCTTCGGTTGTTGCATGTTCACGTTCACCTCTTTTTTTCTAAAGCCAAGCGCTCTTGGAGCGATTCTCGTGTTCTTGTGGACGTGGAGCGCGAGGCTGAGTGTGCGTTAAGAGCGCTTATCGGTCACGAGCGGGACTGCAGGCGCGATTGTACTGCACTTGTGGTGCTCCTCTGTTGCTCGCAGGGCTTGATCGCGCAAGTCAGCGTGCAAGCAAAAACCACAGCTCTTGTGGAGCTGCGGTTGTGTGTGCGGGGCGTTTGTTCCACTCACGGCGCGATGGGTGCAAAGTACATCATCCCGCTCATTGTGGCGCCCGGGTTGCCCAAGAAGTTCCAGTACATCGAGAGGCTGGATTGCCCACCGTATTGGACATACTCTATCGTGATGGTGTGGTTGCCCTCGCTCAGCGTTGCTTGCGCGGTGAAGGTGCGCGCCGATTGTTCGCGCCATTCGTCGAGGATACGGTTGCCATCCACGTAGAGGCGCACGCCGTCGTCTGCGCGCACGACGAATTGATATACCCCTGCGGGGAAGTAGCGCGTTTGGCTGAAGCGCGCCGACCAGAAAGTGGCAGGTAAGCCGCCGATGGGCGGGTTACCGCGCCAGTCGAAGCGCAGACAACAGTACGTGTTCACTCGCGCAGGTGCTCCTGAAAGATTGGGGTTCGGGAAGAACTCGGCATACCAGGGGCCGTTGTTGAATTCCGCGCCGTTCGTTGGTGGGACGAGATCGCCCGGCAGGTTGCCGATGCGGGTGAAGCTAAGCCGCACGTTGGCGCGCCCCGTGTACTCCACGTAGTCCAACCGAATGTTGTGTAAGCCAGCGCCGAGCGCAAGGTCAATGCTGCGCTGTTGCTGACCGACGAAGTTGTAAAAGTCGAGCACCACTTGGTTGTTCACCACGAGGCGGAAGCCGTCGTCTGCGGAGACGGTGAAGCGCCAGACACCGCTGTTGAAGCGGATGTTGCGCACCCATCGCGCCGAGAAGTTGTCCGCTTGGATGCGCGCAGGGTCTGGCGTCCCGAAGCCCCAATCGAAGTTGATCGCTGCGTCGTTGCGGACGAGCGAGGGCGGACCGGATTGCGAGGTGTTGTTCCAATATTCAGCGTACCAAGGGCCTGAGGGAGGGGGCACAGGCGCAGGTGGTCTTGGTGCGGGTGGGCTCACGCGCTGTGGGATGCACAGGCGTTGCCCGATGTAGATGCGCGTTGTGCGCAGGCGATTCGCCTGCTGAATGGCTTCGACGGTGGTGCGGTACCGCGCTGCGAGCGCAAGAAGGGTATCACCGGGGCGCACGGTGTACCACAGGCAACGCGTCTGTGCAGCTTGTGCGATGTTCTGTGTGGGTACTGCGCCGAAAAGGGGCAAACCGATGAGTAACCCCCCTACGAGAACACGCCCCAGGAACCTGCGCGCCTTTCGCATCAAAACGCTTGAGAGCATGAAACTTTCCCTCCACGAAGGGCTTTTAGGGGATTGTAGCAGCGCACGCCTGCCTTGCCAAACCGCGCGATCGGCTCAGCGCGCGACCTCCCAAGCGAGGTGTTGAAGCTCTGGCATGATCAGCTTGTCCATCGCCACCTGCACAGCATTCGGCGAGCCAGGCATCGAGACGATCACGCGCCCGCGGTATACCCCTGCGGTGGCGCGCGAAAGCATCGCGGCTGCGCCGACTTCGGCATAGCTCAGCATGCGGAACAGTTCGCCGAAGCCGGGCATGGTCTTCTCTAGCTTGCGTGCGATCACGTCGTAGGTGGTATCGCGCGGCGCGATGCCTGTGCCGCCGGTGAACAGCACGACGCGTGCGTCGGTCTCGCTCACGATGCGATCCAGCAGCGCTTCAATCTGTTGTGGGTCGTCCTTCACGATGGTGCGGAACACAACGAGGTGCCCTGCGCTTGTGACGCGCTGCTCGATTAAGTCGCCCCCTGTGTCGTTCTCGCGGGTGCGGGTATCGCTCACGGTGACGATGGCGACGCGCACAGGTCCTTGCCCTGCAGCAATTGCGCGATGTTGCTCAGTAGATGCGCTGCTCAT
>JAUQQA010000015.1 GCA_030550095.1 Chloroflexota bacterium | reverse complement strand
GGTTTTAGCCGTGAGGACCTCGGCGAAGCAGCCCCAAGGCTTGCGTTCTTGAGCGGTGATCCTGACCGTGCGCGCTGGATTGCGGAGCGCTACCTGAGCGAAGTGCGCAAGCTCTCGGAGAACCGCGGCTTGAACAGTTACCTTGGTCGCTTGCCGAGTGGCGCATGGGTGCTCTCGGCGACGAGCGGCATGGGCGCGCCTTCGCTCAGCATCGTGGTCAACGAGCTGGTGCAGGCGGGCATTCGCATCATCATCCGCGTCGGCACCACAGGCTCCATTCAGGCGCAGGTTAAGCCTGGCGAGGTGGTGATCAGCAGCGCGGCGCTGTGCCGCCAAGGCGCTGCGAACGACATCGCGCCCGTGGAATACCCTGCTGCTGCCGATCCTTTCCTCACTGTTGCGTTGGCGCGAGCAGCGCGCGCGCTGGAGATCCCACACCACGTTGGCATCACAGCAAGCGTGGATACGTTCTACGAGGGTCAGGAGCGCTACGACTCTGCTAATCCGCACTTGTTGCGTTGGCTGCACGGGATCACGGAGGAGTATCGTCGGCTTAACATTCTTAACTACGAGATGGAGTGCGGCACGTTGTTCAAGATGGGCGGCGTGTATGGCTTCGTGGCGGGCTGTGTCTGTGGCGTGATTGCCCAGCGCACGCAAAGCGAACAAATCGTTGTGGATGCGAAAAGCGTCGCTGTTGAGCGCGCGATTCGTGTGGCGGTGCGCGCTGCAGAGGACTACTTGGCGTCGGAGCAGGCAGCGTGATGCGTGCGCATCCTCCGGCGTTCCGGGATCGCGTGGATGCAGGCAGACAGCTTGCGCAGATGCTGCGCGCGTATGCGCAGCACCCACAGGGAATCGTGCTCGGCTTGCCGCGTGGGGGGGTGGTGGTGGCAGCAGAGGTGGCGCGCGCGCTTCGTTTGCCGCTGGATGTGCTTGTGGTGCGCAAGCTGGGTGTGCCTGAGCAGCCTGAGTTGGCGATGGGCGCGATCGGTGGCGATAAGGTTCAACTTTGGCGCGCGCTCATCGAAGAGCTTGGGATCACCGAAGCAGAAATTGCGCAGGTCATCGCGCGCGAATCGCAAGAGCTGAAGCGGCGCGAGCATCTGTATCGCCGCGATCAGCCGCCGCTCAACCTCGCCGGCAAGACGGTGATCGTCGTGGACGACGGCGTGGCGACGGGGGCGACGATGCGCGTGGCGTTGCAAGTGGTGCGTCAGCATCGTCCCGCGCGTGTGGTCGCGGCAGCGCCGGTGATGTCGCCAGAGAGCGCCAAGTTGCTTGCCAAAGACGCGGATGAAGTGGTGAGTGTGATCGCCTCTCATGAGGGGCGCAGCGTCGGCGCGTGGTATGAGGACTTCGCGCAAGTGGACGATGACACGGTGGTCGCGCTGCTGGCGCAGTTCCGCAGTCCAGCGCTTGGCTCCACGGTTTAAGGCGTAGCGCCGATCAGCGCGGCGAAGGTGCGCAGTGCCAACGCAGGCGTGCTCAGCGCGAACCAAACCCAGCCCAGCGTCACGAAGTGAAAGGTGATCAGCACGCCAGCGATGTTCCATGCGCGCTGCGCCAACGGCCGCCATGCCTCGACGTTGAACCGTCCGCGCATGAACTCCGTCCAGCGGTTGTGGACGAACAGCCCCAATCCGTGCCACAGTCCCCACAGCGCGAAGTTGACACTCACGCCATGCCACAGCCCGATCAGCAGCATGGTGGAGAGCTGCCCCGCGGCGATCACTGCCCATGTGGGCACGTTGCGCAGGCGCAGCGCGCGCGTGAGCGGCGTGAAGTAGTGCACGCGAAACCATTGCGCCAGCGTCATGTGCCAGCTATTCCAAAACAAGGTGAGGTTGGGCTTGAGGTAGGGGCGATCGAAGTTCTCGGGTAAGCGCACGCCGACCCAACGAGCAACGCCGATGGCGATGTCGGTGTATCCGCTAAAGTCAAGGAACAACCGCAAAGCATAGGCGTAAACGATCACCCATGCCCAACCCCCGGGGCGCATTTGTGTTGCGAGCGTGTCGTTGAGCGCGATCAGCGCGAGCGAATCGGCGAGCACGAATTTTTTGAAGGCACCTGTGGCGATCCGCTGAGCACCTGCGGCAAAGTCGCCCCACGTCGGCGCGAAGGCAGCGCGGAGATCGCGCACGAAGCGCTCCGCGCGGTCTATCGGTCCGGCGATGAGGGCGGGGAAAAACACCGCGTAGATGATGAACTCGCGCAGTGAGAGCGTTGGCAGGCGCCCTGTGAGGCGTTCGCGCAGCACGTGGATCAGGCGAAAGGTCAAATACGAGAGGCCCAACCAGCGCACGTCGCTGGCAGCCGCCTGGCTCACCGATTGCCCTTGCAGCGCGCGGAACCCTGCGCTGAGCGCTGCCGCGAACGGCTCGAACTTCAGCGCAAACAGCACGCCGATCAGCGCAGCGATGCCGAACCACCACACGCGCGCACCCCGCAGGCGATGCACACTCCACGCGACCCCACTCACAATCAGGAGCGCGAGCAAGACGACACCAATCGCTGGAGGGCGGCTGCGGGTGAGCACAGTGCTGAGCGGCTCAACGTAGCGCGTGAGCGCGATGAGAAGGGCAAGCGCGGCGAGGGCGAGGGCGTCGCGCACGTCTTCGATGGTGAGTTGTTGGGCTGTGGCGAACCACGTCCACACCACCAGCGCGAGCGACGCGAACGGCAGCCAGAAGTCGAGCTGGCGGATGGGCATAGCGGGCTGGAGCACAAACACCGCCAACGCGCTGGCGAGGAACAAGAAGGGTGCGCGCGCTGCGAGGATGCGCTCAGGTGCGCGCGCCGCGCTAAAAGCCCTGGTAAATCCACTGGGGCGCAGCATCGGTGGTGGCGATGATCAGCGCGCAGGCGAGCAAGGCGAGCAAAAGCGCGATCCAGTCTTCGCGCGAAATGAGGCGCCGGCGCATGAGCGGAGATTGTAGCTAGAAAAAATCGCCCTCCTCAACGCACGAGGAGGGCGAGCGTGTGCGGTTTGCTGGGCGCTTCAATCCCGCAGCGCAGCGCGCACGGCGTCCTCATACTTCTCAAGCGTCTCATCCACATCGGCGTCGCTATGCGCGTAGCACAGGAACCAAGGCTCTTGGTAGTCTGGGTCGGGCATCACGCCGTTGTGGATGAGCGACCAGTGGATGCGGTGGGCGAGGTCGTCGTCGGCGTAGCACATTGCTGAGCGGTAGTCGCGCGGCGGCGCAGCGTCAGCATCGCTGCCGACGATCACGCCGAACATGGCAGGGACGCCCGTCACCACGTGGGGCACACCGTAGCGGTTGAGGATCTCGTGGAAGCCCGCCATCAGCCGCATCCCGCGCTGGTTGATCGTCTCGAAGACTGGCTCGCGCTCCATCACGCGCAGGGTGGCGTCGCAGGCGGCGACGGACACCACGTTGCCGCAATAGGTGCCACCAACGCCCACGGCGCCCGGCTCGATGGTCATCATCACCTCGCGCTTGCCTGCGAGCGCGCCGACGGGGAAGCCGTTGCCCATTGCCTTGGCGTAGGTCACGAGGTCGGCTTTCACGCCGAAGAACTGCTGCGCGCCGCCGGGCGCGATGCGGAAGCCAGTCTTCACCTCGTCCATGATCATCACGATGCCGTATTCATCGCAGAGTTGGCGGATGAACGCGAGCCAGCCTTTCATCGGCATTAAGCCCGCCATGTTGCCCATCATCGGCTCGACGATGATCGCGGCGATCTCGTGCCAGCGCTCGCGCACGGTGCGCTCCAGCATCTCGAAGTCGTTGTAGGGCAGGGTGATCACGCGATCGCGGAGCGCGTTGGGGATGCCGCTGCTGCTTGGCACGGGGATCGGGCTGCGCCGCGAGCCGAGCGCGCCGAGCGGCGCGCTAGAAGTGCTCCACATCACGTGGTCGTGTGAGCCGTGATAGCAGCCTTCGAACTTGATGAAGCGTTCTCGGCCTGTGTGTGCACGCGCGACGCGCAGCGCGTGCATGGTCGCTTCGGTGCCGCTGTTGACGAAGCGCACCATGTCCACGCCCGTCATGCGGCAAAGCCGCTCTGCCGCCTGTACTTCATAGACGTTTGTCATGGCAAAGGTCACGCCGTCTTGGATTGCCTGCGCGACGGCTTGCGTGACTTCGGGATAGGCGTGGCCGAGAATAATGGGACCAAAGCCGAGGCGGTAGTCAATGTAGCGCTTGCCGTCCGTGTCCCAAATGTAGGCGCCCTCGCCGCGTTGGACGACAAGCGTTTCCTTGTCGCCCCAGTAGCGGAAGTTTGAGGAAACGCCCCACGGGATAACCGCCTTCGCGCGCGCAAACCAGGCGTCGCGCTGGCGTTGCGGGGCAGCGCTTGGGGCTTCGCCTGCCGGTGCCGTAGCTGTTTGTGGTGCAGCCATTGGGCCCTTGGCAGGCTTCGCTAAGCTTTCCATTGGCAATTCGTTGAAAGGGGTTTCTTGGAACATCAGCTTCACGCTCCTTTTTTTGAAACGTTTGTGGGTTACAAAACAAAACGCGCCCTTTCCCACGGAAGGGCGCGTTTCTTTGATGAATTCAAACGGACGCTACGCGAAGTTGTTGAGGGTCGCTTCGCAGCAACAGCTCAACACACCAGCACCCAGCGCGGCGTTTGCAAACTGCAACCTTCCGCGGGTTTACGGTGAGTGAGGGTGAGGGATGCTAGGCTTCGCCTGAGGGGCCGCCGGCGCGCTCGATGGTGCTGCGCGCGGCGTCGGTGGCGCGTTCGACTTGCATGCGCGCCTCGCGCACGATTTGCTCGGCGCGCTCGCGGGCTTCTTCTAGGATGCGCTCAGCGCGTCGGCGTGCGTCCGCGATGGTGGCTTCGGCACGCTCACGCGCGTCGTCTAAGGTGTCCTGCGCGCGGTCGCGCAAGTCCAACCCTGCGCGCTCGATCTGGCGCCGTGTTTCCTCGCCACTCTGCGGAGCCAACAGCAGCGCCGTGGCTGCGCCCACCAGGCTGCCGATCAGCACACCTGCGAAGAACGCACCCAACTGGGCGCCTGTGTCTTGATTCGACATGATCCACTCTCCTTGAACGCAACCTTATTCTACGCCATCTTGTTAGAAATTCAAATCTCCCCGCGCCAGCGGCGTGCGCCTTCGCACTGGCAGACCTTCACCTTCTTGCCGCTGTTGCAGAAGGGACAAGGGTCGTTGCGCCCGATCTTCTGCTTGGTCGCCGGGCGGGCAGGCGCGGTGGCTGTGGCGGCGCCGCCGGCGGGGCGCAACGCTGCGCGGTTGAGGGGCGGGGTTGCGGCGATCGGCGCGCGCGCGGCTGCTGGCACAGCCGATGAGGGCGCTGGTGTTGCTGCTGCGCGCGGCGCTGGCGCAGCGACGTTAAAGCGCACGTTGAAGATGCGCGTCGCGACCTGGCGGCGGATGTTGGCGAGCAGCTCGTCGTACATCAGGCTTGCTTCAGTGCGGAACGCCACCAGTGGGTCGCGCTGGGCATAAGCGCGCAAGCCGATGCCTTCGCGTAGCTCGTCGAGGTCAGTGAGATGCTTCACCCACAGCGAGTCCACAGTTTGGAGGAGCACAGCGCGGTCGCGGAACAGGCGCACGCCGTCAAACACCGCTTGCTCCATCTTGGTGCGCAGCTCTGTGGGGAATTCCGCGATGGGGGTTTGTTCTAGTTCGGGCGTGAGCGCGTCGCCGAGGTGGATCTTCGCCCAGGCGTAGATGTTGCGCTGGATGGGGTCTTGCCCTTGGCGCATCAGCGCGAGCGTGCTGCCGATCAGCATGAGTTGGGTGTACACGAGCTTAGCGAACTCGTCTAACCCTGCGGTGTAGCGCTGCTCGGCTTGCGCGCAAAGCGATTCGATGATCTCCTCGCGCGTGAGGCGCGCCCAGGTGTTCACGTCGAAGTCGCGCGGCAAGGGCACAATGGCGCGCACCTCGTTGAGCAAGCCGTGCAAGTCCCAGTTTTCGGGCAGCTCGCCCGCTGTGTGCGACTTCACGATGTCCTCGATCTCTTCCTCCACCATGTCCATCACCACGTCCTTGAGATCAGTGCGCTCAAGGATGGTGCGGCGCTGGCGGTAGATCACCTCGCGTTGGCGGTTGATCACGTCGTCGAACTTGACGACGTGCTTGCGGATGTCGAAGTTGTAGCCCTCAACTTTCTCCTGTGCCTGCTCGATGGTTTTGCTGAGGATGCTGTATTCGAGCGGCACGTCGTCTTCGAGCTTAAGGCGCTCCATCAGCGCTTTGACGCGCTCGCCGCCGAAGCGGCGCATGAGGTCGTCTTCAAGTGAGACGTAGAAGCGCGCGCTGCCGGGGTCGCCTTGGCGCGCGCAGCGACCGCGGAGCTGGTTGTCAATGCGGCGTGCTTCGTGGCGCTCTGTGCCGATCACGTGCAGCCCGCCGAGAGCGACCACTTTCTCGCGGTCGGCTTCGGTTTGTCGCTTCGCTTCGGCGAGCGCGGCTTCCCATTCTTCTTTCGTGATCTGCGTGAGGTCTTTGCCGGCTTTGCGCAGCGCTGCGCGCGCCAGTCCTTCGGGGTTGCCGCCGAGCAAGATGTCCACGCCGCGCCCCGCCATGTTCGTGGCGATGGTCACCGCGCCAGGGCGCCCGGCTTGGGCGATGATCTCCGCCTCTTTCTCGTGGTACTTGGCGTTGAGCACTTGGTGGGGTATGCCGCGGCGTTGCAGCAGGCGGCTGAGGTGCTCGCTGGTCTCAATTGCCACCGTGCCCACCAGCACAGGGCGCCCTTGCTTGTGTAGCTGCGCGATTTCCTCGACCACTGCCTTGAATTTCGCGTCGGCGGTCTTGTACACCACATCGGGGTAATCGAGCCGCTTGTAGTACTTGTGCCCCGTTTGCGGATCGA
This sequence comes from Chloroflexota bacterium, assembly GCA_030550095.1. Classification (GTDB taxonomy): domain Bacteria; phylum Chloroflexota; class Anaerolineae; order J036; family Brachytrichaceae; genus DRWP01. Next base: position 38,833 of record JAUQQA010000015.1, on the reverse strand, counting down.
GATACACCGTGACGGGGGTTCCATCCACGAAGGGCTCGCGCTTCTCGATCAGCTTGCCTTGCATGGCTTGATACTCGATGTTGGTTGGCAGCGGGACGACCTCCAAGCCGTAGATTTGGTAAAACTCCTCTGCCTCGGTCATCGCCGTGCCTGTCATGCCGGCAAGCTTTTCGTACATCTTGAAGAAGTTCTGGAAAGTGATCGTGGCGTAAGTGAAGCTCTCGCGCTGGATGCGCACGCCTTCTTTTGCCTCGATGGCTTGGTGTAGTCCCTCGCTGAAGCGCCGACCGAACATCAGGCGACCGGTGAACTCGTCCACGATGATGATCTCGCCGTCTTTCACCACGTAGTCGCGGTCGCGCTGGTAGATGGCGTGGGCGCGGAGTGCGTTGTCGAGGTAGGGCGTCATGTCGGCGTGCTCGGGCGCGTAGAGGTTCTCGATCCCAAGCCAGCGCTCGATCTTGGCGATGCCCTGCTCGGTGAGTGTGACGTTGCGCGTCTTCAGGTCAACGATGTAGTCGCCGTCGGGGTTTTTGAAGTCGTTGTTCTTGCTCGGCTCGAGGCGGCGCACCAGCTCGGCAAAGCGCTTGTAAAGCGGCGAGGGTTCCTCAGCAGGACCGCTGATGATCAAGGGCGTGCGCGCTTCGTCAATGAGCAGGTTATCTACCTCGTCAATGATGGCGTAGTAGAGCAGCGGCTGTCCGTCCTCGCCCACGCGCTGCACGCAGTCGGCGAGGTCGGTCACCATGTTGTCGCGCAGGTAATCGAAGCCGAACTCGTTGTTGGTGCCATAGACGATGTCGCACTCGTACGCTTCCTTGCGGCGGATGGGGCGCAGGTTGATGTAACGATCGTCGCTGGAAGGGTAGGTGGGGTCGAACTCGTAAGTGGCGTCGTCGGGACGACCGTTGCCAGCGCTTTGAATGACGGCGGTGCGCAGGCCGAGGAAGTGGTAAATCCGCCCCATCCATTGCGCGTCGCGCTTGGCGAGGTAGTCGTTTTGCGTGACGAGGTGCACGCCTTTACCAGTGAGCGCGTTGAGGTAGAGCGGGCACGTCGCGACGAGCGTTTTGCCTTCGCCTGTGCGCATTTCGGCGATCTTGCCTTCGTGGAGCAACATACCGCCGACGAGCTGCACGTCGTAGTGGCGCATGCCGAGCACGCGGCGGCTTGCCTCGCGCACCACGGCGAACGCCTCGGGCATGAGGTCGTCCAACGTTTCGCCGTCGGCGAGGCGGCGTTTGAATTCATCCGTCTTGGCGCGCAGCTCAGCGTCGGTGAGCTTCATCAGTTCTGGCTCGAGCGCGTTGCAGCGCTCCACCAAAGCGCGCCCGCGGGCAAGGGCTTTGTCCGTCTCGCTCCCAAACAGACGAGTGAATAGTTGCTTCAACATGGGGGTGTGCGTCTCTTCAAACGCTCGGGGGGATTATAGGGCAGCCGCGTGTGCGCGTGTGTTTGTGAGAGAGGCAGGCGCGGCGTGGTAAAGTCGCGCGGCGAGTGTTGCATGTGCCAAGCCCACGCCGACCGTGTGCTGCCTCGGCTTTCGTCTTGGGCGGCTTTGCTCATCGTGCTTTCGGCTTTTGCCGTGCGTCTCGTCGGTTTAGAGGCGCAAAGCCTATGGTACGACGAGGGCTACTCCGTGCAGCTCAGCCGAACGCAAAGCTTTGTGCAGATCGCGCAAGTGACCGCGCAGCAGGACCTCAACACACCGCTGCACTACTGGATGCTGAAGGCGTGGATGCTCGGCGCAGGGTGGAGCGAGTTCGCGGTTCGGCTGCTGTCTGTTTTTGGCAGCGTGTTGGGCGTGGCGCTGGGGTGGAAGTTGGGTCAGCAGTTGCTTGGGCGTGGAGGGTGGGTTAGTGCGTTGCTGTTGGCGCTCTCGCCTGCGAATCTGATCGTCGCTCAGGAAGCGCGCACGTACGCATGGCTTGGCACTGCTTTCCTCACTACAAGTTTGGCGTTGCTTGTGGCGCAGCGCAGCTTACAGGTGAGATACTGGGGAGTGTGGGGGGTGCTCGCGCTGATCACAATGGGGTTGCACGTGCTTGGCGCGCTCGTTGTTGGCGTGATGGCGCTAGGGGTGCTTTGGCAACATTGGCGCGTGCGTGCCGCGAGGTTGAGCGCGATAGGGGTGTTGGCAGTTGGAGCAGCTTTGGTGTTGGCGCTGCTCCCCTACCGCGCCAGCTACGGGGTGAGCTTTGATGCACCTGCGGATGTGCACCTTGTGGCGGTGGGTGCGCTTGCGGCGCAGGTTTTGCCGCGCGCGCTCCCACAAGCGTGGGTTGTGCCAAGTGCTGCGAGTGTGGGCTTGATGCTCGTTGTGCTAGGCGTGTGGAGCGCGCGCGATTTGAGGCGTCGCGTTGTTGTCTTGCTCTTCGTGGTCAACCTCGCGGCGCTGGTTGCTTTCTTCGCGTGGAGCGGTAAGTTCTCCGCGCGACATCCGCTTGTTGTGCAACCACTGTTCACGGTGTTGGTTGGCGTCATGCTTCAGAGCGCGCTGAAGGGATGGATTGGGCGAGGGATCCTTGCGATGTTGGTGATGCTCTCAGCACTGGGCGTGCTTGCTGTGCGTCAGTCACCAGCATATGCCAACGAAGACTTTCGCGGTGCGGTGCAATATGTGCGCGCGGCGCTTCAGCCCGACGAGCGCTTGATCTTGGTCTCGGGGCATTTTGCGCCTGTGGTGGATTACTACTGGGACCCTGACGCCTCGCAGCGTGTGGCGCTGCCTGATGACCCAGTGCTCAACGTGGCACACGCGCTGACTTATGAGGAGACCGTGCCCATGCTCAATGCGGCGCTCGGCGGAAAGGGCGGCGCGTGGCTGCTGTTGTGGCAAGACGACGTGATCGATCCCACTGGCTTGGTGCCAGAATTGCTGCGGCGCCAAGCTGTGGCGCTAGGCCCACGCGCGCTGATCACGCAGTTTCACGGCTTGCGCCTGCTGCACTACCGCTTTTTTCAACCCTATCGGCTGCTGCCAGAGCGCATCCCTGCTTCGCCAGCGCAGATCGTGGTGAACCGTGCCGAGGTGGGCTTGTCGAACCTTGGGTGCACGTTGCCCATGCCTGTGCGCGCGGGAGCGCCTTGGATGGAGGTGTGGTGTTTTTGGCAGATCAAGCCGTTTCGGCCTTTGGACGTGAACACGCAGGTCTCGCTGCGCGTGTTTGACGCAGAAGGCTCGTTGCGCGCGCAGCAGGACCAAGCTATCGCGCCGCGTGGCTTGCCTTACTTCCCCTACGAAAAGCCGATCTTTGCGCCCTATTTCCTCATGTTGCCTGCTGACCTGCTCCCAGGGGCGTACACGCTCCATCTCGTGCCCTACACGGCAGCGGGTGAGATCGCGCCGCAGGTAATGCTCACGTTCACAATGTTGCCGCGTGATTAGTCGCAGGCAGCTTGGGGGTTGGGAAGAGCGATGGGCACGGTGAGCGCGTTGCCTTCGAGCAGCTGCCCTTGTGCATCGTGGGCGGAGAGGCGTTCGCCTGTGGTGTAGTCGTACACGCCCACGTGAAGCAACGCCGCAGGCGAAGCAAAGGATGAGTCGAGGTGCAACATGCGCTGGTCGAGGGTGTCTTGGTTTGTGGGGAGTGCGTTGAACGGCATCAAACCTGCGAGCGGTGTGCCGTCGTGTTGTGTGATCTTGTTGCCTTGTGCATCAAGCACGTGCACAAACGCGGAGAGCGTCGGCGGCAGCGTTGAAGATGCAGCGGGAAGGCGTTGCCATCGCAACATCACCCTCCATCCATCGGCACAGGGTTGCACGTGATCCACATGCAGCGTGAGTGTGTTGCCGAAAGTGGCAAGCGGTGGCGCTGTGGTGTGTGCGTCGAAGCCGCCAACCCAGCGCGTGCGCGGGCCTTGTGGCGGGAATGTGGTGAGTAGCACGCGGTGAGCGCCGATCAGCGCCGCTGGGCTGGAAAGCGACTCGCCGAAAAGCTGAAAGTTGTACGGGCGCGCGGGGTCGCCAGCCACGGGCTGCTGGAACAGGCGCACTTCGCGCCGAAGACCTGTGTTTGCCAGCACGAGATCAGAGCCGTACACATAGGGAGCCAAAAGGATCGCGCCTTCAGCGAACAAAGGGTAGCGGCGGCGCGGAACAGAGATCCACTCGGGCACGTTGATCGCCGCAAGCTGCGCCCCTTCTTCAAGGCGTTGTCCATGTGTCGCGACAGCGCGCACGGGTTCGCTAGCAAGCTGGAGAAACGCGATCTGCTCCCGCACATGGGCGACACCTTGGGCTGCAAGCGCTACGCAAAGCACTGCCTGCGCTGCTACCATGGCACCACGACGCCGAACGTGGCTTGCAAGCGCGACGATGATCGATGCCCAGAGCACGCTCGCGCCTGCTGTGGCGACGTAGAGCGCGCGTGGCGCATTCTCAAGGTAATCCACGGGCAGCCGCGCCACAGGGGGTGCACACGTGATTGCCCACCACGCTGCGCCAATCCAGAAGGCGCGATGACGTTGCACCCGTGCGCCGAGCACAAGGATCAGCGTGAGGCTCAGCGCTAAGGCAACGATCGTGTTGCCTTCGCCGAAGAAAAAGCCGAACACCCAGACGGCAGGATAGGCGAGGAGCTGCGCTGCAATGAGCAATTTGTGCGGCAACTCCGTGAGCGCGGCGCTCGGAGGAGATTCTCCCTTCGGAATGAGCGCATACGCGATGAGGTACGCTGACGCAGCCGCGATTGGCACAAGCGCCCTGCGTGCGAGGGTGAGCCACGATGCGCCTCGCGCATGGGCGATCTCCCAGAGCAGCCACAGCGCCGTGGCTACGATGCCGATCTCGTTGGCGAGCACCGCACCGACGAAGGCGAACAGGGCGAGGAAAAGCACAACCAAGCGTCGCCTTTCGCGCGCGTAGCCGTACGCGAGGACGCTGAGCTGCACGAAGAGCAGCGCTAGCACGTGATTCAGCCCGGCAGGAATGGCGACCGCTTGCACAGCGAGCGGTTGCGCGGCGAAGAGCACACCAGCAATGAACGCTGCAGCGCGCGCGGCGCCCAGCGCTTGAGCAGTGCGGACGAGCAGCAGGGCATTGCCCGCGTGTCCGAGCAAGCTGACGACGTGGAGGACGAAACCGCCCTCAGCGCCAAGGCGCGCAGCAACCCAGCTGTAGGCGAGGTAGAACGGGCGATAGTAGCCGAATTCACCTGTGCGCGTGAACAGGTCCAACACCGTGTACGCGCGCGTCAGGCGCACGGTCCAGGCGTCGTCGAAGGAAAGGGGCAAATCTAGGCTCGGGAAGTAGGCAAGCGCGACGAGCAAACTCACCACGCCGACGAGCCATAACCCTGAGCGCGCGTGCAATAGACGCAGCAATGTGCTAGACTGAGCAAGAGCCTTCACAAGCGATCACCCGATCTTAGTGCAGGCTGCATCATCTCAACTTAAGGAGGCCTTGATCCATGAAACGCCTTGCCCTGATGTTTGCGGCGCTGGCGATGATACTCGGCGCGTGTGGTGGTAGCGCTCCTGCGCCCACAAATACGCCTGCTCCCACCGAAACGCCCTTGCCGACTGCAACACCACAACCAACACCAACACCAGCGCCGACTGCGACGCAGGTGCCTGCTGCAACGCCGCGCGCGCGCCCAACCCCTCAGCCTGCTGTGCCTGCCTCCGGTGCCAAGCCGAAGCCGACCGACCTGCTTGCCGAAGAGGATTTGCCCGAAGGCTTCGTGGTTTTGGATCAAGATGAGGACTCGGTTCAATTCGCCAACGAGGCGCGCAACGAAGTGATCGGCGTTGGCGTTGTCGACCTTGAAAATGTCATCGCTGCGGATATGTTCGGCGAGCTGCTCACAGACCCCGACACCGTTGCGCAAACGCTGGGGCTGGACCTAGATGGCGCGTTGGAGGCGGTGAAGGCGTGGCAGCGCTACGGCGAGCAGTCGTTCGGCTTCTCGGGCGTGGTGCGCATTGACGATCAGCGTCTCAGCGCTGATGTGCTCTTCGTGCGCGTGAGCAGCACGTTTGGGTTCTTGTTCTACCTTTACCCGCTAAACGCAACCCCCAGCGTGAACATGGATTACCTCGGCAATCTCATCGCCCAGCGCCTCGCTGACGTGCTCGGCAGCACGGCGCCCGATGTGCGAGAAGATACCACCACGGGCGAGCGCTACTACGAACGCGATGGCGGTTTCTCGTATGTGCCGCCTGCGGGTTGGCAACCGTTCGAGATCGGGGGGCTGAAGTTCAAGAGCTTTGCTGCGCCTCGCGCGGTTGATGACTTCACCGCGAACATCGTGTTCACCGACGACCGCTTCAGCGGCTCCCTGGAGCGCTACATCGAAGTCAGCCTGGCGCAGCTCACCCGGCTATACCCAGACCTCGAAGTTGTGGAGCAGAGCGACGTAGGATTGCGCAACAAAGAAGGTGTGCCTTATGCGTGGGTGGTGATCGAACGCTCCGAGCGCGGGCAGCAAATTCGCCAACATTTGTACCTCTTCGATGGTGGCAGCCGCAAGTTCGTCATGACCTACACGCGCCTGGCAGAGAGCCTGGAGCACGACGAATATGACGTGCTCGTCGAGCAAACCGCTGCCTCGTTCCGACTGGAACGCTGACCCTGCTGCGTGCGTTGCGCGCTGTGTGCGCCTCACCCCCAGCCACAGACGCTAGGGGTGAGGCGTTTTTCACTCGGGCGGCGTGAAGACGCTGACCGAAAAGAGTTTGCGTAGCAACTCGGCGCGCTCCTCGGGGGTCATTGGGCGCGGCTGCGAGAGGTCCTCGATGAACGCGGTGCGGATGTCCACGCCGAGGTAGCGGTTGTCGTAGAACACGTGGCGGTCCACCATCGTTTGGCGCGCGCCGATGGGGCGCTGATCGCCAAAGAACAAGTTGCCCACGCCCCAATGGATGAACCCGGCACCGCTCACGTCGAACCCTTGCGCGTGGTGCCCTTGGCTGCCGTTGACGATGGTGGCGCCGGCGTCGCGCAGCAGGGCGAAATCGCGCCGCTGCTGAGGGGTTGATTCGTAGAAGTAGTACTCCTCGTACTGCAACGTAGCGATCACGTGATACCCCTCGGCTTTCAGTTGGCGAATCAGTTGGGCTTGGTAGCTTAAATCTTTCGGGTCGCTGGGGCTACATGGTGCCGAGCCGGGCACGTTTTCGCGCGCCCAGTTTGCGCCGAAGTAGTTGCAGCCGACAAACGCCAGCCGATTTCCGTTCACGGTCATCGTGAGCGGGCGCAGCGCTTCTTCTAGGTTGCGCCCGCCGCCGAAGTAGCCCCAGCCTTCGCGCTCGTACATCTCTAGCGTGGGGATTAGGTTTTGGTAGCCGTAGTCCCACAGGTGGTTGCCTGTCAGCTCGATCACGTCCGTGCCGACGTAGCGCAGCAGCTCGATGTAGCGTGGGTCAGAGCACATCACGATCCCCGAATCAAACGAGGGCGGCGGACAGCGATCCCAAAACGAGACTTCGTTGCTGATGTGCGTCACGTCGGCGGTGAGCAGCCAATCGCGGATCTTCTCAGCGGGATACGTAATGCCCTTCTGCTCCATGCGCACGGCGGTGCCGCGCACCAGCGCCGTCACGCCGGTCATGGCGACGATCGCCATCTTGTTAAGGTCGCGGTTGTGCTGCGGCGGGATTGCCGTGCCGATCTCGGCGAGCAAACCCGCGTCGCCTTGGGCGCTGATGTGCAAGATGAGCGGGTACCGTGAGAGATCCGCCTCGCGCTCGAACAAATTGATGCCGTCGAGGTGCAGCAGTTTCCAGCGCACCTCGAGCTGGTCAAAGGGCAGCACCGCGATCGCGGGTTGGTTTGCCCAAGCCTCTTTCAATAGCTGCTCTTTTGGCACCAAGCGGATGTAGAGCGACTCCGCGGGTGGGCCAAGCAGGAACACGAGTCCTGCGCGCGTGTTCGGGTCCATGTATAACGTGGGCGGCGTCTCGCGGTCGTTGGAGAGATACGCCAGTGCACTCGATTCGCCTGCCCAAAAGCGCCGAAAGTCCTCGAAGGTCAGACCATCGGCGACGGTGGGGAAGGGCGCTGCGATCGCATAGACGCGCGTGATCAGCGGCAGCCCCTCGCGCGCGGCGACGACGCGCACGTCGGCATCTGCTTGGAGGCTCACGGTGACGGGGCGCGTGGGTGTGCTCAAGCGCGCGGCGAGTTCGCGCAGCGATGCAAGCAGCGCGTCGTGTGCGTCCGTAGGCAGCACGGGATCTACCCAGATCGTCTTCGGCGGGATCGGCGTTGGGGTAGGGAGCGGTGTTGCAGTGGGCGGGAACGTCGGTGTGGGCGAGGGTGTAGGCGTGGTGGGCGTCGCTTGTGCTGCACTACACGCCGCTAACAAGCCACACAGCCCGAGCAGCAAAATGTAGGGTCTCATACCGAAACGCCGCGGCGATCATGCCACAACCGAAGGTCGCGTCTCGCGCGCTAAAGCGGTTTAGAATGCGTAGCGCTTACGGAGAAGCAGAACCATGGCGCGCGCAAGCGGCATCTTGTTACACCCCACCTCGCTCCCCAGCCCCTTCGGGATCGGTGACCTCGGCGAGTCGGCATACCGGTTTGTGGACTTCCTTGCAGAGGCGGAGCAGCAACTTTGGCAGGTGCTTCCGTTAGGGCCGACGGGCTTTGGCGATTCGCCTTATCAGTGCTTTTCGGCGTTTGCGGGCAACCCGCTGCTGATCAGCCCAACGCTGCTAGCCCAAGAAGGGTGGTTACCCCAGGCTTTTTTGGAACGCGTGCCGCGCTTCCCCGAAACGCGCGTGGATTACGGCGCTGTGATCCCGTTCAAGCAAACGCTGCTGCGCGCAGCACACGAGCACTTTCAGCAACACGCTGCTGCTGAGCATTGCCACGCCTTTGAGGCGTTCTGCGAACAGGAGAAGGCGTGGCTTGAGGATTACGCGCTGTTCATGGCGCTCAAGGAGGCGCATGACGGCGATCCATGGAACATTTGGGAAGATGACCTTGTGCAGCGCAAGCCCGCCGCGCTTGCGCGCGCCCAGCGTCGCTTGCGCGATGCAATCCAAAAGCACAAATTCGCGCAGTTTGTGTTCTTCCGCCAGTGGGAGGCGCTCAAGGCATACGCGCACGCGAAGGGTGTGCGTCTCATCGGCGATATCCCAATCTTCGTCGCGTTCGACAGCGCCGATGCATGGGCGCACCGAGAACTGTTCACCATTGACGAGAAGGGTAATCTGTTGTTCATCGCCGGCGTGCCGCCGGATTACTTCAGCCCAACGGGGCAGCGCTGGGGCAATCCGCTGTACCGCTGGGACGTGATGGCGCAGCAGGGCTATCGCTGGTGGATCGAGCGTTGTCGCATGGCGTTCCGCCTGTTCGACCTTGTGCGCATTGACCACTTCCGTGGCTTCGAGGCATACTGGGAAGTCCCTGCCGACGAACCCACAGCGATCAACGGGCGGTGGGTGAAGGGACCAGGGCTTGCGTTCTTTCAAGCGCTGCGCGAGGCATTGGGCGAGCTGCCGATCATCGCTGAGGACCTTGGCGTGATCACCGACGAGGTGCGCGCACTGCGCGACGCGCTCGGCTTCCCCGGGATGCGCGTGTTGCATTTTGCGTTTGTCGCCGATGCCAGCTCAGACTTCCTGCCGCACAACTACGTGCGCAACACCGTCGCCTACGCAGGCACGCACGACAACGACACCACCGTAGGATGGTTCGAGAAGCTCGATCCAGAGACACGCGCGCGCGTGCTCGACTACACCGGCACTGACGGCAGCGCGATCCACTGGGACGTGATCCGCTTGCTGATGATGTCCGTTGCGGACACGGTGATCCTCACGCTGCAAGATGTGCTTGGGCTAGGCAGCGAAGCGCGCATGAATTTCCCCGGGCGCGCGGAGGGCAATTGGCAGTGGCGGTTCACCTGGGCGCAGCTCACGCCTGAGATCGTGGCGCGGCTGCGCAAGATGACGCGCACCTACGGGCGCTCAGCTGTCGAGCAAGCCGGCGCGGCGCGCTAGGTGCTGCGCGCGCGCACGACACTCTGCCAGCAGCGCGTCCTCGTCCACGTCCACAAAGCGCCCCGCGCGCAAGATCACGCGCCCGTCCACGATGACGCCCCACACATCGCTGTTACGCGCGCAATACACCAGCGCGGCAAGTGGATCGTGCACGGGCTGAATGTGCGCGCGCTGAAGGTCCACCAACGTGAGATCGGCGGGCGCGCCAGGGCGCAGCGCTGCCTCGCTGCCGTCGGGGCGTTGCAGAGCAAGGCGCACCGCCTCGCGTGGCGGCAGTGCTTCAGGGTCGAGCGTGTGTGCGCGTTGCAGGTATGCCGCCCAGCGGATGGATTCGAGCAGGTCCTGTGTGTCGTTGCTTGCTGGGCCGTCGCTGCCCAAGCCAACGCGTACGCCTTCGCGCAGCAAACGCGCGACGGGGGCAATGCCCGAAGCGAGAGTGGCGTTAGCAGCAGGGCAGTGCGTCACCTGCGCGCTGTGGCGGCGCAGCAGCGCGATCTCCTCGTCGTCGAGCCAAACGCCGTGCACAGCGTGGAAGTCATGCCCGAGCACGCCGAGGCGCGCGAACCATGCCACGGGGCGCAATCCCGTGGCGCGCAGCGTGAGCGCGACCTCGTGTTGAGTTTCGTTCATGTGGCAGTGGGTAATCGCGCCGTGTGCGCGCGCCAGCGCCGTTGTGCGCTGGAGCGTCTCCGCGCTGCATCGCCAAGGCGCGAGCGGGCCGTTGGCGATTTGAATCCGTCCTTCGGCAGCGCCGTGCCACTCCGCAAACAACCATCGCAAATCGTCGAGAATGACGGTTGGAGATTCGGCGCCTGTGCCCACATCTGCCCAAGCGCGCGCCAACACCAGCCGCACGCCAAGTTGCGTGGCCGCCTTGAGCACGCTCTCCGTGTGTTGCCGCGAGAACGGCACTTTGTGATGGTCAATGATGGTCGTCGCGCCGCCGCGCACCGCATCCAGCAAACCCAGCCACGTTGCAAGGCGCACGTCCTCAGCGTCCATCGCTGCTTGCAATTTCCAGATGTAACGCTGGAGCCAAACAAGCAGTGGTTTGCCACCCGCATAGCCGCGCATGAAGGTTTGCTCGAGGTGCGTGTGCGCGTTCACCAACCCCGGCAGCACGAGCAGCGCGCGCGATTCCAGCACGATCTCCTCGGGGTCGGGGGGTGGCGCATCACCCTCGCCAAGCGCGGCGATGAAACGCCCGCGAACGCGCAGCCAGCCACGCGCGATCACGCGATCGGGCAGCAAAAGCGCTGCGTTGCGGATCAGCAGCGCCATGGCTTACAGCACCCAACCGCGCATCGCCCAGCCAACCGCAGCGCACGCGGCAGGCACAAGCAAGTTATCGAGTCCGCGCACGCTGATCGCCTCAGCGAGGGTAGCCACTGTTGCAAGCGCAAGCCCAAAGCCCAAAGCGCGTGCTACATCAAGCCCGAAGACCAACCCGCTGAGCGTCACGCTGAGCAGCGCAAAAGAGAACATCGCTGCTGAGCCTTCCACGCTGCGCGTTGCCCCAAAGACGCGGTAGCGATGCCGACCGAAGCGCCGCCCAATGATTGCCGCGAACGCGTCGCCCCATGTCATCGGCATCAACGTCAGCACCACCAGCGCGCGGCTCAGCTCAAAGAAGAGGAAGATGATCCCAGCAAACGCAAGCGGGAAGTACACTGTGCCGAGGTTGGATTTCTCACCAGTCTCCATCGCCGCAAACGTGCCTCGGCGATAAGAAATGAAGTTCAGCACCACAAAGCTCAACGGCGGCACCATTGCCGCCCACCGGCTGCTGAAGAGCGCCACCGTGCCGAACGCCCACATGCCCACGGCAACGTGCACCACTTTGCGCGTGAACTCAACGGGCAACTTCAGCGCGCGGCGCAGCCCTTCAGCAACGCCCAGCACAGCGAAGACGTATAGGAATGAGAGCACAATGGCGAGGGGGTCGTTCATGGTGAGGGTGTTGTACAGCAGCCTCGCAAGGGCGCAAGCGCAACGCCGAAGACGAAACTGAGTGCGCCGATTGCTGAGCGCGCTCAGCCTATAATCGCTGATGATCCTTCACGAGAAAAGGAGCAAAACACCATGGCACACGAACTACCACCCCTGCCCTATCCGTACGACGCGCTTGAGCCGTACATTGACACAATGACGATGCAGATTCACCACCAGAAGCACCATGGTGGATACGTGACCAACCTCAACAACGCGCTAAAGGACTACCCTGAGCTGCAATCCAAGAGCGCCGAGGAGCTGATCAGCAACCTTGACGCCGTGCCCGAGGCGATCCGCACCGCAGTGCGCAACAACGGTGGCGGGCATGTGAACCACAGCATGTTCTGGCAGCAGCTCAAGGTGGGCGTCCCCGAGCCGACCAGCGGCCCGCTCTACGACGCCATCGTTGCGGCTTTCGGCTCAATGGAAGCGTTCAAAGACGCCTTCGAGAAGGCAGCGCTGGGGCGCTTCGGCTCCGGTTGGGCGTGGCTCGTGATCGGCAAGGACGGCAAGCTCGCGGTCATGTCCACGCCGAACCAGGATAACCCCATGATGGCAGAGTACGGCGGCCTCAAGCCTATCCTCGGCGTTGACGTTTGGGAGCATGCCTACTACCTGAAATACCAAAACCGTCGCGCGGATTACCTCAAGGCGTTCTGGAACGTGGTGAATTGGGAAGACGTGGCGCGCCGCTTTGCGGGGTGAACCTTAAAAAAGCGCATGCCTGTGCTAGACAAGCGCCCTCAGTTCGTGTATAACTACCCGCGGGCATATTAACCTGTGTTAACCTCTGGGGTTGAATGCCTGCAAATCTCAAGGTGTGAGGAGTAATTGCGATGACGCACGTGATTACAGCCCTGTGCTTGCGCGACGGCGCGTGTGCGGATGTATGCCCGGTGGAGTGCATCGTCCCCGGCAAGCCGGAGTCTGAGTGGCCTTGGTTCTTCATTGATCCTAACACCTGCATTGACTGCGGCGCCTGCGTTCCCGAGTGCCCGTATGAGGCGATCTTCCCGCTCGATGAGATCCCCACGGCGTATGAAATGAAGCCGGGTCAGGTTCTGCAACCCTTCCGTGGTGAGCGCTGGGAGGCGCAGGGTGGTGAAGTGGTGGACCTGACCATGGCGCAAGGCGTTGAGGGATACACGGCAGCGCAGGCAAACGCCGACTTCTTCACCCAGGGTCCCGGCTACGCAGCGCGCAACATGTAAGCCGCGCTGGGCAAGCATTGGCTCTGAAGGGCTGCCGAAAGGCAGCCTTATTTTTTGGCACAACCCAGCCCACTGCGGTAACCTTTTGCCTGTGCGCAGCTTTCGGTTCTTGGATTTCGTGCTCGGCGCTTTTGTCGCCGTGCTCATCGTGAGCAACCTGGCTTCGTCGGCTAAGATCGTGATGCTAGGGCCGTTCACGTTCGACGGTGGCACACTGCTCTTCCCGATCAGCTACATCTTTGGCGATGTGCTTGCCGAGGTGTACGGCTACAGCGTGGCGCGCCGTGTGATTTGGACAGGCTTTGGCGCCTCGGCGCTCTTCAGCCTCACGGTGTGGGTGGTGGGCCTGCTGCCGCCAGAACCGGAATGGAGCCAGCGCGTCGGCATGGAGGCCTATAACGCCGTGCTTGGCAGCACCGCGCGCATCGTGATCGCCTCGTTGATCGCGTACTGGTGCGGGTCTTTCGCCAACGCGTTTGTGCTGGCAAAGCTCAAGGTGATCACGCGCGGGCGCTGGCTTTGGGTTCGCACCCTTGGCTCCACGCTGGTTGGTGAGTTTGTGGACACCGCGCTCTTCGTGACGTTGGCGTTTGCAGGCGAGATGAGCGCGGTGGTTCTGTGGAACGTCCTCGCCTCAAACTATGTGTTCAAGGTGGGCGTCGAGGCGCTCTTCACGCCGATCACCTATCTCGTCGTCGGCTGGCTTAAGCGCGCCGAGGGGGTGGACGTGTTCGACGTGCACACCGACTTCAACCCCTTTGCGCTGCGAGCGGTGCGCTCAACGTAGCGACTTTGCCTCAAGCTGCTGGAGGAACGCACGCCAAGCGCGCTCGACTTGCTGGCGCGTTTCCTCGAGCGTGCCGCTGGTGTCAATGACGATGTGGGCGCGTGCGATCTTCTCCGCGGGCGGCGTCTGAATGCGGATGCGCTGCTCGGCTTCCTCTGGAGTGAACCCGCGCTCGCGGATCAGGCGTGCGCGTTGTAATGTCTCGGGGCAGTGCGTGACCCACACCGCATCGCAGAGGGCGTCTAGCCCGCCTTCGAAGAGCCGAATGACCTCAAGGACGGCGACCTTGTCGGGCGGCACGCGCGCGAGGCGCTCCTGCAGCAGCGCGCGCACTGGAGGATGCACAATTGTTTCCAGCGCGCGCAACTGCGTGACATCGGAGAACACGATTCGACCGAGCGCGCGGCGGTCGAGGGTACCATCGTCGTGCAAGATGTGGGTGCCGAAGTGCTGCACGATGGCGGCGAGCGTCGGCGAGCCAGGCTGCACCACCTCGCGCGCGAGCTGATCGGCATTGATCACCACTGCACCGAAGTCGCGCAGCATCCCCGCCACAGTGCTCTTGCCAGTGGCGATGTTGCCCGTCAGCCCGATCACCCCGCGCGGCATGAGCGTTATCGCGGCACTTCTACCTTCAGCGTCCAGTTGAACGGATCAGGCGCGCGCCCATATTGGATATCGGTGAGCGCTTTGAAAAGCTGTTGTGCCACAGGACCAGGGGCCTCGCGCACGATGTAATCCTTGCCGTTGTAGCCAAGCCGATCCACGGGCGCGATCACGGCTGCTGTGCCCATGCCGAAGACCTCGGTGATCTCACCGCGCTCGATGTCGCGCAGCACGTCGTGAATGTCGAGCCGCGCCTCTTCTGCCTCATAGCCGAGCGTTGGCGCCAGCTTGAGCACGGAGTCGCGCGTGATGCCCTCGAGGATGCTGCCGCTGAGGGCGGGCGTGACGATGCGCTTGCCGTTATAGACGAAAGCGATGTTCATCGCGCCCACTTCCTCGACGTAGCGGCGCTCCACAGCATCGAGCCAGAGCACCTGTTGATAGCCGAGCGGCTTCACGCGCTCGCTCTCGAGCAGGCTTGCGGCGTAGTTGCCGCCGGTTTTCGCCGCGCCTGTGCCGCCGCGCACCGCGCGCACGTACTCGGTGCTCACATACACGCTCACCGGCTTGAAGCCACTGCCGAAGTAGGGCGCGGCAGGGCTGAGGATGATGTAGTGAAGGTAGGTCTTGCTCGCATACACGCCCAGCCCAACATCTGTGGCGATCAGCGTGGGGCGGATGTAGAGCGACTCGTGCTCACCGCTGGGCACCCATTCATGTTCAAGGCGCACCAGCGTCACAATCGCCTCGAGGTGCGATTCTGGATCAAGCTCCGCCATCGCCATACGGCGTGCGCTGCGGTTCATGCGCGCCACGTTCTCCCAAGGGCGGAACAGGTTGATGTGCCCATCAGGGCGCCGATAGGCCTTCAGCCCCTCAAACACTTCCTGCCCGTAGTGCAGCACCACAGTCGCTGGGTCAAGTGTGAGCGGGCGATAAGGCCCGATGCGTGCGTCATGCCAGCCAAGCTCTGGCGCGTACTTTTGGGAGAACATGCGGTTGGTGAAGGTCTTGCCGAAGGTGAACGGCTCAGCCAGCGGCTTGCGCGCATCTGCTCCGAGTGGCTCAATTGTGATCTGCATGGGTTGCTCCTGCTTATGGCGCAAGGGTTGGTGAGCGGATTGTATCGCCCTGCGCGGGGGTGCGGTGCTGTAAGAGCAATCTGAAAGGCAACCCCGCAGCCAAAAGAGACGTAGTACCTTAAGATAGCGACCTCGCATGGTCGAGACCCTGCGTCTGTTTTTCACGACCAACGAACTGATCGTTCAGTTCGTGCACGGGCAAGTGTTCTTCTTGCTCGGCGTGATGATGGGTGTGCAGTGGGTGGTGCAGCGCAGCCGCCTGGAGCTGGTGCGCGCATTGCCTTGGCTGGCGGCGTTTGGCGTGCTCGAAGCGGTGGCAACGTGGGGCAATACCTTCATCCCTGTGCAGGCGCAGATTTTGCCGCCAGAGATCGTGCAAAACCTGCGCTTTGCGCAGTTGGTGATCTACCTGCTGAACTTCGCCACGCTCTTGGGCTTCGGCTTGCGCTTGATCGAGCCGAAGACCCCTTCGTGGGCGGCGGTATATGTGCCCCTGGTCATCGTGCTCGTGGGTGTAGCGGTGTTGGTCACGACCCGCGCTTTGGTCAGCGCGCGCGATGTGATCACCAACGCTACCCTCGAAGCGCTGATGCGCTACCTGCTTTGCTTGCCCGCGGCTGCACTGGTCTCTTACGGGTTGCAGATGCAGGCGAGCCGCCTCGTTGGCCCGCTGAAGAACGAGCGTCTGGTGAACGTGCTGCGCGTCGCGGGTTACGGCTTCATCTTCTATGCGATCGTAGAAGGGGTGGTCGTGCCAGCGGCGCCATTCGCGCCCGCGAACGTCCTCAACGCCGAGCTGATCTTCGCGCAAACGGGCGTGCCGATCGGGATTTACCGCAGCATGGCAGGTGGGGTATTGGCGTGGTTCCTCTTCCGCTCGCTCGAGGCGTTCCGCCTCGAAGCCGAGCGCCAAAGCGAGTTGCTGAAGCGACAACAATCGCTCATCGCTGAGCGCGAGCGCATCAGCCGCGATCTTCACGACGGCACGATTCAGTCCATCTATGCCGCGGGGTTGGTGCTGGACGACGCGCGCCACCTGTTGGCGCAGGTGCAACTCAGCGACGGCGCGCAGGCAGCCTTGGAGCGGGCGCGCGCGCAGATCGAAACCGTGATGCAAATGCTCAGCAAGACCAATACCGAGATCCGCAACTACATCTACGACCTGCGCGCATCCACCGCAGGCGATGAGGACCTCGCGCGTGGGTTGCTGGACGTCGTAGCAGAGTTCCGCATGCGTGTGTCGTTCCCAGTGGAGTGGCACACCGCTGGATGTGCAGGCTTGCGGCTTTCGCCAGAGCAACGCCAGCACATCTACCAAATTGCGCGTGAGGCGCTGAGCAACATCGCGCGTCATGCGCATGCCACGCGCGCTTTCGTCGCGCTGACCTGTGAAGGGCAAGCTCAAGGGGCGCTTGTCCTTAAGCTAGAGATTAGCGATAATGGCAAAGGATTCGCACACTCCACGCCGCAAGGAGGTCGCGGCCTCTCTAACATGCGAGAGCGCGCGATGCTGCTCGGCGCGCAGCTTGCAATCGAAAGCGTGCCACAGAAGGGCACGCGCGTTTTGCTCATGCTTGAGCTTGCCGCAGAAGCAATGCGTTGATTACGAGGGACGAGATGGCGAAGTTGCGTTTGCTGTTGGTAGATGACCACGAGGTGGTGCGCATCGGTTTGCGTGCGCTGCTAGCGCGCAACCCCGACTTCGAGATCGTGGACGAAGCCGCGACGGGGCAAGAAGCTGTGCGCAAGGCGCTGCTGCATCGCCCCGATGTGGTCGTGATGGACATCCGCCTCGGTGGCATGAGCGGCATCGAAGCCTGCCGCGAGATCACGCGCGCTGCGCCCAACGTGAAGGTGATCATGCTCACTTCCTACAGCGACGACGACACGCTCTTCGAGGCGGTCGCTGCGGGCGCCTCGGGCTACGTGCTCAAGCAGATCGGCAGCGACGACCTCATCCGCGCCATCGAGGCAGTGGGGCGCGGCGAGTCCTCGCTTGACCCAGCGACAACCGCGCGCATGTTCGCGCGCATGCGCGAGATGGCGCGCCGCCGCGAAGAGAGCGCCTTCTCGCAGCTCACCGAGCAAGAGTTGCGCATCCTGGCACACCTCGCCGAAGGACGCACCAACCGCGAGATCGCTGAGGCACTGATGCTCAGCGAGGGCACTGTGCGCAACTACGTGAGCAGCATCCTCTCCAAGTTGCACGTGAACAACCGCGCGGAGGCGGCAGCATACGCAGCCGCGCATAACATCCGCGACTACCTGTGAGACCAACGCTGGAGGTGATTCATGAAAGCGCACTTCATCAACGGACAGTTCACAACGGGACACGCAACGACTTCCATTCGCGTGGATGACCCTGCGACGTGTGAAATCCTCGACGAGGTGCCGTTGGGCACGCCGCAAGACGTGGACGATGCCGTGCAGGCAGCAAAGCGCGCGTTCGAAAGCTGGAAGCGCGTCAGCGCCAGCGAACGCGCTGAGATGCTCCACGAAGTGAGCCGGCGCATCCGCGCACACAAAGACGAGCTCGTCGAGTTGCTCACGCGCGAAGAAGGCAAGCCGATTCCCGAGAACGAAGAAGAGGTTGTCTGGACCTACAACACGTTTGACTACTACGCCGAACTTGGACGCCACTCGCGCGGGCGCGTGATCCCCAGCACCGAAGACGGCGTGCTCAACTTCGTGATCAAAGAGCCGTACGGTGTGGTGGGGTGCATCGTGCCCTGGAACTATCCGCTGCTGCTGTTAGCATGGAAGGTGGCGCCGGCGCTCGCCGCAGGCAACACCGTGGTGATCAAGCCCAGCGAGATGACGCCGCTCACCGCGTTGCGGCTTTGCGAGATCGCGTTTGAACACCTGCCGCCAGGCGTAGTCAACGTGGTCACAGGCGACGGCACGACGGGCGAGGCGCTGGTGCGACACCCCGACGTGCCGATGATCGCCTTCACAGGCTCGCTCAGCACAGGGCAAAAGATCGCCACCATCGCCGCGCCGATGATGAAAAAGACGCACTTCGAGCTGGGCGGCAAAGATGCCTTCGTGGTGTGCGACGACGCTGATCCCGAGCTTGCAGCGCGCGCCGTTGCCTATGCTGCGCTCATCAACGCTGGGCAAGTGTGCACAAGCACCGAGCGCGTTTACGTCCCACAGCCGCTCGCGCAGCGCTTCACCGACGCGGTGGTGGATTTCGTACGCTCGTTGAACCTCGGGCACGGCCTTGACCCAGACACCGACATGGGTCCCATGATCGGCGATCGCTACCGCCAAAAGGTGGTGGACCACGTGCGCGATGCGGTGGCGCGCGGCGCGCGCGTGCTCTTCGGCGGCAAGATCCCAGAACGCCCCGGCTACTTCTATGAGCCGACCGTGCTCGTGGATGTGAACCACAGCATGAAGGTGATGACCGAGGAGACGTTCGGTCCGGTCATCCCTATCATGACTTACCGCGATTTCGACGAGGCCATTCGCCTCACCAACGATAGCATCTACGGCTTGGGCGCGTGCCTCTACACAAGCGACGCCAAGAAGGTGCGCCGCTTCTTCGAGGACGTGAAGGCAGGCACGATCTGGATCAACGACCCGCTCACCGATAACTACGCAGGCCCATTTGGCGGCATGAAGTACAGTGGTGGCGGGCGTGAGCTAGGCGAAGAAGGCTTGGACGAGTTCCGCGAGACGAAGCACGTCCACTGGGACATCGAGGCGCGTCCCAAACCGGGCTGGATGCCCTATCACCGCAACGCCTAACGCGCGTAGTATCCTGAGCAAGAACGTGCGCGGCGCCGTTGAGGTGCCGCGCTTTTTTCATGAGCTGGCGCTGGTGTAATTGCGCAAAGCGCGCCGCCAAAGCCAGCGGCTCACCGCAAGGGCGAGTGCAGCAATGCCCACCGCGGCAACGAGTAATGGCGTGTCGAGGGCGCCGATGATCGCCTGTGCCGGCACGGTGGTGAGGAAGGCAATGGGCAGGACGAAGGTGAGCACGAAGCGCACCACGCCGCTGTAGGCGCTGACGGGAAAGCGCGCGGTCTCGAAGAGCGATTGGAACAGCTCACTGAGGTTTTCGATCTTGACGAACCAGAACGCCAGCGCTGCCATAGACGCCCAGATGCCGTAGAGCGTGAGCAAGCCTGCAAGCGCGGTTGCGACAAAGGTGAGCAGCGCGCTCCACGAAGGGCTGTAGCGCATTTGCTGCAAAGCGAAGAGGATCACCAACGCGCCAGCAGTGAGATCGACAAGCGACGAATAGCGCGCAAATCGCAGTGTGGCGAGGAACTGCGCGTCGGCAGGTTTGATCAGCACGAAGTCCATCGTGCCCTCGCGCACCATCTCCACCACGCGCTGGAGGTTTGGATACAGCAGGGCGCTGATCACACCTTGCGTGATCACGAACAACCCAAGCACCACAAGCGCTTGAGCGTAGTTCCAGCCGCCAATGGTCTCTGTTTGGGTGTAAAACACTGCTACGCTGACGAAGCTCACGCCCGCCCAAAAAACGCCGAGCGCCGCGCCTGCGATCATGTTGGCGCGGTATTCCAGCTCGAGCAGCAGGTTGGCTTTCAGGAAGGTGAGCCAGAGGCGCAGGTAGCGTCTCATGCGCCAACAGCGGTGTAACTGCGCAGCGCGAGTCGCCACATCAGCGCCGCTACCGCGGTGCAAAGCAGCGCCCACGCGGCTTGAACGCCAAGCCCAAGCGTCAGCGCCTCGCCTGTGATGCGCCCCAACGCGATTTCCACTGGGAAGCTCAGCATGTAGGGGAAGGGCGACCACCACAATGCTTGTTGGATGGCTTCAGGGAACATCGCCAACGGCGCGATGGCGCCCGTGAGCACGAGCGTGAGCCCGTAGAACACCTCGAAGAACGCGCTGGCTTGCGAGAGCCAAAACGCGAGCACACCAAGCGAGAAGTCAATCATGAATTTGATCGCCCATGCCATGAAGAGCGAGACGGTGAACGCAAGCAACGTAGGCACGTCCAGCTTAAGCGGCGCGTTCGGCGTGAGCAGCAGCACGAGCGCGGCGATGGGCAACACGATCACGCTGCGCAATCCCTTCTCTGCCCAATGGAAGGCAATGTCGTGGTGGATCGGGTGCATCGGGCGCAACAGCATCGGCGAAAGTTTGCCTTCGCGGATGCGGTAATCGAGCTCCCACGAGACCCACACCGCGGTGAGATTGCGCACCACCCAGCCGATCATGAAGTACGCGACAAAGTCCGCGCTCGTGTAGCCGTTGACGGGTCCAGCGCTGCTGATGCCGAGCCACACCAGCATCATGGTGACCATCAGCAGACTGTTGGTCATCCAGATCACGATTTGCGCGCGGTACTCCATCACGGTGGACCAACCCATGCGCAGCAGCGCGCCGTACATGCGCAGCCAATGCCTCATGGCAAGGCAACTATACTCGGCGCGTGTTTTCGCGGCGTGAGCTTTCAGAGACAGCGCAGCTTTACATCGTTTGGCTAGCGGGGTTCTCTTTCACCATGAGCTTTTCCACCACGCTCATCAACTTTTACCTAGATGCGCGTGGGTTGGATAAAGCGGCGATAGGGGTGTTTCACGCTACCAGTCAGCTTGGTGGCTTGGTTGTGCTATTGCCGGCGCTGCTCCTTTTTCGCTGGATGGGGCGGCGGCGTGCGTTGGTATTTGGCGCGGCATGGGCGGCGCTGATGCGCATCATCACCGTGTTGCCTGTGCCTGTGCCGATCATGCTCTTGGCAGAGGGGGCAAGCGGTGTGGGTTCGGTGTTGTACGGCTTTGCAAGCGTCTCGTTGCTTGCTGATGCGACCACCACGCGCAACCGCGCGGGGGTCTTCGGCGTGGTGGATGGGTTGCGCACATTGCTGATGTTTGTCGGCAGCGTGATCGCGGGGGTCGGTCCGGAGTTTGCGGCGTGGGTGTTGCGCGTTGAGGCGCAAAGCGCCGAGAGTTACCGCGCCGTGCTGTTGGCTGCGTTTGTGTTGCGCCTGCTCACCACAGGAGCGCTGCTTCGCCTGGTGCAGGTTGCAAAAGGCGATCAAGCATTGCCTGAGGTCAACCCCATGCGCTATGTGAACGTGCGCGAGCTGTTAGCGCAGCGCCCGGGCATCTACGCGCTGGCAGTGCCATTTGCAGCGCTGTGGCTGGCGGAGTCGTTGTTCATCACGTTCGTCACGTTGTTCTTGCGCGAGCGCCTTCATCTGGGCGATGCTGTGGTGGGGAGTGTGGTGGGCGGTGGGACGTTGCTCGGCGCGCTTGGCGCATTGACGATGCCGATAGCGGCACGGCGCTGGGGCGAGGCAAACGTGTTGCGCGCAATGATGGTCTTCGGCGCGTTGGTGCTCGGTGCGCTCAGTCAAGCCAGCGCGCCGTTGTGGGGCATAGGGTTGGTGCTGACGTTTGCGGCGTTCTTCCAGGGCACTGCTGCGCTGTATCGCGCTTTAGCAGTGAACCTTGCGCGCCGCGAGGAATACTTCATCCTTAGCACAGCGATGGCGGCTGCTGGAAACGTAGGACCGACGTTCGGACCGTTGATTGGTGGCTGGGTGTTGGCGCAGCACGGCTTCAGCGCGCTGTTCATGCTCGCCAGCGGCTTGATGTTTGCCGCGTTGCTCACATTTGGGCTGGCGCTGCCGCTGCTGCGCTTGCCAGCGTTGCTCTCGCGCTCAGCACCTCCGCCGGCACAGCGCCCGCAAACACTGCGCGAATGATGTCCTCGACTGGCGGATCCTCAAAGGTGAGGTCTTCAGGGTGGAGCTGCGCGAGGAGGCGCAGCGCGATCTCGGTGGCTTGAGCACGCGGCACGCGCAATGTAGCGGTGAAGCCCTCGTTGCTTTCCACCTCGCCGAATTGCATGAGCTGCTCGGTGCTCACGGGCTGATCGAACTGTAGGCGCATGATTTTGTACGGCGCAACGCGCTCGATCAGCGCGCGGAAGTCGCCGTCGTAGAGCAGCTTGCCCTTGTCAATCACCAGGATGCGCTCGCACAGCGCGGTGACGTCTGCCATGTAGTGGCTGGTGAGCAACACCGTTGCGCCGTGGCGGCGGTTGTATTCTGCGATGAACTCGCGGATGCGCGCTTGCATCGTCACGTCCAGCCCGATTGTCGGTTCGTCGAGGAAGAGGATCTTCGGGCGGTGCAGCAGCGCAGCCGCCAGCTCGCACTTCATGCGCTCGCCGAGCGAGAGCTTGCGCACTTGTTTCTTCAGCAACGGTCCGAGTTCGAGCAGCTCATCTAGCTCGCGCAGCGTGGCTTTGAACTCGGCATCGGGGATTTCGTAGATGGCTTGGTTGACGAGGAACGTCTCGATGGGCGGCAGGTCCCACATGAGCTGCTGCTTCTGCCCCATCACCAGCGTGAACTGGCGCAGGTAAGCGTGCTCGCGCTTGAACGGCTCGAAGCCGAGCACGCGCACTTCGCCGCTGGTGGGGTAGAGCAGCCCAGCGAGCACCTTGAGCGTGGTGGTTTTTCCAGCGCCGTTGGGTCCGAGGAAGCCCACGATCTCGCCAGCTTCGATGTCAAACGAGATGTCGTCCACGGCTTTCACCGTTCGGTACTTCCTCGCAAAGAAAGCGCGCAGGCTGCCGATCAGCCCTGGCTCTTTCTCATGCACTTGGTAGTACTTCCGCAGGTGGGCGACGTGAATCTGTGCCATTGGCTTGTGAAGCAAAAGGGCGCTGAGCTTATACCCAGCGCCCCTGCTGTGCCCCAAGAGAGATTTGAACTCCCGACCTTTTGCTCCGCAAGCAAACGCTCTATCCGGGCTGAGCTATTGGGGCAAGCGCCTTGCATTCTAGCAGAGTTGCGCAGCTTGTCAAGGGTAGCCTTGAGACCTAGCAGGGCTTACACATCACGTAATAGAGATATCACAGCGATAAGTGACGAGGCTCCCTTGGCCATCAAGTTGCTGGCTGAGCATGCCAAGCAAATTCAAGACTTCCGTCGTGATCTAGGAAAGCGTTACCCGTTGTGGTATGTGATCGTCCTAGCAGTCATCGCTGTCGTCGGCGGTGCCGATAGCTGGTTGGACATCGCCGCCTTCTGGGAAGCGCGCGCCCTCCTGCATCGGCGGCTGCTTATCCGCGATTTACAGCATACCCCGCATGACCCCTTTCGACGCATCTTCATCCTGCCGCAATTTGGTGGCATTCAGCGCGCTCCAGCAGAACTGGGTGCATGAGCAAGCTGACGAGTTTCGCCAAGGTGCAGCACGAGTATCCGAAGACCGAGGAATGGGGTCATGGTCGGCATGATGGCGCGAATATTGGTTGGTGGGTGGTCTGGAATGTCTAGCTGATGCTAGGCGCGATGTGCTTTGCGCGTTGCTGGCAGCGTGTAGGACAGACCGAACGTGAGCAGGTGAGCTTCTTTGTGACCAGCTCGACAGACATGGCGCAGAGAGCTTCGCGGCTTTGCGTCGGATAGCGTTGAGCATTTTGAGTTGCGGGCAGAGTGGCGAGGAAGATGGGCGCGCGATCAGAGCTAGATGCCTGCGCGCAGTGACGACTTTTTACTGTCCTGGTTTGTGCCGCGCGAAACTTTAAGTTTCTGATGCGTAGGTCCCAACCTTTCGCATGGGCGTGCGCTAACCAGCACGGGTAGGTTCAGCAAAACCCTGAGGTCTTGACCGATCCTTTACAACCTGTTTTCTAGTCGCTAACCACTTTACCCAGTAGGCTATGTATGCTTACAAGCCGTAGCAAGCTGAACAAAGATTCGCTAAGGAGGTTCAGCACCATGAAGGGAATTCGGTTACTCGCGGGTTTGCTGGTTGTGCTTTCGACGCTGTTCACTTCGGTCAGCGCAGCATTCGCCAGCAGAGACGACGGCAACTTCAAGTTCTACGGCACAGTGCAAAGCATGCCAGCGGGCATGTATGGCACATGGCTCGTCAGTGGCCGTGTAGTTCAGGTGACCCCAGCGACTCGTATCAAGCAGAAATACGGCCCAATCAGTGTCGGCTCTTATGTTGAAGTTAAGGGCTGGCTGCAAAGCGATGGCTCAGTGAATGCCACCAAGATCGAGGGTAAGAGCGGCGGCGGTGGTGGCGGCAGCGGGGCCTACGTCAAGTTCTACGGCACGGTAGAGAGCATACCAGCTGGGATGTATGGCACATGGGTGGTGAGTGGTCGCACGGTGAACGTCTCAGCAGCGACTATTATCCGCCAGAAGTATGGTCCGATCACCGTTGGCTCTCGCGTGGAAGTGAAAGGCTACCAGCAGGCTGACGGAACGGTCAACGCCGTCAAGATTGAAGGTAAGCGATAGGTCGTTCGGGTCACAACGATTAGACGGGGGCGCAGCCAGTCGGTTGTGCCCCCGTTTGCTGGAGGCGCATAGACGGAGCGGCATTGTGTGGCAAACGATGGCAACTGTCTTCAAGCAATTAGCGGTGCAGGCGCTTTCATTGGGCGCGGTGATCATGCTGGTATTCGAGGGGGTTGCGCAGCCAGCTTATGCGCAGGGTGGTGGCAGCTACTTCGCTTTCCTGCCGTTGGTCCGAGCGTGTCCCATCAGCTCGTTGATTCGGGATGGCAGCATGGAGATTGGCTTGCCCAATCCGTACTGGGTTGCTGCCAGTAGTCAGTCCAGCGATATTCTGGACGATTCGCCAACGCCGCCAGCGCATAGCGGAAGCTGGAAGGCTTGGCTGGGCGGCAGCGATAGCGTCACCGAAGTCCTGTCGCAGACGTTCACTGTGCCGGCTGGCGTGACGCAGGTTCGGTTGAGCTATTGGGTGTGGATTGATACCCAGGATGGTACCGGCGCAGACACACTCGAGGTCCAACTGCGTCATAGCAACGGCAACGTGCTGGCGACTCTCGATTCGCTGAACGATAGCTTCCCGATCACACAGTGGACATTCCGCACGATGACTGCAACCGTGACACCAGGAAGCACGCTACAATTAGCATTTGTGGCTCAGACGGATGCAATTGACTCCACCAGCTTCTTTGTGGATGATGTAAGCCTGGATGTTCACTGTCCATAGCTGGCATGTCACACACCATTCTGCTGGTCGAAGACGATCGCGCGATTGCAGAACCGCTGATATTTGGGTTGGAAAGGGAAGGCTTTGGTGTGGTCTGGGTGACGAAGGGCAAAGAGGCGCTGGACGTACTAAGCCAGCAGCAAATTGATCTGGTGCTGCTGGACGTCATGTTGCCTGATCTGAGCGGCTTCGATGTGTGTCGTCGCATCCGACAAAGCTCGGATGTCATTGTCATTATGGTGACAGCGCGCGGCCAGGAGCTGGAGCGGGTGATGGGGCTTGAAAGCGGTGCCGACGACTATGTGGTGAAGCCGTTTAGCTTTCGCGAACTGCTGGCACGCGTGCGGGCGCTGTTGCGCCGCCGGCAGATCGACACTGGCGGCGCAACCTCACACGATGTGATCCAGATCGGTCCGATTGTGCTTGATCGCAGTGCTCGGCGTGTCACCCGGAGTGGCGTGCCAGTCAACCTCAGCCCGCGCGAATTCGATCTGCTGCGCTACTTGATGGAGCATGCCGGCCGTGCAATATCCCGTCAGGAGTTGGCCGACAAGGTGTGGGGCGCAACGTGGGTTGGCACGCCCCGCACAGTGGACGTGCATATTCGCTGGCTGCGAGAGAAACTGGAGGATGACCCAGCTAATCCTAAGCTCATTGAGACGGTATACGGGTTTGGCTATCTTTTCCGCCGCCTTTGAACGCTGGTGGAGACGATGCGCCTCACTGGGCAGAGGCAGCTCATTGCGCGCCCAGCTCCTGATTGGGTATCTGCTTGTCATCCTGATTGGTATGGGCAGCGTGGTGGCCTGGGCGGGGCCAAAAGTGCAGCGCGACGCCTTCGAGCAAGCCGAGCATTATCTCGAGATCGAGTCGCATCTGCTAGCGCTGACCCTGGCACCCCAGATTGAAGACTTCCTGAAGGGGGACGCAGATCTGGAAGCCCTGCACCAGCTGCTCCGCCGCGAACTCAAGGATGGCGCGCGCATAACGATAACGGACAGCGAACTGTTTATTATCTTCAGCAGCGAGCCGCGCGTGCTGCATGGCTTTGAGGATCGTCATATCGAGTTTCTGGCTGCTCAGCGGGGCGAAGAACAGCACGATGTGCGGATTGATGAAATCACTGGTGAGGAACGCATCTTCACTGCCGCGCCGATCTTCAGCAAGTCAGGCGAGGTCGTTGCCTACATTCAACTTTCAGCACCAACGGCACCCGTGTGGGTCAACATTCGCAAAGCCTGGGCTGGCCTGGGCTCAGCTCTGGGCGGCACGCTGATCATCACCGGCGCGCTGAGCATTTATCTGGCCCGTCGGGTAACGCGCCCGCTCGCCGAGCTGAGCGCCGCAGCTAGCAGCCTGATGTTCGATGGCACGCCCCAGCAATCCCTGACTCCGCAGGGTCCTACTGAGGTGCGCGATCTAATTGCTGCGTTCAACCATATGTCCGAACGGCTCGCGCATATTGCGCGCCGCCAGCGCGAGCTGGTCTCGAATGCCGCGCACGAGCTGCGCTCACCACTTACAGCGCTGGCACTACGCGTCGAAATGCTCACACAGCATCCGCCAGCGCCCCAGGATGTGCCCAGCGTTCTAGAGAGCCTCACCCCCGCCATCTATCGCTTGCAGCGCACAGTTGACCAGCTCCTGCTGCTGGCTAGCATGGAGGAAAGCAACCGCGTGCGTCCCAGCCCGCTTGATCTTGCGCCTTTGCTGTATGAGGTCGTCGAAGACCTCGCTCCCCTCTTCAGTGAGCACCGCCTCGATGTGGATGTGCCTCCCCATCTGCCGCTCATCCGCGCCAATGCCGATCAGATCCGCATCATCTTTACGAACTTGCTGGACAATGCCCGCAAACACACACCGCCAGGCACAACTGTGCGCCTGATCGCTGCTCCATTCCAGAACTATGTGGAAGTGCGGGTGGCCGACGACGGGCCAGGAATTCCTCCAGAGGAGCAGGAGCGAGTATTCGAGCGTTTCTATCGTGGCGCGATGGCTCGCAGCACCAGCGAAGGCAGTGGCTTAGGGCTGACTATTACCCAGGAGCTGACCAAAATAAACGGCGGCACGGTGTGTCTGGAAAGCGCTCCTGGCGTGGGCACGTGTTTCATCACACGCTTCCCAGTCATCGGCAAACCTTAAGAAGGCGTCCAAGGTATCTACAGGCACTCAGTTTAGGTGACTGTCGCCACCCGCTTGCTTTCCATCCGAGTTAAGACGCGCTCATCTTGGGTCAGCCGCAGTTCGTGCACATGGGCGCGCCGCCGTTTGCCGAGCGCGAGATCGAGCTTACGCCTGGCGTGCACACCATCACCGCCGTGACGGGGGACAACACCCACGCGAAACTGAGCGTCCCGCCGCCAGTGAGCGTGACGTTTCTCGTGCAGCCGCCTGGCGCGTGAGGATAAAAACGGGGCGAGTGATTCGCAAGCGCTCGCCCCATTTCTTGCTCAGCGACGCGCTTACCGATCCTCTCGACCGATGACGCCGCCGCCGATCACTTCATCGCCCAAGTAGCACACCAGCCCTTGTCCGGGCGTGATGTCGCGTTGGGGCTGATCGAACTCGAAGATCGCGCCGCCGTCGGGAAGCGGCTTTAGCCAGCCGGGCACTTCGGGCGCGCGGTAGCGGATCTTCGCCGTGCAGCGCAGCGGCTCTGCGGGCGGCGCGCCGCTCACATAGTGCATGTGCGGCACGAAGGCGGTTTGTCGGCCAAGCTCTTGAGCAGTGCCGACGATGAGCGCGTTTCGCTCAGGATCGAGCCGCAGCACGTAGAGCGGCTCAGTATGTGCGGTGCGCGGGTGAATGTGCAACCCCTTGCGCTGACCGATGGTGTAGAACGGCAGCCCCTCGTGCTGTCCGATCACCTCGCCGCGCGTGTTCAGGATCGGACCAGGGCGCGCTACTTCGGGCGCATGGCGCAACAAGAAGCTGCGATAGTCGCCCTGCGTGAGAAAGCAAAGGTCTTGACTTTCGGGGCGCTCTGCGGTGGGTAAGCCAAATTGGCGCGCGAGCTGCCGCACCTCCTCTTTGGTGTATTCCCCAACGGGGAACATCGCATGTGCAAGCTCTCGCTGACCAAGCACGTGGAGCACATAGCTTTGGTCTTTGCGCAGATCGCGCCCCTTGAGCAGGCGGTAGCGCGGCGGCGTGCTTTGCGCGTCGTACACCACGCGCGCGTAGTGACCAGTGGCGAGAAAGTCCGCGCCAAGCGCGCGCGCCTTTTGTAGCAAGAAGCCGAAGCGTACGCTGCGGTTGCACGTGAAGCACGGGTTGGGGGTGGTCGCGTTCGCGTATGCCGCGATCCAGCTATCCACCACGCGCGTCTTGAAGACCTGCTCGGCGTGGATGTCATAGAAGGGGATGCCCAGCATTTCAGCGATGGCGCGAGCGTCAGCGACAGCTTCTGGCGTGCAGCATCGGTTGGTGTTTGTGCTTGCGCCGTTCGGGCTTTCCTCTGCCCACAGGCGCAGCATGATGCCGATCACCTCGTAGCCTTGCTGCACCAGCAAAGCTGCTGCCACCGAGCTATCCACGCCGCCGCTCATGGCGACGACCACCCGCGTGCGCTTCATGATCCCTCAGGAGTGCTGATCGTAGCGCGAGAAACATTCGCTTCTATAAAAATAAAGCCGAGATGGCAGCGTTTTCCCACCACCGCCTCGTATCTGCTGCTCTCCCCATCAGCGCAGAGCTCGAACAACTTTTGCGCGCAGCAAACCCTTGGTGGGAAGGCAAGCCAGGCAGGGTGCTGCCCGCGCTGAAGCGCTGGCTGTTCGACGAAGTCGTGCGCGGCTTGGAGCGTGGTTTAGCTCCTGTCATTGCGCTGCGCGGACCTCGTCAGGTAGGCAAAACGACACTTCAAGAGCAAGTGATTGCGCATCTCGTTAGTGTGGGCGTCAACCCCAGGCGGATTTTTCGCGTTCAGTTCGACCAACTGCTCCCGCTGCAGCGCTTAGAGCTGCCTGTTTTGACGCTGGCGCGTTGGTTTGAGCAAAACATCCTCGGCGCAACGCTCAACGAATCTGCCCACCGCGGCGAGCCTGCTTATCTCTTTTTCGATGAGGTGCAGAACTTGCGGGATTGGGCGCCGCAAGTGAAAGCACTTGTTGACCATGCTTCCGTGCGCGTGATGTTGACAGGGAGTTCTGCACTGCGCATTGAGCAAGGTCGCGATAGCCTCGCGGGTCGCGTCACCACTTTGGAGATGGGAACCTTGCTTCTCCGTGAGATTGCCGCGCTTAGGGGATTTGGCGATTTGCGCCCTGCGTTAGAGAAGGCAAATGGATGGGGTGAGCTAACCCGCCGCGACTTCTGGAGGAACTTGCGAGACTTGGGCTTGAGGCAACGAGAAGTGCGCGATCAAGCTTTTGCTGCGTTTTCGGAGCGGGGTGGGTATCCTTTCGCGCACGCCAATGCTGATGCGCCCTGGGAGGAGATTGCTAGCCAATTGAATGAGACAATCGTTCGCCGCGTTATTCAACACGACCTGCGGCTTGGTGAGCGAGGGCGCAAGCGAGATAAGCATTTGCTAGAAGCGCTCTTCCGCCTAAGTGCGCGATACGCAGGTCAAGCACCCGAGAGCGCTGTGTTCGTTAACGAGCT
Source organism: Chloroflexota bacterium (assembly GCA_030550095.1). Classification (GTDB taxonomy): domain Bacteria; phylum Chloroflexota; class Anaerolineae; order J036; family Brachytrichaceae; genus DRWP01. The sequence goes on along the minus strand of JAUQQA010000015.1, from coordinate 8,622 downwards.
GCGCACGGTGCTCCAAGCGAACGTGGGCTGGCAGCGAGTGCTTGCATATTTGCGATTTCTCAATGACACACTCCTCATTCGGCTTGTGCCGCCATTGGAGCTGCGCCTCAAGCGACGAAAGGGGGCGCCAAAGATCTGTCTCTCCGATCATTCCTTGCGCGCAAGCTGGCTTCAGGAGGTTGTCCCACTTGCGCCTGATGCGCTGAAGCGTCTTTCTCACTTGAGCGACCTTGCAGAACATCTCGCAGAGAGTGTTGCAGGCTACTTTCTGGGCACGTTGCCAAACCTCAACCTTGCTTGGTTCCCGAAGCGCGCGCTGGAGCCAGAGGTGGACTTTGTGATCAGCGTTGGCGAGTATTGCATCCCCCTCGAAGTGAAATACCGCCAGCGCGTTGACGGGTATCACGACACGATCGGGCTGCGCGCTTTTCTGGAGAAGACGGCTTACAACGCTCCCTTCGGTTTGCTCGTCACGCTGGACGATGCGGTTCAGATCGATGATCAACGCATCGTCGCGTTGCCCCTTTCCTCGCTGCTGTTGCTGCGCTAAGCGAGCACGCGCTGCGCTACTTGATACACCACGAACGCCACCACCCATGCCACGACAAAGCTCCATGCAAGGAAACCCAGCGCGTACTTGCGCCCAACCTCTTTGTCCATCACGCCATACACCGCAAGACAGGAGTTGTAAAGCAAGAGCATGATCATGAACGCCAGCCCGCTTGCGGGGGTGAAAAGCGCACGCACGCGATCGCGCAGGAATGCGGTTTCCTCGTCCTCCTCGACGTTCAACGTTTGCAGGTTGAGGTTGAGAAGCGAAGAGACGCTCTGACCCAGCGCGCGAAGCAGTCCTTCGGCTTGCTCCTGTGTCTCGGCGATGAAGTCGAAGGCGCGCTCCTCGGAAGCTTCTTCCTCGGCGGCGGTCACGGTCGCCATGAAGCTCAATGAGACCTCGCGCGCGAGAAATGCCGGCACAAGCGAGGTGGTGATGCGCCAGTCGCCCAAGCCTAAGGGAGCAAAGGCAGGCGCAATCGCCTGCCCGATGCGCGCAACGATGCTCTCCGCGGGGGTCGCGCCAGGTGGCAAATGAATCAGAGACCAAATCACCACCGACACCGCAAAGATCACCGTGCCCGCGCGGTATAGAAATTCGCGCACGTGGCTCCAGACAATGGCGCCCACCGTTGGCAAATGTGGGAGGCGGTAAGGCGGCAGCTCGATGAGCATCGCCGAGGATTCATGCTTGAACAAAGCACGTTGCAGCAGCAACGAGGTGAACAGCGCAACCACCACGCCCAGCGCATACATCCCGAAGATCACCAGCGCAGCGTTCTGGGGAAAGAACAGCGTTGCGAAGAAGGAGAAGATCACCAAGCGCGCGGGACAGCTCATGAAAGGGATCATCATCACCACCAGCAGCTTGTCGCGCGGGCTTTCCATGGTGCGCGTTGCCATCACCGCGGGCACGTTGCACCCCAACCCCAGCAGCAGCGGGATCACGGCCTTGCCGTTCAGCCCGAGGTGCCGCATGAAGCGATCCAGCAGGAACGGCAAGCGCGCCATGTAGCCGCTCATGCCCAGCAGCGTGAGCAGGAAGAACATCACCGCGATCAGCGGCAGGAAGGTGAGCGCAAAGCCGACGCCGCCGATCACGGCTTCGCTCATGAAGCGCACCACAAGCTCGGGCGCTCCGATCTGCATCAGCGCTGTTGCGGCGATCTGCCCCACGTAGCCGTTAATGAAACCATCCAGCCAGTCCATCAACGGCGCGGAAAAATCGAACGAGACCTTGAAGAACAGATACATGATCGCCAGGTAGGCGACCAAGCCGAGCACGGGGTGGAGCAGCACGCGGTCGAGCGCGGCTGAGAATTCGCGCGCTTGGGCTTCGCGGCGCTGCACAACGGCACGATACAGCCCTTCAGCGATCCCGAGGCGCCTGCTTTGAGCATCAAGCTCAGCAGCAGCGCGTAAGTTCGCCATGAGCGGGTCTTCGTCGTGGATCAGTGCGAGCGTCGGGCGTTGCTGGCGCTGGTGGGCTTCGAGAATCGCAGGCAGCAGCTCGCGCACCCCCTGACCGCTTCTGCCGTTCGTCGGGATGGCGCGAATGCCGCTCAGCGCGTAGAGCTTTCCGACATCCACGCTAATGCCGAGCCGCTGCGCTTCGTCCATCATGTTGAGCGCCATGACCATCGGGATGCCCAACTCGGCAAGCTCAACGGTGAGGTTCAGGTTGCGCTCGAGGCGCGGCGTCTCGACCACGTTGAGGATGACGTCGGGCCGCTCGTTGAGCAGATAATCGCGCGCGATGCGCTCGTCCTCGGTGAGCGGCTCGAGGGTGTATAGCCCAGGCAAATCCACAAGCTCAATGCGCCACCCTTGAAATTGGACGAAGCCCGTTTTGCGCTCGACGGTGACGCCAGGCCAGTTGCCTACAGCGAAGGTGCTGCCCGCCAAGCGGTTGAGCAATGTGGTCTTGCCGGTGTTGGGGTTACCCGCGATAGCGACGCGCACGGTGCGCCCGTTCTCGCTCATGGCAAGGGGGAGATGCGTTTGAGGCGCTCAGTGGGAGCTTTGGGTAGGGGAGGTGTGCTGACTTTCAGAGCTGGGGATGCACCTCGACATATCCAGCGATCTCGTCACTCAAAGCGAGGCGCACGTTGCCCACTTCTACCAACATCATGCGTCCGCTGCGCGAGAGCACTGTTGCTTCGCGGGCGCTGTGCAACCCCATCGCTTGCACTTTTGCGTGCAACGCGCACTCCTCGCGCACCTTCACGATCTTGATGCGTTGTCCTTGTAGAGCGTCGCTCAGCCGCATGTTGCTCCCTCTCCGGCGAAGTTTCGCAAGAGTGTAAGGACCAAAGCGCGCGCTGGCAATCGCCAAAGACAACGACGGTGTTTGATGCGCATCAAACGCGCGATTAACACAAGTCAACAGCGCGTTGTAACATCACTGAAGCGAAGGGTAGGGGCCTAGCTCAAAGCGCAACACATCGCCGTTGGCGGCGTTGGTCACGTAGAGTTGGTTGCGGTGCAGCGCAACGCCGGTGGGGCGGTCTTCGGGCGCAAAACCCAGTTGGGGGAGCGTCAACGGTGCTCCCTGTGGCGTGAAGACGAGCACTTCTCCAGTGCGTGGGCTGCTCACGAAGACGCGCCCTCCGCCTACTGCGATGTAGGGCTTGTGGTCAACAGCTTGAAGCGTCTCTGGGTCAAGTTGCTCCCAAGCCGGCACTAGCCAGGCGCGCACAAAACGGTAACTAGCGTCGAACACTTGCACGCGCCGATTCCACACATCGGCAACGTAGATCAACCCGGCTTCGTCCACTGCGATCCCCACGGGTTCGTTGAACTCCCCTGGCGCTGTGCCTGGCGCGCCGAATTGGGTGATGAAATTGCCGTCCTTGTCAAACACCTGCACGCGCTTGTTGCCTGTATCGGTCACAAGCACGTGCCCGTTGCGGTCGAAGGCGATGGCGCGTGGACCGAAGAAGTAGGTGGTATTGCCCTCACCAGGCGCGTTGCTGATGCCAGGCAGACCCCACACGCGCAGCAAGTTGCCAAAGGGGTCGAACTTTTGCACGCGGTGGTTGAAGGTATCCGCGACGTACACGTTGCCCGCTTCGTCCACAGCGATGCCCCAAGCGTCGTTGAACTGTGCCGGCGCGTTGCCTGCGCCGCCCCAGCTTCGCAATGTGTTGCCCTCGGCGTCTTGGTGGAACACACGGTTGAGGCGGTGATCGATCACATAGCGCGTGCCGTCGGGCGCAAACGCGATGGACGTCGGGCTGACGAGGCGCAGCGCGCGCGTGGGCGCTTCGCCAACGCCAACCACATCAGCGAGGCGGTAATCCCAAAGTTGCTCAGCGAGGTCGCGCCGCACAAACAGAGAGAAACGGTGGCTGGGCGACCATCGTTCGGGCGTGAGTGTGGTCTTGTTGAACAACTGCGCGTATGGCTCAAAGTTGCGATTGAAGGCGATCTCCCACAGCGCAGCGCGCGCTTGGGGATTGAGGAGTGAGTAGCTGATGCGCTCCCACGTCAAGTTGAAGTAATCCTGCATGGGCCACCAAATCAGTGTGTAGTCGAAGCGCACGAACTGCTCGCTGAGTTGGTCGCTCCAGCGCAGAAAGTCGGGGTCTTGCTCGCTGGCGAGCACGATATGGAAGGTGTTCACGTCGGGCGGTAGTGCGCTGCCGAGGTAGCGCGCACCAGGAAAGTGCACCAAATACCATGAGAAAGGCCAGCTCACGTTCTGGGTGTAACCAATGCGCAGCGCTTCGCTGCCGCCGAGCCGGTCGCGCAGGTCTTCCATTTGCCGCAGGGCGATCTTCACGCCCGGCGCACCGTGTGCGTAGAACAAAAACTCCTTCACGTAGTCGTAGTTGATGTAAGTCACCATCACCGCGGTGCGCAGCGTGAGCGCGCTGAGCGCCGTGAAACCAGCAAGCGCTAGCGCAGCCAGCACGCCATGAGCCACCGTGCGCTGGAGCGCGCGCCAAGCCCCCGCCAGCAGCACAAGCGTGAGCAGCACCTGGAAGCCCCAAGAGGCCGCGCGTGCATCGAAGGCGACGAGGTCGAGGCTGCCGATCAGCGACAGTAGCCGCACGAAGAGCACGACGCTGAGCAAGCCTAGCCCAAACGCGAGGCCCCATCGCGCAGCAGGCGCACCTTGGAGCGCAGTCGCTAGGCGCTTGAAGCTTTGCCCGATGAACCAACCTGTGAGCACGCTCATCGGCAAGGCGAGGTGGGTGGTCAGCCAAGGCATCTTCTCGCCTGCAATGGTGTAGATCGCCCAGCTTGCGAGCGTCCACCACGTGGTGAAGATCACGAAGCGGTGCGCGTGCAGCATGGCGATCGTCTCACCCAGGCGCACGCTGCGCAGCAAGCGCACCGCGAGCAATAGCCCTGCCCCAAAGCTCCCCAGCATCACGGTGTACTCGTACATCGGCGTGATGAGGAAGTAGTAGTACCAAGGCTGGTTGCCGCGTTGCACAGGCTGTTGCGCCATCCAGTAACCTAGCTGCCCCACGAATCCTGTGCCGATTCCAGCGGTGTTTGTGAAGACCGTGGTGAACAGGGTTGTGGTGATGAGCAAGAACACGGCAATCACCACTGCCCATTGCCGCGGCTGCCACACGACGCCGAGCGCAATGGCGATCGCAACCAGCGCTAGCGCCATCGAGAGCATGGTGGTGATCACCTGTGGGTTGGATTGCAAGTTAGCCATATCGCCCAGCAAGCTGATCGGCACCAGCTCCTCGCCGCGGAAGAGCTCCCAAATGCGGTTCTTGATCAGCAGCAGCGCGGGCGACCCCATGAACATTGTCGTGGTCACCAACACGAAGATCACGTTGAGCGCCGGCGCGCCCGTGATTGCGCGTTGCATCCATGCGCCAAAACCCCAGACGTAAAACGCGCTCAACGCAGCAGCGACCAACGCGGTGAGCGCTAAGAGTGCGCCGATGAGGGCGAGCGTATTGAGGTTGATGTTGAGCAGCGTCGGCTCCGCAGCCGAGACGAGCGCCGTGACGCCCAGCGTTGCGGCGAGCGCGCTGCCCACGCGCTCAAAGCCGATGCTCAACCCCACCATCAGGAGCGCGGTGATCGCACCGAGCGCGACGAGGGTCGCGGCGTCGCGCGTGGTGTTGCGCATTCGGCTCAATTGCCACAGCGCCAGCGGTGCGAGGAAGAGCATCAGCCAAGCCACCACGAGGAACGAAGTGGATTTGTCGGTCGCGTGGAATGCGAGCACTGCTGAGAGCGCGATCAACCAGCGCGGCTGCGGCGCATCAAGGTAGCGCCAGATCACAATTGCGGTGAGCAACGTCCAGACGAGAATGGATTGCTCTTGGCGAATGTAGCGCGCGTGGTAGAGAATGGACGGCGAAAGAAGCAACATGATCGCCGTGGCGAGCGCACCCCAGCGCCCGAGCCATCGGCGCAACGCAAGCGGCAGCATCACCAGCACCACCCCAAAGATCGCCATGGGCACGCGCGAGGTGAAGTCATCGGCGCCGAAGAGGAAGTAACTCAACGCCGTGACATGAAAGAGGAACGGGCCGTGCATGAGCGGTGTGTGCTGGAAGCCGCGCCCTTGCGCAAGTTGATACGAGAAGTAGGTGTGCAAGCTCTCGTCGTGGCTCATCACGCGCGCGCCGAGGTCATAAAAGCGCGTGAGCACCGCAAGCACGAAGATCAGCGCGTAGGCGAGATGCTCCCACGTGAGGCGATGCAGCACGGGCTGCGAGAGCCAAGCCTCAAGTCGGCTGTGCGGAGCGGGGGGCGAGGATTCGTGATTGGCGTGCATGGCGCAACGGCTTAGCGATACCCACTTGTGCGCAAAGCAAGGTCGGAGTCAATCCACAATACCCAGCGGCTTGCTTGGGTTGCAGGCGCATCACGGAAGACGATCCAGCGCATTAGCGCGCCGCATTGTTCGAGCGAGGGACACGTGAGCGTGTGTAGCGCAGTGCGCTGCGTGAGCGTGAAACCGTGCCCAATTTGCTCGCGCGTCGCTTCAGGTTGAGCATCAGCGGGCGTGAGCCATGCCTGCGCTTCGCGCGCGCTAGCTGTGCGCCAATCGCGCAGCGCCCATCGCAGCGTTGCTGGCGCATCGCTCGCGTAGTGCAGGCGCAGGGCGTTGGGCATGCCTGTCGCGCGCAGACTCAGCGTTTGGAGGGTGCGCGTGAGCGCGCTTAGCCCTTCTGTGGGCGCTTCAGCACGGTAAGGCTCTGCCGCGTTGTTCACGCGCGTGAGGTTGAGCTGCGTGTTGACTGCAAGCGAATACACGAGCAGGAAGCCAACCGCAGGCAGCGCAGTGGCGCGCAGCAGGCTCGCGTACGAAAAACTCAAACCACCGAAAGCGAGGATCAGCAGCAACAGCGCGGCGCTCACCAAGGGCGTGGTTGCCCATCCGAGCGCTTGAGTGCTCGCAAGTTGCCGCAGCCCGAGTGCGGCATATCCTAAGGCGAGTGCCGCAAGCCCGGCGGTGGCGAGAAGCGCTGGTTCCTCCTCGGAGAGGCGCTCGGCAAACGCGGCATAGCTGACGCTGGCTAGCCCAAGTGCGCCAATGGCGAGCGGCAGAGCGCTCCCCAACGTTGGGCGCAGCAAGCTGAGTCCAATGCCGCCGCTTAGCCACACGAGCCAACTTGGGGCAAGCGGTGCCCAGCGACGCTGCGCCAGCATCCATGCAAAAGAGGCGAGTGTGCCGACCCAAGCAAGCGGCTCGTAAAGAACGAAGCCCGCAAGGAGGCGTGCGGTGGAGAGCGTAGCTGTGGTGTGCAACGTTGCTGCGAGCGCGTTGAAGCTTTCCCCAAGCCCAACCCAGCGGCTCAAGCTAGCTGTAGCGGTGAGGATGAAACTAAGCCCCGCGACGGGCAGCGCCGTTTGGTCGAAGCGTGCGCCTGCAAACAGCGCGGCAACAAGCGCAACAAGCGCAGCAGGTGCTCCTTCGGGTCCAGTTGCTAGGGTGATGCCCAATGCGGCGGCAGCGCTACGCGTGCGTCCTCGTGCGGCGAGTGCGAACGCGAGCAAGGCGATGCTCCACGCGACGATGGCTGCTTCTGCATGGCGCGCAGCGAAGGTAAGGGTAGGGGAGAACGCAGCGAGCGCGCCGAACGCCAAAGCACCAGCGCGCCCTAACGCAGGGCGAAGTGTCAAGGGGATGAGCACAAGCAACGTGCCGGCGATGAGCGCGGGAAGGCGTGCAGCAAATTCGCCGCTGCCCAACAGCGCAAAGCTGGCGACTTGGGCGAGGCTTGTTGCGCCGCTCAACGGCTCATCAGGCGCGCGCAGGGCTACGAGCACGCGCAATGCTTGCGCTGCTTCGCGTTCATCGAGGGGTGCAGTGGCGTGGCTCCAACGCAGCAGCGCAGCGATCAGCACCACAAAGCCCCAACACGCGGCTTCAATCGAAAGCCGCTTCGGCATCGGCGCGGCAGTCCCTAGCTCAAGGGACATAGCGGGCGCGATTGTAGAGGATTCGCGGCTGCGCGCGAGCGCAGCTCACGGTCGTTGAATCAAAGGCGCGCGTTGCAAGGCGGCGAGATTTTGCGCCCCCACAGCCAACATCACTGCGCGGAGTTGCCCGACCACCACCGCAATTTCCTCAGCGACTGCCTCAGCAGACTGCGCGGCAGCGGTGAGGAAGGGGCGCGCCATGCCAAACGCTGTGGCGCCTAACGCGATGCACTTTGCGCCATCCACGCCGTTGTTGATGCCGCCGCTAGCGATCACGGGAAGGTGTGGCGCAGCTTCGCGCACGTAGCGGATCGAGTCCGCAGTGGGAATGCCCCAATCTGCAAAGGCGGCAGCGATGCGCCGTTGCACCTCGTTGCGCGCGCGATGCATCTCCACTTGGCTCCACGAGGTGCCGCCTGCGCCCGCTACGTCAATCGCAGCAATCCCTACCTCAGCAAGCCGCCGTGCCACATCTGCCGAGATCCCCCAGCCGACCTCCTTCACCACGACGGGCACACCTTCTCGCTCCAGCGCGCGCACCACCTGGGCGATCTTGTTCAGCAACCCGGCCCAGTTCCAATCGCCCTCGGGCTGCAAGACTTCTTGCAATGGGTTTAGGTGGAGCACGAGCGCATCCGCGCCGACAAGCGCCACGGCGCG
>JAUQQA010000045.1 GCA_030550095.1 Chloroflexota bacterium | reverse complement strand
TGGTCTATAAAGCGCCATGCGCTGCGCTTGTGCTATCTTCCTCTTCGATAGACCTGAATTCGGAAAGACCAACTAGCTATGTTGAGATGAATCAGGTTATCGCTGGGTGACAACATGCAAACGGAAAATTTAGGAGACGTTGTGCGATGGCGCCTCTATGGAACTATGAAAAATGCGACAATTGGAGGAAAGAACGAGGCCTGACTTGCAAGCAATGTCAGCCCGTGCCAAGGGCTGATTCATGTTCTATGTAGCTCTCCAGGATGCACCGATGAGCCGTCTTTGGGGTGGGCGCTTTAGCCGTGAGCCAAGCGCCCTCATGCAGCAGTTTAACGACTCGATCAGCTTTGACGTGCGCCTTTGGGACGCCGACATTCGCGGCAGCATCGCTTACGCGCGGGCGCTTGCGCGCGCTGGGCTGCTTACGCGCCGTGAGGTATCCACGCTGGTGCGCGGCTTGAAGCAAATCCACGCTGAGTTTGCGCAAGGCACGTTCACCGTCAAGCCCGGTGATGAAGATATCCACACCGCAGTGGAGCGTCGTTTGCGCGAGTTGGTTGGCGAGGTTGCAGGCAAGTTGCACACGGGGCGCAGCCGCAACGACCAAGTCGCCACCGATGTGCGCTTGTTCGCGCTCGATGCAATCCGCGAGCTGAGCGACTTGTTAGCAGAAGTGCAATCCGCGTTGCTGGCGCAAGCGGAGCAACACGTCGAGACGCTGATGCCAGGCTACACGCATCTCCAGCGCGCGCAGCCGATCACTTTTGCGCACTGGTGCTTAAGCCACTTTTGGGCGCTGGAGCGCGACAAAGATCGCCTGCGCGATTGCGCGCGTCGCACGGCGGTGTTGCCGTTAGGTTCTGGCGCGCTCGCGGGCAACCCGTTTTCGATCGCGCGTCGTGCGCTGGCGCGCGCGCTTGGCTTCGCGGCGATCAGCGAGAACTCACTCGACGCCGTTAGCGATCGCGACTTCATCGCCGAATTGCTGTTCACCTGCGCGCTCATCGGCGTGCATCTCTCGCGGCTCGCTGAGGATTTGGTGATTTACGCCAGTGCAGAGTTTGGTTTTGTTACCTTCGACGACGCCTACGCCACTGGCTCCAGCTTGATGCCGCAAAAGAAAAACCCCGACGCCATGGAGCTGACGCGTGGCAAAAGCGGGCGCCTAATCGGCAATCTCGTCACGGTGCTGACCTTGCTCAAGGGGTTGCCCACGGCGTACAACAAAGACCTACAAGAGGATAAGCCGCCTTTGTTCGACAGCCTCGACACGTTGCGCCTGACGCTGCCGGTGGTTGCTGGCGCGTTGCGCACGTTGCGCGTGAACGCTGAGCGCATGCGTGCTGCGCTCGACCCGGCGATGCTCGCCACCGACGTGGCGGAGTATCTCGTGCGCAAGGGCGTTCCGTTCCGCGAAGCGCATCATCTCACGGGGCGCGCCGTGGCGCTGGCGGAGCAGCGCGGCGTTGGTTTGCATCAACTCTCGCTAGACGATTGGCGCGCGCTCTCGCCGCACTTCGACGAAGACATTGCCACAGTATTCGACTTTGCGCGCTCGGTGGCGATGCGCAACGTGGAAGGCGGCACGGCACCCGAGGCAGTGCGCAAGCAGATCCGCGCCGCGCAACGCGCGCTCAAGCTGCGATCTCGCCGTACACCGCCAGCAACTTCTCCACCACCTGCTGCCAGCTAAAGCTCTCGGCGTAACAGGCGGCGCGTTGCCCAAGGCGCCGACGTCGCGGCTCATCATCCATCAGCTTCTCGATCGCGCGCGCCAACTCGGCGGGGTCGTTCACGCGCACGCGCAAGCCGGTCTTGTTGTGCTGCACCAACACGCTTAACCCGCCAACGTCAGAGGCGATCACGGGTGTGCCGCACGCCATCGCCTCGAGCGCCACCATGCCGAAGGACTCGTAGTGCGAGGGCATGATCAACATCTCGGCTGCGGCGTAGTAGAACGGCAGCGCTTCTTGCTCGCGCGCGCCGAGGAAAGCCACCACCTCGTGTAGCCCAAGCTGTTGGCGCAGCGCTTGCAGGCGCGCCATCTCTTCGTTTTGGCGCACGCCCTCAGGGCTTGGGTCGCCGCCGATCACAGCAAGGTTGATGCGCGACCAATCCCAATCGCGGCGTTGCTGATGCAGCAACGCGACGGCGCGGAAGAGCGTCTCGATGCCTTTTAAGCGCTCAATGCGCCCTGCGAAGAGCAACAGGCGATGATCAGCGGGGATGCCAATGGCGCGCTTGGCGAAGGATTGCTCGATAGGGTGAAACAGCGCGAGATCAACGCCTGGCGGCACAATGCGAATGCGCGAAGAGCCAGCGCCATAGAACCGCACAAGCTGCATCTTCTCCACGCTGGTGTTTGCCGTGATGCGGTCGGCGATGCTGCACAGGTGGCACTCGCTGCGCAAGCGCAATTCGCTCTCACGGTCTTGCTCGCGTTCAGCGATTTGGTTCTTCAGCTCAGCGAGCGTGTGAAACGTCATCACGAACGGCGTGCCCCATTGTGCGCGCAACTGTTCTGCGGCAAGCCCAGAGAGCCAATAGTGCGCGTGGATCACGTCGTATTTGCCTTCTGCGTGCGCGAAGCGCACGATCCAATCCACAAACGCGCCAACGTATTGGTGAAGCACGTGTTTGGGTTGCGGCGCTTCGGGACCTGCGGGCACGTGGATCACGCGCGCGTGTGCGCCGAGCCGCGGATCAATGCGTAGCGCGTGTGTGCCGGTGCTGCGCGTGAACACGTCTACAGCAATGCCGCGCCGGCTGAGTTCGCGCGCAGTCTCGCGCACGAAGACGTTCATCCCCCCTGTGTCCTTTCCTCCGAGCGCTGCCAGCGGCGAGGTGTGGAAGCTGAGGAGGGCAACGCGCATTGTGGGTTAGGCAGCCCCTCGCCCGCGGCGCTCGCGCCAGAGGCTGATCACGATCAGCGCGATCGTGCCCACAACGATGCAACTATCAGCGATGTTAAACACAGGCCAATCGAAGCCGATCTCGGGGATCTGAAAGTGGATGAAGTCGGTCACGTAGCCTTGGCGCAGTCGATCCACCAAGTTGCCCAGCGCGCCGCCGAGCTGTAGCCCAAGCGCAACACGCGAAAGCCAGTCGCCTGCGGGCAGACGCGGCGCGTAATACACAATCACCGCTGCCACGATGATCGCGATCACGATGAACAGCGCGCCGCCGTTGGGGAACAAGCTAAACGCCGCACCGGTGTTTTGCACGTGCGTCCAGCTCAGGTAGTGCCCAAGGAAAGGGATGGATTCGTAGAGCGCGAGCGTGTTCTCCACGATGCGCTTGGTGATCTGGTCGGCGAGCAGCGCGACGGAAGCAACGCCGAGCAGCAAGCCGTAGCGTTGCACGAACTGCTCGATGCGCGCGCGTGCAGTCAGCTTGAGCGTCTGGTTCATCGGCGGTTAGGTTTGGTCTGCTCGCCGAGCAGTGCTGATGTGGCAAGCAAGACAGCGCCAAGCGCTGCAAGCGCATGCGCAGGGCTAAAGCGCGGCAATCCCGGCAGGTGCACCACGTTCAGCGGCGTGCCGAAGAGGAGAAGGTCGGCAAGGAGCGCGCTCAGGCTGCCTAGCAGCAGTGCATAGGCAAATTTCGCGACCGCGTTGCGCCGATGCGCGTTGAAGACCAGCACGAGCAGCGTGCCAAGCGCTAATCCCAACAGCACGAGGGTCAAGCCTAGCACGTTGAGCCAGACATCGGTCGGCGCCCAGGCAGGCGTGCTGAGAAGACCGTCGATCCAAGCGCCGCTGGAGAGCGTTGCTGCTTTGATGAGGCGATCAAGCGCGAAAACGAACGCGGTGGGGACGAGGAGCACGCTGCGCTCATTGAGCGCAAGGAGCCATGCAGGCTTTGCCGCGTGTGCCTCTGGCGCCGAAGAGCGCGCTGGGCTTTGCTGAGTTGGCGTGTTCCTGTGCTCGCCTGTGCCTGCGATCGCGTGTAGAGCAGCGCGCAATGCAGCCTCGCTCAACAAGGAGAAGGCAGCAGAGGAGGATGAGGGCATGAAAAGCATCTTGGCGCGCGGGTGGCTCATTACCGTGTGCGCCCACTCGTCAGAGGAAGCCGTTGCGCGAGGCACGCGTGCTGAGCGCTCGAGGTGGTGAAGCAGCGTAGGTTGTTGCAGCGCCGCGCTGAACACAGGAGGCAGCATCTCGTGCAGCGCGCATAGGCGCGCGACGTGCACTGCTGAAGCAGGAGACATGCCGCCATCTGCGGCTTGTGCGCTCAGCGTGCGCATCGCAACGCGCCAACGCGCAGCAGCGCGCGCGATTGCCTCGGCGTCGGGCTGTAGTGCGTCTATCAACACGCGCGCACAACTCTCGGGGAGATCGCGCAGTGTGGGGAGCGGCGAGTGAGCCTCCTGGGCTGAAGGTGGATCGAGGGGTGCTGATGATGGCGCTGTGGCGTCTTCTTCGAGTGAGAGCTGCGCCGCGGCCCACTGAAGCAAATGATGACGCAGCGTTGGCGTGAGGCGCTCTTCGTCCACGGGGTAGATGATCGCGCAGCGTGGCGTGTTGAGGAAGTATTGCGCGGCTTCGACGAGTTCTTGAGCGTCTTCGGGATCGGCTTTGTCGAGGTGATAGATGACAAGCGCTAGCACGCTCTCGGGCAGCTCCGCGAGCAATGTGCCGAAGTGGGTGCGGAACTGGTGCACAAACGCCGCCAGCGCAAACTCCGCGGAGGCGTCGTTGCGCTGCTCAAGGCGCAGCACGTCGTCGAACTGTTTCCGCAGCGCGTCGAGCGTGGCGTTAGGGCCGCTGCGCCGGCGGATGATGTCGAGCACGACGTAGATCAAATGCTGCCAAGGGCGCAGGCTCGTGGGCAACGCGGCTGCGTCGAGCGCTGCGCTGAACACAAAACGACCCTGCGGCGTGCGCAGCGCTGCATGTGCGCTGCGCTGCGCGAACTCGCGGGCGAGCGCGGCTTTGTCCACCGACTTGCCCACGAGCAGGATCGCGCCGTCGAGATGAGAGCGGTCAAGCAGCGCCAGCAAGGTGGCAATCGCTTGGGAGGGTGCGCGCCGCAGCGCAAGAAGCGTGGTTGTGCTCGACATCATGGAGGTCATGACCAAACTCCTGAAAGGCTACACCTTGCGAATGCTCACCGTGAGCGTCTCGCCGTCGAAGGTGTCGCTGGTGCGATGTTCGTCCTCGGGTTCGCCTTCGCGCAGCGAGAGGCTCAGCGTTTCGCCACGCACGAAATCAGCAAAGGCAGCGATCGCAGCAGCCAATCGTGGCGTTGCCTTGTAGGTTGTCTCGATGCGATCGGAGACGTTCAAGTTCGCTGCCTTGCGCAAGTCGTTGATGCGGCGCACCACTTCGCGCGCAAGCCCTTCTTGGATCAGCGCTTCGGTCAACGTGGTGTCCAAACCGACCACGATGCCATCTTCCCCGGCGACGATCAGCCCTGCGCGTGGCACTGGCTGCACGATCACCTCATCGGGCTGGAGTTCGACGCCGTCCACGGTGATCGGCTGACCTGCGCGCACCGCTTGCACGATTGGCGAAGTGGGCATGCGCTCCAGTGTTTCGCGCACGCGCGGAAAGGCTGCGCCGAGCTTCTTGCCCAGCTTGCGCGCGTCGGCGGCAACGCGATAGGTGACAAGCTCAGATTCCTGCTCGGCAAATTCGATGTCCTTCACGTTCAGCTCGTCCAAGATGAGCTCGCGTTGCGCGAGCACGGCGCGGCGCACTTCATCGTTGGCGACGATGGTGATCTTGTTGAGCGGCTGACGCACTTTGACCTTCGATTGTGCGCGCGTGTTGTGCCCGAGCGCCACGACGGTGCGCACCAGCGCCATCTCGCGCAGCAGTGCGCGCTCGGCTTCGGTCAATGCGCGGGGTTCGGGGTATGCCTGATGATGGACCGAGAACGCGCCGCCGTTGTCTTGGGCGGTTTCCACGCTGACGCCGTAGATCAGGTTCTGCCACATCACCTCGCTGAGGAAAGGCACGATCGGCGCAATCAGCCGCGCGAGGGTGGTGAGCACGGTGTAGAGCGTCGCGTAGGCGGCTTGTTTCTCAGCGGTCATCGTGCTGCCCCAGAAGCGCTCGCGCGATCGGCGAACGTACCAGTTTGAAAGGTCCTCGATGAAGGACTCAATGGCGAGCACGGCGGGGCGCGCGTCGAACGCGAGCAAGTGCTCGTTGACGGTGTTCACCGTCTCCGCCAGCCGCGCCAACACCCAGCGGTCCAACGTGGTGAGCGCGTAATGCTGGGCTAGCGACCAGGCTGCGTTGTCTGCCTTCAGCGCCTCGTTGGGGGTCCAGCCGTCGGCGTTGGCGTAGGTGACGAAGAAAGCGTAAACGTTCCACAGCGGCAAGATCACCTGCCGGCGCACCTCGTTCAGCGCGTTGTAGCCAAAGAGCAAGTTGTCGTCGTAGCGTTGGCGCGCGTAGAGCCAACGCATCACGTCGGCGCCGGCTTTGTCGGCGGCTTCGTTGAACTCGATGGCGTTGCCTTTGCTCTTGTGCATCGGCTCGCCTTTTTCATCCAGCAGCGTGGCGTAGCCGAGGATGGTGCGGGTGGGTGGCTTGCCCTCCAGCACCGTGCTCATAGCGATGAGCGCGTAGAACCAGTTGCGGAATTGACCTGGGAAGCTCTCGGTGATGAAGTCGGCGGGGAACCAGCGCTCCCAGTAACGGCGGTCGGTGCGGTAGCGGAGTGTGGAGTAGGCTACGATGCCAGCGTCGAGCCACGGGTTGCCCACGTCGGGCACGCGGCGCCCGATCAAGCCCGTGACGGGGTGACGAATCTTGATGTGGTCAATGTAGGGACGGTGAGGGGTGTGCCCCTCGAACGCCTCCCAGCCCTCGACGGCGCGCGCCTTCAGCTCTTCGTAGCTGCCGATCACCTCGAAGGTGCCATCGGGGTACTCCCAGATCGGCAGCGCCAAGCCCCAGTAGCGCTTCTTGCTGATCATCCAATCGCGCATGTTGCGCAACCAATCTAGCTCGCGCTCCAAGCCGAAGGGTGGGATCCAGTTGATCTGCTTCGCCACCTCCATCATGTGGTAGCGCAGCTCGTCCATGCTGATGTACCACTCGTCCACCATGCGATAGACGAGCGGCGTGCCGCAGCGCCAACAGTGTGGGTAGCGGTGCAGATATTTTTCGTGGCGGTAGAAGTAGCCCTTTGCCTTGAGCAGCGACTCGACCAGCTCGGGCACTTCGTGCGCGTGTTTGCCGCTCAGCGGGCCGAAGCTGTCGAGGTAGTAGCCGTCCTCGTTGAGCGGTGCGATCTTCGGCATGCTGTGTTGCTTGCCGAGCTGGTAATCCTCCGGGCCAGCACCAGGTGCGTTGTGCACGATGCCCGTTCCTTCTTCCTCGCTCACTTCGT
Source organism: Chloroflexota bacterium (assembly GCA_030550095.1). GTDB lineage: Bacteria > Chloroflexota > Anaerolineae > J036 > Brachytrichaceae > DRWP01. Next base: position 4,610 of record JAUQQA010000045.1, on the reverse strand, counting down.
CCCATGCGATCACGGGGTGCTCGAAGGGGCGGCCGTCATGAAGGTCCTCCCAGCGCTTGAGGGCGTCAATGACGGCGGGGAGATCGTCGAACAGCCCCTCGTAGGTCCAGCCGACCATGTGCGCGCCGAGGATCTCGCCGAGCACTTCGTACTCGCCGCGCAACATGTGGAGCGTCTTCGCGCCGAGGAAGTACACCGCCACCTCGCCGTCTTTGTGCACTTGGCGCACGATCGCGTAGCGGAGTTTTGGACCGACCGAAGCCATGACGTTCACTGGCAGCGTCCATGGCGTGGTCGTCCAGGCGAGCAGGAACTTGCCTGGGGCGCGCTCGAACTTTTCACGCGCGGCCTCGCTCACCCACTCGGCGTGGCTCACGTCGTAGCGCCGCAGCTTCATGCGCACGGTGATCGCAGGGTCTTCGCGGTCTTTGTAGCCCTCGGTGTCGATCTCGTGTTGGCTGATGCCAGTGGCGCAGCGCGGGCACCAGGGGATCACGTCTTCACCGCGGTAAATCCAGCCGCGCTCGTGGCACTTCTTGAGGAACGCCCAGATCTGGTAGTTGTTTTCGTCGCTGAACGTGAAGTAGGAGCGCTCCAGCTCTGGTGTGCCGAGCATCCCAACGATTTGCTCGACGGTGCCGCGGATCGTGCGCCCATCGCGTTTGAGCGTGATCACTTGTTGCGGGTCCTCGACAATTTTCTGAGCGAGCCAGCGCAGCTCATCGGGGTCGTCCCAATCCATCCAGTAGCCGAGGCGGATGGATTGCTCGGTCTGCATGGCGGCGCTGTTGAGCACGCGCTGCTTGCACAGCCGGATGAAGCGCTCCACGCCATAGACCTCGATGTCGCGCTTGCTCTTGAAGCCCATGTCCTTCTCGACGTTGACCTCCACCCAAAGCCCTTGGCAGTCGAAGCCGTTCTGCCAGCGTTGGTTGTAGCCCTTCATGGCAAAGAAGCGCTGCCAAAGGTCTTTGTAGGTGCGCCCCCAAGCGTGATGCACGCCCATGGGGTTGTTGGCGGTGATCGGTCCGTCTATGAAGGAGAACTGCTTTTCGGCATGCGCGCGGAGTTGGCGCAAGCGGTCGAAGGCGCGGGTGCGTTTCCAGAAGGCGAGAACAAGCCGCTCTTGGGCGGGGAAATCGGTTTGGCTAGATACAGGCTGAAACATTGTGCGCTTACACCGACATGCGTTTGTCGCGAAGCGAGTCTTGTCGTATAGCTTGGGCTGATGATACTACAATGCTTTGCTGATCATGACCACCGCAGACACCTCGTCGCGTGCTCGCCGCTTGCGCTACGCGGTGTTGGTGAGCATCATCGTCTTAACAATCCCCTGCTATGTGATAGGTTTTGCTGCGTTGCTCATCCTTCAGCCTAACACGCCACCTGCGCCAGCGCTGCGCACGCCAACGCTCGTGTTGACCTTCGCGGCGTTTGCGACTGCGACCTCGCCAGCAGCGTTGCCCGCCATCCCAACGGTGACGCCCGCGCCCACACCAACGCCGCGCGTGCCGCTCCTGCCCACGTTTCCGACCGCTCAGCCAACGGAGACGCCGCTCCCCACGGAAACACCTGTGCTTTTGCCTACCGAGGCGCCGCCGACGATCACGCTACCGCCCTTCGCAACGCCAACGCTTGATTTCGCCACAGCAACACCAGAGCCAACCCCTGAACCCTCGCTGACCCCAACGCCGACGGCCACGGTTGAGGACACACCGACGCCACTGCCTTGAAGGCGTTTGTGCTCACTGCGGCATTGCTTGCGCAAGGAGTTCCATCGTGTGCATCACGGGCAGCGGTTTGCCAAGTCGTGCGAGGTGCGTTTGTAGCTGCACTGCGCAGCCGATGTTGCCTGTGACCACCGCAGTTGCGCCCGTGCTCAGGATGTTGCGCGCCTTGCGCTGACCAAGCTGATCGGCAAGATCGGGATGTTCGATGTTGTACGTGCCAGCCGAGCCGCAGCACAGCTCCGCTTCGGGGATCTCGCGCACCTGAAGGTTGGGGATCGCGGCGAGCAGCCGGCGCGGTGCGCCCCAGATGCCTTGCGCATGGGCAAGGTGGCAAGCGTCGTGATATGCAACGGTGAGCGGCTCAGGGAGAGGACGCACATCGCGCAAGCCGAGCGCGTCGAGAAACTCGCTCACGTCTTGCACTTTGCGCGCGAAAGCCTCGGCACGGCCTTCATCGGGTGTGCCGCGAAAGAGCAAGCCGTACTCCTTCATGCTCGACCCACACCCCGCGGCATTGGCGAGAATCGCATCCACGTCGGTGGGAAAGACGTCGAGGTTGCGGCGCGCGAGTTGGCGCGCGTGTTCGGCTTCGCCGATGTGCATGCTGAGCGCGCCGCAGCAACCTTGTCCGCCTGGGATCACCACTTCCACGCCTTGTTTGGTGAGCACCTCGATCGTGGCTTGGTTGATGCGGGGCTGGAGCACTTGCTGCACGCAGCCCGTCAGCAATGCAACGCGCGCGCGACGTTGACCGACGGCAGGGATCACCTCGGGGAAGGCGGGCGCGCGCGGGGGGAGCTGTGCGGGCAGCAGGTTCAACATCGCGCGCAGAGAGTGCGGCAGCAGCGCTTTGAGCGGTTGCGCAAGCCGCCCTGCGGTTGCGGCGAAGCGGAAGCGCGTGGGGTGGGGCAGGGTCTCGCGCAACAAAACGCGCGTGAGGCGCTCGGTGAGCGGGCGTTGGTGCTGCGGCTCGACGTGTGCGCGATAGGCGGTGAGCAGCTCGCCGTATCGCACGCCCGAAGGGCATGCCGTCACACAAGCTTGGCAACCGAGGCATTGATCAACATACGGCGCAGCCTCTTGCACGCTCAGCGTGCCCTCGAGCACATCCTTCATCAAGACGATGCGACCGCGTGGTGAATCCATTTCTTCGCCAAGGAGCTTGTAGGTGGGACACGCAGCGAGACAAAAGCCGCAATGCACGCAGGTTGCGATCGCCTCAGCCATTACAGCGCCATTGGGTCCGATGCGCTCAGGTTGAATGTGGTGTTCCATCGCTCGCTTTTCACTTACTCCAGAGCACCGAACTTGTGGGTTGGGTCGAGCGCAGCCTTTACGCGCTCAGCGAAGGGGTTGGAAACTTGAACGCCGATGCGCGGGTTCTCGACGGCGCGCAGCATCACCAAGCCAGGCAAGTTGTGCGCGCGCAGCACGTCATCGAGCGCAGCAGGCGCCTCGGCGGCGATCCACGCCACGTTGCCGCCGACGCTGTAGCGCCGCGCGTGCGCGCGCACGTGCGCATCAAGCGCGAGGATGCGCGCCGGCGTGAGCGGCACTTTCACGACAGCAGCCCCATCTGGCAACCATGTGAACTCGCGCGCCTCGCGCCAGAGCGCTTCTTCCTCCGCGCCGTCGAGGATCTCGCCGCCGCCGACTAACGCGCGCACGCGCTCCATGCGCTGCATCAGGCCGCCGCGCAACCCGCCAACGCGCACGCGCAGCTCAACCGCCTCATGGTTTGGCTCGGCGACCACATCCACGGCGTTCAAGTCATAGGGGCAGTTGGTGAGCTTGGGCAGCAGCGCGAGCGCCGTTTGTAAGTCGGCACACGCAAGGCGCAGCGTCGCGTAAGCCTCGGGCTTGGGGAACACTTTGAACGTCACATCGGTGAGCACGCCCAATTTGCCTCGGCTGCCCACCATCAGCTTGGGGAAGTCAAACCCAGCGGCGTTTTTCACCACCTTGCCCCCGCCGAGGATGTGGCGCCCCTCGCCGTCAATGAAGTGGATGCCGATGATGAAGTCGCGCACGCCGCCATAGCGGAAACGCTCAGGGCCGTTCGCGTTTGCGGCGACGGTGCCGCCGACCGTTGCGCCGCGCTCAACGAGCAGCGGATCGAACGGCAAGTATTGCCCGTGCTCAGCGAGCAGCGCTTGCACGGTGCGCACGGGCGTGCCCGCCCAAACTTGAATTACGAACTCAGTTGGCTGATAGTCAATCACGCCAGAGAGCGCGCTTGCGTCAACTACGAGCGCTCCATCCCCAGCATGAGCAGGCAGCTTGGTGCCTGCGCTGCGAATGTGCACGCGCGCCGCAGCGCGGATCGCTTCGCACAGTTGCGAGATGTCCTGCGTGGCGATGGCTTGAACTCCACTCACGGCATCCACCTCGTCACATGCGGCTAATCACGCCTGCCCGCTCCAGCGGATGCGGTCCAACGTGATGCAGAGCAGGCGCCTCACCTTCGGGGAAGACCTTGCCGCGGTTCGCTAGTTCGAGCGGGTCAATGGTGTGGCGTAGGCGTTGCATCGCTTCGAGGTCGGTTGGGCTGAACTGCCGCGGCATGTAGCGGCGCTTCTCCATGCCCACGCCGTGCTCGCCGGTGATTGAGCCGCCGAGCTGAATGCACAGATCGATGATCTCACCAGCGAGCGCTTCGGCACGTTCCAACGCGCCGGGCTGGCGGCCGTCGAACATGATCAGCGGGTGCAGGTTGCCGTCGCCGGCATGGAAGACGTTGGCGACGCGAATGCCCCACTTTGCGCTCAGCTGGTCAATGCGCGCGAGTGCCTCGCCGAGCTTGCGGCGCGGCACCACGCCGTCCTGCACGATGTAATCCGACGCCAGCCGCCCGACGGCGCTGAAGGCGCTCTTGCGCCC
>JAUQQA010000065.1 GCA_030550095.1 Chloroflexota bacterium | reverse complement strand
GAGGGCGATTCCAGCGTGTGCACATCGGGGAGCCGATACCCCACATGCACCACAGGATGCACAGGCACGCTCAACGCATACGCGATTTCGGCGAGGGGAAAACGATGCAACAACGAACCCCGCGAGATCCAATCCACGCCCATTTGCACGTAGGCGTAGGGATCGCTGCCGCTCACGCCGTGCGTGCGCAAGACCGCCGCCGTCCACAACGACCACGCTAACACGCCGCTCATCAACGCTGCCACGCCCCACAGCGCAAAACGCTCATCAGCAGCCCTGCCCCAAGCCTGCTGTGCCGCCAGCCACCACCCCGACACCCACGCGGCTGCAACAGCGATGATGAGCGCGAGCAACGGCGAAAGCACGCCGTTGAACACACCCTCGATGCGCACACCCAGCCCTGCCAACACGGTGACCCCATACGCCCACGTCAGCCACACAAGCGACGCCACAGGGCGCGACGCGCACCGTGTTTGCCGCATGCGCGCCCGCAACGCACACCACCCCCACGGCAACATCAGCACGCCGAGCAACAATGGCGCAAGCCCAAGCGGTAAACGCGCGTTTGCAAGCACGAATGCTAGGCCCAGCGCGTGCAAGCCGAGCCAGCCGAGCATCACCGACCACGGTCGCGTCGGCAATGCATCACCCGATGGGGCAAACGCGAGCGCACGCCACGCATCGGCGAAGAGCTTGGCGCGCGCTGCTGCATGTGCCCAGCGCGCAAGCGCAGGCACTGCCACTAGCCCCGCGGCGGCGAGCCAACCGAGGCGCGCACCGAGCACCGGCACCCCAAACCAACGCGCAAACGCCACCCCTGCGGCGAGCCATGCTGCCGCACTCCAAGGCACGCCCAAGCCCAAGGGCAACCAGCCGCGCCGTGTGGCGAACACCAGCGCTGCGCCCGCGATGCTCGCCACCCCAGCAAGCCACACCACCCAAAGGCCCGCCGGCCGCTGAGCTGCTGCAAAATCGAGCCAGTAGTCGAGGCGCAGGAGATTTGCAAGTTGCATGCAGGCGCCTACACGCGCCGCTTAGAGCCGCGCGATGACCTTGATGTTGCGCGCCTCCCACCCCTCGCCCCGCATGCTCTTGTAGAGGTCGAACTCAAAGATGATGTCGCGGTTCGGCAAGGTGGACACGTCCACTGGCTCGGCGAAGTAGGAATCATGGAAGTAAGCGGTGTCGTAGGGTGATTCAGGGCGGCGCGTATCCGTGATCCAAAGGTTGTTGTCAATGCGCTTGAGGAAGCGCATGAAACCATAGCCCTCTGGCTGGCGGTGGTAGTAGCACACGCCGCGCACGCGCGATCCCATCTCGCCCCACGCTGGCGCATTGCGCAACAACGTCTTCACGGGCAGCAGGTTCGGGATCAGATACCCCGACATGAAAAGGTCCACCTCGCGGCGCAGCTCGCTGGAAACGTTGTCAAACGCCACCAACTCGACACGACAACCGCGCTCCTGAAGCGCACGCACCACACGCACGAAGTCGCCGTCTCCAGTTGCCAAAACAATGCGGTCGAGCCGATCGGCGTGGAGCAGCATATCCACCGCCATATCCAGATCGCTGTTGGACTTCGTGACTTGCTCCCCCGTGTTGGGATCCGTGAAGCGCTTCACCAGTTTCTGAATCACTTTGAAGCCTAGATCGCGTAAGGAGGCGTGAAAGCTGTACTGTCCCTCAGCATAGGCGGGGTCTTCCTTCGCGCGCTCTGCATCGAAGGCGACGTAGGCATGTAGACGCACCGCTTCTGAACCATCTCGGCAAGCGAACTCGCGCAGCACGTCGTATTGCATACCGTAGCCGCCGTTCATCGCAATATTAGACGAATCTACGTAAACACCTACTTTGTTAGCATGAGCTGACATAGTTAATGCGATTATAGGGGGAGCTTGTGCAAAAAAGTGCAATCTAGCTGAGAGATGAGCCGCCAGCGCGCAGGGGAACAGCGCTTCTTGCTCTTGACATTCACGCCTAATCGCGTATGCTTGCGGCCCAAACATAGTGTCTAACCGCCACGAAGCGGGCATGACGCGGCCGTTGCAGCAAGCATCCCTTGCTGCGGCGGCTGCGTTCACATATCAGGCAGCTTGCGAATAGCCCTTTGTGTGCGTTTCTACCAACCCTGTTTGGCAGACGAAGGTGTGCAAGAACGATGGGCGATCACCTGTGTTACCCGCTCTGTGATGAGCGATTTGAACACGACGCTTGCGGCATTGGCTTTCTCGCGGATCTATCGGGCAGACCAACGCACCGCATCCTCGACGATGGGCTGCGCTGCCTAGAGCGCCTAGCGCACCGCGGCGCGTTC
>JAUQQA010000044.1:4822-12521 GCA_030550095.1 Chloroflexota bacterium | reverse complement strand
GTTTTTGCGCATCACGACCGCTTGAGGTCACTGAAACTTCACTTACGAGCGCGGTTCTTGCGCGTCATTATGGGTTGAAGGGCTAGAACACCGGCTCCTCCTGCGCTACACTCAGCGTGTGATGAGCGCTCAGCCCCCGATCCGCGTCTTGCACTTCGCTGATCTACACCTGGGGGTCGAGACCTACGGGCGGCTCGACCCCGAAACCGGCTTGAGCCGGCGCGTGCGCGACTTCGCCGACCGCCTCGCGGAGATCGTGAAGTACGCCATCCAGCACGAGGCTGATGTGGTGATCTTCGCGGGCGATGCGTTCAAAACGCGCGATCCAAACGCTACGTTGCAACGCGCCTTCGCGCGCCACATCCGCGCGCTCTCCCGCGCCGGCATTCACACCGTGCTGCTCGCCGGCAATCACGACATGCCGCTCATAGAGACGCGCGCCACCAGCTTGGACATCTTCGGCGTCCTCGAAGTGCCCTACGTCACAGTCGCGCTCGATGAGCGCGTGCACCGCATTCAAACGCCGCGCGGCTTGTTGCAGGTGGCGACGGTGCCTTGGCCTCAGCGCGCGCGGTTGCTCCGTCATGAAGAGCATCGTTCGCGCGCTCCTGAAGAGCTGGACGCGCTGCTGGAGCAAATCATCGCGCAGGAGATCGAACGCCTTGCCAGCGAACTGGACCCGCACGCGCCCGCGATCTTGGTGGCGCATTTCTCGGTGAGCGGTGCGCGCTTCGGCACCGAGCGCAATGTGCTGCTCGGCAGCGATGTGATCTTCAAGCTCAGCAGCTTGCACCTCAGCGCCTGGGATTACGTGGCGCTCGGTCACATCCACAGCCACCAAGATCTCAACCCGGGCCGCTATCCCGCAGTCGTGTATGCCGGCAGCCCCGAGCGCGTGGATTTCAGCGAGGCAGATGAGCAGAAGGGGTTCTGCTGGGTGGAAGTGGCGAAGGGCGCGACCCAGTGGCGCTTTGTGCCGTTGCCCGCTCGCGCGATGGTGTCGGTTGACCTCGACCTCACCGAGCAAGCCGATCCAACCGATGCCGCCTTGCGCGCGCTGGAGCGTCATCCCGTGAAAGACGCCATCGTGCGCGTGCGGCTGCACTTGCGGCGCGATCAAGAATCGCTGCTCGACGTGCAGCGCATCGAGCAAGCGCTGCGCCAAGCCGGCGCTGAGTATGTGGCAGGCATTCACTATGAGCTACAGGCCGCCCCGCGCTCTCGGCTCGGTCTGGAGCGTCCTGAGCAGCTCAGCCCAGAGGAGCTGCTGCGTCGCTACTTCCGCAGCAAAGGCGAAGATGAGCAACGCATCGAGGCGTTGATGGCACTGGCGCGCGAGTTGATGCAGCCTGTGGCTGCTTCAGCGCGTTGAGTGGCAGTCCTCGGCTTTGCCGTTGCGCGCTTGCGCGTGCGCTGCTTTGTCTTCGGGCACCGCAACGCCTTCCACCCAAATGGTAGCCGCGAGTGCGTTACCGATCACGTGCTCATCTTGAAAAGCGCCATTTGCCACGCGCACGCGCAGCGGGCCTGAAAACGGCGCACGCGAAACCAACTGAACGGCGTTGCCGGGCGTGAGATGCAGCGAAGCTAGATACCGGAGCATCTCCGCGTCCTGTGTGGCGATGCGCCCAACCACGCCGCGCGCGCCCTCGGGTAACAGGTCTAGCCGCACCGCTGCGGGTATCTCAATGCGCCCGTCGGCTGTGGGGATGGGGTCGCCATGTGGGCAGCGCGTGGGGCGACCAAGTTGCGCATACATCCGCTCCACCAGCTCATCATCGAGGTAGTTGCTGCACGCCGCCGCGACGGGATAAACCTCGTCCCACGTGTAGCCGAGCTTCTCCACGAGGAAGACTTCGAAGATGCGGCGCTTGCGAATGGCGCGTAGGGCGACGCGCTCGCCCAGCTCGCTCAACACCAAACCACACGCCCCTTCGCGCCGCAACAGCCCTTGGCGTACGAGCCGCTGCGCCATGCGCGAGACTGCCGGCGGCGAGACGTTCAAGCGTGCCGCCAACGCGCGCAGCGAGACACGCCCCGACTCAACAGACTCCAAGTAGGTCTCGCTGAGGAAGTCCTGGACGGCTGCGCTCACGCGCGGCAAAGGGCGGAGTACGGGTCGCTGGCTCATGTTTGAGTAGATTTTATTCCGCTCGCAGGGCGCACAGTGTTGCGCTCATCCGCGCTTGGCTGCATACCGCTAAACCCATCTACAATCGCCCCTTGCCATGAGCGAAGCACCGACCTTGGAGCAACTCGATGCCCTCGAGCGCGAGGCGCTTGCTGCATTGCAGCAGGTGGAGAACAGCGAAGCGTTACATGCGTGGCGCGCGCGCTACTTCGGCGCCAAGCGCACCGAGGGCGCGCTGGAGCAGTTGATGAAACGCATTGGCAGCTTGCCGCCAGAGCAGCGCCCCGCCTTTGGTCGTCGCGCCAACGCGGTGAAGCAAACGCTCATTGCGGCATACGAGCAACGCGAGGCGCACGTCAAAACCGCCGAGATGCAAGCTGCCTTGCAGGCGAACGCGCTGGATGTGACGCTGCCAGGTCGCCCGATTGCGGTGGGTCGTCTGCACCCCAGCACGCTCACCTTGCGGCGCATCATCCAAATCTTCACGCGCATGGGCTTTGAGGTGTATCGCTCGCCGGAAGTGGAAACCGATGAGATGAACTTCACCTTGCTCAACATGCCGCCTGATCACCCAGCGCGCGACATGTGGGATACGTTCTACACCACCACGCCGGGCGTGATCCTGCGCACACACACCTCGCCAGGGCAGATTCGCGTCATGCGTGAGCGCAGCAAGAACGGCCCGCAGCCGCTGCGCGTGATCCTGCCGGGCATGGTGTACCGCTATGAGCAGGTCACGGCGCGCAGCGAGTCGCAATTCAATCAGGTGGAAGGGTTGGTGATCGGTCGGCGCATCACCATGGCAGACCTGAAGGGCGTGTTCGTCGAGTTCGCGCGGCAAATGTTCGGCAGCGCGGGGCAAATTCGCTTCCGCGCCTCGTATTTTCCCTTCACCGAGCCAAGTGTCGAGGTGGATGTGTATCTCGGCACTGAGACCGAGCGCGCGCGCATGCTTACTAAGGGCACGGGCTGGTTGGAGATCGCCGGCGCGGGCATGGTGCACCCAACTGTGTTGCGCAATGGCGGCTACGATCCCGAGGAGTGGAGCGGCTTCGCCTTCGGCATGGGCCCAGAGCGCCAAGCCATGCGCCTGTATGGCATCAACGACATCCGCTACTTCTGGCAGAACGACTTGCGCTTCCTCGAGCAGTTCTGAGCGATGCTCGCGCCGCGCGTGCTGTTGGTGATCTACAACCCAGTGCTCGAAGCCTACGGCGGCGTGCGGCTCAACGCGCTGTTCGGCTGGAACGACCCTGATGCGCTCTGCGCGGCGTTCATCGAGGACGTGCAGCGCGTAAGCCATGGCTACGTGCGCTATCAGATCGTCGAGCGCATCGAACTAGACGCCTATCCCATTAAGCAAGATGGCTTTTGCTACACCGATGAAACCTACGTGCGTGCTTGGCGCGCGCGTGCGGGTTTTCATCATCCAGACACAGCGGACTACCCAGCGCTGCTTGCGGCGTGTGACTTCGTGCGCAAGCTCGAAGCGGGATTAGTGGACGAGCTGTGGCTTATGGGCTTCCCCTACGCTGGGTTTTATGAGAGCTGCATGGGGGGTCGCGGCGCGATCTGGTGCAACGGCCCCGTGATCCCCCACACAGAACGCCTCACGCGCCGTTTTGTGGTGATGGGGTTTAACTACGAGCGCGGCGTGGGCGAGATGCTCGAGAACCTTGGTCATCGCGCCGAGAGCATCCTTGAGCATGTGTTCCGCGATTTGCCCGAGCCGCCCTGGGTGGGCGCAGGTGCTGAGTCTTGCTTCTTCCCCGATCTCGCTGCGAATCTGTGGCGCCAATTCACGCGCCATGAGCGCACGCATCCCGGCTGTGCGGCGTGCGGCAATGTGCACTTCGCGCCAAATAGCGAGCGCGATTACGACTGGGGCAATCCGCGCCCGGTGTTGAGCAACGCCGACGATTGGCTTAACTATCCGAACTTCACAGGTGCTCGTCGCTGGATGACGTGCGCCGATTGGGGCAATGGCGACATTCGCCAGCATCATCGCTGGTGGTTCGAGCGCTTCCCACACGTGGAAGGCTTTACGCCAAGCGGCAAGCGTCACAACTGGTGGGATTACGTGGTGGGGCTGCTGTTTTGAGCTAGCCGCGCGCCAGAGCGATCAGCGCAGCGATGAAGCCAAAACCGCCGCCGAGCACCATCGCCCAGCCGCTCAAGCGGATCAAGCGCATCCCCCAATATTCGCCGAAGACCCAGATGATGAGGTTGCCAAGGCGATGCCCGGGCGATTTGATCTTGTGCTCAGGGCGCAGCACCACCGCCAGACCCGCCAGCGTGAAAAGCCCAGTCGCCACCACACCGAACACCCGAAGGTAGAAGGGATCCACGCCGAACATCTGCTCACTCCCAAATCTCTGCCAATTCTGCCTTCAGCCGTTGCCGCTGTGCGCGGTAGTCCGCCTCGCGCAGCTTGCCTTGGGCGAAGGCGTCGTCCAGGCGCGCGATCTCGCGCAGCAGCTCGCGGCGCACCTCGCCGAGGTCTCGGTAGCGCGCGCGCAGTGCGCGAACGCGCATCAGCAAGAAGTAAGCCAAGCCAATCGCCACGCCGAGCGTGATCAACCCAAAGCCCAGCGCGCGGGCGTCGCTGCCGGGGCGCTCTGCGGGCACCAAGCGCCCGGCAAACTCGAAGCGCAGCGCCTCGCCTGCTTGCGCGGGCTGATCGGCCGTGAAGAGGTAGAACACGCCGTTGGCGAGCACCTGGCGGCCACGGTCCGTCAACCCCTCTGCGCGGAGCTGCTCGCGCACGCCTTCCAGCTCGGGGATGATCACGTCCCAGCGATCCACGGGGTAGAACACTTTGCGGCTGATCGGGCGGCGGTCGCGGTAGGGCAGGTCGTAGATCATGATGATGCGCATTGCGCTGCGCCCAGGCACCACAGCGTCGGTGTCGTAGATTACATCGCCTTCCTCGAAGAAGCGTTGCCCTAACCCCAGCCCATCAAAGCGCAGGTTGGTTGCGCCCTCGGGCTTGCTCAGGCGCAGGGTGTAGCGTTTCCCATCGCCTGCTGGCTTGCCGATGAAGGCGCGGTCGGTGAGGTTGTCGAATTGGTAAATCTCGACCACCGTGAGTTGGGTGGGGCGAACCTCTTGGACGAAGAAGTGTAGCTCGCTGATGCGGATGTTCGACTCGTCCTCGGTGGTCTCGAAGATCGGCAGCACGTCGCTCAGCGTTGTTGTAGCGGTGGCGTCTGTCCTGAACTGCAAGGGTGGGGCGTAGAAACGACCGCCCGCGTAGTCCAGCTCGGCTTGGTAGAAGTAATTGTTGCGGCGCGGCAAGGCGGTGAACGTCACCCAGCCGTTTGCATCGAGCTGCGCTGTGCGCGTGAAGACCTCGCCGCGCGTGTCGTAGGCGCGCAGCACCGAGGTCGCGCCGACGGGCACGCCTTGACCGTTCGGCGTGCCGTTCACGATGCGGAGCGTCAGCGTGCCGTCGCCGCGCAGGCGCGCCTCGCGCAGGGCGACGGGGTCAGCGTAAAGGTAGCCGAACGAACGCACAAGCTCGGCAACCAGGAAGCGCTCCTCTTCGTTCAAGCGTACGTCTTTGTGCACCTCGCCTTGCTGCATTAGCTCAGCGAGGTCTTGCAGCGAGTATGAGGCGAGGAAGGACATGTCGTTGAACGCGCGCGGTGGGTTGCCTACCGCATACTCGCCGTTGGGTCCGTGACATGACGCGCACTGTGCCGCAAAGAGCTTGCGACCTTCTTCGAGGCGCTGCGGCGACGTGCCCAGCGCCCAGACATACGCCAGCACCTCCCAGCGCTGCTGCCCTGTGAGCGAACCGCTGAAGCCGGGCATCAGGTTTTGCAGGCGCCCGACGGTGATGATCGAATGCCACTCACTGGGCTTGGCAGCGCGTGCGCGTGCAGGGTCAACCAGGCTGGGCACCTGCCGCCCTTGGGCGCGGATGGTTTCGGCTTGAGGGCCATCGCCTGCGCCGCTCTCACCGTGACATGCCGCGCACTTCTCGGCGTAGATGGTCGCACCGTTCTCCACGCTCGGCGGCAGCATCGGCGCGGATTCGCCGTTCATGGCGGGTGTGGGCAGCACGGCGGGTGTGAGCAACACGTCAACTGGCAACGTTGGACGGGGCGAAATGGTGCAGGCGCTCAGCAACACTGCGAGGCTTGCACCCAACCCGAGAAAACGGCTCCAGCGTGATAGGTGGCTCATGTTGCTTGCTGAACGCTCTCAGAGGATACCGCTTGCCCGCAGCTCGGGCAGAAGCGCGCGCCAGTCGGCAGGGAAGCGCCGCAACTTGGGCAGGCGCGACCATCGGTTGCGAGCAGCGTTGTCGTTTTGCGCAGTTTGGCGACCTGTGCTTCGATCTCCGCGTCCACGTCGCGCTCCTCGAGCGTTTTCAGCGCGCGCAGTACCTCAGCGGCGCGCTGCACCAGTGCTGCGCGTAATGTGCGGTAATCGGCTTCGCTGATTTTGTGGGTGCGGAAGTCGAAGTCGAGCTCGCGGATGTTGCGGATCAGCGTTTGGTGTTCGGCTTCGAGCGCCTCGCGGCGCGTGGGCGGGCGCACGGCGGGCGTCTTGCGGTCGAAGAGTGGCAAAGCGATGATGAGCGCCAACACGATGAACAGCGCAGCGCCGAGCAAGAGGGTACCGATTGGGAAGTCCATGAGAAGGTTCACGTTATAAAGCTCGCAACAGCTCTTCCCAGAAAGCCTTAAAAGAGTCGTCCTTGTGTTTGGGGTCTAATGCACGCGCGATGTCACCACCGTACTCAGCGCCACCAAGCAAAGGCTCAATGTCTGCTGCGCGGATTGCTTCGCGTAGCGCTTGTTTATAGCGGTCGCGCTCACAGCGGTAACTCAACTTTTGGGGGGTTGCCTTTGGCAGCACTTCTCGAAATGCCCTTTGATCCTCTAGATACCAGCGCTCGATGTGGGGTTCTGGAACAGCACAAACAACTGGGATGTTGAGCTTTCTTTTTGCAATGAGATCCATGACTTTGTTTTTCACTTCACTCCTCTTCTTGCAATCGCTGTCTAGAACAATGACGAGGACATCGGGGTAATTGGCTCGGCGCTTGCCTAGGAGGTCCAGATACGCTTTCAACTCATTCCAGACCCTGCTACCGTGTGTGGCGCCTTGCATGGCAATGTCAACTTGTACGCCTTTTTGCTGAGCAGCACGTTCAATCAGTGATTTGATAAAGTTTTCCTGGGCAACGTCTTCGCAAAAACACTGCACCCGTTTCTTTACGCTCATCCCCAGTCCCCCTCAAGGACGTAGCGCATCATCTCACCTTCCTGTTCGTCGTTTTCAAGCGCGCTGCTGATTTCTCGAGATCGAAATAGTTCAGTTGTGTCCAGCGGCTCAAAGGAAGTCGCGCGCCCTTGTTTGCGGCAGCGGACAAGGTAGGAGAATGACAGGTGCTCTGCAAGCAGCGGGGAATGGGTATTGACAATGACCTGGCGATGCTGAGAGGCATTGCTGAGGAGGTCTGCAAGTAGCTTGAGACGCCTTGGATGCACGCCGTTTTCTGGCTCCTCAAAGCTGATGGTCGTCGCTGTGTTTGTCGGGCTAAGGATAGCCAAT
>JAUQQA010000044.1:0-4722 GCA_030550095.1 Chloroflexota bacterium | reverse complement strand
CTGGCGATGCTGAGAGGCATTGCTGAGGAGGTCTGCAAGTAGCTTGAGACGCCTTGGATGCACGCCGTTTTCTGGCTCCTCAAAGCTGATGGTCGTCGCTGTGTTTGTCGGGCTAAGGATAGCCAATCTTTTTGTCAGTGCCTCCAGGCGCTCATCGGTGACGCGGAGAACACCCGTGCGCGGTGTGATCGCTACGGTGATGCGATAACGAAGGTATCGCTCTGTGATGCGCCGCGATCGCTTCTCAGACTCGCCATTTGTGCGGTAATGTTGTAAGAGCTTCTCGACTTGCTCGACTGTGGATGGGCTAAGCTCAACATCAACTTCTACTGTGAAAGAAGCTTCTTCTTTTGCAAGCAATCCGCTGAGACCCCCCTCCTCGAGGGTAAACGCCTCAAGCGGGTCACCGCGATGTTCCGTGAAGGCGTCCGTCAATGAGCGTGTGCGCACGATATGGCTCAGCAGGCGTAGTGCGTCGAACAGATTGCTCTTGCCAACGGCGTTGGGTCCCAGGATGATGGTTAGCGGCTGCAAAGTGAGAGAAACATCGCTCAAGGATTTGTAGCCCTTAACGCGCACTCTGTGGATCATTGTGTTGCTCCTTTCACCGCAGCAGGGCATCGAGCCGACGGCGCAGATCGGCTTCGCTAAGCGGCGCGATCACCGCCTCGGCGACAAGCCCATCGCGGTCAATGAAGAACGTCTCAGGGACGCCCGTGATGCGATAAGCTTTGGCGATGCGCTGCTGCACGTCAAGCCCGTTTGGGTAGGTGATGTCGAACTGCTTAAGGTAGGTGAGGGCGGGGGCTTCAGTGTCGAGATAGTCCACGCCGATGAACACCACGCCGCGGTCACGATACTCGCGCCAGATGCGCTCTAGCGCTGCGGCTTCTTTGTAACACTCCTCGCACCACGACGCCCAAAAGTTGATCACCACTACCTTGCCACGTAGGTCGGAAAGGCGCAACACCTCAGGGTAGCCCGCGCGGTAGCCCTCGAACAAGCGCAGCTCGAAATCGGGCGCAGGGGTGCCGGGGCGTGGGCGTGCGCCCTCCTGTGAGACGAGGGTAAGTGCCAGCCAGAACAGCCCGCCAACAACCACAATGCTGAGCAGCGCGCCCAAGGCAATGAATCCTCGTTTGCGCGCTTCGCTTGTCGTTGCGGCAACCTGCGTTTCGCTGCGCTCGTTCACCATCGTTGGCGCACCTCTGCCTCGATCTCCGCGATGAGCGGATCATCCGAGGCGGTCGTCGCCATAGGCGCGGGCTTGCGCGTCGCGCGCTGCATCACCAGCGCCGCGGCGATCAAAAACACCACTGCTGCGCCAACAGGCGCTGCCCATAGCACTAACGTGCTGCCTTGTTTGGGCGGTTCTTGGAGTACGCGAGTGCCGAAACGCTGCTCGAAGTAGGCGATGATCTCTTCGGCGCTCTTCCCTTGCTCAAGTTGATAGGCGATCTCCGCCTTCCATTGCGCACATGTCTCAGTGGGGCAATCGGCGAGGTTGCGCCCAGCGCATGTGGGGCAGTTTAGCATTTTGGCGATGTGGTAGGTCTTGTCGTCGAAGCCAAGCCCTTGTGCAAAAGCAACGCGCGCGTCAAACGCCAGCGCAGTTGCTGCAATCGCGCCGAGCGAGACTAGCAACACCACAATTCGCTTCAACATCGTTGTTCTCCTGTTTGATCACGCCTGAGCCAGTTGCGTTGCGCGTGAGCGCACAGGCGCGAATTCTGGCTCCGGCGCGCGCCAGAACGCGACGAGAAAGCCGAGAATCATCACGACGCTGCCCACCCAAACCCAGTTAATCAACGGGTTGATGTACACCTGAAACGATGCAATCGCGCCACCGCGTTCCCAGCCCGAGAGGATCACATACACTTCCTCGTTAAAGTGCCCCGCTGTGTAGGGAATGGTGGCGGTGTGTTGCTGCTCAGGGTAGTGGTCGCGGCTGGGGAACAACGCGGTGAGCGTGCCATCTGGTGCCTGCATGAGCAGCATCGCTTGCACGGTTTGACAGTCGCTGAACTCGCACTGCACGGGGCGAATGCCGCGGTAGGTGAAGATGTAGTCGCCAACAGTGAAGCGCTCGTTGAGATTGACCGTGCGGATCACGTCGTAGCCATAGAAGCCCTTGCCGATGGCACCAATAGCAAGCAACACAACGCCGAGGTGGACGAGATAGCCACCATAGCGCCGCTGGTTGCGTTCTGCGAGGCGCCACAGCGCCAGCGGAATGGACTCTCCAGTGGCTTGCATGCGCGCGCGCACGCCGCGCACGTACTCCGTCAAAGTCTGCGCAAGCGTGTATGCAGCGATGGCAAAACCAATCAGCGGCAAGGGCTTATCCATGCCGCTCAGCAGTAGCCCCACCACCGCCGCGGCTGCGAATGCCAACGGTCCGACGGATTGGCGCAATAACGCTTGGGCGCTTGCTTTGCGCCATGCGAACAGTGGCGCGATGCCCATTAGCAACACCAGCGCCATGAGTTGCGGCCCTGCCGTTTGATCGAAGAAGGGCGGTCCTACCGTGATGCGTTCACCGGTGAGCGCCTCGCTCACGATGGGGAAGATGGTGCCAATGAACACCGTGAACGCCGTGCTCACGAACAGCACGTTTTGCAGCAAGAAGATGCCCTCCCGCGAGAAGGCAGAGTCTAGTGCGCGCTCACTCTTCAGCGTGTCCAAGCGCGTCAGCCACAGCCACGCACACGCTGCCAGGATGATCACCATTGCCACCATGAAGTAGGGGCCGATGTCGCTTGCAGCGAAAGCGTGGACGCTCGTCAGCAAGCCGCTGCGGATGAACGCGGTGCCGAAGAACATCGAGGCAAACGTCAGCATGATCAAGAAGATGTTCCAGTTCTTGAACATGCCACGTTTCTCTTGAATCATCGCGGAGTGCAAGAAAGCGGTGGCGATGAGCCACGTGATGAGCGGCTTGTTCTCTGAGGGATCCCAACCCCAGTAGCCGCCCCAGCCGAGCACGTCGTGTGCCCAACGTCCGCCGAGCGCCAACCCGGCTGTAAGGAATGCCCAGCCGGTCAGCGTCCAGCGCCGTGAGACATGGAGCCATAGGTTGTCGGTGCGGCGCGTGATCAGCGAGGCAATGGCGAACGCGAACGGCACAAGCAAGCCCGTGTAGCCAGCGTAGAGCATCGGCGGGTGGATGATCATGCCGGGGTGGCGCAGCAACGGATTCAGGCCGCGCCCGTCCTCGGGCGGGAACTCGCTGCGCACGAAGGCGTTGGCGAGGAACAGCTCTAGGAACAAGAAAAACGCCAACACCAGCGCCATCACCGTCGTCACCCACGGCAGCAACGGCTTATCGGCGTCCCATCGCTTTGCCATTGCCGCAGCGATGAAGGCCGCCATGATCAAGCACCAGAACAGCAACGAGCCGTTCTGCGAACCCCACAGCGCGGTGATGCGAAAGAACAACGGCGTGCTGCGCGAGGAGACGCTCGCCACGTATTGCACGCCGAAGTCGTGCGTGATCAGCGCGTACCACAAGCCGAGCGTGCCGATCAGGATGAGCGGAAAGGTGAGGAAAAGCGCGAGGCGCCCACTCTGCACAAAGCGATCATCGTTGCGCATTGCGCCCACTACGGAGATGCCCGCAGCGTAGAGGCTGGCGATGAATGCGAAGATGACCGCTAGGTGACCGAAGTCGGTGAACATGTCGTGAGGGATTATAGGATTGGCGCGCGCGCGTGGATTTGTGTTGCGTGAAACACGCAACGAGCACTGCGCCCCAGCTAGAGAAGCCAGAGAGGCTTACTCAGAACGCTGAGCGCGCAAGCGCGCTAGTTCCGCTTGCAGCTCCGCGAGTTTGCGTTCAGCTTCTTCAGCGCGACGCTTAGCAGCTTCGGCGCGTTCGCGCTCCAAGGCAGCGCGCTGCTCCGCGGCTTCCGCGCGTTGGCGTTCAGCTTCCGCGCGCTGGTGTTCGGCTTCTGCTGCTGTCGGCACGAGTTGCCCTTGTGCGTCGAACAGGCGCAGCCAGCGCGTGCGCACACCAGCGTAGCTACCCTCCCAAATGCCCAGCCATGCTTCGAGCTGCGTGCTCCAAATCCAGCCGCGCGCGTCTGGCAACACTTCCTCATAGCGCCCGTTAACCAACTTCCATGCACGCAGCATTGGCTCTGTGCCTTGCGTGGGATCAGGACCGTAGCAGACGTACTCGAGGGTGCGAAAGACGCGCTCGTAGAGCTGCTTCTTGCGCCCGAGGTCTTCATCCATCGTGCTCTCCGAGAGCAGCTCGACGATGAAATCGGGCAACCTGCCGCCCTCTTGCCAAGCGACCCAGCAGGGGCGTGGATAGGAGCCATCCACGTCTTTCACGACGAACAAGTCTGGTCCTTTGTAGTCCTTGGTCTTGACCTGCTCGAGGCTGTAATACACGAACATGTTGCCGCCGACGTAAAAGTCCGTGCGCCCACGCCAGTGCTGGTGGATCACGTCGTCGAGCAGGTTGATCTGCAAGCGGTGCCAGGTGTTCTCCATGGGGGTGTCGTCGTCGCAAGGCAGCGCGAGGTTTTCCAGAGCCGCGAGGTCTGGTTCCGCATAAGGCGCCGCTGAGGTGGGGACAAGCATTGTTGTGCTCATTTTATAATGCAAGTAAAGCGATGACCGAGAGGAGTAAGCAAGCTCACCCCGACAGAGCGTGCAGGTCATAGGCTGAGAGCCTGCATCGGTGTGTGGCTGCTGAAGGTCGCTCGGGAGCTG
>JAUQQA010000002.1 GCA_030550095.1 Chloroflexota bacterium | reverse complement strand
GCAGCGCCTGTGCAACCAGAAATGCCAAGCCGCCCCACGCCACGGACGACCACCGCGCCCTCCCGAAGCGTCTGAATGCTACCCAGAAGCCAACCGCGAGTGCAAACGCGCCAAGGGATTGAACAGCAAAGAGGAGGACGGACAAGTGCATCGCTGTTGATGGGTATCATAGCAACCGCCCTGCACGTGATAACATGCACACTATAGGCATGCCAGAGCGCCATGTCCCGGATATCGTTGTTGCTCGTTTGCCGTTGTACTTGCGCGCGCTGAGCGCCCTGCAGCTCGAAGGGCACGCCTTCATCTCCTCGAAGGCGCTGGGGGAAAGGCTTGGTATCGGTCCCGCACAGATCCGCAAGGACCTCTCCTTATTTGGCGATTTCGGGCGCCAGGGGAAGGGCTACGAAGTTTCCGTGCTCCTCGCTCGATTGCGCGAGATTCTAAACATCGCGCATGAATGGCTCATGGTGTTAGTTGGCGCAGGGCACTTGGGGAGCGCCGTGGCGAACTACTCCGGCTTCGCGCAACGTGGCTTCCGCCTGGTGGCTGTCTTTGATAACGATCCCCAGCGCATCGGCGCGCGCATCGGTGAGCACGTGGTGCGCCCCGCGAGCGAAATGGAACAATTCGTGCGCGCGCACAGCATTCGTCTCGCCATGATCGCTGTGCCTGCCTCCGCAGCGCAAGCCGTCGCCGACGTGCTCGTGCATGCAGGCGTGCGGGGGATTCTCAACTACGCACCTGTGACGCTCAATGTCCCGCCAGGGGTGCGCGTGGAGAACATTGACCCAGTGCTCCACCTCCAGCACATGACTTACTACCTCGGCGAAGATGGCGATGAGGCGATTGTCTCTTCCTGAACAAAGACGTGCTGAGCAAGCTTGTCCTCAACCTCAATCTCCACGCCGTCGCCTAAGCAAAGCACGCGCTTACCCCGCTCCTGGTCAACAGCTTTGACTACAAAGCGCGTGTTGGGAAACAGCCGCAGGGCAGCAAGCCGCCGCAACACTTCGGCATCCTCGTCGCGCACTCGTTGAACGCTCAGCGCTGTGCCGCTTGGGACTTCCACAAGCGTGCGTTGCGAGACGCGCGGCATTTCTCCTTCGCGGCTGGGGATGGGGTCGCCGTGTGGATCTACTTTAGGGTCGCCCAGGAGCTGGGCGATGCGCTCGGCAAAGCTGCGGCTCACAGCGTGTTCCAATCGCTCGGCCTCGGCGTGAACCTCGTCCCATGAATACCCTAACGCTTGCGTGAGATACAGCTCGATCAGGCGATGGTGTCGGATCACCTCGAGCGCAGCGCGCCGTCCGCTTCCTGTGAGCACAACGCCTTGGTAGGGCGCATATTCCACAAGGCCTAGCTCTGCCAAACGGCGCACCATGCCCGTCACCGAAGCTGCAGAGACTCCCAGCCGCGTGGCGAGCGCGTTGGTTGTGACGCGCGGTGTTGTTTGATGCAGCTCAAAGATCGCCTTCAGGTAGTCCTGCACCGATTCCGAGAGCCGCGTCATGCCAGATGCAGTATAGCTAACAACAAAAAGGCGCGGCATTGAGGTTTCCGAGGCCGCGCCTTCGGTTTGCTGCTTTGCCCTCGAGCCTCATGCTGTGGGGCGCTGCACCGCAACGCCGCCGATAAAACCTAGATACGCTGGCACGAGCGGCAAGACACACGGCGATAGAAATGAGAGCAACCCCGCCACTGCGGCAACAGGGACTGTGAGTGCCGTCTCCTCGCCGAGCACTTGCATCTCTAACTCGAAGGGAATCGCAGCCAGCGATGCGCTGAGCTGGGAAATTTGCCCCGCAAGTAGCGCAAAGCCCACACCGATGAGCAGGAGGCCGCTCACGATTTCGATCACCCGCGTGTGTCGCTGAATGCGGCGCAAGAATGGGACAGCGCGATCAGCCAGCGCAGCAACCACTAAAAACGGCACGCCCAACCCAAGCACATATGCAAGCAGCATCACCATGCGCGTGCCCAGCTCAGTAGTCACGCTCATCGAGAGGATGGCGCCTAAGAAAGGTCCAATGCAGGGCGTCCACCCCGCTGCAAACCCTAAGCCTGTCAAGAACGCACCAGCGTTGCCAGCCACGTTGTGCAATGCACTCAGATCGGCGCGCACCTCGCGATAGAGCAAGGGGATGTTGAGGATGCCGAGCGTGAACAGACCGAGCACGATCAGCGCGATGCCACCCACGATGCGCACTGCTTCGCGCGCTTCGTAGAACATATCGCCCAGCACCGTCCCTGCAACGCCAAACGCTCCCATGATGAAAACCGCAAAACCGAGCACGAAGAGGATGCCTTGTCGAAAGGTGCGCCAACGTTGGGCTGGGCTCTCCATTGTCAGGGTTTTCTCTGCCACAGCGTTGGTCATGGTTTTACCAGTTAGACGACGACGCGTGCCTTCTTGTAACACGCCTCGAGCGCAGGCTAGTTGGTTTGTCTGCCCGAGGCGACCTGGCGCGGTGCCTTTACGTCTGTGCTGCGTTGTTCGCGCTCGATCTCCTCGAGCAGCGCTGCCTCGCGTTCGAGGCTGCGGCGGCGCCACCAGAGGAAGAGCGCGTAGGTTAGCATGCCACCGATGAAGACGCCATATGCCGTGAAGAGGTAAACAGCGTTCTTGTCCTCAAGTAGGCTCATTCATACCTCCGTGAGCGCAGCCTTGCGCGCATTGAGCGCCTCCTCCTGCTGCAAGAGCGCGATGCGCGCGCGCACCAAGAATAGGTACGCCGCTGTCAGCGCCGCAATCGAGACAATCAGAATCAGCGATCGATCAACAGAGACGCCAAACCCGCCCTGCTGTGCTGCGTTGACGCTTGGGCCGAACACCGCGGGATGGATGCTTTGCAGCACGCGGCTAATGACGAAGTTCAAGGGGATGGTTAGCGAGCCGATGATGCCATATACCGAGGCGAAACGCGCGCGTCGCTCGGGGTTCTCAATGCCACTGCGCAGCATCAGGTACGCCACGTACAGGAGGAACTGCAGCGCCGTCAGCGTGAGCTTGAAATCCCACGTCCACCAGGTGTTCCATGTTGGGCGGCCCCAGAGCATTCCGCTCAGCAGCGTCATCGTGATGAACACCACCCCAACCTCAGCGCTCGCATGTGCACGGCGATCCCAGGCGAGATCGCGCGTCTGAAGGTAGCGAATGCCGAAGAAGGCTGTGAGCAGCCAGGCGCCGAATCCCACCCATGCTGAGGAGATATGGAAGTAGAAAATGCGCTGTGCCTCTCCTCCAGAGCGTACATCCCCCGAAGGCGCCACAAAGAACACCAACACCAACGCCACCGCCACCATGATCAACGCTGCAACGCCAAACGCCCGCGTAAGCCCATCCACGCGCCAGGACCGCTCAACCGAAATTGCACCTTGCATCGCAGCTCATCTCCTCTTAGCCTGTGCGTTATGCTTAAGCAACAAGCGCAGCTTAACCGCTGCGCCTAATTTTGCTTAGGATTATATACTCTCATGCAGTTCGCAACACTGAGAGAAGAAACGATTAACTTGCGCGCTTCGTCATGGCTCGTGCGCGCTTGGCAAGTGTTTCAGGAGCATCGTGGGCTTTTCGCCAAGATCGCGCTGGTGACGATTCTCCCTTCGCTGCTTGTGCTCTGGGTTGCCGCTAGCTTCGTGGCGCTTCTGGTGTTGGGCGTGCTGGCAGCCTCGGAGAGGCTCATCGTTTTTGCCCTTGGCGGGGGAGTGCCGCTGGCGGTTGCGGCAGGGGTGCTCGTCGTGATGACCGCGCCGCTCAGCGATGGCGCAATCACTGAGGCAACGCTGCGCATTGCGGCTGGAGAGCGCCCTTCGCTGCGCGAAGTGATCGGTGCTGCGTCTAGGCACTGGCGCGCGCTGATGAAGGTGCATCTTGTTGCACTCGTCTCCCGGCTTCTGCCTGCTGGGCTTGTCTTCATCATCGGCGCGCTCGTGTCTGTGATCGGCGCTGTTTCTCAAGGGGACCCAGATGCGGTTTGGTCGCTCTTGATGGTTCTCTTCTTTGTGCTCTTTCCGTTCACGACGTTTGTTGCTATCGTGAGCAGCGCGTTTACGGCAAAGCCGCGGCTTTTTGCAACACCGCTGATCTTGAGGCATCACGATTGGCGCGATGCGCTGCGGGAAAGCAAGGCGTTAGCAAATGCAGCGCGCGCTGTACCTCTGGGTGTGCGCCTCGTTCTGAGCTGGGCGCCAATCGGGGCTGCCTTGGTGCTTTTCAGCGGCATTGTGCTTGCGGTGGCTGCTCTTCTAAGCTTCGGTGTGATAGAAGCGTTCTTGGCGCTGACAATCGCCCTCGCGTTGTTGGGTGGTGCGCTTGTCTTTGCGATGCTCCTTGTGAGCGGGAGGCAAATCCTCGTTGCGCTGTTGTTTGCTCAGCTCGCGCCAGCGCGTGAGCGTGCTCCTGAGAGTGCAGCACCAGCCGGCTCTTTGGCGCAAGCCGCGCCGCAATCCGCCTCCCCCTCCAATGCTCCTATGCCTCAAAGTGCTGCTACGCTCTTGCCGGCTGAACTTGCAACCCTCCCGGCAGGACGGCGGCTGAGCTTTTACTACGAGAAAGTGCGTGCCTTTGGCGAGACTGCGCACGACCTCAACGAGATGGCGGCAGCGCTCATGGAGATCGGTGACCTGTGGGGCGCGCGTGGTTGGCTCGATCGGGCGCGCGCGTTGGACCCAAACAACACCGAAGTGTTGCTCAATCTGGCTACGGTGCACTACCGCCTGCGCGACGCAGAGACCGCGCGCGAGCTGTTGCGCGAGTACCTTCGCCTAGAGTCCGATCCCGAAAAACTCACACGCGCGCGCCAGTCTGCTATGCTTCGCGCGCTTTTGCCTAATGACGCAGAGAACGCTTGAAGGACGCATTGCCGTTGTCACAGGCGCCACGTCTGGCATCGGGCGCGCAACTGCGTTGGCGCTGGCGCGGATGGGCGCGCACGTGGTGATCGTCAGCCGCAGCCCGCAAAAGTGCGCCGAGACCGCTGCGCAGATTGTGCAGGCAGGCGGCAGCGCAACGCCGATCGCCGCCGATCTCTCCAGCCAACGCGGGGTGCGCAGCGTCGCAGAACAAATCCGCGCGCGCTTCCCACGCGTAGATGTGCTGGTGAACAACGCCGGCGCGATCTTCGGCGAGCGCCGTCTCAGCGAAGACGGCATTGAGATGACATGGGCGCTGAACCATTTGAGCTACTTTCTGCTCACGCATTTGTTGCTCGATGCGCTAAAAGCAGCGCCAACAGCGCGCATCGTCAACGTTTCTTCGGATGCGCACTTTGCCGTCCGACGCATCCCTTTCGACGACCTCAACTTTGAGCGACAACCCTACCGCGCGTTCAGCGCCTACAGCCTTTCCAAGCTTGCCAACGTGATGTTCACCTACGCGCTGGCGCGACGGCTCGAGGGCACACACATCACTGTGAACGCGCTTCATCCTGGCGCTGTCGCAACCAACTTTGGGCGTGAGCTGGGCGGCTGGTGGGGATGGGTGTTCCGCGTGCTCGTGTCGCGCTTTGCGCTCAGTCCAGAACAGGGCGCTCAGACCAGCATCTACCTCGCCAGCGCGCCAGAGGTTGCCCAGCAAAGCGGCTTGTATTTCGATCGCTGCAAGCCGAAGCGCTCCTCGCCGCTTTCCTACAACCGCGATGCCCAAGAACGCTTGTGGGCGATCAGCGCGGAGCAAGTGCAGCTTGCAGGGTGAAGGGCGCGCGCCGGCGCAGGTATAACTTGCAGCGATGATCACCGTCGCGTTCCAAGGTGAGCCTGGCGCTTACAGCGAGCAAGCCGCTTTTGACTTCTTCGGCACCAACATCCGCCCTGTGCCTTTCCCGACCTTCGACGCGGTGTTCGACGCGGTGGAGAGCAGCACCTGCACGTTTGGCATTGTGCCCATGGAGAACTCGCTCGGCGGCAGCGTGCACCGCAATTATGACCTGCTCATGCGTTACAACCTCCATCTTGTCGGCGAGGTGATCGTGCGCATTCGCTGGTATCTCTATGCGCTGCCTGGCGTGCACCTGCACGAGATCCGTCGTGTGATCTCACACTGGCAGGCACTGGCACAATGCGAACGCACGCTAAGCGCGCTGCTGCCGCAAGCTGAGCGCGAGCAAGTGTATGACACCGCCGGCAGCGTGAAACTGCTCGCCGAGGAAGGGCGGCGTGACACCGCAGCGATTGCTGGGCGCCGTGCCCAAGAACTCTACGGGGTGCCCATCTTACGCGAGGGGATCGAGGACGACGCGCACAACTACACGCGCTTCGTCGTGCTCGCGCGCGACCCGCACGCGCTCGACGAGCCAAGCGCAGCGCCGCGCAACGATGCCGAATACAAGACCTCCATCGTGTTCGCCATGCGCAATCGCCCTGGCGCGCTGTTCCGCGCGTTAGCCGCTTTTGCGCTGCGCGACATTGATCTCACCAAGATAGAGTCCCGCCCGCTCCAAGGCTCGCCGTGGGAGTATCTGTTCTACTTGGACTTCGTCGGGCACGCGCAATCAGCACACTGCGAACGTGCCCTCGCTCATCTCGGTGAGATGGCGACGCTGCTGCGCGTGCTTGGCAGCTACCGCCGCGCTAAAATGCCTGAGTAAGCGCCAAGGAGGTGCGCCCTGCAAATGAAGATGATCTTGGCGGTCGTACAGGCCGACGACGCCAACAAGACCATGCAAGCGCTCACGGACGCAGGCTATCGCGTCACGCGCATCGCCACGCAAGGAGGATGGTTGCGCCGTGAAAACGTCACATTCCTGCTCGGCGTGCCAGATGAAAGCGTGGACGATGTGCTGAGCATCCTCAAGCAAACCGCGCGCCGGCGCACTTCGTTCATCAACGTGCCGCGTGAAAGCCCAGGCACGTTGAGCGCCCAGGTGATTGATGTCGAGGTCGGCGGCGCGACGGTGTTCGTGCTCAACGTCGAGCGTTTCGAGACCCTCTAGCGCTCTTCTTCGCCAACGCCCAGCCGCGCATACTCCTCCGAGAGCCGCAGTGGCATGCGCTGCACCAGCGTTGAAGGTGCACGCAAGTTAAACTCAAAAATGGCGCGATTGATCTGCGCCACCGCAGCCTCAAACTGCGTCCGCGCGCGCGCCCAGCGCATTTCTGCGTAGCGCCGTTCGTGCGCGCTCTGAGCCAAGGCGAGCTGCTGGCGATAGTGCTGATGAGCGCGCGCAAGCGCTGCTCGTGCCTCGGCGATTTGCTCGCGCAGCGCTTTGTCTGCTTCAATCCATTCCGGCAGCGCGTCGTTGCTTTTCAGTACGTGGATGGCGAGCCGTTCCTCTTCGGGCACGAGCGCATCCTCGTCGAGGTTTAGCGGACCACGCCGAGGCAAATTGTCGAACGCCCCTCGCGCTCGCGCTTCTGCGAGCAAGTGCTCCACAACTCGGCTAAAGTCCATGAGGCGATTCTAACTTTTTGCTGTCGCAGCCCTGGTAAACTGAGGCAAAACAGAACCGAGCCATCCGGAGGGCATGGTGCGCCGAAAGGCGTGCTGTGCCCTCTTCGCTTTTGTCGAAGGAGGATCGCATGCTTACATCGCAGGACACATTGGACTTTCGGCGAGCACGCACAAAGAGCTTGTTGCGTCGTCTGTGGGCGATGCTTGCGCGCCGCAACATCGCGCTGCTCTCATGGGACGAGGTGCGCGCGCGGCTGCATCTTTGCGGCTTCGTCCATCGCGGCGTGCAAGCCGTACCCCTCAAGCAGATCGTCGGGAGCGTCGGCCGTTACCGCGATTTTGACGACGCCTTCTTGCCGTTGCGCGACCATAGCCTAGAGCGCTGGCGCCGCATCAACTGCGCGTTCCGCAGCGAGCGCTGCTTGCCCCCTGTGCAGCTCTACAAGGTGGGTGAGGTGTACTTCGTGCTCGATGGCAACCATCGCGTTTCCGTCGCGCGCGAGCATGGCGCTGCGTTCATTGACGCCGAGGTGTTCGAGGCGATCGCGCATGTGCCCGTCACGCGCAACGACCTCGACGCGGAGCGGCTCTCTCAGCTCGGCGCATACAACGCTTTCCTCGAGCGCACGCGCCTCGATGTGCTGCGCCCTGGGCAAGCGATTCGCCTCACCCACGCTGATGGCTACGCGCGCTTGCTTGAGCACATCGCCGTACATCGCTACTTCATGGGCGTTGAGCAAAAGCGCGCGGTCAGCGAGAAAGAGGCAGTTGTGGATTGGTTCGACAACGTCTATCAGCCCATCGTGGAAGCGATTCGCAAGGAGGGCATCCTTGCAGCATTTCCCGAGCGGACTGAAGCCGATCTCTACCTTTGGTTAGTGGATCACTGGCACTACTTGAAAGAGGCTTACGGCGACAAGGTGAAGCCCGAAGAGGCAGCGCAGAGCTTTGCTGCGCAGTTTGGTAAGCGCGCAATGCGCTCCTCCACGTGGCAAACGATCCGCTCCGTTTTGGAGGCTATGAAGGCGCAGGGGCAGCGCTGGTTCATGCGGCAGGCGCGGGAGCAAGGGGCTGCTCAGGGGGGCGCAACGTCTCCCTCAGAGGGGCCAGCAGGATGGGTGATGGCGGCGAGCAAGTGATGTTGCTCGTTGAGCGTGTGAATGCGCCATCGTCCATGTTCGAAGTGCACCTCGCTCACCGACGCATTGCCGAAAGTAAATGGCTGGCGACGGCGCGGTGGCAAACCGATCATCACGCCGAGCATCGCCCCCAACGTGCCGCCGTGAGAAACCACCGCCACATGTGTAGCCTCGCTGCTCTCGCGTGCATGGTGCGCCAAGAGGTCGTCGAGGAACGCAGCGACGCGCTGAGCGACGGCGCTTGCGCTTTCGCCGCCTGGCACGGCGTCAAGGTGATCGGCATCCGGCCACAGCTCGCGGACTTCCGCGAAGGTTAAGCCGGTCCATGCGCCCATGTCGTACTCGCGCAGGCGCTCATCAGCGCGAGGCGAGAGCATGCAGGCGCGCGCGATGAGGTCTGCGGTCTCCCATGCGCGCGCGAGCGGGCTTGCGTATACCGCGCTGAGCGGCAAAGTCGTCATGCGTGCAGCGAGCAGGTGCGCTTGCCGTCGTCCAACTGCGTCCAGCGGCACATCTCGCCAGCCCTGGATGCGTCCCTCGGCGTTGTAGGCGGTTTGCCCGTGGCGGATCAGGTAGAGGGTTAGCATGGCTTGATGGCTTGGAGAACGTGCGCTAAAAGTGCCTCAGCAGCTTCCTCGGGGTGTGCGGTGCGCATGGCGCAGGCTTCGACCCAACGTTGCAATGCAGCCTGATCAAGGTGCATCTGCACGTAACGCGCGAGTTGAGCATAGAGACGCGCGTAGATCTCGGCTTCGGCTTGGCGACGCTTACGGCGCAGCCCTTCGTTGCTGGTGTGCAGCCAAGCGCGATGTTGGCGCAGCGCCTCGATGAGCGCGGTGATGCCCTCGCCCTTCGTCGCGCTCACCAGCAGCACGGGCACGCGCCAGCCGTGCTGTACGTCCTGCGCAGCAGGCATTGCCGCTGCACCGTGATGACCCACCGTCTCGAAACCCAACGCAAGCGCAGCGGCGAGCATCTGCGCAGTGCGCTGCGCTTCGGGTAGGTCGGCTTTGTTCACCACGAGGATGTCGGCGATCTCGATCAGCCCTGCTTTGATGGCTTGCACATCATCCCCTAGCCCAGGTGCCTCCACGACCACGACCGTCTCTGCAAGGCGCGCAATTGCCACATCATCTTGTCCTGCGCCTACCGTTTCCACGAAGACGTAGTCGAAGCCGGCGGCTTCGAGCGCCGTCACCATGTCCGCCGTTGCCGCAGCCAAACCGCCAGGTGCGCCGCGGCTTGCCAAACTGCGGATGAATACCCCGGGGTCGCCGGCGAGGTCGCGCATTCGGATGCGGTCGCCAAGGATCGCACCGCGCGTGAAAGGGCTGCTTGGGTCAACCGAGAGCACTGCGACGGGATGCTGTGCCTCGCGCAGTGCGCGCGCGAGTGTTGCGATCAGCGTGCTCTTGCCGCTGCCGGGCACACCTGTGATGCCGATCACGTGTGCTGGGCTTGGCGTGCGGTACAACGCGCGCACTTTTGCCAGTGCCTTCGCGTCGCCGCGTTCGATTGCGCTCAGCCAGCGCGCCAGTTCGC
This sequence comes from Chloroflexota bacterium, assembly GCA_030550095.1. Taxonomy (GTDB): domain Bacteria; phylum Chloroflexota; class Anaerolineae; order J036; family Brachytrichaceae; genus DRWP01. Next base: position 141,956 of record JAUQQA010000002.1, on the reverse strand, counting down.
GCGGTGCGCGCCACGAAAGCGTTTCACTCATGAGGACGATTCAGCATGCGCGCGGCGCGGCGTGTGGGTTTCGATGAAGCGCACGATGGTCTCTAACGGCGTGCCGGGGCCGAAGACTTCCGTGATGCCATGCGCCTTGAGGAAGGGGATGTCCTCCTCAGGGATGATGCCCCCGGCGAATACGGGGATGTCGCCTAATCCGCGCGCACGGAGCGCTTCAACCACGCGTGGCAGCAAGGTGTTGTGTGCGCCGCTCAGAATGCTCAACCCCACCGCGTCCACGTCTTCTTGTAGCGCCGCTTCTGCGATCATCTCGGGCGTTTGGCGTAGGCCAGTGTAGATCACCTCCATGCCAGCGTCGCGCAACGCGCGCGCGATGATCTTCGCGCCGCGGTCGTGCCCGTCTAGCCCTGGTTTGGCAATGAGGATGCGCAGTGGGCGCATGGCTGTGATTTTAGAGCAAATGCACCTTGCAGAAGACACAAGGCAGCAGGGCGTCATACCCTGCTGCCCCAAATCGCAAGGAGGAGGACTGCGCGCGCTCGCTTATGGGTTGAGCATACACGTCACACCGTTCATGGTGAAGGCAGTGGGCGTAGGGTTCTGCCCACCGTGCGCGAGATTAGAGCTGAAGGCGGCGCTAGCGCGTTGCTGAAGCCGCCATCAGAAAACCGAACTTCATGTGATCGCCAGCGCTGTACCAGCGCCCGTGAGGTCATGCCCTACATCGGCGCCGTCGTTTAAGCCAGAGTCGCCGCGCCACACCACGCGATGGTTCGGCGGTAACGGTCCTGAGCGTTGGGCTTCGTAGAAGAAAATCGCCTTCTGAAGGGCCTCACCATAGTTGAACAGTGGGCTACTGGTGTTAGAAAGTGGCACGGTTGAGCTGAAAGAGCGTCCCTGCGCCAATGGCGGTGATGAGAAGGGTGGTGACGATGGCTCGCCGCATAGCTATGCTCTGGTAGCAATGCGAGCATCTCTGACGTGCCTAGTATATCCATCAAGGCTAAAGCTCGCAACTTATTTCACTAAAGCTTTCAGCACCGCGCGCTGCCCATGCCGCCTTTAAGGATGCTGACCGAGAGCGCGCAGCGTGCGCCAATGCGCCAACAATGCCGCGCGCCAGCTTGGGTAGCTATGGTATTTCACGCCAAACTCTTCGCACACAGCACGCACCAAAGGGGCAATTTTGGGGTAATGCACATGGCTGATGTGCGGGAAGAGGTGATGCTCGATCTGGTAATTCAAGCCGCCTGCGTAGAAGTTGAGGAAGCGATTGTGTGGCGCGAAGTTCACCGTCGTCTCCACCTCATGGATCGCCCACTCGTTTGCGATGTGCAGCGGATCGCCCTCGGGTTCGGGGAACGCCGCGTGCTCCATCACGTGCGCAAGTTGGAAGATGGAAGCTAAGACAAGGCTCACCACCACCAGCATGACAAGCCACCCCACCAACGCAATCCACCATGGCATCACAAGCATTGGCACCACAAGCGAGACGCCGAAAAATATCACCTTGCCCGCGACGAAAATCACGCGCTCCTTCAAGTTCATCTTGGGGTAAACGTGGTAAGGGCTAGATCGCCCTGTGAAGAACACACGAAGGTCGCGCAGCAAGAAGCTAAAGCCCGTCATGGCATACACCAGCGGGCTGTACCAATGTTGCCAGCGAAACCGTGGCTTCCAGGGTTCGTGCGGACTCATGCGAAACGCGCCTTCGGTTTCGAGGTCCTCATCTAAGCCAGCGATGTTGGTGTAGGTGTGATGCCAGACGTTGTGCTTGTGGCGCCACACAAAGCTGCTCACGCCAAGCAGCTCGCTTGAGAAGCCAAGCAGCCGATTTACCCAAGGGCGGTCGCTGAAGCCGCCGTGGATGGCGTCGTGCATCACGTTAAAGCCGATGCCCGCAATCACAACGCCCCACAGCGCATACAACGCCCAGACCACGAGCGGATGAGCGCGCATGCCAAGCCAAAGGATCAAGGCATACACCACTGCGTAAGCCGCAAATAGCAACGCCGCTTTTGCGTACATCTGCGGCACATCACGACGCGGCAACCCTGTCTCAGCGAAGAAAGCATCCACGCGCGTGTTCAGTGCTTGGCGGAAGCCTAGACGCTTCGTGAACGGCACAGCTTTGACGGGCGTTTGCTTCAGAATCGGCGGAGGTGTTCGGCGAAGCGCCTCCACATTTGGGACGGGTGAGGTCACGGTGTTGTTGAACCTTCCTTTTTAGCTAATTTGCGCCCAGTGGGCGCTGCAAGCAACGCTACCACATACTGTGCGTTGATGTGATAATCGTTTCAACATGGCTCAGCTCTTCTTCGTGGAACGCGGCGACGCAAGCGCGCCCCCGATCGTCTTTCTACATGGCTTTCCGTTCGACCACACGATGTGGCAAGCGCAGCTCGAAGCGCTGAGTTCGCGCTACCGCTGCATCGCGCCTGACCTGCGCGGGTATGGGCGCTCGCCTATGCTCAGCACGACGAAGCCCTGGACGATGGACGACTTTGCCGAGGATGTTGTTAGGCTGTTGGATGGGCTTGGCATCGCGCGCGCCACAGTGTGCGGTCTCTCGATGGGTGGCTACATCGCCTTTGCGCTCTGGCGGAATCATCGCGCACGGCTCAGCCGCCTCATTCTCGCTAATACCAAGGCGCAAGGCGACTCAGAGCAGGCAAAGGCGAATCGTCGCCGCCAAGCCGAGCTGGTGCGCACGCAGGGGATGCGTCCCCTCGCTGACGAGATGTTGCCAAAGCTGCTAGCGCCAAGCGCATCGCTTCATGTGGTCGAGGCAGTGCGCGCGATGATCGAACATACGCCTGTGGAGACTGTGCTCGCCACTTTGCCCGCGCTTGCTGAGCGCCCTGACATGAGCAGGGCGCTGGGCGCGATTAACGTGCCCACGCTGATCCTCGTCGGCGACCAAGATGCGATCTCGCCGGTGAGCGAGGCTCAATTCATGCAAGCGCATATCCCCAACGCGCGCCTTGTGGTGATCCCGAATGCAGGACACCTCAGCCCTATGGAGCAGCCCGCAGCGTTCAATCAAGCTGTGCTCGCGTTCCTTTCGGAGACGGACGCTGGCAACGCGAGTTGATACACGCCGCGCTCGCCGCGCCGCTCGAAGCCGACGACCACATAGCCCTCAGCGAAGGCGCGCTCGAATTGTTCGCGCGTGCGCAGCCGCCATTCAAGCGCCGCGCGCAGGTCGGCGCGCTTAATGGCTTGGAAGTGCAGCGGAATCTCGATGGTGCGCTCGGGCGGCTGAAAGGCAGGTCGCCCTTCCAGCCACCATTCCACCTCAAAGCGGTCGGAGGGCAGGCCTGCGTTGAGCGCGTCGGGCATGTCGCCGTAGGCATTGCGGATGTAGGTGCGGCAGATGCAGCCAAGCTTGGCGATGTTCAACCAGGCGTTGCGCGCTTCGAGCGGGTCGTACGTCCAGGTGATCAAGCGCACTCCTTGCGCGAGCACTGCTTTGCGCTGCGCGTGTTTCAGCGCCGTGCCCACGCCGCGGTCGCGCCAGCCCTCAGCAACTGCCGCCATGTGCGAATGGTGGCACAGCGCACCTTGCGACGACCAACCGAGAAAGCTCAACACAAACCCGATCAGCTTTCCCTCGGGCGTGAAGGCGCCGAGCGCAACCCCGCCGTGTCGTGTCAGCGCCATGATGAACTGCGCGGGCACGGCGAGATCGCCGCTCCACACGGCTTGTTGCAATGCGACGCACTGCGCAAGGTCGTCGGCAGTCTCCAACGGACGGATCACGTAGCCCGCGCTCATGTCCTGTCCACGTAAACGCGCGTGGGGCGCGCAGTCAGCGCCGTCACGACCTCGTAGTTGATGGTGCCGAGCCGGGCGGCGATCTCATCTGCAGTGATGCTTTCATCGCCTTGCCGCCCGATGAGCACCACCTCATCATCCAGTTGCGCCTCGGGGATGTGCGTCACGTCGATCATGCTCTGGTCCATGCACACATTGCCCACAATAGGCGCGCGTCGTCCGCGCACCAGGACCTCGCCGAAGTTTTGGGGCGCGCGGCGGAATCCGTCGCCGTAGCCGATGGGGATGACGGCAATCCGACAGGCACCTTTGCAGCGGTAACGACCGCCATATCCCACACGCGCACCGTCGGGTAGCCATTTCACCGAGGCGATCACCGTTTTGAGCGTCAGCGCTGGGCGCAAATGCGCCACCAGAGGCGAAGCAGGGGGCAGAGGAGCGTAAGGCGAAAGCCCATACAAGGCGATGCCCACACGCACAAGGTCGTAGTGTGCCTGAGGATAGCTCAGCGTGCCCGCTGAATTGCACACGTGGCGCAGCATCACATTGGCGCCAGCGGTGGCTTCGCGGAAGCGCTGCACTTGCCAAAGGGTGTACTCTGGATCGGAATCCGCGGAACTCAGATGCGTGAACACGCCTTCAATGTGCACGCCAGGCGTTGTGCTGATCTCGGCAAGCGCGTGGGGTACTTGATGAGGCAAAAGACCGAGGCGGTGCATTCCTGTGTCCACTTTGACGTGGACGCGCGCAAGGCGGTCGAGCACTCGCGCCACACGACCGATCTCGCGCGCAATGCCTACGTCGTACACCGTGAGCGAAAGATCGTGGCGTATTGCCTCTGCTGCTAATGTTGGTGGCGTGTACCCCAGCACGAGGATGGGTGCGCGCAAACCTGCGTCGCGGAGCGCTATTCCCTCCGCCACAGAGGCAACCCCCAGCCAACTTGCGCCTGCATCAAGCGCAGCGCGCGCCACAGGCACGGCTCCGTGTCCATACCCATTTGCCTTCACCACCGCCATGAGACGGACACCCGCCCCCACATGGCGACACAGCAGACGCACGTTATGGCGAATGGCGCCGAGGTCAATTTCTGCTCGCGTGAGTGCAAGCATGTGTCATGCACTGCGCTCGAGGATCAGGCGGTTGAGCGCTTCACGCGCAGCCGGCAATGTCTGCATGGCAGCCCAATTCCCAACAAAGTGCGCTGCGCGTGGGACACGAAGGATCTCGGCGAAGGGATCGCGTTCACATCGCTCGCCATTGCGAAGGGCAGATCGCCAATAGGGCTCGAGCGTCGCTTGCCATGCTGGGTAATGGCGCGTCAACCAGGCGCGCATCCGTGCATATTCGGTCTCGTCTTGCGCAGCCACGGCACCTGCACGGTAGATGCGCACGACGAATGCCTCTAGCGCATCCCACCTGCTGACAAACTCTTGCAAGCGTTGCTCACGCAGACGAGAAGATAGTGCTCTAGTGAAGGGGTTCATCCGTGTGCGAGAAGATTTTATTACCAAAGAACCGCGTAGAATTTCATTGATGCTACTTCGCTCACGAGGCTCACGGGCACTCGCGCTTAGCACCGCTTGCTTGCTTGCTGTGCTCAGTGGATGTGCTCCTATGCAGACTCGAGAATCCGCCTCTCGGCAATCTGCGCCTCCCACTGCAACGGCAAACGCCATGCTTACCGTGGCGGCTGCCTCTGACCTTAAGGCACCCTTTCAGAAGATCGCGCAGAAGTTTGAGCAGCAGGGCTACACCGTGAAGCTGGTGTTCGGGTCAAGCGGCATGCTTGCCGAGCAAATCGCAAACGGTGCCCCATACGATTTATTTGCCTCAGCCAATCGCGAGTTTGTGGACAAGCTTGTTGCCCAGGGGCTGATCGAAGCGCCAACTGTTGCGGTGTATGGCTACGGCTACCTAGCGCTTGTGGTCTCAGCAAAACGCGAGGCGCCCTCTTCGCTCTCAATGGACTATCTCCTTGAGCCAAGCGTGCAGCGGATTTCGATCGCGCATCCCGACCACGCGCCGTATGGCATGCTCGCGCGCGAGGTACTCACGCGGGTGGGCTATTGGGAGCAGCTCCGTCCCAAGCTGGTGTATGCCGAAAACGTCTTCAGCGCTGGGCAACTTGCGCAGTCTGGGGAAACTGAAGCAGGGCTTGTGGCTTTAGCGGTTGCGAAGGCGCTACCTGATGTGCGCCATGCTGTTGTCTCGCCTGATCTCTACACGCCGCTCGCGCAGACGCTCGGCATTGTTTCGAACGCCGCGAATCGTGAAGCGGCGCTGCGTTTTGCCGAGCTTGTGCTTGGTCCTGAGGGGCGTGAGGTGCTGCGCCAAAGCGGGATTCCTTCGCCAGGCGATCCACCGCCGACCCAATGAGCGCTACATGGTCGCCGCTGACGCTTTCGCTGTGGGTCTCGGCGCTGGCTAGCATCGGCGCTTTATTGCCCGGTATAGGGTTGGCGTGGGTCTTTGCACGCCGAAGTTGGCGGGGCAAGTGGCTCTTCGAGGGGCTAGTCACGCTCCCACTTGTTTTGCCGCCCACTGTGCTGGGCTACTATCTGCTGCTTGCCTTTGGGCGCCGCGGGCTTGGTCCATACATTGAACAGTGGTTTGGCGTGGCGATTGCCTTCAACTGGCCTGGGGCTGTGATCGCCGCAGTTGTCTCGGCGCTACCGTTGGTGGTGCAAACGGTGAAACCGGCGCTCCTCAGCACTGCTCAGGACATCGAGGATGCCGCCCGTGTAGATGGATGTGACGAATGGCATGTGTTTTGGCTCATCACCTTTCCCCTCATTCGTGCCGCTGTGGTCGGCGGCTGGCTTTTGGCGTTCCTGCGCGCGCTGGGAGAGTTCGGCGCGACTGTGATGATCGCCGGTAACATCCCTGGGCGAACCCAGACGCTTTCCATGGCGGTCTATGACGCGGTGCAAATGGGCGATTTTGAGCTCGCGGGGCAGCTTGTGCTGATTCTCTCCGCCTTCACCTTTGCGCTGTTGTTTGTGGCGATCCTGCTTGCTGAGCGGCAGCGCCACCTGGTGTAGTGCAGCATTCGAGCCACAAACGCATCTCCTTGCTGCACTCGCTGTGAACAAACGAACCGTACAATACCCTTATGAAGAAAGCCTACCCCAATGTATGCGATTCTATTCTGGAAACCATCGGGCGCACGCCGCTCGTTCGTCTGCACAGGGTGACGCGCGGCGTAGCGCCTGACGTGCTCGCCAAGATCGAGTACTTCAATCCCGGCGGCAGCGTAAAAGATCGCATCGGCTGGGCGATCATTGAAGATGCGGAGCGCAGCGGGCGGCTGCGACCCGGCGGCACCATCGTGGAAGCGACCAGCGGCAACACAGGTGTCGGGCTTGCTATGGCAGCCGCAGTGAAAGGCTACAAGTGCATCTTTGTAATGCCCGACAAGATGAGCGAGGAGAAAATCCGCATGCTTCGCGCTTATGGTGCCAAAGTGGTGATCACGCCCACTGCCGTGGACAAAGACGATCCCCGCAGTTACTACAAAGTCGCTGAACGCCTCGCGCGCGAGACGCCCAACGCCATCCTCGCCAATCAGTACCATAACCCGGCGAACCCCGCTGCCCATTACGCCACGACCGGTCCTGAGATTTGGGAGCAAACAGGTGGCAAGGTGGATGTATTCGTCGCTGGAATGGGCACAGGTGGCACCATCACGGGCGTAGCGCGTTACCTCAAAGAGCGCAAGCCAGAGGTAAAGATCGTCGGCGTTGATGTGGTGGGATCACTGCTCTACGACACATGGAAGGAGGGGCGCGTCCCTGAAAACCCCTTTTTGAAAACCTACAAGCTGGAAGGCATCGGTGAGGACTTCGTACCGAGCACGCTCGATCTTAGCGTTTGCGACCTTGTTGTGCAGGTGAACGACCGCGAGTCGTTCCTCATGGCACGTCGGCTTGTACGCGAGGAAGGCATCTTCGCTGGCGGCTCGTGTGGTGCCGCGGTGGTGGGTGCGTTGAAGGCGATTCACCAGCTCGGCTTAACGGAGGAACACACAGTCGTCGTGCTCCTGCCAGACAGCGGATCGCGCTACCTCAGCAAATTCCTCGACGACAACTGGATGCGCGAAAATGGCTTTCTCAACACCGATTGGAACCAGGGCACCGTTGGCGACTTCATCCAAGCCAATCCCTTGCGGGCTGTGATCTGCGCGCATCCGCGGGAGTCGCTCGGTGCTGTCATTCGGCGCATGAAGCAACACGATGTGTCGCAGTTGCCGGTTGTGGCGGAGGATGAGACTTTGCTTGGCATCATCACAGAGAGCGATGTGCTCAGCTACATGCTTGAGCATCCTGGCACACCTATCGATGCTGTTCCTATTCAGCCGTTGGTGCGCGAGGCGGCGACTGTGGACGAGCAAACGCCGCTCAACACGCTCAGTGACTTGCTTCAGCGCGCCAAAGCTGCTGTGCTTGTGGATGAGCAACGGCGTGTGCGTGGCGTGATCACGATGATTGACGTGATCGACTTCCTTGCTGCGTGAGCTTGGTGTGGCAGAGTTACCACCCACAGAGACGCGCAAAGCACGCTGCCAGACCTTTCCCGCGCTCGGCGAGCACGCAGCGCTTTGGTATTTTCCGCAAGTGACGGGCGGCACGTTGCGCGTGTTGCGAAATGCGCTGTTGATCTACGCAGCTCGCTTTGCGCCTACCTTCGGCATCAAGCGCGCCCTCCTGCGCCTCACCGGCGCCAAGATCGCTCCCCATGCTGCGATCGGCTTAGGCGTGGTGTTCGATATTTTCTTCCCCGAGGAGATCACCATCGAGGATGATGTGACGATTGGCTTCAACACCACCATCCTCGCCCATGAGTTTACGTATCGGGCATGGCGGCGCGGACCGGTGCGCATTTGCCGCGGCGCAACGATCGGCGCCAACTGCACCATCCTGCCTGGCGTGGTGATTGGTGAGGGCGCGGTGGTGAGCGCCATGAGCCTCGTCAACCGCGATGTGCCCGCTGGCGCGTTCGTCGGTGGTGTGCCCATTCGCCTGCTGCGCGCGTGAGCCTTCAGCGTCGGCGCGCGCGAATCACCCAGAACCCAGCAAGCCCTAAGAGCAACACCACTGCGAGTATCACCATCGTCAACGGGCGGGGAGAGCGCAAAGGCATCTCCTGCGGTGCTGCGGCTGGCGGCGTTGGGCGAGCTGGCGCTTGGTTCAAAGCTTCAGGTTGTGCAGCGGACTCTGGAGCTACCAGCATCGGCATCATGCGTGGCGCGCTTTCCTCGACGGCCGGCGAAGCTGGCACAGTCGGTTGCACAGCGAGCGGCGCGGGCGAACGTGGAACCAGCGCGCTCGGCAGCACTTGCAGCAAGCCAATGAAGACCACCGCAAACACAACCAGCGCTGCTCCAAGACGCACCATCACGCGCAACGCGCTTTCTTGGTCTTGGGCGGGCATCTGTTCCTCTTCGGAAGAAGACGGAGGGCGCATTTGCTTTACAGCCTCGCGGGGCAAGATAAAGTTTCGGGGCACTGCCTGTTGTTGGAGCGCGCGTGCCTCGCGCACTAAAAGCTGCGTAACAGCGACCTTGCGGCGCAGGGTTGCGTCTTGCGCCAACGCTGCTTCGAATGCAGCGCGTTCGTCCTCGCTCAGCTCACCATCCACGTAGGCTGAAATGCGCTCGTCTTCGAATGCGCGGTTTCGTTCCATCACTTCACCCAGAGACCTTAAAGCTCAGGCAAAAGTTCCGCGTGGCGCAACAACATCTCGCGCAGGTGCGCTCGGGCTCGGCTTAAGCGGCTTTTCACGGTGCCGAGCGGCATCTCAAGCGCAGCGGCGATCTCCTCATAGCGTAAGCCGTGCACGTCGGCTAACACAAACACCACGCGCTGCTCAAAGGGTAACTCCAAGACGGCACGCGCGATGAGCCGCCGAAGCTCGTTGCGCTCAGCCATCTCGAGCGGGGTTGCTGCATCACTTGCAACCAGCTCGACGCGCGGCGCAGCTTCTCCCTCGTCTGTATCAGCGTCGAGCTCAACAGTGCGCTTCATCTCCCGCTGACGACGACGCAGCACGTCGTAACAGGTGCGCGTGACGATGCGCAGCAGCCAAGGGCGGAAAGCCGTGCCTCGCAGCGCCTGCAAGTGCCGAAACGCACTCAGGAATGCCTCCTGGGTCGCATCGGCGGCAAGGTCCGCGTCGCCAAGCAGGCGATAGGCAACGTTGTACGCGAGCGCCTGATACGCTAGCACAAGCGCATTGAACGAGGAGATATCGCCACGCTGTGCTGCCCGAATAAGCGCTGCTTCGTCTTGGAGAGAAGCCTCAGTGTTCATCGAGCCAATCGAGAAGCGCGAGCAATCCTAACACGTAGCTGCGCCACCCAAAGCCGCTGATCACACCAACAGCTACCCCTGAGATGTAGGAATGGCGGCGGAACGGCTCACGGCGATAGATGTTGGAGAGGTGCACCTCAACACACGGCAACGCGACGGCACTGATGGCGTCGCGTAACGCGATGCTGGTGTGTGTGAGTGCGCCGGGGTTGATCAGAACGCCTTGCGCCCATGTCCGCGCTTCATGCAGTGCGTCAATCAAAGCGCCTTCGTGATTGGACTGCACAATGCGCAACGTGGCGTTGCGCGTCGCTGCAAGCTCTTGGAGTCGCGCGTTGATCTCGGTGAGCGAAGTGGTGCCGTACACGTCTGGCTCACGCGAGCCGAGCAAGTTGAGATTCGGGCCGTGGAGCACGAGAATGTTTCGTGGGTTAGGTGTCATCGCGGTTCAATGCCTCGAGCGCATGTTGTACGAGCGTTGGCGGTGCCTCGCTGAGCAGCACATTGCCCGGCGCGCGTAACAGCACGAAGCGCACGCGTCCTGCTTGGCGCTTTTTGTCCTGCTGCATAAGCGCGTAGATCTGCGCTGAGTCAAAGGTGATGTCTTCAAGCTCAGTGCGCATCTCGCGTAGCGAGGTGGGCAATCCTACTGCGCGCAGCAGCGCAATGCCCTCTTCAACCCACTGAGCATCACACAACCCCATTGCCTGCGAGAGCCGGAGCGCGCACACCAAGCCGAGCGCAACGGCTTCTCCATGCCTTACGCGATATTGGCTCCATGCCTCCAGCGCATGGGCGAACGTGTGACCGAGGTTCAACCACGCGCGCTTGTCTAGTTCCTCAAAGGGGTCCTCTTGCACGATGGCACGCTTCAGCTGGATAGCATCCACGAGGAGGGGCAACAGGCGTTCGTGATCGCCTGGTTGGAGAGGGCTGTCCCCGAGCAACGTTGCGCGCAAACGGTCGTAGGAATCACCACCCGCAAGCAGGGCAGCTTTCACAATCTCCGCCATGCCACAGCGCCATTCCTGCAGTGGCAACGTGTGCAGTGCGGCAAGATCGGCAACGACTAAGTTGGGCTGCTTGAACGCGCCGACTAGGTTTTTCCCAAAGGCTGTGTCCACTCCCACTTTGCCACCAATGCTTGCATCCGCCATTGCAAGCAGTGAGGTAGGCACTTGGACAAAGGGCACACCGCGCAGGAACGTTGCAGCGGCAAAACCTGCCGCATCTCCCACCACGCCACCCCCAAGGGCAATGACCGCACTGCGTCGTTCCATCCTCTGTGCGCTGAAGGTGCGGTACATCGCTTCAACATGCGCGAGGGTTTTGCTCGCCTCACCCGCTGGCATCACGTGCACGAAGGCATGCATTCCTGCCTCTTCAAGCGCAATGCGCACTCGCTCTGCGTAGTGGGGCGCGACGTGATTATCAGTGACAATGGCGAACGGCGGATGCCAACCTCGTCCAGCAAGCAAATAACCCAACGAATCCATTACCCCTTCGCCGAGCACGATCGTGTAATGGGCATGGGCTCTGAGAATGTCAACGTGAATGTGCTGCCAATCGCGTTGGTAGATCGCGCACACGCGCTCAGCGACCTGTTCGGGCGTGAGCGCAGTGGTGTCCACGTGATAGGGCAAAGTGGCGTAATGCACCGCGCGCTCGCGCAACAGGTGCCGAATTGTGGCGATAGGCTCTGGCGTGCGTAATAGCGGGCGCGTCTCGCCTGCACGATCGCCGCCCACGCGCGCATGAATGACCTCAGGCGTTGCCGTGAGGCACACTCCTACTGCATCTTGGAGCAACGCTGTTCGCGCTTCAGCGTCAGCCATCATGCCGCCTCCCGTTGCGATCACAGCGCCGCGTTGCGCTGCCAGACGTTGAGCAAGCTGACGCTCAAGCCAGCGAAAGTGCGCTTCGCCGCGCCGTTTGAAAATCTCGGCGATGGACATTCCCTCTTCTTGTTCGATGATTGCGTCTGTGTCAAAGAAGGGCAAGCCGAGCCTTTCCGCACACAGTCGCCCAACAGTGCTTTTGCCCGTGCCCATGAAGCCACCGATCACGAGATTGCGCGGCCTGCGCCGTTGATCGTTCATCAACGCCGATTGTAGCGACCGCACAGGCGCGTACAATCCGCCGAGCGGCATGGACTTGGAGCGCTTTTGGGATGATCTCTTCAGTGAGGAGATTCGCCGTGTGCGTCGCGCGTGGCGTGCTCTAAACGCAGAAGAACGCAGTGCCGTGCGCAGCTTTTTGATGAGCGTGCGAACGGATGAGACGCGCATCGTCGCCCAACGCCGCGCTGCAAGCATTGCGCTTCGGGTGATTGAGGACGAGATGCGCTACGCCGATCTTCCGCTTCCAGAGCACGCGTTGCACTTTGCGCGGGCGCTTGCGCGCCAAGTGGGACTGCAACTCAAAGCCGCTCTTGAACCCGCAGAAGTAACCCGCAAGCAAGACGGCACTCTCCTCACCCAGCACGATCTGCGCGCTGATGCCACCTTGCGCGCTGCGATCACTGCTCAGTATCCCAACCATGCGGTGCTCTCAGAAGAGGGTGAACATACATGGCGCGGCCAGGAGTGGTGCTGGGTGATCGATCCCATAGACGGCACAACCAATTTCGCGTGGGGTATGCCTGTTTGGGGAGTGCTTATTGCGCTGCTCTACCAAGGCGAGCCTGTGATGGGTGTTGCAGACTTCCCCATGTTGGGCGAGCAGTACTCTGCACTGCGCGGTGCGGGTGCTTGGCTGAACGGCGTGCCTATTCATGTCACTGCCTCATGCCCAGAAGTGCCGCAGCCTGAGCATCTTTTCGCGTGCTGCACACGCAGTTTGAGGCATGGGCTGCCTCATGTGCGTGCGAAGCTCCGTGTGCCTGGCTCTATGGCTTATGACGTCGCGCTCGTAGCGCGCGGTGCCTGTGTAGGGAGCTTCGACCTTACCGTGCACGTTTGGGATGTCGCTGCTGTATGGCCTTTGCTTATTGAGGCAGGTGGAGTTCTTTCCACAAACCCACCCATTCCTCTTTTCCCTATCGAAGAAGGGGTGGATTACGGTGAGCGCGTCTTCTCAGTGCTTGCGGCGTGCTCGCCTGCGATGCACAATTGGTTTGCTGATCAGCTCAACGCATCGCCCCTCCAAACCGCGCTTCCCCAGCTTGCGCTAGCCTGATCCACTCCTCGATACTCAGCGTTTCCGCTCTGCGCTCAGGAGCAATCCCAAGCTCGAGAAGCAACTGTCTTACGCTTTCCTTCGGCACGTTAAGCGAGGCTGCTAATGTGTTCAGCAACTGTTTTCTTGGCTGGCTAAACCCTGCATGCACCCACCGAAAAAACAGCGCCTCAGGCAGTAGCTCCTTGTAACGCAGATGCGGACGAAGTCGTATCACCGCCGAGTTAACCTTTGGGCTAGGGAAAAAGTTTCCTGGCGAAATGCGAAATAACAGCTCAGGCTCAGCATAGAACTGGACGCTTATCCCCAACAGACTCATTGCTGGCGGCCGCGCGATGATGCGCTCTGCAACCTCAGCTTGCACTGTAAGCACGATGACCTCAAAGAAGGGGGCGAGTGCCAAAAGTTGGCGCAACAAAGCTGATGTTATGTAGTACGGCAAGTTTGCTACAACGCGAAAGCGCGGTGAAGTTAGTCGGTGGGCTACAGCGGCGTCCAAACAAAGCTGAACGAGATCGAGCGCACGCACATCGCCCTGCACGAGATGGAGGTTGGAGACGTTGCCAAACTGTGCGCTGAGCCATTGCACAGCGCGCGGATCGATCTCAACAGCAACAACGAGGGCTGCGCGTTCAAGCAAAAAGCGCGTCAGTGCGCCAGTGCCAGGTCCTATCTCGAGAACTACATCGTCCTTACCGATCTCGGCTGCTTCTACGATGCGCCTCGCAATCGCTGCATTCCGCAGGAAGTTTTGTCCTAAGCGCTTCTGTGGAGAGGGGAAACGAGGAGCGCTCAATTCAAGCGGTAGCGAATGTTTTGCGGCACTGGTGGGAGCAAGTAAACATCCACCCAGCCACGCCAGAACTTGAGATTGTTGTCGTCGTAGCCGAGATCAATGCGTTTGCCAACGATTGCGCTGCCCGTATCGCAGGCAAGCCCTTGTCCGTAGCCTGGGACGTAGACATTGGTGCCCAAGGGAATGATGCGCGGGTCAACCGCCACAATCCCAAAGCGCATCGGCTGACCGCACCGCGTCCGTCCGTACCAGGGGGAGCTCCTCGGCACACCTGCGGTGCTTGCTGAGTAAGACGTTGCGAACATCCGAATCTTCCGCCAGTACTGGATGGGTCCGCTCGGTGTGTCGAGCGTACGGACGACGACTTTGGTGCCGTATTTGTAAATGCGCGGCTGCGGTGGTCGAGCGACAAAATCGGCGGTTAACTGGCTACGCACCTCGAGACCGTCCTCGAGTGTTACAAGGCTATGTCGCTCACGCACACCTGGGATACCCTCTTGAGCCAATACCTCGGTGTCTAGCTCGAGCTCTGGGTCTGGCTCCCAGCGAGTCTCGAAGGGAATAGGGGTTTGCAAAATTCTAAGGTCGCGCTGCACTCGCACGACTCGAATCTGCATATCGGGCTGAAGCGGGGCATCGAGCGCGGGCAAAGCATAGTCCTCACCTAGCAAGGCGATGTTCATCTCAGCAAGGACATCGCCCACAGTGGATTTAAGGGTGCGCGTACGAATGGGGCGACCATCAACCCAAATGGTCACCGAACGTGCTCGCTCAAGATGAATCTCGAGATTAGGGTGGATAAGTGTGCTCAATGGAGGTTGCACTGCATCGGCGAGGTAAACGAGGTAACCAGCTTCCAAGAGTGCTTCCCCCACCGTACGCGCAGCGGTTTTGATCAGCTTGCTCGAACCACCTGCTTCGTGGATAACCACAGGCACACCACGCCGTACTACAACTTCAGCATCTACAAGACCGTTGCCTTTCGCCTCTTTCGGGAGCTCTTCTGTGAAGCGACCATTGACTTGAACCGCATCATCCACGCTGATCTCCATCCCCAGTTGAGCCAAGAGATCCTGGACGTGCACGTGCTGCGTGCGGATCAAGCGAGGAATTTGATCATCTACCTGCAGCCGTATGAGGCGAGCGCGTTGAATAGTGATAACGCCATCGCTGGGCACGGAGGATGAGAGAGGAGGAGTCACCTTATCTTCTGGGTGTAAGGTCAATCCAGCTTCACGTAAGACACCTTCAACTGTGGATTGATGGGTCCGTAGAGAGATAACACGCGTCCCTTCGACAATCCGCACGGGCTTAAGCAAGCTAAGGTAGCCTGCAAGAAGAAGGCTAAGCAGTCCTACTGAAAGGAAAACCGAGATCCACCCTCGTCGCTGGAGCGCTGATATCCACTTGTCGCTCCAGTACTTCAACTTGCCCAGCCTCATCATCAGAGAAACGCTGCCGGGCGCTCTGCGGCACCCGAAGGGATTGCCTTACCGTTGCTTCCTTCCGGACCTGGCGGGGTTCGGCAGCCTTCGCTGCGCAGAACCCGGCATTGGCATCATGATAGCACGCTCCAGTATAGAATAAGAAAGTCAGCGCCCATAGCTCAATTGGATAGAGCACTTGACTTCGGATCAAGGGGTTGTGGGTTCGAGTCCTGCTGGGCGCGCTGTTGCGTGGTGTTTCACGTGAAACAGGAATCCTCGTTCTTTTACGCACGAGATAAAACCTGTTCGTTTCACGTGAAACGTTCTGTATTTTTAGAGAGGCATCATGAAGAATGACCCAGTTGCTGCAAGGCTGCGACAACTTCTCCTCACTGAATTCACAGAAGCTGAGTTAGCACAGCTTTGCAAAGAGCTGGGGATGAACTACGAGAATCTGCAGGGGATAGGACTCTTCGGCAAGACGAGAGCCCTCATTGAGGAAGCACGTTCGAGAGGAAAGCTACGACTGCTACAGAGACGCGTACGAGATCTGAGACCCCTCGCCTACTTCCAGGCTGGTTTTGCAAGCGAGGAGGAACCCCTCGATCTTCACACCAAACACATCACTACCCGGAGAAGGCAATCAAGTTCCTCTCGTCGAACTTTGTCCTCCTTCTTTGCGCTTCTTGTAGGCATTGGGGTTGTGGTCATTGTTTTTCTTCTCCTCCCCTTGACCTTTCGCTCAACATCTACGTCCCTTTCGGAAGCATCTTCTGCTGCAACAACATCACAACAAGAGGGAAAAAATCTACGCGCTCCAGAGGTAGCAGAGCCGCTCTCAACAGCGATGCCTCTTGTTCTAGAGACAGCCACTCCTGACCTCCCTTCTTCCTCCTCGTCATCCCTGCTCGTTGCAACGCCAGAACCAGCGGCACAGACTAGCGCAAGTGATGCTATGCCTCCTGTTGTGCCAACGCTCGCTGCACACCCTGCCGTTGACGTGATCTATCAAGCAAACGAGCAGCTCAAAGGCTTCTTCCAGGGACAAGAAGATATTCGCGCCCTTGAAGCCTATTGGGAACCTGACCTGGTAGAGCAGTTAAGCAACTTTGCAGGCGTGCGCTTGATGCGCCTGATGCGCCTTGCTCCGAACCAGCGCAGTGCTCTGCGCGTTCAGATGTCATATGTGAAGCCTCCTGCTCTCCTCGATGAGGTTGCAAGCAAGAATGAGGTGGTTGTCTCCGCGCGAGAGTATTGGGAGTACACAACCGAAGTCAACAGAGTACGCCTCTGTGAAACCCGAGACTACCAGTACTGGCTTCGGAAAACCGACGACCGTTTCCGCATCTATGCTTACACGGGGCGCTTGATAAGCAGCCGATGTCAGTGAGTGGCGCTAGGGGGTGTTTATGGGCAATAGAGCCCTATCCCCCTCACACTGCAACGCTTCTGCAATCACCCACCCTCTTACACCATCTAGGCGCACAAGAAGCCAGCTCCCATCCGCTGATTGTCCGAAGGTCTGGACTAATCTGCCAGGAGCTAAGGTGCTCACGCGCGCCGCTTCGCGCGAAGGTGCTGCGCGTACGTTCACGTTAGAGGTGCTGCTCACACGGCAGATAAGGAACCCGAAAGGTTGTGGTGTAGGGGTGATGCGAGGTTGAGGTTCGAGTAGAAGGGTCAAAAGATAAGGCGTGCCCTCAATGCTCAATTGCAAGGTAAACGGCTCACCCGTGCGTAAAACTAGGCGCAATGGTGAGGTGGATAGACTAACTTCAGTCGCCGGCGGAGCAGTGGCCTTCGTGAAGCTAGGCTTATCCTGCTCATCTCCGCTCACAGGAATAGGGGTCGAAGTAGAGGTCGCTACGCTTTCAGGGGTGGGCAAAGGCGTCTCAGATATCAATGCCAGCGAGGGAGAGGATGCTGCCGAAGGTGGACTCGGCTCCTCAGTGCTTGGGGAGGGCAATGTTGTTGCTGTTGGACGCTCTGCCATGGCAACGACTTCAGGCGTTGGTGTTATGCGAACAAGTAGTTGGGGGTCGGTTGGCTTCAATTCAATAATCGGGACCGAGCAGCCAACCCTTTCTGTGCTGACCCAGCCATAATCGCGGTTGGTCGTCCAACCAATCACCCACTTCGCGTTGCGGGTCCGCCCATACGCTGTGAACACCTCGCGCGCTTTAAGTTGTGTCACAACATCCGCAGTAGTGCTAGGCTCTATGTACATCACGAGCGCTGCCCGCGTGATGCACCGCGCGAAGATAGGAGGCAAATCAGGAGTCGGCGTAGCTCCTTGAGAGGGCTGAGTCTCTTCAAGACGTGCAGAGGGGGAGGCATCGAGGGAGGTTGCGGTTGCAGAAGCGACCGCCGTGAGCAATCGCTCTGCGGCACGGTTCGCTCGTTCTGCAGTCGTGGGCGAACAAGCCGTGCCTGCGATGAAACTCGCTAGAGCAGCAGAAACTAGCAGCGGGCGTAGAAACGAGTGCACGGTTACGGGAGAGGCTACCCAACGGAGGCAATGCACTCAATCTCAACAAGCACCCCTCGGGGCAGACGCGCTACTTCAACTGTAGAACGTGCTGGAGGATCGTGAGGGAAGTATGAAGCGTACACGTTGTTCATCAGTGCAAAGTCATCGATATCTTGCAAAAACACGGTGGTCTTCACCACTTTCTCCAAGCTCGAACCAGCTGCTTCCAATACAGCCTTGAGGTTCTGAAGCACGCGGTGGGTTTGCGCCTCAATCCCCCCTTCGACCACTTCACCAGTAGCAGGATCAATGGGGATCTGACCAGAGCAGAAGACCCAACCACCTACCACTATGGCTTGGGAATATGGACCAATTGCCTTCGGAGCATTAGGTGTTTGAATTACAAGCTTGTCGCTCATCTCAGCCTCCAATGTTAAGGAGCAACGGGTAGGATGACAGAAGCCACCATGCTGAGCAGCATCGCTGTTACAAGCACTACACCTAGTATTGCCGCAATGCGCCGATCTCGCGTGCGCATGCTGGTATTGTAGTAAGAATCACGAACCAAACTTATGTGATAGCTATGCACATTGCAGAAGTCTTACGCCAGCCAGGTCCTCACTTCAGTTTTGAGTTCTTCCCTCCGAAGACGCCCGAAGGTGCAGAGCAGCTTTTCCAAACCATTCGCGATCTCGTTCCTTTGAGGCCTTCTTTTGTGAGCGTAACTTACGGGGCAGGCGGAAGCACGCGCGAGTTGACGCGCGATCTTGTCATTCGTCTCCAGCGCGAGACGCAACTCACTGTTGTCGCGCATATCACCGCGATCGGCGCAAGCCGCGCGGAGATCCACCGTCTGCTTGAGGATTACGCCCAGGCAGGCGTGCAAAACCTCATGGTCCTGCGCGGGGATCCGCCACGCGGCGTTGCTAATTTCACCCCACATCCAGAGGGGTTCAAGTATGCAGCTGAGATCGTTGCTTATGTGAAAAAGCATTTTCCTCATTTCGGCATTGGTGTTGCTGGTTTTCCCGAAGGGCACCCGGAAACGCCTAATCGCCTGAAGGAACTGGAGTACCTCAAAGCCAAAGTGGACAGCGGCGCCGACTACATCTGCACTCAGCTCTTCTTTGACAACCGCGACTTCTACGACTTCTGTGAGCGCTGCGAGATCGTCGGAATACGTGTGCCCATCATCGCTGGGATCATGCCGATCACCTCGAAGCAAGGCATGATTCGCATGGCTGAGCTTGCGCTCGGTTCACGCATCCCTGCACCCTTGCTGCGTGCTGTGCTTCAAGCACAAGATGACAGTGCTGTTGAGGCGATCGGCATCCACTGGGCAACTCAGCAGGTATTCGACCTACTAGAGCACAACGTGGCTGGTGTGCACTTCTACACCTTGAATCGCTCTAAACCGACGCTGAAGATTTACGAAGTGGTCGGGTGGCGCCGTGCTAACGGTGCACCAGCGTCCTCTCCGCTCAACAATTCCTAAAGCCCAATGATCGAGATCGCTCTCGCTACAAACAACGCGCACAAGATCAAAGAAGTGCAGCAAATTGCTGCTTTGTTTGGGGGAGAAGAAGTTCTGCGTTGGCATCTTCCTCGCGATCTCGGCCTGATGTTCGAGGCTGCTGAGACA
Organism: Chloroflexota bacterium; assembly: GCA_030550095.1. GTDB lineage: Bacteria > Chloroflexota > Anaerolineae > J036 > Brachytrichaceae > DRWP01. The sequence continues at coordinate 122,353 of JAUQQA010000002.1, read as the reverse complement.
GCGCTTACTTATCGCGACAACGCCTTGCAGAAAGCACTCGCACTTCGAGAAGCGTTGCAGCGTGGGATTTGGGTGCTTGCCGATGATTCTGGTCTTGAGGTAGATGCGCTGGGTGGCAAGCCAGGCATCCACTCTGCTCGTTATCACCAGCAAGCACCAAACGGAGATGGATGTGCAGCACTGCTCGAAGCGCTAGCTGCAGTTCCTCCAACACAGCGAAAAGCCCGCTTCCGATGCGTGCTCGTGCTTGTGAGCCCAGAGGAGAACATTTTCGTGTTTGAGGGCACATGTAGCGGATACATTGCGACGGAGAAGCGAGGACTCTTGGGCTTCGGCTTTGATCCTGTCTTTATCCCCGATGGTGAACGGCGCACCTTCGCGGAAATGCGCCCAGAAGAGAAACACGCGCTAAGCCACCGCGGGCTTGCTATGCAAGCCTTACTGCTTTGGCTAAGATCGCAAACAGGACGCTGATGTCAGTTCAAGAGGCTTTCCGAGAGAGGATTTCGCTCTTCCACTTAGAGCATCAGCGACGCGTTGCGGATTGGCTGTATTGGTGGGCGCCTGCAGAGTGGGAGAAGAGCCGTTGGTGTTTTCGTAGTTCAGCGGCTGCCGTGATTGCGATACCGACAGGTTGTGCGCCTGAAGATGGGGCAGAGTGTGCGAATGACGAGAGTGGTTGGATACGTTGGTGGGCAATTGCAGATGGCAAATCTGAGACCAAGCACTTGCGCTTTGCCCTTACCCAAGCGGAAGAAGCGCTGCGCGCAAGCGGCGTGCATCGTTTATGGACCCTTTCTCTGCCTGCAGAATGGCCTTCGCGGGCCTTGCTTGAAACTTTGGGATTTTCGCGTGTCGAGACACTAATCACCTTGCGTAAGACGCTGATTGCGCCTCAGCGATTGCTCACTCCTTGGCGCGTGCGCGAGTTTCAAGCGGACGACACTGCTTCGCTGCTCAGCCTCGATACGCGCGCCTTTGCTGAGCCTTGGCGCCTGGGGAATGCTGATCTGCGGCGGCTGCTCGCTTGCTCGAGGCTCACACTGGTAGTGGAAGTGGAAACAGAAGTGGTGGGCTACTTATGCGCCATTCAGCAATCCGATGATGCAGAGAGCGTGCACATCGTCCGCTTAGCTGTTGACCCTGCGTATCGCCGTCGCGGCATCGGCACGGCATTGCTCCTAGAGGCACAGTGGCAATTAGCGCGGCAAGGCGTGCGCATCGTCTCGCTCAACACAATGGAGGGCAATTACGCCGCGCGCAAACTCTATGCAGCACTTGGCTTCAAGGCAACGCGAACGCCTGCTTGGGTTTGGCAAAAGCCGCTTATGCCATGAGACACACCAAGATCTCCTCTAAGCCGAGCAAACCGCACCGTCCCGAGGCGCGGCGTTTCATGCCTCCAGCGCACACATTGCTCCTTCTTGGCGTGCTCTCCTCTGTGACGCGCTGGATAGTGCTTGTTGCTCTCGCTTCGGGTGTGCTCCTCGCAGTTATCCTGCTCGGCGCAAGTAGCGCGCGATGGCGTTCGCTGTTGCTTCAAGACGTAACGGGAGCGGAACAAGCCCCTGATGATGGGGCCCGACCGCCACGCATTGGGCTTGTGAGTGGGCACCGAGGTAGCGATAGCGGGGCTGTATGCCCCGATGGGCTGACCGAAGCTCAGCTCAATTCATCACATGCCCAGCGCATTGCAGGGCTGCTGCGCGCGCAGGGGTTTCTGGTGGACATCCTCGACGAATTCGATCCCCGCTTAGAGGGCTACAGAGCAGCAGCTCTGGTTAGCATCCACGCTGACTCTTGCACCTACATCAACGACTTTGCCACTGGCTTCAAAGTAGCACGGGCTGCTCACCGACCTCCTGGGCGCGACGATCATCTTGTCGAATGCCTTGTGAAACACTACGCCGAGGCAACAGGGTTGCGCTTCCATGCGAATAGCATCACTCGCGACATGACCCACTACCACACCTTCCGCGAGATCGATCCAAACACCCCCGCGGTGATCATCGAGACAGGGTTCATGTATCTCGACCGCGATGTGCTGACTCGCCACGCAGACCGAGTGGCAAGAGGGATCGCCAACGGTATTCTGTGTTTCTTGCAGGGCAATGAATCGCTTTCCCATTAACCGACGTGCGTTTCTCAAGCTAGTGCTCGGCGCTGCCACAAGCCTATGCGCCTCTCCAGTACGCGCTGCCTCTCAGCAGCAGGGCAAGAAGTGGATACAAGTTCTTCTGCGGCAGCAACGGCTCATTGCTTGGGAAGGCAACCGCATGGTGCGCTCAACTGCCGTCTCCACAGGCAAACCGCGCACGCCCACCCCAAGAGGACGATTTCGCATCTATCGCAAGTACCTGCGCGTGCGGATGCGCGGACCCGGTTACGATCTGCCCAATGTGCCTTACGTGATGTTTTTCCGCGCAGGAGGCTATGCCATTCATGGCACGTATTGGCACAACAACTTCGGTCAACCCATGAGCCATGGCTGCGTTAATTTGCCCGTCGGTGAAGCCGCATGGCTCTACCGATGGGCACCGCTCGGTACGCCTGTGATCATCCAGTGAACGTCTTTCGTCGGCGCACGCGCTTTGTAGCATTGGGTATCGGTGTCGCGCTTTGGATCGCTTTGGCGGTGATCAGACCCGCGATGCTCGCTGAGCAGGGGTGGCAGGCATTCCGGGCGCGCGGCGTGCTGCGCCTTGGGATCGATCCAAGTGTGCGCCCATTTTCCTTCTTCGGTGCCAAGGGCTGGGAGGGCTTTGAGGCAGACATCGCACGTCACCTCGTGGCAAAGCTTGGCGTTCAACTTGAAGCGATCCCCGTCGGCTTTGACGGTTTCTACGATGCTATCACGGCGGGCTATGTGGATGCCTCAATGTCCATGCTTTCGCCCGACCCTTTGCGCACAGCTGATTTCGCGTACTCGCGCCCTTACTTCGACGCCGGCTTTCGCATCTACACGACGCGCACGCCCCTGCGCTCGGTGGATGACTTGCGCGGATGGCGTCTTGCCGTCGCTCGTGGCAGCGAGGCGGATCGTCTCGCGCGCCACTTTGAGCGTCGCATCCCCCGCCTTGTCCGCGTGCCTTTCGAGAGCCATGCGCAAGCACTAGCTGCAAGCAAAACGGGGCTGACTGATGCTGCTCTCCTCCCTGCGGAACTTGCTGTTGCAGCAGGGTGTCCACCTGTCAGCCCCGCTGAAAGCGCTAACTGCTTCTCACCAAACCCGATCCCTTACGTGATTGCTGTCCCGCGCTCTGAGACACGCCTGCTCGAGGCGATCAACCACGCACTCGATGACTTGGATCAGGCAGGCGTGTTAGCAGAAACTGCCAAGCGTTGGTTTCGTGAAACGATCACCAGCGATTAGAGTTGCGGCGATGGCCGCCGTTGCGTGCAGGATTGCGCTCTCGACCAAAACTGTTACCGCGCGGCTCCATCGGGCGCGCTGCATTCACTGTGAGAGGACGACCGTTCATGAGATGGCCATTGAACGCGCGAATTGCAGCGCTCGCCTCATCCGGGGTTTCCATCTCAACAAAAGCAAAGCCGCGCGGCCGTTGTGTCTCACGATCGAGAGGGATCGTTACGGTCCGCACATTGCCAACACGCTGAAAGAGGACGCGCAATTCAGCCTCAGAAGTCGAAAAGGGCAGATTGCCCACATACAGTTTGGTGTTCATCAGACATTCCTTCCAAAGATCGCAGCGCGAATAAGGCGCACTGCTCCAGCTTCACCATGCACAAACTGCGGGCTTGACAGCGAATAGTCGCAAGAGGTCAGGAGCGCGGTCTGAACTCTGCAGAATTAAGAGCTGATGCCGTAGCTTGTCCTGGCTTGGAACATTGTAGCACAGAAAATTCTTCCTTAAAGGAAACGTCGTTGAATTTATCCCTTCCCTGGTTGCACTTCAGTTTCCTCTCAGTCTCTTGCAGAACATAGGAGTTTGTCTGACAATCCTATATCGCGGATCTACACGCTGATCATCCGAATTCTCTTGTAGGTAGAGCTTATAAAGTGGGTCGTTGGATCAAATTTCCTAGTGCAACAGTCACGGCGCTGATCACAGCGCCGTGTGAACTGTTATTTGAGATCGTCAGTGATCCGCTGCGCCATCCAGAGCTGGCAGGCAGCGGCGAGGTCATGGAGACGCGCTGGGTAACGCCACCTCCTATAGGCGTTGGTTCCTGCTTCCAATCACGGCAGTGTTTCGGCTGGTATCAGTACCCGACACGCTCCTACATTCAGGTTTACGAGCCCCCCTATCGCTTCATTTGGCTTTCTGGTCCTGGCTTCAAGAAGCCGCCTTTTGGGCAATTGTGGGGCTTTGAGCTGACCCCTGTAGATGAGCGCGCTACGCTTGTGGCACACCTTATGCGTGTGCCGCTCTACGCGCTGCCTGCAATTTGGCCCTTCACCTGGCTCGCCGATCGTGGCGCTTTGCACGAGGTCAAAAACATGAAACCTACGCTCTATAACCTAGCGCGCATGGCAAATGCTCAGGTGATTGGCGAGCTTCACGTTGTGTTGGATTGGTGCGAACGCGCCTCGCCCTGTGGGGAGCAACTGGTGCTGGCAGGGCAACCAGCCCGCTAGGCAAGCGCTGCGCTTACGCGCTCGACCACAGCCTCCAAGGGCACGAGCATCGTCTCCTTCTTGGCACGGAAGCGCATTTCGACGCCACCTGCTTGCAACGATCGCGCGCTCACTGTGAGCCGCACTGGTGCGCCGATGAGATCGGCGTCGTTGAACTTGACGCCCGGCGATTCGCTGCGATCGTCAAAGAGTGCCTCGATGTTCTGGTGCAGGAGCTGGGTGTAGAGCGTTTCGGCTTGCCGATAGGTTGCTTCGTCCTTGCCCAACACGACCAAGTGAACATGATACGGCGCTACAGAAGTGGGTAGCGTTAAGCCAAATTCATCGCGATACGTGAGAGCAAGCGCGCAGAGCAGGTCATCGAGTGCAGCGCTATAGAGCCGTAGCAGAGGCGTGCGCTCATTCCCCGCAGGGTCGAGATATGTCCCCTCATAGACGTGCTGCTGCTCATGCACGAGTGCATCGCCACGCACCCAACGCAACGGTGCGCCACATCTTGCACATTGACTTCCTTCTGGAGCCATCGCAATCTCTGCGACGAGATCAGCCGTGTAATCTCGCCCGTAGTTCGTGTTGCGCAAGTGATAGTCTGGCGCGTTTGCGCCAGCAACAAGGTTGGGTGTCTCGACGATGCTGGGGTCCACCACCAGCAGCCAGCGCCCATCACGCACCAGACCGACCGGTGAGGCAAACCCTGGCTCAGCGCCGATGCTGCGGATCTCCAGCTCGCTCGCTGGGCGCAACGCGTGCGCGCCAAGTGCGCTGCGCAGCTTTGCCTCGCTCACCCGCAGATCCCCACGCACAACAGCGAACACAAGCCGCTCGTTGCGCTCGAAAGCAGCGACGAAGAACAACGCCTTTGCCGTTGCAGCGGTGGGGATACCCAAAAACTGCGCGAGGCTTTCAATCGTTTTGCAAGCGGGCGTGTAAACACGCTCCAATGGCAGCCTTGCTTCAGCGCTTGAAACAGCAGTGCGTGCAAACTGTGCCCAGTCCGCGAAATCGAGATAGCCACAGGTGTCGCACTTCGCAAGCAGCGCTTCGCCTGCGTCGTTGAAGCGGGCTAGGCCGTGCTCGGTTTGCTGCACGACGAGACCTGCCTGCTCAAACGCTGAGCGCAGCGCCTGAAGAACGGAGTCGTGCAGGCGTGCGTCTTCTTCTGCCGTGCGCGTGAGCGTCCATAGGTGGAATCGGGGTGCAGCGCCACCAAGCTCGAGCGCGTAAGCGATCTGTGGAAGCTGGCGATACGAGCGAACCACGCTGCGCGCAAGCGGTGCGAAGGCGTGCACTTCGGGCACAGCAACAGGTTGAGCGCCTATTGAGCACACCGCCGACTCTAAAAGGCGCGCGAGCTTGCTCAATGCGCGCTGACCGAGGGGGAGGTAAGCGCGTTGCCCACCTTCAAGCAAGCGCACGTACCCCGCGCGCACAAGGAGGCGCAAGCCTTCATGCGTCACTCCTGCTGGTGTCTCGCGCAGCGTCGAAGAGAACAAAGCCGAGAGCCGCATGAGGCTTTCATTTTACGGAGGGCCTTTGGGAAGCAGCTCATTTTCTATTCTGCGCTGACTACAATCGCGTCGCGTGATGGGCGACCCAGAGGTGATGATTCAGCTCGAGCGTGTGACGAAGACCTACGAAGAAGGCGGTCAACGCCGCACTGTGCTGCACGAAGTTAGCGCATCGTTCAAGCGTGGCGAGTTTGTTGTGCTTCTGGGCAAGAGCGGCAGCGGCAAAAGCACCTTGTTGAACTTGATCGGCGGCATTGATGCGCCCACTGCAGGTGAAATCCGCATAGGCGGTCAGGTCATCAACCGCCTCGACGATCACGCGCGCACGCTCTTCCGCAGGCGCAACATCGGGTTCGTTTTTCAAGCGTTCAACCTGATCCCAACGCTCACTGCGCTCGAAAACGTGATGCTGCCGTTAGAACTAGGGGGTCAACCGACGCACACGGCGCGGCAGCGTGCTGAAGCGCTCCTCGAGCAGGTGGGGCTTGCGCATCGCATGCATGCCTTCCCAGAGCGCCTGAGTGGAGGCGAACAACAGCGTGTCGCAATCGCCCGCGCGTTGATCAACGATCCGCTCGTGGTGCTCGCCGATGAGCCGACAGGCAACCTTGACTACGACACAGGGCAGCAAGTGTTGCAACTGCTCGATGCGCTGACGCGCCAAGCGGGCAAGAATCTTGTGATGGTGACGCATAGCGAGGAGATGGTGGGCATTGCCGATCGCGTCTTCCGCCTGCGCGAGGGCAAGCTGATCGAGGACGTGCGGCTTGAGGCCAGCCTTGCTGAGCTGAGCGCGCGCTAAGCCCCCACGTCCAAAAGCCGAAACGGCGCGCGGATGGTCGCTACAGTGCCGTGCGCATCACGGCGCAGCGTGAACGTGCCGCGTAGGTCCTCGTGCACCAACATCTCCACAATGTTCAGCCCCAAGCTTGAGGGCAACTGCTCGCTGATGCCCACGCCATCGTCGCGCACTTCCACTTCAAGCTCACCGCCAAGGTCTATCAAGCGAATCTCAATGCTGCCCTGTTGCCGACCAGGGAAGGCGTGCTCAATGGCGTTCTGAAGCAACTCATTGACGCACAGTGCCAGCGCCGTCGCCGCGCGCGAACTTAGACGCAGCGCGTCGCCGCACACTTCGACGTTGAGCGCAAGGTCAGGGCGCGTCATGTTGGCGCGCGTGAGCTGTGCTACGCGCGTAAGCACGTCTTTCACGTTCACCAGTCGCAATCCCTCCTGGGCAAGCGCATCGTGCACTGCGGCGATGGTCATGATGCGATTGATGCTCTCTTGCAGCAGCTCCTTTGCGGAGGGACGGTGCTCCGCTTCGTGGAGCTGCATTTGGAGCAGCATCACCACGTTCTGCAGGTTGTTCTTCACGCGGTGGTTCATCTCACGCACGATGGCGGCGTTACCGATCAAGTGGGCGTTCTCAATAGCGAGCGCGATCTGATTTGCCAGCGTGCTGCACAGCGCGATCTGCGCCTCACCAAAGCTGCGACCATCACGCGCCCACATGTTGAGCAAGCCGATCAAGCGCTCGCGCACCTGCATGGGCACGCACAGCAACGTTTGAACGCCTGCACGCGCTGCCCATTCACCGAGCTCGTTTTGGAGCGCCCCAGAGACCCGCGCCACAAGCACCGGCTCGCCGCGCTGCAAGCAGGCCTGCTGCGCCTCTGTAAGCGGCATGGCGCCGAGCGCCCACGCTGGCTCTAGCGGCACGTGGGTCTCCGCATCCCAAACTGCACGCGGCTGGTATGTTTGCGTTGCCTCGTCGAGCAACAACACCGAGCAGCGCTGCGCATTCACGGCGCGCGCGCCCATCTCCGCGACGACGCGCAAGGTGTCGTCTAAGTAAAGCGGCGAGATGACAGCACGGCTCACCTCAGCAACCGCTTGCAGCTCGCGCATTTTGCGCTCGCTTTCCTCTTGGAGCATGGCGCGCTCCAGCAATCCAGCCACCACTTCGCCGATCAGCGAGACGAACTCGATCTCGGTGGGCGTCCAGGTGTGGCGGCGGTAGGTCTGCACGTTCATCGCACCAATGACGCGATCTTGGCTCACCAGGGGCACCGCCATGAGCGATTTGAAGGAGCGTTCACGCGTATCGGGGATCTCGTGAAAGCGCGGGTCGCGCTGCGCATCTCGCACGGCGACGACTTGTCGGTGTTGCGCCGCCCAGCCAGTCAACCCCTCGCCCATGTTCAAGTAGCTGTGGTCCACCGCCTGCGGGAACAGGCCCGTCGTGGCTTTCAGAATGAGGCGTTGAGTTGCGTGGTCGAGCAGGTAAATAGATGTGGAGTTAACGCGCATCACGCGCGTGGTGGTCTGTGCAATGCGGTTGAGGATGGTGCGCAGGTCGGCGGTGGCGTTTACTGAGAGCAGAATCTCGCGCAGGGCAGCAAGCTCTTTGCGCGTGCGCTGCAAAGCCTTGCGTAGCGCCTGCTCTCGCTCGGGCGGTCGCTTGGTCGTGGGTGAGGTTCGCTCCGACACACAAGAGTTCTACCACATTCGCTCGTATCATTGCCCTCATGGACGCCCAAGCGTTCGACGCTTACCTTCTCGCTAACCGCGAACGCCTGCTTGAGGACTTCAAGGCTTTCTTACGCCAACCCAGCGTTGCAGCTACGGGTCAAGGTATTGCCGAGATGGCAGCTCTGGTTGCGCGGCGCCTTGCTGAGCTCGGCGCCAACGTGCAGATCGTGCCCACCGAAGGTGATGCGCCTCCTGTGGTGTGGGCAGAACTGGGCGAGGGCGATAAAGAGTTGCTCATCTACAACCACTACGACGTGCAACCCCCTGAGCCGCTCGAGCTGTGGGAGTCGCCACCTTTTGAGCCAACCATCCGCGAGGGACGCATCTACGCGCGTGGCGCGAGCGATGACAAAGGCGAGCTGGTCACGCGCATTCATGCGATTGAGGCGTGGCTCGCCACGCAAGGCAAACTGCCCTTCAAGATCAAGTGGCTCATCGAGGGTGAGGAGGAAATCGGCAGCCCGCATCTTCACGCCTGGGTGGAGCAACACAAGCCATGGCTGATGAAGCCCGACGGTCGTCCGATGGACGGGTGCTTGTGGGAATTTGGCGGCTTCGACGAAAAGGGACGGTTCACGCTCACTATGGGCGTGAAGGGCATTTGCTACGTGGAACTGCGCGTGCGCGGCGTTAGCCACGATTTGCATTCCTCCAACGCAGCGCTCGCCCCCAACGCAGCCTGGCGCCTGGTTTGGGCGTTGAACACCATCAAGAGCGCAGACGAGCGCATCCTCATCGAGGGGTATTACGATCATGTGCGCGCGCTCACGCCCGAAGAAGAAGCAGTGCTGCGCGCCATGCCTTTCGAGGAAGAAGAGATCAAGGCGAAGTGGGGCATTCAATCGTTCGTGACGGGCGTGAGCGGCTTTGATGCTGTGAAGCGGCTCTTCTTCGCGCCAACAGCGACTATTTGCGGTTTGAGCAGCGGCTGGCAAGGCACTGGCGTCAAGACCGTGCTTCCCGCCGTGGCAAGCGCCAAGATCGACTTTCGATTAGTGCCCAACCTTACGCCCGAGATCGTGCTCGACTTGCTGCGCAAGCACCTTGACCGACATGGCTTCAACGACGTCGAGATCCACTTCCTCGGCGGCTACCGCGCTGAGATCAGCGATGTAAACTCACCAATGGTGAAAGCGGCTGAGCGCGCGGCGCAGCGCGTGTATGGTCAACAGCCGGTCAAGGTGTTGCTCAGCCCTGGCAGCGGCCCCATGTACTCGCTCTCGTCGTTTATTGGCGGTGTGCCTGTGGTGTGCGCTGGGATCGCCCACGCGGATTCGCGTGCTCACTCGCCTAACGAAAACGCAATCCTGCAAAACTACTATGACGGCATGCGCTACATCGGCGCGCTGATCGACGAATTCGCGCGTTTGCCGTGAACAGCCTCCGCGACACCATGAACCTGAACGCTTTCCGTCAAACGTTGAGCCAAGCGGAACCACCACCTGCATTGAGCCTCGCTCTGCAAGCGCTATGGTGGGATGCGAAAGGCGATTGGCATCGCGCACACGCCTGCGCTCAGCAACAGGACGACGCAGATGGAGCTTGGGTACATGCTTACCTCCATCGCAAAGAGGGCGACATGAGCAACGCTAGCTACTGGTATCGCCGCGCTCGGAAGCCCGTTTTTCAAGGCGACCTGGAAGCAGAGTGGGAGTACATCGCGACCGCGCTGCTGGCGCAAGGTTCGGAGGCTTGAGCCATGCGCGACATTGCGCCCCAAGCGTTGCAATGGCTGGCAAAAGGCGAGCGCGTTGCCTTCGCCACCGTCGTCGCTACGTGGGGGTCTGCTCCTCGCGGGTTAGGGGCGAAACTTGCGCTCACTGCCAATCAAGCCGTGGTCGGCTCAGTGAGCGGCGGATGTGTGGAAAGTGCGGTGATCGAAAGCGGGCTTGCAGTGCTCGCCAGTGGTCAGCCGCAGTTGCTGCGTTTTGGCGTCGCCGATGAGACCGCCTTTGAGCGGGTTGGCTTGGCGTGCGGCGGCACGATCGAGGTGCTCGTTGAGCCACTGCATCCTGCGCTGGCAGAGGCGTGGACGCGCGCGCTGCAAGAAGATCGCGCGCTCGTCATGGTCATGTTGCTCGACGGTGAGCTGCAAGGCTCTTGTTTGGCGCTCGCAGAGCCGAACGAGGTTTGGTTCGCGCATCCAGCTCTGCCCCCTGATGCACGCAGTGCGCTGCAAGAACTCGCTGCCGCTGCGCTTGCGACATCGCAGCCACGCCGCACAGAGGTATTCATCGGCGAGGCGCCGCATACCGTCTTCCTCGACCTCACGCCTGCCCAGCCGCACCTTGTCGTGATCGGCGCGGTGCACATCGCCATTGCGCTCACCGCGCTTGCGAAGGCGCTGGGCTACCGCGTGACGGTGATCGACCCGCGCGCCGTGTTCTGCAACCGCGAGCGCTTCCCACATGCCGATGCGCTGCTTGTGGAGCACCCCAAGCACGCGCTCCAGCGCATCGCGCTCACCAGCAACACCGCCGTCGTTGTGCTCACGCACGACAGCAAATTCGACGATCCTGCCTTGCAAATCGCGCTGCGCAGCCCTGCGTTCTACGTGGGCGCTTTGGGCAGCCGAAAAACCCACGCCGCCCGCCGCGAGCGCTTGCTGCGCACAGGGCTCAGCGAGGCAGAAGTCGCGCGCATCCACGCGCCGCTCGGGCTAGACATCGGCGCGCGCACTCCCGAGGAGATCGCGCTCGCCGCCATGGCGCAAATCGTCGCCGCGCGCAACGGCAAAGCATGAACACGACGTTTGAGTGGGCGCCAAAGCCGCCGTGGAGCGTCTCCGCTTTGACGGAGTACGTTAAGGCCTTGCTCGAAGGCGACCCCGAACTCTACGACGTGCGTGTGCAAGGCGAGATCGCGCAAATCTCGCGCCCTACCTCTGGTCATCTTTACTTCACGCTCAAAGACGCGCATGCCCAACTCCGTTGCGTGATGTGGCGCAACTGGGCACTGCGCTTGAGCTTCATGCCAAAAGTGGGCGACGCCGTGATCGTGCGCGGCAACCTCGGCGTGTATGAGCGCGATGGGCAGTATCAGCTCTATGCAACCGCAATGGCGCTGCAAGGCGCGGGTGCCCTGCAAAGCGCGCTCGAGACGCTGAAGCAGCAACTTGCCGCAGAAGGGCTTTTCGACCCCGCGCGCAAGCGCCCGCTCCCCGCCTTCCCTCGTGTGCTCGGCATTGTGACTTCGCCCACAGGCGCTGCGCTCCAGGACGTGCTCAACGTGCTGCGTCGGCGATACCCCCTCCTCACGGTGGTGCTTGCGCCCACGTTGGTGCAGGGCGAAGAGGCACCAGCGCAGATTGTGCGCGCGCTGAAACGGCTCAATGCCTTGCAGGGTGAGCTGCGTCCTGATGTGATTCTCGTCGCGCGTGGCGGTGGCTCCGCAGAGGACCTCTCTGCCTTCAACAACGAGCATGTGGTGCGCGCGGTGGCGCGATCGAACATCCCTGTGATCAGCGGTGTGGGGCACGAGATTGACGTGACGCTCACCGACTTCGCTGCTGACCAGCGCGCACCCACACCTTCGGCTGCTGCCGAAATGCTCACGCCCGACGTTGCTGAACTGCGCCAACAGGTGGACGAGCTGGCTGCGCGTTTGCAAAGCGCTGCCGAACGGCAGCTTAGAGCAGTCCGCCAACGGTGGACACAGCTCGCGCATGCGCTTCATCTGTTGCGTCCTGAGGCGCGCTTGGCGGCTCAGCGGATGCGCTTGGCGCAGTTGCGCGCACAACTCGACCGCGCCATGCACCACCACCTTGAACGCAAGCGCCTCGAAGTGCATGCGCTTGCTCAGCGACTCCAAGCCCTCTCGCCCCATGCCGTGCTAGCGCGGGGCTACGCCATCGTGCGACGTGTTGAGGATGGGCACATTGTGCGCGCGCCGCACGAGGTCCCGCTTGGCGCCAAGGTGAAGATCGTCGTGTATGCGGGCGAGTTCATCGCCCTCGTGGAGGAGCGCAGCGCGTCTTAAGCTGCGCCCAACACGCCAAGCGCCTCGTCAATCGCCTGAGACACGCTCATCTCCTGCCCTTCGTACCACGCGCTATCAAACGCTGCTTCGTCCATCACAGCGCGTACTGCATCGAGGCGTCTGCGTAGCTCTTGGTAGCGCAGCGGCTCGAGTAGGTTGTGCAGCGTCAAGTGAGCGCGCAGCTTAGAGGCCTGCGAAAGCAAATGCACAGCCGTGTGCAGTTGACCTGCTTGCTGCGCTAGCACCCCAGCGAGCATCAGGAAGTGTGGCAGCAGCTCACCGCTGCTGAAGCGTTGCTGAAGTGCGATGCCCTCGCGCACCAGCGCGCGCACTGTCTCGAAGTCGCCCTGATAGAACGCGATTTGGCTCAAGGGCATGATCCAATCTGCCAAGCCTGAGGAATCGCCCATCTCGCGCATGAACTGCACGCAGCGCTCGATGTGTGCGCGTGCAGTGGGATAGTCGCCGCGCTCCATGAACACCAAACCAAGCTCCCCAAGGCAGTGAATCTCGCGGTAGCGATCCTTGGCGCTTCGCGCGAGCTGCAGCCCTTCATGGCAGAAGTGCTCAGCTTGAGCGAGATCGCCCGCATGTACGCGCGTGCGCTTCGCCAACCACGCTAAAAGACCTGCTGCTTCAGAGTTCAGCCCTGCCTGCCGAGCAACACGCAGTCCCTCTTCAAGATGAGCGCGAGCTTCGTCATAGTGTGTGGAGAGGATGCCGTTGAGCATGTGAAAGAGGGCGATCAAGCGCGCGTCGCTCAGGCGCTTGGCGGCATCGCTGCCGACGCGTGCCAAGACACGTGCGTGTTCATAGTCGCCTATGCGCCACGCGAAGAAGCCCGCACCGAACATCGCCTCGGCGCGCAATGTAGGCAAAGGCGTGTGCTCTGCAAGGAACGAAAGCCACTTGAAGCCCTCTGCCCAGTAACCACAGCGCGCCCAAAACGCATGAAGCCCATTCCAAGGGCGCTCCAGCATCTCGCTGCCGTGCCCCGCTGCGACCCAGCTCAGCGCAGCGCGAAAATTTTCCTTCTCCTGTTCAAAGCGGAGCAACCAAGCTTTCTGCTGCGCAGTGCCCAAGAAGGGCAAGATGCGATCGGCAAGGTCGAAGTAGTAGCGCATGTGGCGCGTGCGCAGGGTGTTTTCTTCGCCCGCCTCCGCGAGGCGCTCCCAGGCATACTGGCGCAAAGTGTTGAGCATGAAATAGCGCGGATGCTGGGCATCGTCGTCGCGCACAACTACCAACGACTTGTTGACTAACTGCAACAACAAAGCGAGGATGCTCTCTGGCGGGAGCTGTGGCGCGGCGGCGTTGTGCTCTGCCTCTCCTGCTACGTCGGCGCATATCGCCTCAGCGGCCTCCAGCGCCCATCCACCGACGAACACGCTGAGTCGCCGCAGTAGGGTGCGCTCTGGCTCGCTGAGCAAGTCGTAGCTCCAGTCAATGAGGGTGCGCAACGTCTGATGATGCGGCAGGTCTGGGCGTGTACCGCCGCTCAGCAAGCGGAACCGATCGGCAAGTCGCTCCGCGATTTGCGCAAGAGTGAGCGCGCGCACCCGCGAGGCGGCAAGCTCAATGGCGAGCGGCAGCCCATCAAGCTGCTCGCAAATTTCGCGGATGAGCGCTCGGTCGGACTCGTTCAGCTCCAAATCAGGGCGCGCAGCGAGCGCGCGCGCTATGAAAAGCGTTTCGGCGTCCTCGGCTGCAAGCCCCTCGATCATGTAGGTGACCTCGCCGGGCACCCCGAGCACCTCGCGGCTTGTGACCAACACTGTGAGCCGTGGGCAAGCGCGCAGCAAACTCAGCGCAAGCGAGGCCACCGCGTTTACAACGCGTTCGCAGCCATCCAGCACGAGCAGCACGTGTTTGTTGTGCAAGAACTCGATCAGCTCTTGTTGTGAATCGGCGCCCGCTGGGCGCAGCCCTAGCGTCGTGGCAACGGCATCGCCCACTAATCCCGCGTCTGAGATCAAGGCTAGCTCTACCCAGAAGGCACCATGTTGGAACTGCGGCGCCAGCGCCACAGCGAGGTGCAGCGCCAAGTGGCTTTTGCCCACGCCACCGCTGCCGTGCAAGGTGAGCAAGCGCGCCGTGCGCAACAACGCGCGCAGCTCTTCCATCTCGCGCTGCCGGTTCACCAACGGCGCCAACGGCACGGGCAAGGTCGTAGGTGCCGAGATCAGCGCAGGCTTTGCGAGCAGCGGTGTTGTCGGTTGTTCCTCCCTTGCCGTTTCTGCTGATGCAGGACGACGCCCCCGACGCACGCGCGCCTTCGCCGCGTAGGCCAGCGCGACTAATTGCTCGGCTTCCGGCGTGCCTTCGATGCCGAGCGCCTCAAGGAAGCGCCCCTGCACGCTCGCGGGATCAGGGGTGCGCGTGTTGCTCTCTAAGCGCGCGATGTGGGCCTCGGAGTAGCCCACTGCGATCCCTAAATCGCGCTGCGTTAAGCCTGCCCGCCGACGGAGCAGGCGCAACAGCTCGCCGAAGCTAAGCGCCTCCTTTTCTCTCAATGAGTCCTGCATGAGAAAAGCTCGCTTTATGGGAATTCTACCCATCCCCTCCTGGGCAGAGTTTGCGCCTTTCGTCACAATTTGGCAAGTTAATTGGCAAGAAAAGTCAACTTTTCCACAAGTGTTTGCTATACACTTTCAGGCGTGTTGAGGCGAGGACAAGCCCAACACAAGGAGGCACGAAGATGCTGACTTTCGACCGAATGCTGGCAGCGCAGATGCGCTACGAGGAGTTGCTCGCAGCGAGCAAGCCGCTGCCAAAGGGGCCAAACGTGGAGTATCTCCCGAGCCCCACAGAGCGCGTGATCAACGCGCTTAAGACTCTGCCAGCGCGCTTGGCGGCAGCGTGGGCGGCGTTCCGCTACTACGACGTCGCGCAGCGCGGATGGGTTGCAGATTGATGTTCTAGGTTCGCTAACTTCCTCCTCCTGGGTCCCTCCGGGTTGGATTCTCGGGTGGTCGGAAGCCCTGGCGTGAAGAAGCGCTGGGGCTTTCGGCTTTCTATGCGTTGGTGTGGTTCTGCGTCTATCCCTCGCTTGTTAGGGAGACAAGAACACGCGCTGGCACCCAGCCGCGTTCGCCGTGAGCGTTTTCGACCAAAGCCCAACCATCGTAGGCCTCGAGGAGTCTAACGCGCTCCCCTTCCACGAGGGGCAACTCCTGGGCACAAAAGTCGTCGCGCAGGACGAAGCGGTAATCCTCTTCCTCGAAGAAGTGCTCATGCACACGCCCGCGCCGCCCGTGCTTGTCGCGGCACCACCACCAGCGCGGTGACTCTGCGTCTGGGATCTCGCGCAGGATGGCCTCGCCGCGCTCCGCGCACAGAGGTGGCTCGACAGACGGGTGATGCGCTGCGATCGCGCGGTGGGTTGGCGCCGTGTTGGGTGGGGTAAGCTTTTCCCAACTTGCGCCCTCGTTGGCGTTGCTCACGAACACTTTTGGTGTCAGCCCTGTGCGGCGCGGATACTCGAACTGGATCCGCGTCGCCAACATGCTCACTTGCGCTTCGTCCACCAATGCGATGGCGCACCCGCCGAAGCCGGCACCCGTCATGCGCGCGCCGTACACGCCTGGCGTGCTCAGCGCAATCGCCACCGCCGCATCAAGCGCGGGGCTGCTCACCTCAAAGAGGTCGCGCAGGCTCTCGTGCGAAGCGGTCATCAGCGCGCCCAAACGTTGCACATCCCCAGCGCGCATGGCTTCAACGGCTTCGAGAACGCGGGCGTTTTCGCGCACCACGTGCTCCGCGCGCTGTGTGAGCAAGGGCGGCAGCACAGCACGCTGCGCTTCAAACTCCTCGGTGGTCAGGTCGCGCAGCGCGGGCACGCCCAAGAGAGCAGCCGCGGACTCACACTCAGCGCGGCGTTCGTTGTAGGCGCTGCTTGCGAGTGAGCGTGGTGCGCCCGTGTCTATGATCACCACAGCGACGCCTTCAGGCAAGGGCACAGTTTCGTGTGCGAGCGTGCGGCAATCAATGAACAAGGCGTGCCCCTTGACCCCAAGCGCTGCGATCATCTGGTCCATGATGCCGCAGCGCACGCCCACGAACCCGCTTTCGGCGCGATGAGCGAGGGAGGCTGCGCTCGAAGGGGCGAGTTGGAGGGCAGGCGTGCTTGCCTGAAACGCCATCACCATTGCCAGCTCAAGAGCAGCAGAGGAAGAAAGCCCGCTGCCGATGGGTATGTCGCCGTGGATAACAGCCTCAAAGCCGCGCAGCGTGTGGCCTGCTTCTTGCATTGCCCAGGCGACGCCCTTGCAGTAATCCGCCCAACTCGGCACATCCGAAGCGTGAAGCCCAGAAAGCTGGAAGGCAGCGTGCTCCTCGAAGTTTAGCGAGTAGAGGCGCACCCAATCGTCCTCGCGGGGGCGCCCTACGAGGCGCACCTCGCGCTCGATCGCCATAGGCAACACGAAGCCTTCGTTGTAGTCGGTGTGCTCACCAATGAGGTTGACGCGCCCTGGAGCACGCGCCAAAAAGGTTGCATGAGCGCCAAAGACTTCGTGAAAGCGGGCGGCTAGGGTTTCCGGGTGCATGGCTATTGTTGGGTTTGAAGTGTAGCGCAGCCGCTTGCTGGGGTGCGCCCAGTACGCTTTAAAATCAGTCCACTTGCTGCGCAAACGGCCGTGAAACTCTCCATCATCATGCCGGTCTTCAACGAAGCCGCGACGATTGCTGAGATCCTCGATCGCGTGGCGCGTGTGGACCTTTCGCCCATTGAGAAAGAAATCGTGCTGGTGGACGACTGCTCAAAAGACGCCACCCCCGAAATCCTGCGCCAGCAGACGCACATCCCTAACTTGCGCGTGATCACCCATGAGGTCAACGGTGGAAAAGGCGCAGCGATCCAAACCGCGCTGCAGCACATCACTGGCGACATTGTGATCATCCAGGATGCCGACCTGGAGTATGACCCCAACGACTACGCGCGTCTCATCGCGCCCATCGTGCGCGGCGAGGCTAAGGTGGTGTATGGCGTGCGCGACCTCAGCTCTCAACGCTGGTACATGGCGCTCGGCAATCGCTTTGTCACGTTCGTGACCAATGTGCTCTACGGTGTGAAGCTGCGGGACATGGAGACATGCTACAAGACGATGGCGCGGGAGGTTGTGGAAGGATTGAAGTTGGAATGTCGGCGCTTCGATGTTGAAGCGGAGATCACCGCAAAGATCATCCGGCGCGGTTACCGCATCGTCGAGGTGCCCATTCATTACCAGGCACGCTACGAGGAGAAGAAGCTCTCGCCGCTGGACGGTCTCCCCACGCTCAAAGCTCTGTTCAAATATCGCAACTGGCGCGGCTAACGCGTTGCAGCCGTTCCATTCGCCATCTCGCGCCAACGCGCCAGAACCTGGTGAAGCGTTTGTGCGCTGCTCACCAGGCGCGTTGGGAAGCGAAACGTGCGTGGGTAGAGCACAAACGCTTCTGTTTGCTCTCCCCCAAGCCCGCCATGTGTGCCCACCAGCTCCTCGAACGAAGCCACGCTCCCATCTGGGTAAAGCGTGCTGTTCACAATGAGATCGCCTGCGCTGGGGAGCTGCGCTAGCTGCAACAGTTGCTGCGCGCGAAGGCCCACATCGCCGAATGGCAGCAGCGGGTCCTCGCCCTTGACAGCGCCGCTGGTTAAATCGCGCTGTCCTTCCTTGCCAAGCACCCACACGTGATTGGCGCGCGTTGTGCCCACCACAAAACCGATCCCCGGATGCGCCACGAGGGACTCAATGAGCCCAGGATGCGCTGCGTCGATCTGCTCGAGGGTCGCGCGTTGGCCGTCGCCAAAGTCAAAGTAGATGTGTGCGAGATTACCCGAAGCACAAACCACAATGTCGGAGCGGCGCGCGGTTGGCTCTGCTGCGCCGTTCAAGCGCGAGCGCAACGTGCGCACGGCGACCTGCATGGTGGCACGTCGCCAGCGGCGTTGGGAAACGCCACGCAGTTGATCGCTAGCAGCGTCCATCTCCGAGAGCAGCGCGTTGACGAACGATTGCCCCGCTGCGCGTGGCTGTTGCTCCTCCACATACACCTCGGCGCGAGTTAAGGCATCCACCAGCTCGCGCAGCGTGTAGCCATAGCGCTGGCGAAACGTTGCGCCGCTCGACTGACCGTGATCGGAGAGCAGCAGCAGGTCGTAGGGAATAGGCGCGAAGAACCGTGCTACGCTCAACACATGTCGCAGGTGGCGATCTAAGCCGCGCAGGGTGGCGAGAGCATCAGGCGAGTTAGGTCCTGCGTGGTGCGCGACTTCGTCATAGCCGACGAAAGTGGCGTAGATGATAGGTTGGCCGCGCTGCATCTCGCGCATCACTGCAAAAAACGCGAGATCGCGCAAGAAAACGTTAGTCACCATGCGCAGCAGCGTGAAGCGGCTCGGGAAACGCCGGTCCAGACGCGGCTGGCGGCGCGTGAGTCGCTCGCGCAGCGCTTGGGCGACCTCGCGCGCAAGGTCGAGCAAACTCAGCACCGCAGTGCGGCCAAACGTGTAAGGATTGAACCAAAACGCCACGAGGTCGTCGTAGGCATGCTCAGCTGCGCGGGGGGTGTTGGGCGCAAGGGTGCTGAGCGTCAACAAGGTGCGTGTGGCGTCGCCGTCTAGCAAGTTGTTGATGGAGACGCCGCCGCGCAACAAGCCGTGTCCTGTGCTATGGCGCGCGTCGATCTTCGCTGCGTGTTCCGGATGATTCGAGACCACCATCTGGCGGCTGCGGCGGTCATACCAGCGAAACGCGGGGATGTCGTGGTTCACGCCGTAGAACAGCCCCGCTTGTGCGGCTGAGGTTTGCGAAGGAAGCCCTGTATCGTAACGCGCCAGCGCATGCGTGGTGCTCAATAGCTCTGCCACCGTCGGCATGAAGCCAAGCGCGACTGCCCAGCGCAAGTGCGAGTAAGAAAGCCCGTCAATCTCGATGAGAACAAGCCCGCGCTCTTGAGTGACGGGCGCGCGAGTGGGCTGGCGCAGCGAGGCAAGCACAAACTGGAGAAACGTGTAGTCATCATCCAGCGCAATCGCGCCGTTGGCGAGCGCATTGCCAAAGGCGAGCGTAGCAAGCACCCACAGCGGCGGATGCGGCTCACCATCCACACGCCCGTCGAACCAAACATCGGCGCTGAGGGCGAGCAACCCAGCATTGAGCAACACCGCCAGGCTGCCAGTGATGAACGGATTAATCGGCGCGCGCAGCCAAATGAGAAGGGGCGCAAGCGCGAAGTTCGCACATGCAAGCACGAGCACCCCCAGCGCCGCTAGCAGCCAATGCTCCGCCGAAGGCCTAAATGATTCAGCAGGGGTGCTGCTGAAAACGACGAGGAACGAAACACTGGCTACGCCACAGAACCATGCAAAGCTGATCAGCAAACGCCGCCAATCACTGAAGAGCGATCCCACGCGCTGCAATGTTGGGCGTCCTGCGGGGGAGGAGCTCATGCCCATTGTTTTGCTGCCCGCACAAAGGCGCGCACACGCGCCGCGTCTTTGCGCCCAGGGGCAGATTCGACGCCGCTTGCTACATCAACCCCCCAGGGGCGCACACGCTGCACGACCGCCGCGACGTTCTCGGGCGTTAGCCCGCCCGCCAGAAGCAGCCGCCATGTGCGCGCGAGCGCGCGCGCCAGATGCTCATCTGCGCGCAGCCCAGTGCCGCCCCAAAGCGAAGGGTGTGCTGCATCCAGCAGCACTTGAGGCAGATCGGCGTTGGGCAGCGTGGCTGCGGCTTGCGCTGTCTCGTCCCAGGTCTTCACTGCCAAGTAGGCGCGCCCGCCCAACGCGCGCACGATGTTTGCATCTGCCCCGTGCAGCTGCGCTGCGTCAAGACCCACTTCGTCAAGGAGACGCTGTACCATCGTCACTGAGGGCTGCACAAACACGCCCACGCAGCGCACCTGCGGCGCTGCTTGCCGCACTGCTGCAACGATCTCAGCCGCCACCGCTGGCGTTACAGCGCGTGGGCTTGGCGGGTAGAAGATGAAGCCGAGAAAATCCGCGCCCGCCTCTGCCGCGAGCAGCGCATCCTCGAGGTTGGTAATGCCGCAGATTTTGACCTGCATCTAAGCACGCACGCGCTCCGAGGCGATCACCTGAAGCATGGCCTCGTGGATCCACCCATTGCTTGCCACCACCTCGCCGCGCGCAAACATTTGGTCACCGCCTTGGAAGTCAGTGACACGCCCGCCTGCCTCGCGCACAATCACAACCCCTGCCGCGATGTCGTGCGGCTTGATCTTCAGCTCCCAGTAGCCGTCCATGCGTCCGCAGGCAACCCAGCATAGGTCCAACGCTGCCGAGCCGACGCGGCGCACCGCTTGGGCTTCCTTGTGGAAGCGCGTGAAAAGTGCGAAGTTGTTCTCGTCGCTCGTGCGTACGTCGTAGGGAAATCCCGTGTTGAGGAGCGCGCGTGCCAGTGTGGGCGTCGTGGAAGCACGAATGGGCTTGCCGTTCAAGGTAGCGCCCAGCCCCTCAGCAGCGGCATATAGCTCCTCTAGCACGGGGTTGTACACCACGCCGACGATCGGGCGATCCTCGTAGAGCAACCCCAACGACACCGCGAAAACTGGGAAGCCATGTGCGAAGTTCACCGTGCCGTCCAGCGGGTCCACTTGCCATGTGAACGGGGTGCGGTGACCGTTCATCATGGCATACGCACCCCCTTCCTCACCAACAATGGCATGCTCGGGGAAAGCTGCGCGCAGCGCGTTCACGATGTAGTCTTCGCTCTGGCGGTCGTAACTGGTGACGGGATCCACATCCGCCAGCTTATAGTCCACCTCGAGCTGCTCTCGTGCTTGGGTCACGGCGGCATAGCCTTCGCGCAGCAGTTCACCAGCACCGCGCGCGATGGTGATGGCTTGCTCAAGAATCTGAAGCAGTGCAGCAGTTGAAAGGGTCATAGCGGATGGGATTCTAGTGCGCCCGTCAGCAGGGAAGCTGTTCTGGAGACTCGCTTTGTCCGAGCGCGGAGCGCTGATGAGCGTTGTGTCCAACCTCTCCAGCGCAGGACACTCGGACCTACTGCTTGAGCTGGAGTGAGTAGAATGCGCTGAGGTCGGGGTAGCAACCTCTAGGGAGGAATACACACACATCACCACCATGTGCCGAATCCGCCTACTCCTAAGCGCGCTTTACCTCGCGCTCACACTTACAGGGCATCTCGTCCCGCGTGCCCAAGCGCAAACACGCGAGAGTGCTTTTGGTTCTGTCCAGCGCTTGCCAATGCTCAATGGCGAGCCTGCTGCGACTGCTGTGCTTGGCACGAGCACACCTGCACCTTCTGAGACGTCCACCCCTGCTGACAGCGAAGCACTGCCGCCGCCAGTGCGAGCAGCGCGCTTACCGCGCGGCGCGATGAAAATCGCTCTACTAGGCGTGGACACACGTCCGCGTGTCGGCGGAGCAAACACCGATGTGATCCTCATTGCTGCGCTCTATCCTGAGCTGCCCGCTGTTTCGCTGGTCTCCATTCCGCGCGACACGCTGGTGTACATCCCCGAGCGCGGGATGGCAAAGGTGAACACTGCGTTCGCGCGCGGCTGGGACACTTTCCGCCAAACCCTGCGCTACAACTTCGGCGTGGATGTGGATTACTACGTCGTGGTGAACTTCTTCGGGTTCGTGCGTGCGGTGAACGCGCTCGGCGGTGTGGAAGTTGTTGCGACGTGTCCGCTCTACCATGTCTTCCCTGCTGATCCTTACTACGTGCCCGCAGATGAGACACAGCCTTTCACTGTGACTGCGCCGTACACCAACACGTTCACGGGCGAGGTTTGGGCAGTGGGGCAAGCGGTGCCGACCTTGACGATCAACCTGCCGCGTCCTGGAGTGTATCGCCTCAACGGGTTGCAGGCGCTGGCCTACGTGCGTGCGCGCACAGGTGTGCCTGGTGGCGACCTTGACCGCACACGACGCACCCAGCAGTTGCTCCGCGCGCTCTATCGCAAAGCGGCTGCTGATCCCGTCACGTTGCTCACTCGCCTCCCGACGCTCATCACGCAGCTCGGCGCGAACGTCAAGACAAACCTCACAATAGAGCAAATGTTGTCGCTAGCCCAACTTGCGGGCAAGTTTGATGAGGCTGCCATTCGCAGCGCTTACCTCGACGAGGTCGGCATGACCTCAAAAACTTTGCCTCAGCTCGGCTCTGTGCTTGTGATCACAGACCGCGATGCTGTGCCGCGCTTCGTGGAACGCGCGCTCGGTGCCTCCGCAAACCAACAAGTGATGCCGACCACGGTTGAGATATGGAATGGCACGCGCTATGCCGACTTTGGCGTTGTGGCGGCTGCGCGGTTGCGCGAACTTGGCTTCGCTGTGGTCCACGTGCAGCCAGCGGAGCAGGTGTACTCGCGCACGGTGATCTACGATTTCACCACGAGCGCGAAAGGGAGCGCGTTGCCACAGCTACAGCGCGCGTTGGGTGTGAGCGATGAGAACATTGTGCGCGCGCCAAACCCTGAGGGGCCGCGATACCGCATCATTGCAGGCGCGGATTTTGAGCCGTGCTACTGGCGCGCGGCACGCCGCGCGGCAGCGCGTTCGCCCACGCCAACCCCAACGCCGCACTTTACCCCCACGCCCCAGCCTTAAAAAAGTAAACGCCCCCGGCGAGACTCGAACTCACAACCCAAGCATTAGAAGTGCTCCGCTCTATCCAGTTGAGCTACGGGGGCTTAATCTGCAATGGGCTTGATCCCATTATAAACAACGCGCCCGCCAAACCGCGCGATCACCTCGCTGGTCTTGCACCCAATGTAGGCAGCGATCTCAGCAGCGCTCATGGGGCGGTTGGCGTTGAGCAAGAACAGCCGGAACACGGCTTCTGTGATGGGCAGCCCGGCATGAAGGAAGGTGGGATCGTTGGCGCAATACTCGCGCACGAGCTGCACAGCGCGCGGCACAGTGTACACCTCGCCTGTTCGCTCATCCACGAAGTCCAGCGTCTCCATCGCGGCGGCAGCCAGTTGGGCCTGTTGCTCGGGAGGGAGATAACGCGCCAGCAGCACGCTCACATCTTGCCCCTGCTGCGCGAACCAGTCGAAATCGACCTGGAAGCGCGTTGTTTCGCTGATGCGCGTCAACTTCATGGGCATGCTCCTTTGTAGGTTAACGCTCGACGTAGCGCCAGTAGTTATCCCCCAGAGGGGCATAGCGCGGGTTAGTGCTCAAGGCTGCAAACACGCTGCGCGGCGAGGTGCGCACCATGAGGTTCACCACGGCGTATAGCGTGCGCGCGTGCACGTTGCCCTGCACGCTCAGCGCGCTTAGCGCTGCGAAGGCTTCTTGCACAGCTTGCGCCACTGTGTAGCGGCGCGTCGCCCGCCATTCGAGGATCGCCTGCGGCGCGTCGAGGAATACCGTCATCAAGTCGTCTAGCTCGCTGTTGACGGTGCGCTGGGCGGTGTCAAGCACCAGGCGGCCGTCCTGGATACTTGCAACGCGCACCCACTCGCGATGAGGACGCTGTTGGCGATAACTCAACACCCACTCCTCAGGCGATTTGCCGCGCTTCAACTCGATGTAAGCCCCTGGTTGCAAATCATGTTTGGCGTACCAGCGGCTCAATCCCCAAAGGTAGCGCCCCTCTTGGGAGAGCCAGGCTGTAAACGACTCGCCTGTCGCTTGATCGATGAGGCGCAGGGCGGCAAAGGGCTTCGTGCTGCTGGGGAGCACCCCCGCCATGCTGCGATTCCATCCTAATGTGCCTGCGAGGCGATGTGCTGGGGTGAGGATCAACGTGGCGCGCTCTGCGGGGCGTTCTTCGCCGGGCTGAAACTCCCACTCGTCGTCGAGCTCGCGTGCCAGCGCCACGAGCGCGGGGTCAAGCGCGACTGCGCCATCGAACGCAAGGGGGCGCAGCACTAGTGGTGGCTCACTCACCTCGCGGGGTTGCAGCCGACGCAAAAACCACATCGGCTTGCGTCCAATGCCCACCTCCACGAAGCGCGCGTCGCTGTAGAGCGCGACGTTGAGCGATGCTTCTAGCACGCTCTTCGGCGCATCAGCCGCCAACTGTAGCTCGCGCAGGATCTCGGTGGTGGAAAGGGGGCCGCCGCCCATCATGTCGAGGAGAGCTTCGGCGAGGTTCAGGTGTCCCACGCTGATCTCGACAAGCAGCGCGCGCAAGAACCAGCCCTCGCCAATGCGCACGAAGTCGGCATGTTGTGCGAGGGCGTTGTTCAGCAACACCGTGACGCGCTCGCCATAAGCGCGATACAACGCCTCGGGGGGCTTGATCGGCTTTTCGTCGAGCAGAACTGTGAAATCCTCCTCGTTGAGGCGGTGCGTGCGTGGGTAGCGCGCAGCGAATTGGCGCCGTTTCCCGTTCGACATCTCCACTTCGATCACGTCGAAGTCGCCGATCGCTGGGTTGTTGCCGCGACGCACGCGCACCACGCGCCCAATGGCGAATTGCAATGCTGGGAAAGCAAGCCACTCGCCCTCGGCGTAGGTCTGCTTCGGCTGATAGATCCTGTGCGTGCTGAGCTGGCGGCGAATCTGCGCAGCCTCTTGTTCCACGCGGTGGCGCATCAGCGCTAGCGCCAACTCCTGCGCAGGAACAGGGCGATTCGCCTCCAGGATGTAGCCGTAGATAAACTCGATGTCCTGTGCGGTGATCGCGAAAGCGTTCCAGTATTCTGCCGTTTGGGTTTGCCGATGTATCACGCGAAGTGGTCCCTGCGAAGAGAGTTTTTCTGCCTAGACTGCGCGCATTATACGCCTGCGGGCAGGGGCATCCTTCAGGCGAGATGAGCGTTCACAGGTTGTGTGGGGGAACGCTTGGTGCGCCGTCAAGTACAATGCTGAAAACCCTCGCAAGAGGACGCAACCATGGTACCGCAATTGCACATCTTCTCGCACCCCCTCGCGCAGCACAAACTCACCATTCTCCGCAATCAAGCCACCGAGCCGAAGAAGTTCCGCGAAGTGGTGCGCGAGTTGGCAGCCATGCTCGTCGTAGAAGCCACTGCCGACCTGCCCACGATTGACGTGCCGATCACCACGCCCATCGGCGAAACCGTGGGCAAGAAGCTCGCGGACAACATTGGCTTGATCCCCATCCTGCGCGCTGGGCTGGGCATGGTCGAGGGCGCGCTGGAGATGTTGCCACAGGCAGAAGTGTGGCACATCGGCTTGTACCGCGATGAGCGCACCCTGCGCCCGGTGGAGTACTACAACAAACTCCCCGTGCACCCGACGGTCCAAGTGTGCCTCGTGCTTGACCCCATGCTTGCGACAGGCGGCAGTGCTGCTGCTACTGTGGACATCCTCAAGCGTTGGGGAGCGCAACGCATCAAGTTTGTGGGGCTAATTGGCGCGCCGGAAGGAGTGCGCCGGCTGAGCGAGGCGCATCCCGATGTGCAGATCTTCCTCGTGGCGCTCGATGAGCGGCTGAACGACAAGGGCTACATCGTGCCTGGCTTGGGCGATGCTGGCGACCGCCAGTTCGGCACGGGCTGATGCGCCCTCGGCGTGGTATGCTTGCTCTGAGGAGAGGGCTTCATGTTGGAGCAGTTAGCAACACTTATCGAGCAGGTGATGCTGTGGTTGGGGTACGTGGGCATTGCCCTCATCATGTTCATCGAGAACGTCTTCCCGCCCATCCCCTCTGAAGTCGTGATGCCACTTGCCGGCTTTCTCGCGGGCGAGGGCAAATTTGAGTTTTTCAGCGTGTGGATCGCGGGCACCTTTGGCTCGGTGCTCGGCGCTGTTGTGCTCTACTACATCGGGCTTTGGGTGAATCAAGCCGTGCTGTTGCGCTTCATCGAGCGCTACGGTCGTTGGATCGGGATCTCGGTGCAGGATATTCACCGCGCGCTGAGCGTGTTCGACCGCTACGGCGAGATCATCGTCTTCGTTGGGCGGTTGATCCCGCTGATCCGCAGCTTGATCTCCATCCCGGCAGGGATGCACCGCATGCACTTCGCGCGCTTCCTCGCCTTCACTGTGGGCGGCTCGGCGATTTGGTCGGGCGTGCTCGCGTATGCGGGGATGATGCTTGGGCAGAATTGGCAGCTCGTCGTCGAGTTCCTCAAGACCTACCAGAACCTCACCCTTGCCACGTTGGGCGTTGGCTTCATCGCCTTCGCAGCTGTGTTTGTGGTGCGGCGCGTGCGTCCTGCGCTGATGCGCGCGCAGCGAGAGGCGCGCTCTATCCCCATCGCCGATAAATAGCCTCGCGCGCCAGCGCTGAAGGATCGCTGGAGAGCGGCGCGGCTGCGGCGGCATCCACCATCCACATCAGTTTGCCCGTGAAAGGCGCTACGCCCTGCGCGGGCAAGTCTTCGGGCTGCCACGCGCCGAGCAACACGCGCTGAAGGGCAGCCGCTTTGCTCGTTCCGCTCACTAAGAAGATCACTGTGTCGGCAGCGTTGATGAGCGGATACGTGAAGGTGATGCGCGTGGTGTTGAGCTGGGGCACAGGGTTGGCGACCACCCAGCGCGTTTGCTCATGCAGCGCTGCTGTGCGTGGGAACAACGACGCAGTATGACCGTCATCACCCATGCCGAGCAAAATGAGGTCAAAACGCGGTCGTGCGGCTTCGTGAGGCGCTTGCTCGGAGGGGGCCTTGTCCAAGCCGAAGACAGCGCGCAACTCTGCTTCGTAATGGTCAGCGGCTTGTTCGGCGCCGAGTTCGGTGTGCACGCGATGCACGTGTGCTTGCGGGATGGGCACGTGCGCAAGCAGCGCTTCGTGCGCCATGCGGTAGTTGCTTTCGGCGTGATCTGCGGGCACGTTGCGCTCGTCGCCCCACCACACGTGCACGTGTTCCCAGGGAACTTGTGAGGCGAGCGGCGCTTGAGCGAGCCGCGCGTAAAGGGCACGCGGGGTGCTCCCACCGCTGAGCGCCCAGTGGAACACCCCGCGCCGCTCAAGCGCTTTCTGCGCTGTGAAGACCACCGCTTTCGCCGCAAGCTCAGCGAGCGCTTCGGCGGAAGGCACAATGTGCAGTGTGTATGTCTGCGCGTCGTTGAGGAAGACGACCAGCGGAGCGGAGACTGTGCTCATAGCTTGCGCCACGCGCGCCCATCGGCAGCGATGAAGTCATCGGCTTGCTTCGGTCCCCACGTGCCGGCGCGATACAGCTCGATGAACGAGCCGCCGCCTGCCTGCCAGCGCTCGATCACAGGTGTGATGAGCGACCATGCAGCTTCCACCTCGTCGCTGCGCGTGAAGAGCGTGCCGTCGCCGAGCATCGCGTCGAGCAGCAGGCGCTCGTAAGCATCGGGCGCGG
This sequence comes from Chloroflexota bacterium, assembly GCA_030550095.1. Lineage (GTDB taxonomy): Bacteria > Chloroflexota > Anaerolineae > J036 > Brachytrichaceae > DRWP01. The sequence continues at coordinate 94,501 of JAUQQA010000002.1, read as the reverse complement.
GCGTTTTGAACGAGGAGCCGTACTTGAAATCCATCACCACCTGCTGGATGTTCTCGCCGCTGCCGGGCACTTTCGCGCCGAAGTGGAGCGAGATGCCCTCATCGGGCTGGATGTTGAGCACCAGCAGGTTGGGCTGAATCTCGCTTGCGGTGCGCTGGCTGAAGAGGAGCAGCGGTGGCATTTTGAACTGAATGGCGATCTCGGTGACGCGCTTGGGCAATCGCTTGCCACTGCGCACGTAAAACGGCACGCCCGCCCAGCGCCAGTTCTCGATCAGCAGCTTCATAGCAAGGTAGGTCTCGGTGGTTGAGTCTGGCGCGACGCCTTCCTCTTGGGTGTAGCCGGGCACGAACTGCCCGTTCACAACGCCGGGGCCATACTGCCCGCGCACCGTACCATCGCCGCGGCTGGTGTCCACGCGCAGGGCTTTGAGCACCTTGACTTTCTCGTTGCGCACAGCGTCTGCGGTGAACTCCGCTGGCGGCTCCATTGCCGTTAGCGCGACGAGCTGCAACATGTGGTTCTGCATGATGTCGCGGATCACGCCCGCGTTTTCGTAGTACGAGCCGCGGTTTCCGATGCCGATGCTCTCCGCCACGGTGATTTGCACGTGGTCCACGTAGCGCCGGTCCCAGATCGGCTCGAAGATGCCGTTGGCGAATCGGAAGACCAAGATGTTCTGCACCGTCTCTTTGCCGAGGTAGTGGTCAATGCGGTAGATCTGATCCTCGCGGAACCAGCGGTGCAGGTGCTCGTTGAGCGCGCGCGCCGAGGCGAGGTCGTGTCCGAACGGCTTCTCGACGATGATGCGCGCCCAGCTCCCTTCGCGTTCTGGGCAAAGCGTAGAGCCGACGTGCTCGATGATGGTGTTGTACACCTCTGGCGGCGTGGCGAGGTAATACAGGCGATTGCCGCGGCTGCCGTGGGCGCGGTCAATGGCTTCAAGCCGCTGGCAGAGCACGCGATAGTCCTCGGGGTTGCCGTAATCGCCCTGCTGGTAGTGCAGTGCCCGTGCAAAGCGCTCCCACGTGCGGTCGTCAATGGGCTTGCGCCGCGAGAACTCCGCCACTGCCGCGCGCATCTCTTGCCGGAAGGACTCGTCGGTTTTCGGCTTGCGCGCGAAGCCGATCATGGCGAACTCAGGCGGCAGCAGCTCATCCGCGACGAGGTCATAGAGCGCTGGGATGAGCTTGCGATAGGTGAGGTCGCCTGAGGCGCCGAAGATCACCATGACGCAAGGCTCGGGTTTCTTGCCGAACATGGCTGCTTAGATGAACGGCTCACGACTCGCGCAGCTTGACCGCGTGACCGCCGAAGCCCTTGCGCATCATCGCAAGCACTTTTGCGGCGAACGATTCCTTTTGGCGCGAGATGAAACGCTGGTACAGCGCCAGCGTGATCGTCGGCGCGGGCACATCTTCGTCAATTGCTGCCTGCACAGTCCAGCGTCCCTCACCCGAGTCTTCGACGTAGCCGACCACCCGCTCGAGCTTGGGGTCTTCGCGGAGTGCATCGGCGAGCAGCTCGAGCAGCCATGAGCGCACCACGCTGCCCTTCGTCCACACCCAAGCGATCTGGTCGAGCTTGAGGTTGAACTCGCTTTTCTCCATGATCTCGAAGCCCTCGGCGTAGGCTTGCATCATGCCGTATTCGATGCCGTTGTGCACCATCTTGACGAAGTGCCCTGCGCCGGCAGGTCCGCAGTGCAAGTAGTGCTTGCCGTCGGGCGCTAAGGACTTGAACGCTGGCTCGAGGCGGCGGAAGATCGGCTCGTCGCCGCCGATCATCAGGCAGTAGCCGTTCTGCAAGCCCCAGATGCCGCCGCTGGTGCCTTGGTCCATGAAGTGAATGCCGCGCGCCTTGCATTCCTCGTAGCGGCGCTTGCTGTCTTTCCAGTTGCTGTTGCCGCTGTCCACGATCACGTCGTCTGGCGAGAGCAGATCGAGCAAACGGCGGATTACCGTTTCTGTTGGCTCGCCGCTCGGCACCATGACCCAGATAGCACGTGGCGGCGTGAGCGCGGCCACTAGCTCTTCGAGTGTGTAGACGCCGCGGATGCCTTCCGCTTTGAGCTGGTCCACGGGGCCAGGGCTGCGGTTGCAGACCACAACATCGTGTCCATCACGATGCCAACGGCGCGCCATGTTGGCGCCCATGCGTCCAAGACCAAATAAACCGATTTGCATGATTGATGCTCCTTAGCTAAGCAGGGGTTGAAGCGATCGTTCAAGGGTGTTCGGTGTTGTGAGGCAAGGAAGCGGGCTAAGGGTTATGCCCTTTTTCTGCGGCGGCGCGGCGTTGAAGCACTGCTTGTGCCGCCGAGCGCGCGCAGCACTTTTTGCAAGCCAGCTTCCACATCGCGCCCGAGGTGCAGGCGCATCACGCGGCGCCCATGTGCCTGAAGCGACTCGAAATCACCCAGCGCTTGGGCGCGAATGATGGTGGCGAAGGAGAATGGCTCGCCTGCGATCAGCGTCTCTTCGCTTGGGTCGTAGGTGAGCTGGAGCGCGAGCACGTTGTTGGCGCCGCCTTTATGCAGCTGTCCTGTGCTGTGCAAGAAGCGTGGACCGTAGCCAAGCGTTACAGGTACCCCTGTGCGCTCGCGGATGCGCGCACGAATCTGCGCCAGCATGTCCGCCACGCTTTCGGTGTAGGGCAGGTAGGCTTGGATCGCCACGTAGTCGCCTGGTTGCGCTTGCCGCAGGAACTTGTTGAGCTGCGCCATCGGAGAACGGCTTGTCTGCTCGTTCTCGAAGGCGCCGGTTTTCTCGTAGCCATCGAGCAAGCGGCGCGTGTTGATCTTGCTCTCGGTGACGTTCGGCTCGTCGAACGGATCCACGCCGATCACCATGCCAGCAACAGCAGTGGCGAATTCCCAGCGGAAGAACTCGGCGCCGAGGTCGTAAGCGTCGTTGAGGGTGAGCACGATCAGCGGGCGCCCTGCGCGGCGGATGGCGTCCACCAGTGCGTCGTTGGTGTGATCGTCGGCGAGGCGGATGTACACGAACAGGCGATCCTCACTGAGCATCGGCACTGCTTCGGGCGCGACGACGGGATGTCCCTTGTAGGTGAGGTCGCTTTCAACGGGCACAATGCCGCGCTCGCGCTTGCCCGTGCTCTCCGCAAGGAGCTGCTCCAGCCAGTAGCCGAAAGTGTAGATTTGCGGCGAGAGGATGAAGGTGACCTTGTCGCGCCCGTTCAGCGCCATGCCGCCGAGGATCGCGCCGAGGTAAAGCCCGGGGTTGATCGCGCTATCTGGCTTGCACCACTGCATCATTTGGACGCCACGCCGGAGCAAGCGCTCCACGTCAAGCCCTTGCAGCGCTGCTGGCACTAGCCCGAAGTAGGAGAGCGCGGAGTAGCGCCCGCCGATGTCGCTGGGGTTGATGAAGGTGCGCAGGAATTTCTCTTCTTGTGCGAGTTGCTCTAGCGAGGTGCCCTCGTCGGTGATGGCGACGAAGTGCGTGCCAGCAGCTTCGCCCAGTTGCTCGTCGGCTTTCGCGCGGAAGTACTTGTAGAAGGCGTTCACCTCGAGCGTGCCGCCGGATTTGCTGGCGACGATGAAGAGCGTCTTGCTCAGATCGAGCTGCTGCTCCAGCAGGCGCACGGTGGTGGGGTCGGTGGTGTCGAGCACGTGGATGCGCAACCCGCGCTCCTGCGCGCCGAACGTCGCCCGCAGCACATCGGGCGCGAGCGAGCTGCCGCCCATGCCGAGCACCACGGCGTCGGTCAACCCACGCGCGAGCAACTCATCGCGGAAGGCGACAAGTTCGCCCACTTTGCCCAGCATCGTCTCTGCGACGGAGAGCCAGCCTAGGCGGTTGGCGATGATCTTGATGTGGTCTGGCTCGCTCGTCCAAAACTGCACATCGCGCTGCCAGATGCGGCTTGCGGCGTGCATCTTGACCAGCTCCTCGACATAGCCGAGCGCCGAGTTAATGCCGCTCGCTTCGCCGCGCGCGAGCACCGCTGCGCGGCGCTGCTCGATGCCTTTGAAGAGCGACTCGAACGACTCAGCGAACAAGCGCACGCCGTCGGCTTCGAGTTTTTCCATCACCGCTGCCATGTTGATGCCGACGGCTTCCAGCTCCGCCATCACGCGGCGCGCCTCATCTAAGCCCTCGTGTAGTGTGGGCGCGACCACGCCGTGATCGCGGAAGGCTTTGAGGGTTGCGGGCGGCACGGTGTTCACCGTGTCCTTGCCGATCAGTGCCTCGACGTAATAGGTGTCTTTGTAAGCGGGGTTTTTAGTGCTGGTGCTTGCCCAGAGCAAGCGCTGTGGGCGCGCGCCGTGTGCAGCAAGCTCGCGGAATTCTGGCTCGTTGAACAAGCGCTCGAAGATCGCGTAGGCGAGCTTAGCGTTAGCGATGGCGGCTTTTCCCTTCAGCGCTTGCAGGCGAGCGCGTTCTTCGGTCGCCGACTCAGGCAGCGCGGCGATTTTCTCGTCGAGCTGCTTATCCACCAGCGTATCCACGCGGCTGACGAAGAACGACGCCACCGAGGCGACATCCAACGGCTTGCCTTGTGCCAGGCGCTCCTTCAACCCGGCGAGGTAAGCGCGCGCCACTGCTTCGTAGCGCTCCAGCGAGAAGATCAACGTGACGTTGACGTTCACCCCTTCGGCGATCAGGCGCTGGATCGCAGGCAGGCCCTCGCGGGTGGCGGGCACTTTGATCATCAAGTTCTTGCGCCCAACCGCTTGAAATAGGCGCTGAGCCTCGCGCACGGTGCCTTCGGTGTCGTGCGCCAGCAACGGCGAGACCTCCAGGCTCACATAGCCGTCCACGCCGTTGGTTTGCTCGAAGATCGGCTCGAGCACATCTGCTGCCGCTTGGATATCCGCAATGGCGAGAGCCTCGTAGATGGTTTGGGTGTCGGCGCCTTGCTGGACGAGGCGAGCGATCGCCTCATCGTAATCTGTGGTTGTGGTGATGGCGCGCTCAAAGATGGTCGGGTTTGAGGTCAAGCCGAGCACGCCATATTCGTCGATCAGCGTTTGTAGTTCGCCGCTGGTGATCAGGCTGCGCTGGATGTTGTCGTACCACAGGCTTTGACCGTAGCGTTGCACGGCAACCGTGGGGTTGTGATTCTGCTCGTTCATGGTCGCACATCCCTCAACAAGGTTCAAACAAGCGGCTTCCGCGCAGGCTCACGTTTTGAGATCCGCTTCCATTTGTTGGACTTTGCGAAGCCGCGAAAGATACGGGTCCACGTTGCTAAAGCGGGCGCTGAGGAAGGCGCGCGCGATCTCGAGGGCTAAAGCGATGCCGATCACGCGCCCGCCGAGCACGAGCACATTCATGTCGTCGTGCTCGACGCCTTGATGGGCGGAGTAGGTGTCGTGACACACGCAGGCGCGGATGCCGCGCATTTTGTTGGCTGCAACCGTCGCGCCGACGCCACTGCCGCAGATGAGGATGCCGCGCTCGGCGCGCCCCTCTTGAAGCGCAAGCCCCACCGCGCGCGCGAAGTCGGGGTAATCAGAACGCTCAGCGCTGTAGGCGCCGAGGTCGAGCACCTCGTAGCCCTCCGCGCGGAGCTGCTCGACGAGCTGCGTCTTGAGGGCAAAGCCGCCATGGTCTGCTGCAATGGCGATGCGCATTGTGATGCAGATTCTACGCCTATTATGGCGATCTTGCTTTGACGCTGCGCAAAACGCGCGCGCTATACTCAACCCCAAGTTGATGACGCGCGAACGGCAGCCGCAACAGCAGGCGCCCCTGCCGCCAGATTTGTACGACGAAGCGTATTTCCTTACCGCCTGCGAGGGCTACGACGAGTTTCTGAAAACTGAGGGCGAACATCTCTCGCGGCGGTTGCGCCAAGCTTTTGCCTTTGCAGAAGTGCAGCCAGGCATGTGGGTGCTCGATGTCGGCTGTGGGCGTGGCGAGATCGTGCGCCATGTGGCGCGGCTTGGCGCGCATGCCTTCGGTGTGGATTACTCGCGCGCTGCTGTCCAGCTCACGCGACGCATCATGCAGCACGAACAGGGCAGCTACGGCATCGCGCGCGCCGACGCCAAAGCCTTGCCCTTCGCCGACGCGCGCTTTGACCGCGTGTTGCTCTTCGACGTGGTGGAGCACTTGCACCCGTGGGAGCTGGAGCGCTGCTTGCGCGAGGCGCATCGCGTGTTGCGCCCAGGCGGCAAGATCGTGATCCACACCGCGCCTAATCGTTGGTACGACGCCTATGCCTACCCCGTCGTTCGCTTGGTGCGCACGCTGATGGGGCAGGGCGCGCGTTATCCCAAAAACCCCCGTGCGCTCAACGTCGCGATCAACACCGAGGTGCACGTCAACGAGCAAGACATGCTGCGCCTGCGGCGTTATCTCAAGCGCGCTGGTTTCCGTGAGGTGCGCGTATGGCTCGACACGCCGCCACAACACCGTGATGAGGGCGTAGTGCTGAATGCCCTGCGCCACATCGCTTTCAACTGGTTGCCCTTCGCGTGGTTCTTCCAGCGCGAGGTGTTCGCTGTGGGCACGCGCTGAACGATGGCAGAGCTCTCACGCACGCGCCCCCGTTTGGTGCTGCTGGACGGCCACGCGCTGGCATACCGCGCCTACTACGCCATGCTCAACACCAAGGGCGAGCCGCTTGCCGTCACGCATCCCGATGGGCGCGTGGAGCTGACCGGCGCGGTGTACGCTTTCACCAACATGCTGCTCAAGGTGTGGCGCGAGCTTCAGCCCGACTACATCGCCATCGCCTTCGACGTCGGGCGCAGTTTCCGCGATGACCTCTACGCCGAGTACAAAGCCACGCGCGACAAAATGCCCGATGACCTCGCCGCGCAAATGCGCCGCATCCAGCAGATCGTTAACGCCTTCGAGATCCCCGTTTTCACTGCTGAGGGCTACGAAGCCGACGACGTGATCGGCACGCTCGCGCGCCGCGCCAGCGGCGAGGGGTTCGAGGTGATCATCGTCACAGGCGACCGCGACGCGCTGCAACTTGTCTCCCCAGCAATCAAAGTGCTCGCCTCGAGGCAGCGCTTCGAGGACACCACGCTCTATGACGAAGCCGGCGTCCAAGCCGCGCTTGGCGTGCGCCCAGACCAAGTGGTGGATTTCAAGGCGTTGGTCGGCGACGCCAGCGACAACATCCCCGGCGTGCGCGGCATCGGCGAGAAGACCGCGCAGCAATTGCTCCAGCAATTCGGCTCGCTCGACGGCATCTACGCGCACCTCGACCAAGTTGAACCCAAGCGTGTGCGCGCGCTGCTCGAACAAGGGCGTGAAAGCGCGTATCTCAGCCGCGCCCTGGCGACCATCAGAACGGACGTGCCGCTCACAGTGGACTGGGAAGCATGTCGCGCGGACCTGAGCCGCCTGAACGTCGATCGCATCAATCGCCTCTTTCAGGAGCTAAGCTTCAACACGAGCGCCAAGCGCTTTGAAGAGCTGCGCCGTAGCCTCGTGCCCGCTTCGAGACCGCAAGACGCAGAGCCGCAGCAAATGGGCTTGTTCGGCGCGCTAGCGGTCAGCCAGCCATTGTCGAAGCCTGGCGCGCCCACGCGTGCGCGCCTTGTGCGCAGCGATGAAGACTACCGCGCGCTCCTCGCTGCACTGCATCACGCGCAGCGCATCGCGTTCGATACCGAAACCAGCGCCGCCGATCCGCTGAACGGCGAACTGATCGGGCTTTCGTTCTGCGTGCGCGCGGGCGAGGGATGGTATGTGCCCGTGCAGGGCGCTGCGTGGACGCTCGACCCACGCTCGCCAAAATTCGAGCCAATTCGCTTTGCGCTGATGCGTCCTGAAGTGCAGCTTGCAGCGCACAACGCCAAGTTTGACCTCGAGGCGTTGGCACAAGCTGGCGTTGCCTTGCCGCGCCCGATCTTCGACACAATGATCGCGCAGCATCTGTGTGAGCCGGGCGGGCGCAGCTTGGGGCTGAAGTCGCTGGCATACAGCTACTTCGGCTGGCAAATGACCGAGATCACCGAGCTGATCGGCAGAGGCAAGCAACAGCGCTCCATGCTTGAGGTGCCGCTGGAGGTGCTTGCGCCATACGCCGCTGCTGACGCCGACGCAACGTTTCGCCTCGTGGACGTGCTCACTCCGTTGCTGCGCGAGCGCAATCAGGAGCGCCTGTTCTACGAGGTGGAAGTGCCGCTGATCCACGTGTTAGTGGACATGGAGATGGCGGGCGTTGCCGTGGACGTGCGCTACTTGGGGGCGCTGGCGCAGGAGATCACGATGCGCCTGCGCGAGTTGGAGCGCACGATCTTCGAGATCGCGGGTGTCGCCTTCAACATCAACTCGCCCAAGCAGCTCAGCGATGTGCTCTTCGGCAAGCTCGGCTTGCCCACGCAAGGCGCCTGGAAGACGAGTAGCGGCGCTTACTCCACCTCTGCCGAGGTGCTTGAAGCGCTGCGCGACAAACATCCCATCATCCCCTACCTGCTGGAGCACCGCGAACTCGCTAAGCTGTTGGGCACTTACGTCGAGGCGCTGCCGAAGTTGGTCAACCCACACACCGGGCGCATCCACACCGATTTCAACCAAACGGGCACCGTCACGGGGCGGCTTTCTTCCTCAAACCCCAATCTTCAGAACATCCCGGTCAAGACCGAGATGGGGCGCCGTGTGCGCAAGGCGTTTGTGCCGCGCCCAGGCTGGCGGCTGATCAGCGCCGACTATTCGCAGGTGGAGCTGCGCATCTTGGCGCACCTCGCCGACGACCCCACGTTGAAGGCAGCCTTCGCGCGCGATGAAGACATTCACGCAGCTACCGCGAGCGTGATCTACGGTGTCCCGCTGAGCGAGGTGACGCCGATGCAGCGCAACAACGCGAAGCGCATCAACTTCGGCATCGCCTATGGCATGGGCGCCTATGCGCTCTCGCAAAACACAGGCATGAGCGTGAGCGAGGCGCAAGCCTTTATTGATCGCTACTTCGCGCGTTTCCCTAAAGTCAAGCAATGGCTCGACGCCACCAAGCGCATGGCTGCCGAGCAAGGCTACGTCGAGACTGTCCTTGGGCGTCGGCGTTACTTCCCCGAGCTGCGTGCCAAGGACACCAACGAGCAGTTGCGCCGCCGCGCCGAGCGCGAGGCGATCAATCACCCTGTGCAGGGCAGCGCCGCGGACATCATCAAGATCGCCATGATCCGCATTCATCGCCGCCTTCAGGAGGAGGGCTTCCAATGCCGCATGACGCTCCAAGTGCACGACGAGCTTGTGTTCGATTGCCCGCCGACCGAGCTTGAGGCTGCAAAGGCGCTGATCCGCGAAGAAATGGAGCGCGCGTTCCCGCTCAGCGTGCGGCTGAAGGCAGATGTCGCCAGCGGGCCGAATTGGGACGAGGTGACGTGAAGATGCTACGCAGTTGGCGCATTGTGTTCGTGGGAGGAGCGTGGCTGTTGCTCAGCGCGTGCACTGTAAGCCCTGGTGCAGTTCCCACGCCCACCGTGCAATTGACGCTGGTGTTGCAGCAACCAACGCCCGTGCCCACGCCAGCACCCACACTCACGCCGACGCCGAGCAACATCATCGCGCGCGTGAATGGACAGCCGATCACGCGCGAAGCGCTCGAGGCGGAAGTGCAGCGCGCGCGCTTCGCGCTTGAAGACCCGACCGATGCGCAAACGTTGGCGGCATTGCGCGAGGCGGCGCTTGAGACGCTGATCGAGGAGGCGTTGCTTGAGCAAGAAGCGCAACGGCTCGGCGTTGTCATCACAGAGCAGCAGGTGGACGAGGAGCTTGCGTTTGCCCGCGAGCGCGCCGGTGGCGTAGCTGCGTTTCGTGCTTGGCTGAGCAGCATCGGCTACACCGAGCAGGCCTTGCGCCGACACATCTACTTCGACTTGCTCGCCAACGCGCTGCGCGAGCGCGTGCTTGCCGATCTCCCGCGCACGGCGGAGTATGTGCACGCGGCGCACATCCTGCTTGGCAGCGAAGCTGAGGCGCGGCGCGTGCTCCAACAACTGCGCAACGGCGCGCGCTTCGATGCGCTCGCGCGCACGCTTTCGCTCGACGAGAGCACGCGCGCAACAGGGGGCGACCTGGGCTGGTTCACGCGCAACGGGCAAACCGTGCTGTGGTCTGAGATCGAAGAAGCCGCCTTCGCGCTTCAGCCTGGCGAGATCAGCGACGTAGTGCGTAGCCCCGTCGGCTTTCACATCATCACCGTGATCGAGCGTGCCACACGACCGCTCGACGAGGCAGACTGGGTGCATGCCCAGCAGCTTGCGCTTGAGGAGTGGATGGCGCGTTTACGCGCACGTGCGCAGATAGAGCGCTTCGACAAGTGAGAAACGCGGATGTGTTTCCCGCGCGCAGATTGGCGTACAATGGGGGTTGCGTTCTCTGCGGGCGTGGTGCAGGGGTAGCACGTCTGCCTTCCAAGCAGAAGGTCGCGGGTTCAAATCCCGTCGCCCGCTCTCAGCCGCCTATGCCGATCTACGAGTATCGCTGTTTGAACTGTGGGCGCAAGGTGAGCATCTTCTGGCGCAGCCTTTCTGCAGTGAACGAGGCAGAGGCGCGCTGCGAGTATTGCGGCAGCCGAAAGCTCAAGCGATTGGTCTCGCGCGTGCGCGTCATGCGCCATGGCAGCACCAGCAGCGAGGACGGATTAAGCGACGACCTGCTGAACGAGCTTGAAGGGATTGACGAAAACAACCCTCGTGCCCTTGGGCGGCTGATGCGCCGCATGGCGGAGGAAACCGGCGAGGACATGGGGCCTGAGTTCGAGGAGATCGTCTCCCGGCTCGAACGCGGCGAAGACCCCGAGCGCATCGAGAAGGAACTCGGTGACCTCTTCGGCGAAGAAGGCATGGAGGACGATGAGTTTGCTCCGTCAGCGAGCGCCGAGGGCGCCACAGCCGGTGATGCTGAGACGAGCGCCAAAGATAACACCGAATCCAAGTCCACCACGCGGCGCACGGTGGCAATGGGCCGCGCGCGCAAGCGCAGCCCGAGCAGCAAAGCTAAGCGCACAAGCCAATCCAGCCGCAAGTCATCGCGGTCGCGCAAAGCGCGCGCCTGATATGCAAACACCTCACCCGCGGCGCGCCTGGGCGTGCCATACTTCAGTGCATGCGCTACATCCTCGCACACGATCTCGGCACGACGGGCAACAAGGCGAACCTCTTCGACGAGCAAGGGCATTGGGTAGCAGGGCATCTTGAACCTTACCCCGTGCATTACCCTCAGCCCGGCTGGGCAGAACAAGACCCCAGCGATTGGTGGCGCGCGGTGTGCAATGCAACGCGCGCGTTGCTGGCGCAGACTCACGTCGCTCCGCGCAACATCGCTGCGGTGACCTTCAGCGGGCAGATGATGGGCGTGGTTGCAGTGGATAACCGCGGCGTGCCCTTGCGCACGGCGATCATTTGGGCGGATCAGCGCGCCACAGAAGAAGCTGCCTTCATCGCAGAACGATGTACCCCAGAGGCGGTGTACCAGCGCACGGGCCATCGCATTAGCCCAGCATATTCCGCCGCAAAAATCCTCTGGCTTAAACGTCATCAGCCTGAGGTGTTTCAACAAGCGCGCAGTTTCCTCACCGCTAAGGATTACGTGGTGCTGCGTCTCACGGGGCAATACGTTACGGATTATTCCGACGCCTCGGGCACGAACTTGTTCGACTTGCACACGCGCACGTGGTGTGAGGACTTCATTGCTCAGCTTGAGCTTGAGCGGAGCCAATTGCCAGCCCTGCATCCTTCATCGAGCGTCGTGGGCACAGTGACGCGCGAAGCTGCCGAAGCCACGGGGTTGGCGGAGGGGACGCCTGTGGTGATCGGCGGCGGCGATGGCGCATGTGCAACGGTCGGCGCGGGCTGTGTTGCCGATGGCGAGCCTTACTGCGTGTTGGGCACCTCCGCATGGATCGCTTTCACGGCGCCACAACCCCTCCTCGATCCGCAGCAGCGCACCTTCACCTTCCACGCCCTCCAAGCTGATCGCTACGTGCCAATGGGCACGATGCAGTCCGCAGGCGGCGCGCGTGAGTGGCTGCTCCGCGCGATGCAGGCGCAACCCGAAGAAGCGCTCGCGCGCGTGCCGCCTGGCTGCGATGGTTTGCTCTTCTTGCCCTACCTCATCGGCGAACGCAGCCCGTGGTGGAATCCGCATGCGCGCGCGGCGTTTGTGGGGCTAACCATGAGCCACGACGCAGCCGCTATGCAGCGCGCTGTGCTCGAAGGCGTCGCCTTCAACCTGCGCCTCATCTTCGAAGCGCTGAGCACACAAATGCCACTGCGCAGCTTGCGCTTCATCGGCGGTGGCGCGCGCAGTGTGCTTTGGCAGCACATCCTTGCCGATGTGCTCGGCGTGCCCTTGCTGATCCCCGAGCTGCTCGCCGAGGCGACCTCGTGGGGCGCGGCGGTGGCAGGCGGCGTGGGCGTCGGGCTATATCACGATTGGTCCATCGCCAGCGCACGCACGCGCATCCAAAGCGTGATCGAGCCCAACGCGGAGAATCACGCGCGCTACACCGAAGCCTTCGCGCGCTTTCAAGCCGCATATCACGCCCTTGCGCCGCTATACACACCCACCAACGGCATTTGACAAAGCTTAAACGAGTGGCTAGATTTGTTAGCGGGTATGTTCGAGCATTACAGCACCGAGCCGATCTTCAACGTGAAGGCGGTGGTGCACCAGACGGGTGTCTCAGCGGCTACGTTGCGCGCTTGGGAACGGCGTTACGGCGTCCCCAACCCGCCGCGCACCGAGAGCGGCTATCGGCTCTACTCCGCGCGCGACATCGCCATCATCCGCTGGCTAAAGGCGCAGGTGGACAGCGGCTTGAGCATCAGCCAAGCGGTCCAACTGCTACGCGCGCAACAAGCGGCGAGCGCACCGAGTGAGCCGGCTGCTCCCGCGCCCGATCTTCCGCGCGCGTTTCAGCGGCTGCACGAAGCGATCTTGGCGGGCGCGCGCATGTTCGATGAAGAGCGCATTGACCAAGCCCTCAACGAGGCGTTCTCTTTGTTTGCCGTGGAAGATGTTTGTGAAGGGTTGGTGCAGCCCGTGCTCCACACGGTGGGCACGCTGTGGGCGAGCGGCGCGCTCGACGTAAGCATGGAGCACTTCGTCACGAACATCATCCGCCGTCGGCTCATGGCGCTGATCAATGCTGCGCCTGCGCCCGTGCGCGAGGCGCGCATCATCGCCGCTTGCGCGCCGCAAGAGTATCACGAGGTGGGGCTGCTCTTGCTCACGCTGCTGTTGCGTCGGCGCGGCTACGGTGTGCTCTACTTGGGGCAAGACACCCCTGGCGCGCGCCTTGCGGACGCGGTGGCACAAACGCATGCTGAGATCGTGCTGCTTTCCGCAAGCACGCTGGTCTCGGCTGCTAACCTGCTCGACACGGTGGAGTTGCTGCGCGCCCAGCCAAGCGGCTATCGCCTGCGGATTGCCTTCGGCGGGCGCGTGTTCAGCCGCGTGCCAGCGTTGCAATCGCGCGTGCCGGCTGCTTACCTCGCGGAGCGCGCGCGCGATGCCGTGGCGCAGATCGAATCGCTGCTCGCAGCACCACCCACATGGACGGGCGCGTCGCCGCAAACAGACGGTCATCACAACGGCAGCGACCTGCTCGCCCATCTTCACGCGCAGCGCGCACAAGTGGTGGGCCGCTTTGTGCAGGCCGCTGCGCTTTCCGCTGCGCTCTCGCATCTCGCCACCGCGCAGCTCCAAGCTGTTGCCGAGGAGTTGAACGCGGTTGTCTTGGCTGCGCTGCGGTTCCGCCTGCCAGAGGCGCTGCGCGATCTCGACGTTGTGCGTTGGCGCGAGGACTCCACCCTGCACACGCTCCCCTTACCGCTGGTTGCGGACTTGCTCGCCGAGAGCTGGCGCGCGGTCATACCGACTTCCGCGTTTGAGCTGCTGGCGCCTTACTTTGTGGCGCTGCGCGCAGCTGTGCAACCTCACACATCTGTGTGACAAAGCTAAGCCGCGTTTCAGTTTTGCTCCATACACTGCAAGCCTTCGGAGCAAGACCATGATTCTCGTCACAGGAGCAAGCGGCTACGTCGGTGGGCACACGCTGCGCGCGTTGCAGCGCTCGCCGCTCAGCGCGCAGGGCGTGCGCGCCTTGGTGCGCACGCAACAGGGCGCGGCAAAAGTGAAGCAGTGGGGCGCAGAGCCAATCGTCGGCGATGTCACAGATCGCGATGCCGTGCAGCGCGCCATGCAAGGCGTGGAGAAGGTGGTGCATCTCGCAGCGGTAAACCGCGACCGCGGCGAGATCACCATGGAGCGCGTTAACGCGCAAGGCACGATCAACGTGGTGGACGCGGCAAAGGCGGCTGGCGTCAAGCACATCGTGACGGTTGTCGGCCTTGGCGCCGACCCGAACCGCCCGTTTCCGCTAGCGAACACCCAAGGGCGCGGCGTGAATTACCTCATGGCAAGCGGCGTGCCGTACACCGTGCTCGAGGCGTCGGTCATCTTTGGTCCCGGCGACGAGTTCATCAACACACTTGCCGGCTTGGCGCGCATTCCGCCGTTCATGATCGTCCCCGGCGATGGGAAAACGCGCTTCCAACCGATCGCCGTCCAAGACGTGGTGAGCTGTGTGCTCCAGTCGCTCCAGCGCGAGGATGTGATCAACAAGCGGTTGCAGATCTGCGGCAGCGAGGTGATCACGCTCGAGGGCATCATTGACGCGATCCTTGACGAGATGCGCCTCAAGCGCATCAAGCTGTATATGCCCGTGCCGCTGCTGCGCGTTGCTGTGGCGCTCATGGAGGCGACGCTGCCCAAGCCGCCTGTCACCACCAGCCTGCTCGCGCAGTTAGGGGTGGATAACGTGGCGACCGACAACGCCACGGAGACAGTCTTTGGCTTGCGCCCGATCCGCTTGCGCGAGGGGATCAGCTTTGTGAACGAGATGACCCTCGGCAAGTTCATCGCGCGCACGCTTGGGCGCGCCGAGTATCGCTAAGCGCGCCTTGCGGCATGGCGCAATTTGAACACGCCTTCGTCGTGCGCGCGCCCCTGGCGCGGGTGTGGGCGTTTCACGCTGACCCCTTCTCGCTGCCGAAAGTGATGCGCGGACCGATGCGCGTGCGCGTTGTGCAGGCGGACCAGCCGCTGCGCGTAGGCAGCTTCATTGCGATTGAGCTGCGGCTTGGGCCCCTGTGTCGTGCATGGCGCCTGCGCGTGCGCGCGTTCGATCCCCCACACGCGTTCACCGATGAGCAGATCGCTGGCGAGGGTCCTTTTCGCCGCTGGGAGCATCTTCACCGCTTCGAGGCGCTGGACGAAGCGCACACGCGCGTGGTGGATCGGTTGGCGTTTGATCTGCCAGGCGGTCTGTTTGGCAGCGTTGTGAGCTGGATCTTGGCGCGCGTGATTCTGCCCGTGGTGTTTGCTGCGCGCGCAGCCGCCACGCGGTCTCTTCTGGAGCAACACCCATGAACGACATTTTGCGCGACAAAGTGATCGTGATCACGGGCGCGAGCAGCGGCATCGGCCGCGCTGCTGCGCTGTTGCTTGCCGAGCGGGGCGCGCGGCTTGCGCTCGCGGCGCGGCGCGCCGAGCGCCTCGCTGAGGTTGCCGCCGAGGTGCGCCAACGCGGTGCTCAAGCTATCGCCGTGCCCACAGACGTAACTCAGCCTGACCAAGTGCACGACTTGGTGAGCGAGGTGCTAGCCACCTTTGGGCGCGTTGATGCGCTGGTGAACTGCGCAGGCGTTGGGATACTGAAGCCGATTGAGCAACTCACTGCTGAGGACATTGACCGCCTCTATGCTGTTAACACGAAGGGCGTGATCCTCGTCTCGCAGGCCGTCGGCGCGGCGATGCTCAAAAACGGCGGCGGCAAGATCGTCACGCCTGTCGGCACGATGGGGCGCTACGTGATGCGCGGTAGCGTCGCCTACAGCGCAAGCAAGTGGGGCGCAGTTGGCGCGCTCAAAGCCATGGCGACGGAGTGGCAGCGCAGCGGCATCGGCATCTCGCTGCTCTACTTCGGCGGTGTGGATTCGCCGTTTTGGGACACGATTGACTTGCGCGTGCAGCGCGACAAAATGCTCAGCGTGGACGACGCGGCGCGCGCCATCGTGTATGCGCTCGAGGCTGCGCCCAACGGCGTGCTCAACGAGTTGGTCCTCCAGCCCGAAAGCCACCAGTTCATTTGACGAACGCGCGGGGCAAGTGCAAGCACCGCCTGCCCCGCGCGAAAAGCGCGCTCACTCTTCCTCGGCGTGGCGCTCGGCGCGATACTTGGCGATGATTGCCTGGGCGATGTTGGGCGGCACGGGCGCGTAGTGGTCGAACTTCATGGTGTAGAAGCCGCGCCCTTGCGTTAAGCTGCGCAGGTCGTTCCCGTAGCGCTGCATCTCGGCGAGCGGTGCCTGCGCCTCGATGATCGCCTTGTTGCCGCGATGGTCCATGCCGATGATCTGCGCGCGTTTGGTCTTGAGGTTCGCCATCACGTCGCCCTGGTTCGCTTCGGGGACGACGATGGTGAAGGTGTAGATCGGCTCCAGCAGCACAGGTCCTGCTTGCTCGAACGCCATCTTGAACACGTGTCGCGCGCAGATCTCAAACGCGATCGGCTTCGAGTCCACAGGGTGCTCTTTGCCGTCCAACACGATGCACTTCACGTCAATGATGGGGTATCCGGCGAGTACGCCGGTCTCCATCACCTGCTTAATGCCCTTCTCGATGCTCGGCTGGAAGGAGCTGCTGATCGCGCCGCCGAACACCTGCCATTCGAACTCGTAGCCTGCGCCGGGGGTGCTCGGCTCGACGATCATTTCGATCTCGGCGAACTGTCCTGCGCCGCCGGTTTGCTTCTTGTGGCGGTAGCGCGCTTGCCCACGCTTGGTCACCGTCTCGCGGTAGCTGATCTTCGGAAGGGTGGCGTCCACCTCGACGCCGAAGTGCGTTTGCAGGTGATGAATGGCGACGTCCACATGGGCTTGACCTAAGCCGAGGAGCAACGTCTCTTTGGTGCTCGGGTCGTTCACGTGGCGCAGGCTGGGGTCTTCCTCGCACAGGCGCGCGAGCGCGGTGCTGATCTTGGCGGCGTCGTTCTTGCTCTTCGGGTAGAGCGCGACGGCATACAGCGGATTGGGGAACTCGATCGGCGGCAGCGCAGCGCAGTGGGCACGGTCGCAGAGCGCGTCGCTAGTTTGCGCGCTGCTCAGCTTGGGGAGCACGCCGATATCGCCGACGTGCAAGATGGGCACGGGGAATTGCTCCTTGCCGCGCGGCACCAACAGCGTGGCGATGCGCTCCTCCTCGTTGGTGCGCGCGTTGACCAAGCGCGTGTCGCCGCCGCGCACCGGTCCCTCGATCACGCGGAAGTAGCTCAGCTTGCCTACGTAGGGGTCCGCCATGGTCTTGAAGATGAACAGCACCGTGCCGTGCTCGCCGTCGTCGGGGTCTGCGCCGAGGTCGAAGGGCATGGGCGCGTAATTCACGAGCGCGTAGAGCATGGCGTGTGCGCCGATGCCGCGGGCAGGCGCGGCGCAAAACACAGGCACGAACGTGCGCTTGCGGATCGCGCTGCGCAAGCCGCGCACGAACTCCTCGTCGGTCAGCTCGCCTGTGTCGAGCCACTTCTCGATGAGGTCGTCTTCGCCCTCCGCAGCGGCTTCCATCAACCGCGCGCGCGCCTCTTCGACGAGGTCGCGCATCTCGGCGGGCACTTCCGCCACTTCGCCGTTGGCGCCTTTCAGGTAGCGGCGGCTGACGAGGTCGATCACGCCTTGAAAGTTGCTTTGCGCGCCGACGGGCAGCATGAGCGGCACGATGTCTTGGTGGAATGCCTCGTGCAGTTGCTCCATCACGCCCTTGAAGTCGGCGTTCTCGCGATCCATGCGGCTGATCAACACCGCGCGCGGGATGCGCGCCTCGTCCACCGCCTGCATGGCGAGCTCGGTGCCGACCTCGACGCCACTCACCGCGTCCACGAAGATCAGCCCTAGGTCGGCAACGCGCACGGCGCTTTTGACCTCGCCGTAAAAGTCGGTGTAGCCAGGGCAATCAATCAGGTTGATCTTGTGGTCTTTCCACTCAACGGGGACCACGCTGAGGCGCACGGACTGCTTGCGCCGTTTCTCTTCGTCGTCGTAGTCCGAGACGGTTGTGCCGTCCTCGACGCTGCCCATGCGGCTGATGTTGCCGCTGGCGAACAGCAACGCCTCGGTGAACGTTGTTTTGCCTGTGCTGTTGTGACCGATCAGCGCGACGTTGCGCAGCTTCTCGGTGGCATACTCCTTCATCGCACCTCTGCCTCCATGCGCAGGATGAAGAAGATTTAATACCGCTCACTCCAGATTGGCAAGCGGCGCCTCACGCGCGCGTGATTCGATAGACGTGCCACACCCGCTCGCCTGCGGTGTAGAACGAGGCGAGCGCAAGCACCGCCACCATCACCAGCAGCGCACTGCTCCACACCGCCGAGAGCCCAAGCCCAAGCACCAGCACCCCAAAGCGCCCGAGCCGCCCGAAAATGCCCACCGTGCACTCCAAGCCGAGCCCTTCTGCGCGCGCGCGGGTGTAGCTCACGAGGTAGGAGCCGACCAACGCCGCAAACGCCAACGTCACCCCGATCACGTTCTGCTGCGCCGCGAAGAACACCGCGATGCCGCCCAAGACCGCGCCCTCAGCGAGGCGATCGGCGGTGCTATCGAGAAACGCACCGAAGGCGCTGTGTGTGCCACGCTTGCGCGCCACACCACCGTCGAGCACGTCCAGCGGCATGGCGATCAGCGCCATCACCACGCCTCCCCAGAACGGTTGCCCCAGCGCGATGATCGCGCCGGCGAGCACGTTCAGCGCCATGCCGAGCACCGTGAGCGCATCGGGCGAAATGCCCGTGCGCGCCACCGCGCTGATGAGCGGGTCAAGCTGTGGGGCGAGATGTTGGCGCGCCCAACGTTCAAGCGAGAACATGCGCGCAGTGTACGACACCCAGCGCTGGGGCAAGGAGCGATAGCCGTTACTCGCCCTTGTAGCGCTTCACCCACTGCGCAGTGAGCTGCACGTAGAAATCGCCGAAGCGGAGGCTGGGTTCGATGTAAGAACCTTCCAGCCATTCGTTGAACGAGTGGATGATCACCAAATCGGGTTGAGTGGGGAGCACAGCCGCCCACGTGCGCGCGTAATACGCGCCTTGCTCGCGGTCGCGGGCAAACGGCGCGCTGCTCACGCGCAGGTCGGCGCATTGCGGCTGCGCGGTGTTACGGTCATCCCAGCCAGGCATGACAGTTCCAACCCACAGCTTGGGCTGTTGCGTGCGTTGCTCCCAATCGCGCACCCACTTTGCCCAACGCGGGGCACTGCGGTACGCCGTTGGGCAACAGGCGTGGTCCACCTTGTAAACATAGAGGCCGTCGAACACGGCAAGATACTCAGGACGCAGCCCTTCGGCGATCCACCAAGTTGTGCGCTGCGGGTCCACCGCTTGGCGAATTTGCGCCCAGCGTTCCACAGCGACTGTTGGATTTCGGTCTGAGTTCAAGCGCTTGCCAGCGTCATCGGGCACGCGATACAAATCGCTGAAGAAAATCACGGGGCGCCCTGCAATGCGCAAGAAGCGCGGATGGTTGGCGTGGCGCGCGAGTAGAAATTGCAGCGCAGCTTGCACATCGGCTTGCTTGGTTTCGGGGAGGATGTGGTTGAGGAAAGTCACCGTAGCGCTGAAGCCCTCAGGTGCAAGGTCCAACACCTGCACTAGGTTAACGTCGGTGCGGTTGCCTGGCGCAAACCAATGAACGGCAAAGCCATCAATGCGCGCGGCGCGCGCCTGGGCGATGTGTCGCGCGATCACCTCGGCATCGTCGGAGTGATACACGCCGTCGCGCGGCTGATCGGCAACGGTGCATCCTGTGGACCATGTGTGTGGGTCGTACCACGGGAAGTAGTTGGCGAGGACGAGGCGCGGCGGCATCGGGCGGTCGGCAGTTTGCGCGCTTGCGGTCGGCAGGGGAGCCGCGCCGAAGAGCACCAGCACGGCGACAAAGCCGAGCATCCGAGCGCTGTGTTTAATGGGCATGGGGCAATGCTACTCGAAGCCGCGCGCGGTTGTCCTGTTAGGGGTGGTTCGCCCTGTCTATAATCGCCCGCGATGGCACCGATCACGTTGACGCCCATCGCGCTCGGTGATGTGGTGCGCTTACGCAAGCCACACCCCTGCGGCGGCGACGAGTGGGTGGTGGTGCGCATTGGCGCGGATATTGGCTTGCGCTGCGTGAAGTGTCAGCGGCGCGTGTTGCTTTCTCGCCGAGAGTTCGAGCGCCGATTGGCAAGCGTTGTGCGCCGCGCGCAGCCTTCGAGCGGTGATGTGCCCTCCGCAGAAACCCCATGAAGCCAAAGGTCGTCCTCCTCTACGGCGATACGGGTGGCGGTCATCGGAGCGCTGCTCAGGCCATCGCCCAAGCGTTGCACCTGCGCTATCCAGAACGGTTTGAGACGGAGCTCGTCAACGGGTTGCGTTATGCGCCTTTCTTCGTCAACGCGTTCACCGAAACCTACCCAATGTGGGTGAACTACGCGCGCGTGCTGTATGCGCTTGGCTTTCATGCGACCAATGACCGCCGGCGCATCCTTGCGTTGCGCAACGTGCTCGATCCGCTGAGCGAGAAATCGGCTGATGCCATTGTTGAGAACAACCCCGCTGACCTTTACATCTCCTGTCATCCGCTGTTTGCGCAGAGCGTGCCCGGTGCGCTGCGCCGGTTGCGATCCGCAGCGCCCATCGTTCATGTGGTCACAGACTTGGTCTCGGGGCACGTAGCGCACTACACGCCAGAGGTGGATCATCTGATCGTGCCGACCGAAGAGGCGCGCCAGCAAGCGATTCGCAACCTGGTGCCGCCCGAGAAGATCAGCGTTTGCGGTCAGCCTGTAGCGCCAGATTTCGCCGAGCGCTGCCAGAAGCGCGCGGAGACGCGCGCAGCGCTTGGGCTTGACGACGCGCTGGTCACGGTGTTGGTGATCGGCGGAGGTGATGGCATGGGGCGGCTTGAGATCACCGCGCGCTACCTTGCGCTTAGCGGTCTGCCGATCCAGTTGTTGGTGGTGTGTGGGCGCAATCAGACCGTCAAGGAGAACCTGGAGTTTCTCAACCCGCGCGTGCCAGCGATGAAAGTTTTCGGCTTTGTGAACAACATCCCAGAGCTAATGGGCGCCTCGGACATTCTAGTGACCAAAGCAGGACCAGGCACGATCTGCGAGGCGTTTATTGCTGGGCTGCCCATCATCCTCTATGATGCCGTCCCTGGGCAAGAAGACGGCAACGTGGATTACGTGGTGAAAAACGGTGCAGGGGCGTGGTGTCCTTTTCCGTGGGCGGTGGTGCGCCAAGTGAAAGAGTGGTTGAGCGCACCGCAGGTGCTCGCTCAGGTGCGCGAGGCTTCGCGGCGGCTTGCCCAGCCCGACTCGGCACTGCGGATCGCGGAAGTCGCGGTGGGTGTTTGGGAGCGCGCGCGCGCCAACGGCGCAAACGTCCCCTCTGCTTCCGCAGAGCGCTGAGCAGGCGCCCTGCGGAAGCAAGACACGCGCTCAGGCTTCTTCGTCTTCCTCCTCGATTTCCTCTTCTTCGTCCTCCCAGAGGAATTCTTCTTCCTCCTCGTCGTCGAACTCGAAGTCCTCCTCGTCCTCCTCGAAATCTTCGTCTTCTTCGTCTTCGAATTCTTCGTCGTCTAGGTCTTGCAGCTCAAAGTCCTCGTCGTCGAAGTCCTCTTCCTCTTCGTCCTCGAAGTCTTCGTCCTCAAACACCTCCTCATCCTCCTCGAAATCTTCCTCGTCGAACTCCTCATCGAATTCCTCTTCGTCGAACTCGTCAAAGGTGTCTTCATCTTCGAGGTCGAAGGTTTCTTCGTCCTCATCCTCTTCGCGTGGGCCGGCGACGTCGAAGAGGCGCGGCTTTGGGGAGGTGTGGTTGGTGCTGAGGTGATGGAGGGGCGACGATGCGTTCATGCTGAGGAGCATGTTGGTGTCGAGCAGGGCTTGCATGTCCATAGGGAAATCCTCTGTGCGAACTCAAGGCTATGGTGGTTTGCGTGGGCGATTATAAGGGTGATGCACGGTGGGAGGGGGCAGCTGCGTGTTGTGGGCTTGCTTGCGGCTTGGGGCGCATGGGGAAGCGCGGCAGCACGGTGATCGGCTCGGGCATGAGCGCGCGGTTGCCGATCGGCGCGAAGGGCTTGAGTGGCTCGGGCATCGGCTCGGGCAAAGGCACGACGTAGAGCGTGGTGCCTTCGCTGGTGAACGCGCGCTCCACCACCGCCATCCCGATAAGCACGCCCTCGCCATCGGCAGCGCACGAGGTAACCGTGCCGACCACGCGGCCGCGTCGGTCGAGCACAGGGTCGCCGAGCTTGGGTGGGCGCACGCCGCGCTCGTTCACGCGGAACCGCACCATGCCCAAAGTGTTGCGTGCGGCTTTCTCCGCATAAGCTTCGCGCCCAATGAACGGGCTGGGCTTGTCCAGTTTTACGAAGTTGTCGAAGCCAATGTGATACGGCGCGAGGTTGAGCGGCCCACCGAGTTCGTGGCCGTAAAGCGGCAGGCCTGCTTCGGTGCGCAGGCTGTCGCGCGCGGCTAAACCGCACGGGCGCACGCCCAAATCGGCGCCTGTCGCGAGCAACAACTGCCACAACGCAGCGGCGTGGTCGGGGTGAACGAACAGCTCGTAGGCAATGCGTTCGCCGGTGTAGCCGGTGCGCGCGATGAACACATCGTGCCCGGCCAGCGAGGCGCGCATCACGCCTGTGTAGGGCAGATCGGCGAGCGGTGTTGAAGCGTCGAGTAGGCGGGTGAGAAGGTTCAAGGCTTGCGGCCCTTGCAAGGCAAGGTCCACGCGCTGGGCATCGCCGCTGCTTGGGTGCTTCAAGTCGCGTAAGGTGAGTGCAGGTGAAAGGCGCTCGCGCTGCGCTTGTAGCCAAGCCCAATCCTTCTCTGTGTTCGCAGCGTTGACCACGACCATGTAGCGCTCTGGCTCGAGGCGGTAGATCATGATGTCGTCAATGACATCGCCGACATCGTTCAGCATGAAACTATATTGCGCGCGCCCCACCGCCAGGCGGCTCACGTCGTTGGTGCTCACGCGGTCGAGGAACGCAGCGGCTTGATCACCGCTGATCTCGAAGATACCCATGTGTGCCACATCGAACAGACCCGCTGCGCTGCGCACTGCGCGATGCTCTTCGCGCGTCGAGGCGTACCAAAGCGGCATTTCCCACCCCCCAAACGGGGCCATGCGCGCACCCAGTTGGCGGTGGGTTTCGTAGAGCACGGTGCGTTTGAGTTCGCTCATCGCAGGCGCATTGTAAAGTCAGCGCAGCGCGGCGTAGCCTTGTTCTGCTGCGACCTGCCTTCCCTCAGCGCTGAGCGCCCAAAGGACAAAGGCGCGCAGGTCGTCTGTCGGCTCCCGCGCGGCGACAAAGTACACCGTGTGCACTAATGGGTAGGTGCCGTCGGCAAGGGTCTCTGGGTTGGGGAGCACGCCGTCGAGGGCAAGAGCGCGAATCGGGAGGGTGGTGCGTGCCACGAGCGCCCCAGGCGCATAGCCAATGGCGCTGGGGTTGAGCGCGACGTAGCTCATCATTGTTTCGGGAGTGGGCATCACCACTGCCTCGAGGGTGAGGCGCACATCGCCCATGACGAGCTGATCGAACAGCAAGCGCGTGCTCTCGCCCGATTCGCGCACAGCAACCTTGATGTCGCCAAGCGGCGCAGCGCCGTACTCAGCCCAGTGGTTGCGCTCACCTGCAAAGATCGCGCGCACTGCGGGCAACGGCAAGCTCTGCACCGGGTTGTCCTTGTGCACGATGACCGCAACGGCGTCTATTGCAGCGTCCACAAACCACCAGTTCACGTTGGGAGCGGGCGGTGGTGGGAGCAGCGTGGTTGCGGCAAGCCCTGTGCGCACGTTGCGCAGCCGCGCCTCGATGAGCGCGGCGTCGCCCAGCTCGATGATGAATGTGAGATGTGGGTTTGCGCGCGTGTACGCCTCAGCGAGTGCGCGCAGCAGCGGCGCGGCTGTCGCATCAGCGACGAGGAAGTACTGGCGCGGGGTCGGCGTCGTGCGCGGTGGCTCCACGCGCGAGCAGGCGGAGAGCACCGCGGCGAGCACCAGGCTAAGGAGAAGAGCGCGCGTTCGTCTCATCCGTTGCTCATGGCGTCTAGCGCCTGGACCATGCGCTGAGTGAAGATGAGCGCAGGCGAAGAGGATGCCGCTGCATCGGGCGCGCTCACTTGGATCGCGAGGGAGTTCGACGGAACACTGGGGAGCGGCAATGGCGCGAAACGCAGCGCAAGGGCAGGTTCTGATTCCGCGACGCGCCGCGCTAACGTCAGCAGCGTGAGGTCGCTGAGTTGCGCGCGCAGCCAGCCTGTTTGGGTGGCAACGGTGAGTGCGGGTGCACTGGCCTCGCTTGGCTCAAGCAAGAGAAGCTGCGCGTGAACCGCGCTGACCTCTGGCGCGAGGACATCAGCGAGCAAACACGCTGGCGCGCTGCTGAGCACAAGGCACACTGCGTGACGCTGAGGGGGCTCTGCTGCAAGTTGACGCGCCAACGCGATGAGCACTTCAGCAGCGGCGGTGGTTGTGTGTTGAGAAGCGCGTTGCGTCTGCCACGCGCTCACGCCTGCCAGCGCGCCCGTGAGAGCCGGAATAACTGCAACTCCCAACGCTGCAGTGCGCAACGCGCGTTCTGGCGCGATGATGCCTCCCGCAAAGAGCGCAAATAGCACGAGCTGCGCGCCGAGCGAAAGCCCCAGCGCCCATCGCCACGCAGGAAGCGGCACGGGCGGCGATGCAAACGCGCGCAGCGCAGCAGCGACAATGATCGTAGCAGGCGACGACGCCTCACGCCAACAGGCGTGCGCGAGCGTGCTTTCTTGCTCAGGGAGCATCCACCGTAGCGGGTTGTCGTGCCCGAGCAGCTCCAGCGCAAACGCGATCGCGCCAGCAAGCATGAGCAGCGCTGCGGCAGCAGCGCCGACTGGCTGAGGGAGCCAGAAAAGCGCAACAGCAAGAAGCGTAATCCCCCCGCTCAGTGTGACGGGCAACAAGCCGTGCACCGCACAGAGCACGTTGCGCTCTTGGTAAGCGGGCGCGTGCGCGCGCAGTGCTGCAAAGAGCGCCTGCGCTGCCTCAAGCTGCGAGGGGTGACCTGCGGTGTGCGATGATGCCCCGCTCGTCATGCGCGCGATTGTAGCCGCCTGTTCTGCGTTCGCTCAGGCGCCGTTGGGCGCAAATGTGTCGATCATCAGGATGGGATCGCTGATCGGGTAGAGGATGGGGCATGTGCACCCGCGGCGCACGTACTCCATCACTTTCGCACGCGCCTCCTCGGGCGTGCCCGTGGCGCTGATGCGCAACACGAACTCATCAGGCACGTACTGCATCGCCTCGTGCACTTGTTCTTTGGTTGCAGGCCAGCCGAGGATGGATTGCACTTTCTTCACGATTTCCTCGCTCACGCCGCTGGCTTTGGCGATGTGCGGTTGTTGCGCAAGGTACTGCGTGAGCAACGCCTTAGCGTCTTCAATGGCTTGCTTGCGGTCGTAGTTCACCGCGCACACGATCAGCTGCGGGCGGTCAATATCCTCGAGCTTGCGCCCCGCTTTCTTAGCGCCCTTCTCCAGCATCTCCATCGCGTGGTCGTTGTATTCAGGCGGCACGCAATAGTTGAGCACCACGCCATCGGCAATCTCGCCAGCAAGCTCCATCATCTGGTCGCCTGTGGCGCCGATGTAGATCGGCACGTTGCGCGGCTCGCGCCGACCGTGCACCACGTCTAGCTCAACGCCCTCAAGGTGATGAAACTCGCCGTGGAACGTGACGCGCTCCATGCGCAGCAGCCGACGCAGAAGCTCAACCGTCTCGCGCATCGCCGTGAGCGGCTTGCGGCGCTCGATGCCGACGTTGCGCGCGAGCGGGTCCCACCACGCGCCGATACCGCAGATGATGCGGTTCGGCGCGAGATCGTCGAGGGTGAGAAAGGTCGCAGCGAGCAAGCCGATGTTGCGCGTCCAGTTGTTGATCACGCCGCTGCCGATCTTGATGCGCTCAGTGACCGCCGCAAACGCAGCCATGGGCACGATGGCATCACGCACAAGGCGGCTCTCTGCTTGCCAAACTGCTTCAAAACCACGCTGTTCGGCATACTGCGCGTAGCGCATGCCGTCGCGGATGGGGTGAGCGTCCTGCAGATACAAGGCGACGCGCCGCAGTTCAGAAGTGCTCATCGGTCTTAACCTCGGCTTTGGTTGCGTCCAGCGTTAGAACGATTGTATGCGCTGAGGCACATTGCAGGTGGCGCGTGTGCAAAGGCGAGAAGGCGCGCTAAACTCCATGTGATGCCACAGCCGTTCCATGTCGTGATCATCGGTGCAGGGTCCACAGGCGCAGCAACAGCGCATGATCTCGCGTTGCGCGGCTTTCGCGTCACTGTGATTGAGCGCGGCGAAGTCGCCAGCGGCACCACTGGGCGCAACCATTGCCTGCTGCACAGCGGCGCGCGCTACGCCGTGAACGATCCCGTCTCAGCGCGCGAGTGCATCGAGGAGAACTTCATCTTGCGGCGCATCATGCCCGATGGCTTGGAATTAAACGATGGCTACATGGTTGCCGTGGACGAGGCCGACTACGCCTTTAAAGAGACGTTTCTCGATGCCTGCGCGGAGATCGGCATCCCCACGCGCGAGGTGCCCCTCGCTGAGGCGTTCGCGCATGAACCGAACCTTAGCCCGAACATTAAGGCGGTGGTGCAGGTGCCCGATGGCGTGTTCGAGCCATTTCGCTTCTGCTTGAACTTCCTCGCAACAGCCCAATCCAATGGTGCTGTTGTGAAGACGCATCATGAGGTGATTGGCTTTGTGCGCAACGGCAGCGCGATCACGGGCGTGCAGGTGCGCTCGCGGCGCGATGGGCGCGTGAGCGTGATCGGCGCTGATATGGTGATCAACGCCGCAGGACCTTGGTGCGGGGAAGTGGCGCACATGGCGGGTTGTGATGTGCCCGTGGTGCCGACGGCAGGGGTGATGGTGAGCGTGCCCGCGCGCCTCAACCGCAAGGTGATCCACCGGCTACACTTGCCCGGCGACGGCGACATCCTTGTGCCCCAGCGCATGACCTCGCTGCTGGGCACCTCTTCTTGGCGTGTGGACGACCCCGATGCAATTGACATCCCGCGCGAGCACGTGCAGCGCATGTATGAACTCACTGCGCAGATGATCCCGGCGGTGAAGCATTACGCGCCGCGCGGCGTTTGGGCTGCTGCGCGCCCGCTGATCGGCTCGGCGAAGGTCGCCGATGGGCGCGCGCTCAGCCGCACCTTCGAAAGCTTCGACCACGCTAAAGAGGGCGTGGAGGGCTTCGTCACCATCACGGGCGGCAAGACGGCGACAGCGCGCGCCATGGCGGAGAAGGTGAGCGACCTCGTGTGTCGCAAGCTCGGCGTGCAGGCGGAATGCCGCACGCGCGATGTGGTGCTGCTCTCGCACCGCGCCTACCGCGGCAGCGCTTAAACAGAGTGTTGAGCCAGCGCGCCAGCGCGCACACTGGACTCACGCACCACAAGCTCCACAGGAAGCACGATGTGCTCCACGGGCGGCTCCTCGGATTCTGCGTGGAGCATCTTGACGAACAGCTCGGCGGCGCGGCGTCCCTTCTCGCGGATGGGTTGGCGCACTGTGGTGAGCGCAGGGCGCAGCAGGCGACTGGTCTCCACGTCGTCGAACCCCACCACGGCAAGGTCATCGGGCACGCGCACACCAGCCGCCAACGCCGCGTCAATCACACCGAAGGCGAGCACGTCGCTGAGCGCGACGACTGCAGTGGGGCGCGGCTCAAGCTGGATGAGATGGTGAAACGCGGCTTGTCCGCCGCGCACGTTACACGGGCTTTCCAAAACGTGCACCGTCGCATCAGGTAGCTGCAAGCCGAACTCAGCAAGCGCGCGCCGGTAGCCATCGAAGCGATGCTTGAGCGTGCCAGTGTAGTCTTCGATGCGCCCGCTGAACGAAGTAAACGAGACGATGGCGATGTGGCGGTGTCCTTGCTCGAGCACGTGGCGCATGACAGCATAAGCGCCGCCGAAGTCGTCCACGCTCACCGAGGCGATGTCTGGCGGCGCGTCCACGTCAATCATCACGAACGGGATTTTGCGCAGGCGCAGCGCGCGCACGGCTTTGTCGTTTGCCTCTAGTCCCGTCACAATGCAGCCGTCCACCAGCGCCGCGTACGTCGCTTCGACGAGCGAGCCGCGCAATGGTGGGATGAGCATGAGCGAAAGCCCTTCCGCGTCGCATACTTCGCCAACGCCGCTCAGCAGCTCAGCGAAGAAAGGGTTGCTCAGCACGGTGGGAATATCCTGCGGCATAATCACGCCGACCGCGTTTGTGCGGCGCGTGTTCAGGCTGCGCGCAATGGGATTTGGCGTGTAGCCCATCTGCCGCGCGACCTCGAGGATGTGGCGCGTGGTCTCCTCAGAGAGCCGCTGCGGCATGTTGAAGGCAAACGAGACCGCCGTTTTCGACACCCCCGCTTGTCGCGCGATGTCGGCAATGGTGACGCGGCGCACACCCCGATTGCGCCGTCGGCGTGTGGGCTGTTGGGCGCCCTCTGGCGATGAGATGCTCATGGCGCGACGTGTGAACCAGTTTATCACCGTGTTGCTGAAGCGCAGTCGTACACGCCGCTCGCCCCCGCGCGAAACACAGCCACACAAGCGCGCTCGAATTTCGCCAACCCAGCGGCAGGGAACGAAGCGCGCTCGATCTCGCCGAGGATCACGTAGCGCACATGGAACGCTTCCAAGATCGCTTGGGCTTCGGTCCAATCCTCGGTGGCAAAGGCGCGCTCCACCAGGGCGTGGCGGCGCATGGCTTCGCGCGCGTCGCCGCGCCACTGGTGCTGATGTCCACCCCAACCCAGCACGGTCGGCAGCCCCGTGAACGCGGCAATGCGCCCTTCTTGACGATACGCGCCGAGCGTGCTCGCTTCAAGGATGACGGGATCGCCACCGAGGTTGGCGTTGAGCCAACGGATGATCGCGGCGTCTTCAGGCGCGCTGCGTTGGAGGTAAGCGGCGCCATCGAGCGTGGGGGTGCGCGTGAAGAATTCGCTGCGCGCGAGCACCGCCATGGGTGCCCAAAGCAGCCCTGCGCCGATGAACACCGCAGCAAGCGCCCCCAGCGCGCGTTCCCACCCTCGCCCCGTCAGCAACGCAAGCAGCGCCACTGCTCCTGCGACGCTCCACAACGCCCAGGCTTGATAGTAGAACTTAAACACGGTGTTCATGCGCGTCCCGAAGAGATCGCGCACGAAGAAAAACTCCACCGCGAGCGTGAGCGCTGCACCTGCGCTGAAGAGCAGGAGCACGAAGCGCGTCGTCAGCGTTGTGGGTAAGTTGAGTGCGTGCACGCGCAAGAGAAGCATCACAGTGGCGACAAGACCACTAGCGAGCACAATCGCAGTCCAGGGGTTGAGCACACGCGCCAGCAACCGCTGCTCGACCTGCGCGCGCGTGACCCCCATGCTCTCGCCAAAGGCGAGCATCTCGCTGATGAGGGCACGCATGTCTGGCGCGACAAGCGCCAACACAAGCGCAAACGCTCCAGCGCTGACTAAAAGCAGCGCGCCGCCCAGCGCAGCTTTGAGCGCTATCTTTGCAGGCTGCGCCTCATGGGCAATGGTGCGTGCCACGAGCCCTAGCCACAACACCATCAGCGGCGCGAACATGACGAAGCATTGCGGCAATTGCGTGCCGTTGAAAAGGTTGATGCCGATTCCCTGCACTTGTGAGCTGAGCGTGATGTGCCAAGGGAGGTAGGCAAGATAGCCCCCTGCGAGCACGAGCGCCGCTTTAACCAGCTCAGCGCGAAGCGTGCCGCGTTCCCATGCGCCGAGCGCAACCGCAGCCAAAAAGACCGCGCCATACACAGGGAAATCCCACGTGTTGAGGAATGCCAGCGCGCCAAGCGTCAATGCCGTCAGCCCGAAGTGCAGCGCTCCGCGCCAAGAGCGCCGCGGGTCGGCGATGCCGGTGCGCATGGCGGCAAACCCCAGCGCAAGCGTGGCGAGGGCAAACGGCAAGCTGAGCACGTGTGGGTGGTTGTCGCCGAGGACGAAGCTGAAGATCGGGGTCTCGGTGATCACCTCTTGCGGCGTGCCGTCAGGGGCGTAGTCGCGGATCACGCGCGACCAGTCCCACCACCAGCCGTAGAAAGCGCTCGGCACGACGCCGCGGCAGGCGTACTCGCGCGTAGCGATCTCGCGCACGTCCAGCCAAACCCAAAACGTCTGCGGCAGCGCATTGGTGCAACGCAACACGCCGAGCAGCGCGCCGAGGTTGCCCATCAGCCCGACCATTGCAGCGGCAAGCAAGCCTGTAGCTACGGCGCGCGTGTGCGTGCGCCACAAGGTTGCTCCGAGCGCATGCCCTACGCCCATCGCAGCGACGAGCGTGAGCGCGAAGATGAGCGCGTGTCCGAGGTTGAATGCGATGGCAGAGGGCACTTCGCTTAACTGCGCCAGCAACGCCAGCAGCAGATAGCCCAGGTAGTAGTAGCTGAGGCTGTTGCCCGCAAGCCAAGCGTCGTTGGGCGGGAAGTGGCTGCTGCGCAAGATGGCGTTGAGCATCATCAGCTCCATGAACTTCTCGCCGCCTGCGGGCAGCACCTCGGGGCTGTAGGCGCGCACCGCAGCCCAACCGAAGAACGCGCCAGCGAAGATCAGCTCGACCAACACCACCCATCGCCAATCAATTTTGAATGGGCGACGGAGCGCGAGCGCCAAGCTCCACGTCGCTGCAAGCGCCACCAGCGCCGCGCCACGATCGTTGTGGGCGAAGCCCAACGTCGGGCTTAGCCAGAAGATAATCGCGCCGAACAGCAGCCCCAAGGCTTTCCCCACTGCATAGCCGCGATCGGCTAGAGGGCGCAGCCAGCTACTTGCGATGAGGCTACCGGCGAAGGCAAACGCTTGTGCCCCGATGTACCACCCCAAGGCGTGTGGGAAGAGCGCTTCGATCAGCGTCATACGAGCGCGCGCGCGACGTCCTCCAATGTGCGCACGACTGTTGGCTGCCTTGCAGCGCGCAGTGCTGAGCGCACATCTTTAAAGCCGCTGCCCGTGAGTTGCAGCACAACCTCCTCGTCGGGTTGGATCCAACCTCGGCGCAGGCTTTCTTCAAGGCCCACGAGCGCTGCTGCACAGGCTGGTTCCACGAAGACGCCTGCTTCGGCGGCAAGCGTGTGTATCGCAGTGAGCATTGCCTCGTCGCTGGCTTCGACGAACACGCCGCCTGTCTCGCGCACTGCGCGCAGCGCCATCACGCCGTCGCAGGGGCGGTCAACGCTGATGCCGCTGGCGATGGTTTGCGAGGGGATTGTTTCAAAGTCCTCGCGCCCAGCGCGCCAAGCGCGATAGAGCGAGGGGGCCAACGCTGCCGTGACGCCGATGAAGCGCGGCATGTGATCGATCCAGCCCAACGCGTGGAGATCGCGGAAGCCCTTGTGCAAGCCGCTGATGATGTTGCCATCGCCAACCGGCACCACGATCACATCGGGCGCGCGGAAGCGCGTTGGGGTTGGCGTGTGCAGCGCGAGCTGTTCTGCGATCTCGTAGGCAGCGGTTTTCTTGCCTTCGCGGGTGTACGGGTTAAAGCCCGTGCTGCGGTTGTACCACCCGAAGCGCGTGCACGCCTCAGCTGCCATTGCAACGGCATCGTTGTAGCTCCCCTCGACAACGAACACGCGCGCGCCGTGAATCAGAATCCCGGCGAGCTTTGCCTCGGGCGTGCCTTGAGGGACGAAGATCACTGCTTGCAGCGCTGTGCCCGCGCAGAGCGTCGCCAGCGCAGCAGCAGCATTGCCTGTTGAAGCAACCGCGATGGTGTGCACGCCCATCTTCATCGCCTGTGCGATCACCACAGCGCTTGCGCGATCTTTGAACGAGTTGCTGGGTAGGCGCGTGTCGTCCTTCAGCCACAAGGCGCGCATGCCCAGGCGCTGCTCGAGGCGCGGCGCGCGGTAGAGCGGCGTCCAGCCAAGCGTGCTGAGCGGCGTCGGTTGTTGCATGACTGCTTCTGGCAAGGTAGTGGGCAGAAGAGGCGCGTAGTGCCAGATGGCGCGCGCGGTGTCGTGCGCGATCCAGCGCGGGTCGAGTTCCCGCTGCATGCGCGCGTAGTCGTACACGGCGTCGAGGTTGCTGCCGTCGTGTGGGCAGGTGTAGGTAACGGCGTCTGGGGGAAAGGTGGCGCCACACGTGGCACAGCGGAAGCCAAGCAGGTAAGACATCGCCCAAATTGTCGCAGACGCGCCTCGCTACGCTGAGGATGCGCCGTTGCAAATGCGCGCGATCGCCCAAGCTGCGTGTTCGCGCACCAGCGGCTCATCGCTCGCTGCAAGCGCGCGCAGGTAGGGCAGCGCCTCAGGGCTGCCCCAGTTGCCCGCTGCGACGCAGGCGTTGCGCATCAACCCGCGCCACTTTGCGCGCGCCAGGGGCGTGCGTTTGTAGCGCTGGTTGAACGTCGTGCGGTCGAGTTGCAGCAAGTCGATCAGCTTGGGCGCTGCGCGGTCAATGTCGAGCGGGCGGAACGCTTGGGCAAGAGGCGAGGTTGAAGGGCGCGAGAAGCGCCGCACGTAGGGACACACGTCTTGACAATCGTCGCAGCCGAACACCCAGTTGCCCATGAGCGGGCGCAGCTCCTCTGGAATGCTGCCCTTTAGCTCGATGGTGAGATAAGCGATGCACCGGCGCGCGTCGAGCACGCCTGGCGCGACGAAAGCATGCGTTGGACAGGCATCAAGGCAACGCGTGCACCGGCCACAACCCGCAAATAGCGCAGGGAGTGGTGCTTCGGGTTCGAGGTCAGGTAGTTCCTCAGCCAACAGCACCGCGCCAAGGAAGAGGTAGCTGCCACGCTTGCGGTGGATCAAGCACGTGTTCTTGCCGATGAAACCCAAGCCGCAACGCTGCGCCCAGCCACGCTCAAGCACAGGCCCTGTGTCCACGTAGGCGCGCGACTCGCGTGAGAGCCACTCGCCAAACGCGCGCAACACAGGGGTGATCACGTCGTGGTAATCCGCACCCCAAGCGTAGCGCGCGATGCGCCCACGGCTTGGGTCGCGCAGCACCTCGAGGGGGACGGCGAGCGTCTCATAGCTCAGCCCGACGATGACTATCGTGCGCGCGTTGGGCAACACGGCGCGCGGGTCGAGGCGGCGCTCTGGTGCCTTGGCGAGATACGCCATCTGACCGTGGTAGCCCGCCTCAAGCCAAGCGAGAAATTGCTCGGCGCCCGGCGCAGGTCCGGCAGGCGCAATCCCCACGAGATCGAAGCCAAGCTCAAGCGCCTTTTCGCGGATGAGCGCTGCGCTGAGCACAGCAGTTCACGGCGTGGGTGAAAGCGGGAACAAATTGCTCTTGAAACGCACGAAAGTGAGGTCGCTGCCGCCCGCCTCGCGCTTTGAGACGAGAATGACGAGCGCAGTTTGCTGCTCGCCTTCGCCGCGCAAGAAAAGGCAGTACGTGCCCTCGATGCCGAGTTCTGCGCTGGCGAGGCAACCGAGGCTGTCCTTCTCGCTCCACCCTGCGGTGCGCATGCGCTCTTTGGTGTAAAACGCGCTCACTTCTTGCGGCGCCTGTGGCGCGGTGTACGTCACAAACTCAAAGTTGCGCAAGTCCATGCCTTCTTGCTCAAGCGCTGGGCGAATGAAGAGATCGAGCGCAATGCGCATGGGGAGCGGAATATCTGCGTTTTGGCGTTGCACGCCTTCGGGCAAGGGTACATCAGCCCACTGAGTGGCTGCAGTGGGCTGGCGATCTCTGCCCAGGAGCGGGTCGAGGAAACCGCACCCCGCAGCGAAGGCGCTAGCGAAGGCGATGAGGAGAAAAGCAATGAGGCGTTTCATCATGGTTCGGCTTAAGCAAAGTCGCTCAGGTCGGTTCGGTCATCGGGTTGTGCATATCGTCCTGGTTATCCTCAATGGGCTGGGTCTTGGTGAGCGCTGGCTTGTCGAGTGTCCCAGATGGGTTGCGTTGAATTATGCATAAAACACGCGCTTCGCGCCAGCGCGTCGAAGAGCCTCGGCGAGTGCAGATGTTGCCTCGCGGGAAGGCGCAAGCGCGATCATGTTGCCGCCGCGCCCTCCGCCGCTCATCTTGGCGCCAAGCGCCCCTGCTGCGCGAGCGGCTTCACACAGGGTGTCTAGCTCAGGGCTGGACACGCCCAAAACTTGCAAAAGCGCGTGATTTGCGTTCATTGCGGCACCGAGCGTTTCCCAATCTTGCGCCACGAGTGCAGCACGCGCGCGATGCACATGCTCAGCGATGGCGTCGAAGACCGCTTCGTAGCGCGCGCGGTCGCGTTCCCAACCGGCACGCACAGCGCCAACGGGGATGCGCGTTGGCGTGTATACGCCGGTGTCGGCGATCACCAGCGGCAAGGCGCGCACTGCCTCAGCATTGAGCAGGGTGGGCGGCTCACCGCGCACAAACCACACGGGGCGCTCATAGGCGATCACCGTGTTGTCCACGCCGCTTGGCGAGCCGTGGTACAGCTTTTCCACCTCGAAGGCAAGCGCGCTCACTTCCTCTGCGGAGAGCGATCGCCCCAAAAACGCGGCTAACGCGCGCGCAATGGCGATCGAGACCGCCGCGCCGCTGCCCAGGTTTGCGCCGATGGGAATGTCAGAGCGAATGGTGATTGTTGCGCGCGGCGTGGCTTGCCCAAGATGCTCGAGCGTGAGGCGCACAATGCGCGCCAGCGGCTCGTCCGCGGGCGCGGTCTCGAGCGCGATGACGCGCCCTACGTCTGGCGCAACGATGTGGAGCGGCGATTCACTGGGTTCGACGTAGGCGCGCGCGCGCAACGACGGCAAGGGCAACGCAATCGCAGGGCGGCCATATACCACGGCGTGCTCGCCGCAGAGGATCACCTTGCCACACGCGCTGCGCTCAACGACTTCTTTCATGCAAGGTCAGGCGCCGAATTTTTGCAGGCGCTGCGCGTGCGCGAGCGCTAGCGGCATGATGTCGCGCGCTAGGAAGGTGCCCAAGCCGCCCCGAGCACAGGCGCGCTCGCCGAAGTGTGTGCTGCCGTCGCGCCGCGCGGTTGCGGGTGCCCAGAGCAGAAGCGGCACGGGATGCCACGAATGGCTGCGCAGCTGGCTTGGCGTGCTGTGGTCGCCGGTGATGATGAGCACATCAGGCTTGAGGTCGAGCAAGATCGGCAGCGCGGCGTCCACCTCTTCGATCACTGCCTGTTTGGCGGCGAAGTTGCCGTCCTCGCCACGGCTGTCGGTGTATTTCACATGGATGAAGAAGAAGTCGTAGTCGTTCCAGATGCGCGCGGCAACCTCGAACTCCTCGCGCACGGTGTGCGCCTGGTGCTCGATGCGCTCCATGCCCACCAGCGAGGCGACGCCGCGGTACATCGGGTAAATGGCGATGGCAGCCGCGCGCAAGCCGTAGAGGTCTTTGAACTTGGGCAAGCCTGGCTCCTTGGCGAAGCCGCGCAGCGTCAAGCCGTTGGCTGGGTGCTCGTCGCGGATCACGGCGCTTGCTTGCTCGATCCAACGGTTGAACAACGCAGCGGTGCGTTCTGCCTCGGGCACGCGCGCGCGCGCGGGAAGCGGCGGGACGCCCGTCCGCTGTGGGTCGGTTTCGTCAATGGCGTCGTGCAGTCCGTCGCCGCGCATCACCACCACGAAGCGGTAATCCTGCACTGGCTCGACGAACACCTCTACGCCGTCCTCGAGTTGGATGTGGGCGTCGTTGATTTTCTTCACGAGGCGCGCGCACACTTCGGTCGGGATGCGCCCAGCACGCCGATCCACGATGCGCCCTTCGGCGTCCAGCGTGCAAAAATTGCCACGCGCACACACATCGCGCTCGGTGACGTGAAAGCCGATGCCCACCGCCTCAAGCACGCCGCGTCCGATCTCGTAGCGGAGCGGGTCCAATCCGAACAAGGCGAGGTGCCCAGGGCCGCTGCCGCTGGTGATGCCCGGCGCGACGGGATAGTGTTGCCCCAAGCAGCCCTCGCGCGCAAGCCGATCCATGTTTGGCGTGTGCGCAGCCTCGAGTTCGGTTTTGTCGTCTTCGGGGCGCGGCAAGCCGCCAAGCCCGTCCATCACGAGCAAGACGATCTTGGTTTGCGCTGGCTGAACAAGGGAGCGCAGCAGAGCGAGATCGGTCATGATGGCGCGATTGTACGAAGGCGCGCGTTTGCTGCTACGATGCGCAGGTATGGAACACAAGCCGCTGGAAGGTCACGCCGCGCTGGTGACGGGTGCAAGCCGCGGCATTGGCAAAGCGATCGCGTTGATGTTGGCGCGCGAGGGGTGCAACGTGGCGTTGGTGGGGCGCCACGCTGAGGCACTGCACCACGTGCAGGCGGCATGCGAGACGCAAGGGGTGCGCGCGCTAGCACTGGCGCTGGATTTGGCAGAGCGTGCCATGATCGCCTCTGCGATTGACGCCTGCGAGGAAGCGTTCGGTGGATTGAACATCCTCGTCAACAACGCAGGCATGCATCGCTTCGCCTCGGCGATGGACGCCGACCTAGAGCTATGGGACCGCATGTTAGACGTGAACCTGCGCGCCGCGATGCACGCCACGCGCCTAGCCTTGCCGCACATCGTCAACGGCGCGCGCGCCGGGCGCAAAGCTGCGGTGATCTTCATCTCCTCGCTCGGCGGCAAGTTCACTGCGCCGACCAATGCAGGTTACGCTGCAAGCAAGCACGCTCTCACAGGCTTTGGCGGCAGCGTGTTCGAGGACGTGCGCGACCACGGCGTGAAGGTGTGCGTGATCTACCCAGGCTGGACCAACACCGATCTGCTCGCCGAGTGGCTCGACCCGCGCGAGGTGATCCAGCCAGAAGACGTAGCAGAAGCGGTGCGCTTCGTGATCCACAGCGCGCCGACAGTGTGCCCAACAGAGATCGTGCTCCAGCCCCAATCCTCGCGCGCAGCGCGGCTTTTCGGCGACTACCGCTAGCGTTGCGGCGATTACGTCAGCCGCAGCTGCGCGGCGCGCGCGTGGGCGTGTAGCCCTTCGGCTTCGGCGAGCGCAACAGCAAGAGGCGCAAGCTGTTGCGCGCTGGTTTGGTCGAGTGCGATCACGTTCATCACGCGCACAAAGTCCAGCACGTTCAGCGGCGAGGTAAAACGCGCTGTCCCGCCGGTTGGCATCACGTGGCTAGGACCGGCGACGTAATCTCCGAGCACCTCGTACGAGTGCTCGCCGACGAACACGCCGCCCGCGTTGCGCACACGGTCCACCCACGCCCATGGGTCGCGCACCGAGAGACAGAGATGTTCGGGCGCGAACTCATCTGCGAGCGCGATAGCTTCCTCGAGCGTCTTGCAGATCACCGCGCCGCTGCGGTGCTCAAGCGAATCCAACACCTCGCTGCGGTTGGGTTCGGGCAGCAGATGCACCTGGAGTTCGATCTCGGCGGATACGGCTTCTGCGAGCGCGCGGCTAGGTGTGAGGAGCAGCGCGGTGCCACCGCTGTGCTCTGCCTGGGCGAGCAGGTCCGCCGCCACCCACGCAGGCGTAGCGCTTTCGTCGGCAACAATCACCGTTTCGGTTGGACCAGGCAGCGCGTCAATGCCGCACACGCCGAACACTTGCTTCTTGGCGAGCACGACGAAGAGGTTGCCGGGACCACAGATTTTGTCCACGCGCGGGATCGTCGCCGTGCCGAACGCCATAGCGCCGATCGCCTGCGCGCCACCCACGGCATACACCGCGTCCACCTGTGCGATGTCGGCTGCGACGAGCACGAGCGGGTGTGGTTTGCCGCTCTCGCGCTGTGGTGGTGAGCACACGATGATCTCTGGCACGCCCGCCGCGCGCGCTACAAGTGCCGTCATGAGCAGCGAGGAGGGCAGCGGTGCGCTCCCCGCGGGCACGTACACCCCAACGCGCGCCAGCGGGCGGATTAGCTGCCCGAGCACGCCTCCAAGCTCGGTCATCATCCACGACTGCGCCACAGGTCGCGCGTGAAACCGACGGATGCGCTCCGCTGCACGCTCCAATGCCTGCACTGCCTCGCGGCTGACGTGGTCGTAAGCCGCAGCGATCTCCGCCTTCGGCACGGCGATGCCTTGTGGGCTAAGCGTGACGCCGTCGAGCTGCTGAGTCCACGCCAGCAGCGCTGCATCACCCCGCAGGCGCACATCGCGCAAGATGCGCCGCACAGCTTCCTCGGCGGTGATCGGCTCGCCGAAGGTGGCGTTGAGTCGCTCCAGAACGCGAGGGCTAACGGGGATTTCATCTAACGGCAAGCGACGCAGCAACGTCTCACGGGCAAATTCGGCGCTGACGATGTTGAGCATGAAGCGCATTCTAGCGATGCAGCGAACCTAGCCGTCTTGCTAGTTTATGGCTAGTCGAAAGAGGGATGTGCATACCTTGCTGATGTGCAAGATTGCAACTGAGCGTTGCAGCACAGATGCAACGCCTTAGAGGTAAGCCATGAACCGCTGGCTCGGCATTCGTGAAGCACAAGCGATCTCAGCAGTTGACCGGACCACCCTCTACCGCAACATCCGCAGCGGGCGCTTGCTTGCCGTGCGCGAAGGGCGTGGGTGGCGCCTCGATGCTGAGCACTTCATGGCTTGGCTCAATCAACGCAGCCGACACCGGAGCGCAAACCGCTTTGGCGCGCACCTTGCTGCGCCACCGTTGCAGCGTGCTTTGCCGATCACCTGTGCCCAAGCAGTGCAAGACGTAGTCGCTGAAGCGCTCGAGGTCACGCTCATCACCGCTGATCTCAATGGTCAGCCAGTGACGCAGTTCAGCAACCCACGCGCGTTTTTGGCAATGGTGTTGCAGTACCCGCAGGCGCTCGCGGCGCACATGCACGCTTGGCAAAGCTTGGCGAACGTGCCTGCGCTCGAGCCCGCTTGGCATGAAGGACCCGACGGTTTGCTTTGCACGCGCGGTTTGATCCGCTACGGGAATGCGTTGTTGGGCATGGTGATCGCGTTGGGGATCGCACCGCCCGCTTGGCCCCCTGATGAATCGCGTCAACGCGAGCTTGCCCAACTGCTCGGCGTCCCCGCAGAGGT
The DNA here is from genome assembly GCA_030550095.1 of Chloroflexota bacterium. GTDB lineage: Bacteria > Chloroflexota > Anaerolineae > J036 > Brachytrichaceae > DRWP01. The sequence goes on along the minus strand of JAUQQA010000002.1, from coordinate 55,493 downwards.
GTTCTTGGCAACAGCTCACGATGTGCACTACCTCAACGAGGCTCATCGTAAGCGCGTGTTGCACGCAGTCCAACGGCTCGCAGATGCATTCTCGCACATGGTGCTGATCAACGTCGCCAACCAGCAGCAGCGGCAGCAGGGTAATGCTTTGCGCGCCCCTGAATCTCCAAGCAATTAGGAGGAGTATGCACCCATGAAACGGTTACTCATTCTTGGCGGTGGCACCGCTGGCACCATGGTCGCCAATCGGCTCAGTCGCATGCTGGACCCTCTCGAGTGGACCATCACTGTGGTGGACCAGAGCCAGACGCACTACTATCAGCCTGGCTTTCTGTTCATCCCGTTCGGTATCTACACCAAGCAGGACGTGATTAAGCCGCGCCGAAATTTGTTTGCGCCGGGTGTGGAGTTCATCCAAGGAACGGTGGACGTGATTGACGCAGAAGCGAGGCGCGTCCACCTCAGCGAGCCTGCGCGTACGTTGCCCTACGACTTCCTTGTGATCGCCACTGGCGCGCACGTCCGCCCCGATCAAACGCCGGGAATGATGGAACAAGAATGGCGCCGCTCGATTCACGAGTTTTACACGTTTGAAGGCGCTTTAGCGCTCGCGGAGCAGTTGCGCCGCTGGAAGGGCGGGCGGCTGGTGGTGAACGTAGTGGATTTCCCGATCAAGTGCCCAGTCGCGCCGCTGGAATTTCTCATGCTGGCAGATTGGTTCTTCCACGAGCAGGGCATCCGCGACCGCGTGGAGTTGATCTTCGTCACGCCGCTTTCGGGAGCGTTCACCAAGCCGCTCGCCGCCAAGTTGTTGGGACACCTGCTCGAAGAGAAAGGCATCCGCGTCGTGCCCGAGTTCATGGTGGAGCGCGTGGACCCCGACGCCAAGAAGCTGATCGCCTATGACGAGCAAGAGGTGGAGTACGACCTCTTGGTGACGGTGCCGCTCAACATGGGCGATGAGTCCATTGCGCGCTCAGGCCTAGGCGATGCGCTCAACTTCGTGCCGGTGGATAAGCACACCTTCCTCTCGCCGAAACACCCTGAGATCTTCGCGCTGGGCGATGCAGCTGCATTACCCACCTCGAAAGCTGGCTCCGCGGCGCACTTTGCGGTGGAGTGCTTCGTCGAGAACTTTGTGCGCTACGTGGACGGCTTGGAGATGCTCCACAAGTTCGACGGGCACGCCAACTGCTTCATCGAGTCGGGCTTCGGCAAAGCGCTGTTGATTGACTTCAACTACGACGTAGAGCCGCTGCCTGGGCGATACCCGCTGCCAGGGATCGGACCGCTCACGTTGCTTGAGGAATCTGAGGCGAATCATTGGGGCAAGCTGATGTTCCGCTGGATGTACTGGCACGTCCTGCTCAAGGGCGAAGCGCTGCCGCTGCCAGCGCAGATGAGCATGGCGGGCAAGTGGACGAATGGGCAAGGAGGGCGTCGCTATGAGCACGTGGCTGCTTGATGAGTCCACACGTGTGAGCAGCGCAAATGAGGCGCTAGCAGCGCTCGAAGCGAAAGTGGATCGCCTCGCCGAGCAAGTCGCGTACCTCGTGGCGCAAGCACGCGCCGCGGAGCAGCGCGCCGAGGCGCAAGCCGACCTGATGCGCGACCTCGCGCCGATCGCACGCGAAGCACTCGCGATCGCAGAGCGCGAGCTCGCCACCCTACAGCCTGAGGTCAGCTTTGCAGACCTCATGCGCTTGCTCAAGCGCCTGATCGCGAGCGCGCCCCTGCTCGAATCGTTGCTCGATCAGCTTGAAAGCCTGCGCGATCTGCTCGACGCGGCAAAGCCGATCCCACCTGCTGCCGTGGAGCGCCTCACGGCGCTGCTTGCGGAGCTTGAACAGAAGGGCTACTTCGGCTTCCTGCGCGAGAGCTGGCGCATCGTGGACAACATCGTCACCTCCTTCAGCGAGGAAGAAGTGCGCCAACTCGGCGACAACATCGTGCTGATCCTGCGCACGGTGAAGACGATGACGCAGCCCGAGATCATGCGCTTCCTCAACCGCACTGTGATCAACGTGGAGCAGGAGACCGCGCAGCCAGTGGACATCTCCTTCCGCAGCATCATGCAGTTGCTGCGCGACCCGCACACGCGCCGCGGCTTAGCGCTTACCTTGCGCGCCTTGCGGACCATCGGCGTGCAGGCTCAATCTGCTGACGCTACGCAGAACCCATCCGCTGCACCAACATCGCCAACGCCCGAAAGGATTTGAGCACCTGAAGACCGCTACGACTTGGGAAAGAAAAAGGAGTGAGAGCACCATGACCACGAAAACGATTGAAGGCTTCACCGTTGAGGTGAACGAAGAGGGCTTCTTGGTTTCGCCAGAGCAGTGGAACGAGGAGATCGCCCGCGCCATTGCGCGCGAGGAGGGTATCGAAGAGCTTACGCCGCAGCACTGGCAGGTGATCCGCTGGTGCCGCGAGAACGCTGTGAACGGGCGCTCACCAACCTTGCGCCAGATCACAGCAGGCACCGGCCTGAGCACCAAGGAACTGTTCGCGCTTTTCCCGAAAGGGCCTGCAAAGAAGGTCGCGCGCATCGCTGGGCTGGGCAAGCCCGAAGGTTGCGTGTGAGTCAGAGCGAAGAAGGAGGATCGCCATGTTGAACGGGACCGAGAACACGCGCAAAATGGCGTTCGTGTGCACCAAAGGCACACTGGACATGGCATACCCGGCGCTGGTGATGGGATGGGCTGCGCTGGGCAACGGCGTGGACGTGATCATGTTCTTCGCCTTCTGGGGCTTGGACATCATCCGCAAGTCGCGCCAGGATCACCTTGAACTGGCGCCGGTGGGCAACACCAGCATGAAGCTGAGCATGATGGGCTTGCCGATGGAGAACGCCGGCATTCCCAACGCGCTTGGCGTGCTGCCCGGCATGACCGCTATCGCCACCAGGCTGATGAAGGAGAAGATGCGCGCCCTGGGCATCCCGCCCGTCAGCGAATACGTGCAGATGCTCATTGATGGCGGCGCGAAGCTCTACGCGTGCAAGCTCAGCGTGGACATGATGGGCTTGAAGCGCGAAGACTTCGTGGATGGCTTGGCGGGCATTGTCACCGCCAGCGACTTCATTGACATGACTGAGGGCGCGCAGATCATCTTCATCTGAAGGCGCGCTTAGTCGCCACAACAAACGCCGCACACCAGCTCGCAACGCGGGTGTGCGGCGTTTCGCTTTGGCAGCAAGCGCGAACACGCGCAAAGTTTAGAAAGGCATGTCCTCTTCGGATTCGGCGTGGATCTCGGGCGGCTCTTCTGTGCCCGCAATGCCCTCTTCGCGCGGGCTGAGGAAGCGCACTGTGTTGGCGACGATCTCAAAGCTTGCAGCAACTGTGCCGTCTTGGCGCGTGTAGATGCGCGGACCACCAGTCTTGGGGTCAACCGCGAGCCGCCCTTCGACAAGCACCATCTTGCCTTTGCTCAGGTACTGGTTCGCGGTTTCGGCAGATTTGCCAAACACGGTGACACGAAACCACGCGGTCTCGCGCTGGCGCTGACCTGAGCGGTCGGTCCAGACGCGATCGGTCGCCACTGAGAAAGTGGTCACAGGGTCACCTGAGGGAAGATAGCGCATTTCGGGATCGCGCCCGAGTCGCCCGACAATCGTGATGCTTTGATACATAGGTGTTCTCTCCGCTGTCGCTGGGTATGTGCCTGAATGTTAGCTATTTCTCTTGCGGCGTCAACTGCGGCCAATGTTGCGCGAGGGCGCTTTGCCAAGCGAGCAGCGTCTTGCGCCACCAATGCAGGCGTTCTTCGGGCGTGAGGGCATATTGCGCTTGCAGGATTCGGATGCGCGTGAGCGTGGACATTTGTGACCAGGGCAAGCGCGCATCGCTCACTTCAGGGTGTGCAGCGATCCACGCCTCGCGGCGTTGCGCAAGCACCTGCGAGAGTTCAGGAAGGCGTTGCACGTGTGCAAAAATCAAACGCCCGCCTTGGGTGTAGAAGCCGATTACAGGTAAAGGACGTTCACCGCTTTCGTCTTCTGGAGTGGCACCTACGTCTGCAAGCACGTGGCGCACCACATCCGCGTGGGTCTGCGGGCGGAATAGGCGTATCGTGAGCGTGCTACATTCCGCGCACAAGCGCGCCGCCAGTGGCACATCGCGCACGGCGTCGGGGTTGCCGTCTTCGGTGAGGGCGACCACCCACAGCGGCTGGGGCAGATGGCGGAAGAAGCGGAGCACTTCGGGCACAAGCACCTGTGCTGCTGCGATGAAGTGAGCGCGGAACGTCTCGCGTTGCGCTGCCATGCTCGCCAGATACTGGTCGAGTCGCAAGCCGCGTTGGAATTGTTGAGGCGTCAACATGGTCTCGCGCGTTCACCCACAAGAGAGTATAAGCGCACTTCAAACGCGCTCAGGAGCCTGATCAAGCGAGGGGTAGAATAGCAAATGATGAGCGTACAGCAGGACTCGAGTAAGGTGTATCTCACGCGCGAAGGTGCGCAGAAGATCCGCGATGAGCTTGCCTACTTGCGCGATGTGAAGCGCCCAGAGCTCGCCGCGCGCCTGCGCGCCGCCATTCAGCAGGGCGACCTCTCCGAGAACGCCGACTACACTGCTGCCAAAGAAGAACAAGCCTTCCTCGAAGGGCGCATCCTGCAGCTAGAGAACCTGCTGGCAAACGCAGAAATCCTCCCCGACGAAACCCAAGCCGATGGCGAAGTGCGCATCGGCAGCCGCGTAACAGTGGTCGAGGAAGGCTTTGGGGATGAAGAGACTTTCCAGATCGTCGGCGCCGCAGAAGCTGATCCGCTTGCTGGCAAAATCTCAAACGTCTCGCCGCTGGGACAAGCGCTGCTGGGCAAGCGCGTAGGCGCAAAGGTGCGCGTGACGACGCCCAACGGCCCAACCGTGTTTCGCATCGTGCGCGTGGAGTGAGTGCACAAGCGCTCACTCCAGCCAATCGCGCACGCGGTAATACAAGCCCACAAACGGCAAAAACCAAGGGCGCCCATCGTACAAGCCAAAGGGCGCGGTGGGGAAAGGCAAAGTGAAGAACGGGTTTTCCACCTTTTCGCCAGCAATATAGCGCCCGACGCACGCGCCGAGATACGAAAGGAGCGCAACGCCGTGCCCTCCGCAGCCCAGCGCGTAATACAGCCCATCGCGCGTCTGTCCTGCGTGCGGGATCATGTCGAACGTGAACGCCAACGTCCCGCCCCACGCATACGCGACGCGCACATTGGCAAGCTGCGGATACACTTCCACCATCCCTCGGCGCAGAATTTCGGCGCTCTCGCGCACGGTGTTTGGTCCTTCGGGGAAGAACGCCGCGCGCCCGCCGAAGATCATGCGGTTGTCTGAAGAGAGGCGGTAGTAGAACAAGAAGTGCTTGGTGTCATACATCATGCGCCGCTGTGGGCTGATCGCCTGAGCAACTTCGAGCGGCAGCGGCTCTGTGGCGATCACGTAGGAGCCGATGGGGATCACACGGCGCTGAATCTCGGGCGTGAGTGCCGTGGTGTAACCGTTGGTGGCGATGAGCACCGCGCTCGCTGTGAGCGTGCCGCGCGTGGTGCGCAGGCTAAAGCTGCCGTTGTTGCGCTCGATCGCTTCCACGCGGCAACGCTCGAAGAGCCACGCGCCAGCGCGGTCGGCGGCACTAGCTAAGCCGCTTGCGTACTTGGCAGGATGCAGCCCGCCGCTGATCGCGTCGAGCAGGGCGCCGTGGTAGTAGGTGGTTGCAGTTTCGGTGTGCAGCTCTGCGCGTGGGATCACCCGCACGCGGTGATGAAAATCGCGCTCGAGCAGCTCTGCCTCGCGCTGCAACGCGTTGAAGTGCGCGGGTTTCCACGCCAGCTCGAGGTGGCCGCAGCGCGCGAACTCGCAGGCGATGTTTTCCTCATGCACGACGCGCTCGACGTGCGCCACAGCCTCAAGCGAGGTCTGGAAGAGCGCGCGTGCTGTCTCTAAACCAAAGCGCTGCACGGTGGCGCTCATGCTTTCTTTCAAACCCGTGAGCGCCATGCCGCCGTTGCGGGAGCTGGCACCCCAGCCGAAGGTTTGCGCTTCAAACACTGCGACGCGCGCGCCGCGCTTTGCAAGTTCGCGCGCAGCGTTTAAGCCTGTGTAGCCCCCACCGACAATGGCTACATCCACCCGCTGAGGAAACGCGCGCTCGGTGATCGTAGGCGGTGCCGCAGTAGCTGACCAGTACGACGCTTCGCGCAGTGTGATCGTGGTCATCACAAGATATTGTAGTGCTCAGTGATGCTGCAGGACAAAGCGCTCGAACGCTTCCGCCGTCCACGGCAGCGCTGGCTTGAAGAAGTGCTCGTAGATGGCTTGGGCATAAACGCGGATTTCGTACTGCGCATCTTCTGCCATGCGCAGGGCGAGGAAGTGCATGAGGTTGTGCGCGTCCACCTTTGCCACCCAGGTGTAGTACACAGCGAAGCCCGGCAGAAACAGCCGCGCTTGCTCGCGCGCAACGCCCATCTCGAGCGCTTGGCGATACAGGCGGTAGCTGGCTTCATAGTGTGCGAGCAACGCCTGGGTGAGCGGCTCGCCGAGCTCGTTGGGCAGCGCGCCGAGGCTCGCTTGCTTGTTCGTGGGTGACTGCATGCGCCAAGCAGATGGCACGTAGAAGTCGTCCTCGTCGAAAGCCACGTAGCGCCCGGATTGCGCGTTGAAGCTCCACGTGCGATGCCGCACCCACTGCCACCATGTCACCAGCGGCGCGCGCACGCGAAACTTAAACTCCACTTGCTCAAAGGGGCTGGTGTGCCGGTGCTCCATGAGATAGAACAGCAGCCGCTTGTCCTTCTCTTCGCCCTTGCTCTCGCCGAGGAACGAGACGCGCGCAGCGTTGACGATGGCGAGATCGTCGCCCATCACGTCTTGCAGCTCAATCCACCCTTTGTCTAAAATAGACACACGCTTGCCGATCAAATCCTTGGGCGCCATGCGCGCGATCGTATCAGCCTGCATCGCGCTCTCGCTGCTGCTCGTTGCGTCGTTGTGAACCGCGGGCGCCTGGGGTCGGCGTGCGAGGTGTGGAAGAGGCAGCCATGAAGATCGTGCGCGATGCAGCCCTTGAGGCATTCGCCATTGAAGTGAGCCGCCCCGAGGATCAAATTGACCTCGCGCGCGCGGCGTTGGTGATGGGGCAATTCGCTTACCCCTCGCTCAACGTGCAGGCTTACATCGAGCGGATTGACCGGCTCGCGGATGCGGCGCGCCGGGCGCTGCGCGAAGGTAAACCGCCTGCGTTAGTGCTTGCGGAATTCCTCTTCGAGACGTTGGGCTTCGCAGGCAACACCGCGCATTACGAAGACCCGCGCAACAGCTTTTTGAACGAAGTGCTGGAGCGGCGTTTGGGCATCCCGATCTCGCTTTCCGTGCTTTATCTTGAGGTGGCGCGCCGCGCAGGGGTGCAGGCGCAAGGCGTGGGGCTGCCGGGGCACTTCATCGTGCGCGTGGTGCTCGACACTGGCGAGGTGATTTACCTTGATCCTTTCCACCGCGGCACGGTGCTCTCCGAGGAAGATTGCCGCGCGCGCGTGCGCGCCGTGACGGGGGGCAAGCTGCCGTTTCATCCCTCGTTCCTCAACCCCGTGGGGCAGCGCTACATCCTAACGCGCATGTTGAACAACTTGAAGAACCACTACGCCCAGCGCGGTGATCTTGTGAATGCGGCGCGCGTGGTGGAGCGCTTGCTTGTGCTGAATCCCGATAATTGGCTTGAGGTGCGCAACCTCGGCTTGATCTACGGTCAGATTGGGCGCAAGCACCAAGCCATCGCGTTGCTTGAGCAGTACCTCAACGCGAATCCATCAGCCCCCGACACAGCACAGGTGCGCGAGTATCTCGACGCGCTCGTCACCCATGTGTCGCGTGTGAATTAGCGCGCACGCCGCGTTTATACTGCGCAGCGCTATGCCGCACACCAAGCTTCGCTGGGGCCTGCTCAGCACCGCACGCATCAACCGCGCCCTCATCCCTGCGATTCGCGCTGCGCAACGCAGTGAATTGGTCGCCGTCGCCAGCCGCACGCTCGAGCAAGCTGAGCGCTACGCCCACGAATGGAGCATCCCGCGTGCTTTCGGCAGCTACGAGGCGATGCTGGAGAGTGAGGATGTGGACGTGGTGTACATCTCGCTGCCCAACCGCTTACATGCGGAGTGGGCGATCCGCGCGCTCCGCGCTGGGAAACACGTGCTCTGCGAGAAGCCCCTTGCCACACGGCTCGAGGACGTGGACGCCATGATCACAGCGGCGCGCGAGAACGGGCGCGTGCTTGCCGAGGCGTTCATGTATCGCCACCACCCGCAGACGCTAAAGGTGAAAGCGCTTGTGGATTCGGGCGCGATCGGCGCGCCCAAGCTTGTGCGCGGTGCGTTCACCTTCACCATCGCGCGCGCCGACGACATACGCCTCGACCCCGCGCTTGATGGCGGCAGCTTGTGGGATGTTGGTTGCTACCCCGTGAGCTACGCGCGCTATCTCTTTGGGCGTGAGCCGCTTGAAGCGCACGGCGTTGCAGTGCGTGGCGCTTCGGGTGTGGACGAGACCTTCGTCGGCTGGCTGCGTTTCGGCGAGGATGCTTTCGCCCTGTTCGACTCCGGCTTCCGCGCGCCAGAGCGCATGCACATCGAGGTCGTGGGCAGCGAGGGCGTGATCGTCGTGCCCAGCCCGTTTAAACCCGGCGCGCGCGAGACGATCTACCTCGGCAAAAGCAGCACCACCCTTGAGCCACTCACAGTTGAAGGCCCCGAGCAGCTCTACCTCGGCGAGGTCGAGGACATGGAAGCTGCCGCGCTCGACGGCGCGCCGCAACGCATCTCCCTTGAGGACAGCCGTAACAACGTTGCGGCGCTGATCGCGCTTTATCGCGCTGCCGGCATGCGCTAGAAGCCTTCTAGCTTGCTCAAGTCGGCGATGCCCTCAGCGAGCTGCACGATGCGATGTAGCAAGGCGAGGCGCGCTGCGCGCAACGTTGCATCTTCAGCCATCACCAGCACGGCGTCGAAAAAGGCGTTGATGGTCGGCGCGAGCGCGCGCAACGCGGCGACGAGCATCGGCACATCCTTTGGCGGCTCTAGCGATTGAAGCGCTTGTAGCAAGGTTTGCGTTTGCGGCGTGGGATCGGCGCTGGGATCGCCGGTCGTAGGTTGCCCGCGTGCGATGCGCGCGCAGCGTGCGTACGCGGCAAGCACGCTCGCCCAATCGGGCTGCGTGACGGCGTTGGCAAGTTGATGCGCAGCGCGATGGGCTTGGGTAGGGTTATCGGCTTGGGCGGCGAGCACAGCTTCGACCACGTCGTGGCGGATACCCTCGTCCAACAGTTGCTGGCGCAAGCGCTCGACGATGAAGGCGTGCGCGGCGTGGAGCGTTGCGTCGTCCATGGGGATCGGCAGTTGCGCGCGTGCCGCTTCTAGCCCGGCGCGCAGCGAGAAGGAGCGCTGCGCGGCGATGAGATTTTGCACAATGCCGATGGCGGCGCGGCGCAGGGCAAACGGATCAGCGGTGCTCTTCGGCGCCAAGCCGGCTGCAAACAACCCCGCGATGCTGTCGAGCTTGTCGGCAAGCGCGAGCGCAAGCCCTGCTTCGGTTTGCGGTGTGGCGTCGCCAGCGAAGCGCGGCAAGTAGTGCTCGAAGATCGCCTCGGCGACGGCGTCGCGGTCGGGATCGTTGCTGGTCAGGCGGTGGTAAATCCGCCCCATCACGCCCTGCAGCGCGGTGATCTCCACCACCATTTGCGTGGCGAGGTCTGCCTTGCACAAGCGCGCGGCTTTTTGCGCGATGCGCACCGTCTCAGCGTCCATGCCGAGCAGCGCGGCGATCTGGGGCACGAGCGCTTCGAGGCGGCGCGACTTGTCGAGCATGCTGCCGAGCTTGGCCTGGAAGGTGATCGTGTCGAGCCGCGGCAGGTAGGCTTCGAGCGGCTTCTTGAGGTCCTCACGGTAGAAGTAAGCCGCGTCTGCGAAGCGCGCGTTCACCACGTCCTCGTTGCCACGGCGCACCAGCCCCTCTGTGTCCTCGGGACCGTTGCGCACGGTGATGAAGTAGGGCAACATGCGCTGTGGGTTTTGCGCGTCGAGCACGGTGAAGTAACGCTGCTTCTTGCGCATCACGCTGATCAGCACGGGCGCGGGCAGCTCAAGGTATTCCGCTGGGAAGCTACACAACAGCGCGGTGGGCTGCTCCACGAGATCGGTGACCTCGTCGAGCAGCGCCTCGTCTTCGGCGAGCACACCGCCAACGCTGCGCGCGAGCTGTTGCGCTTGGCGCGCGATCTCGGCGCGGCGTTGGGCGCGATCCCCAAGGATGTGGTGTGCGCGCAACGCTTCAGGGTAATCCTCGGCGCGCGCAAGCGTGAACACTGGTGAACCCATGCCGCGCGATCCCCAACTCTCGCGCCCGCTGTGCACGTCGGCAAACCGAAAGGGAATCACTGCATCGCCCAGCAGCGCCACGATCCAGTTGATCGGGCGCGCGAACGCGATGTTGGTCGCGTTCCAGCGCATCGTCTTCTCAAAGGTGATCTTGCTCAGCACGTCGGGCAGCGCTTGCGCAAGGAGCGCGAGGGTAGGTTGCCCTGCTTGGCGACGATGCGCGTAAACGTAGGCGTTGCCACCTTCTTCGCGCACCACCAGCGCCTCGACGGGAACACCGACGCGCTTGGCAAAGCCCAGTGCAGCCTGCGTGGGCTTGCCCGCTGCGTCGAACGCGGCTTTCGCAGCAGGGCCGCGCACCCATTCGTCCACCTCGCGTTGCTGTGGCGCGACCGATTCCACCAACACCGCAGTGCGGCGCGGCGTCGCAAAGAGATGAACAGCGCCGTGATCAATGCGCGCCTGATCGAGGAACGCGAGCAGGTGGTCGCGTAGTTGCTGCGCGCATGGCTGCACGTCGTCGGCGGGTAGCTCCTCTGTGCCCAACTCGATGAGCAGCGCAGCGGGCTGCGTGAGGGTAGGCAGCTCAGGTTCGGGTGTCGCGGCGGTGGCGGGCACCTCAGCGCTGCGCCAAGGGAAGCCCAGCGCCTCACGTTGTTTCACGTAGCGCGTGGCGACCTCACGAGCGAGATCGCGCATGCGCGCAATGAAGCGTTGGCGTTCGGTGACGCCAATCGCGCCGCGCGTGTCGAGCAAGTTGAAGGTGTGCGAGCATTGCAACACGTAGTCGTAAGCTGGCAGTACTAAGTCGGCGTCCAAGGCGCGTCGGCACTCTGCCTCGTAAGCGGCGAACAACGATTGCAACGTGGGCACATCGGCATGATTGAAGGCGTATTCGCTGCGCTCGCGCTCGTCTGTCAAGCGCACGTCGCCGTAAGTGCGTTGCGCGTCCCATCGGAGATCGAAGACGTTGCGCACCCCTTGCAGTGCCATGGCGATGCGCTCCAAGCCGTAGGTGATCTCCAGCGAAACGGGGTCGAGAGGGTAGCCGCCGACTTGTTGGAAGTAGGTGTATTGTGTGATCTCCAAGCCGTCCAGCCAAACTTCCCAGCCCAGCCCCCACGCGCCGATGGTGGGTTGTGCCCAGTTGTCCTCGACGAAGCGGATGTCGTGCTTGCGCAGGTCAATGCCGATTGCCTCTAGGCTTTTCAGGTAAAGCTCCTGTGAGCGTTCTGGTGGTGGCTTGAGAATGACCTGGAATTGCGTGTGCGTGTAGAGACGGTTTGGGTTTTGACCAAAACGCCCATCGTCAGGGCGCACTGATGGCTCAACGTAGGCAACGCGCCAAGGCTCTGGTCCGAGCACGCGCAAAAAGGTGGCGGGGTTCATCGTTCCCGCGCCGACTACTTGGTTGTGCGGTTGCCAGATCAAGCAGCCATGCGCTGCCCAAAAGCTCTGTAAGGCGAGGATGAGGTCTTGGAAGGTGCGCATGGTTTACACGGTTGGTGCTACAGGACGGTGGTTATCGAAAGAGCATGCGTCTGTGTGGCTGTGCTGAGGGCTTGCGCTGAACCCATCACCACGACGCGCCCATGCTCGCGCACAGCGTCGGCGATCTCGGCGAAGCGCACGAAGTCCTCGCGCGTGGTGGAAAGCACTTCGTCGCGCAAGCGTTGGCGAAACGCGTCGGTGTCGCCGGCGAGCCAGCGGGTCATCGCTGTGTAGCCTTTCGCGTCGGGCAGCATGTAGGCGTCGAGATCGCCGATCACGCCGATGATGGTGCGCGTCACCTCTTGGTTGTCTGGCGCGTGCCCGCGCAGGTAGTCGCCTACGGCATCGTATGCTTTGATCGTCTCCAAAAGGTTCGGGTCGCGGTACGAGAGGAAGGCGAACATGCCGCTGCGCGGGTCGAACGTGCAGAATGCGCCGTATGCGCCCCCTTGCATGCGCACGCGCTCCCAGAGATAGCCTGTGCGCAGCCAGTTGTGCACAGGCAGCCAGCGGCCGCTTAATGTGAAGCCCAGCGCGTACAAGTCAGCGCCTTTGCCCACGTAGTTCACTTGCGCGGGGATGCTCAAGCCTTCATTGTTGCGTGCGCCATTTGTGGACCATGCTGCGAGGGGGCGCGCCCCTGCGGGCAAAGCGCTGAGGAACTGCGTCAGCTTCGGTTGCAGCGACTCCCAATTGCGCGCGTCGAGCGTGACGTTTGCCACCAAGCCGGCGCGCGAGACGAGCGCATCGCGCACGGCGCATAGCTTCGCAAGCACAGCCTCCCAGTCGCGATCAATCTGCTCGGCAAGCTCGCGCAGGAAGAAGAGCTGCGAGATGCCGCCGATCTGCTCGTTGAGCCAATCGGCGACGTTGAACGCTGCGCGCAACCGCGAGGCGACGAAGGCGTGTCCGCTCGGCACAAGCGCAGACTCCAGGCTTGCCTTGTTCTCAAGCACGATCTGCTTGAAGCGCTCGCGGTTGTCCAGCTTGGCAGTGAGCAGCACATCGCGCAAGATCTCGAGCAGGTCGTCGAATTGGCGCACGGTGCTCTTTGCGCGCAACACGAACCGAGCGATTGGCTCGCGCGTTTGGCGCGCCAAGGTGTTCAGCGTAGCATGGGCGATGCCGCCGGTCTTGCGCCCGATGCGCTGGAGCAGCTTCACGAAGTCCTCTTTCTCTGTGCCCATCTGCAACAGCGCGCGACCGATCAAGCCCAAGTAGGGCACATCCTCGGGGGGCACTGTGCGCATGTCGAAGGCAAGGTCGAGATAGACAATGCCGTTCGTGAACAGGTCATGGTAGAGCACCGTGGCGCCATCGTGCGTGCTTGCTTCGGTGGGGATGGTGCGGATCTTCGGGTCGAGGTCGCTGATCTTGAGCGAAGGCAGTCGCGCCAGCACCTCAGGCGGGTCGGGGGTGAGTTGCTTCTCTTTGAGAACGCGCGTCTCTTCGATGATGCGCTCGAGGTCGGCGTCGCTCATGGTGGCGCGTGCTGCATCGAGGCGCGCGCGTTCCGCTGCCTCACGCTCGGCGCGCACGTTGGCATCGGGCAGCAAGATCACTGTGGTGCGGTGTGGGTTCTCGAGGAAGAAGCGGCGGATGAGATCGGTGAACACGGCTTGCCCCTGCTGCGCAAGCTTGTGCTTCAGCGCGTTAAGCGGCGCCTCGAACGCCAACATTGCCAACGGGTCGCCCCCGTAGGTCCACGTGCGCAACGCCGAGACGAGATAGACGATGCCGCGTGGGAAGCTCCCGAAGTTCGCCTCGCGCAGGCGGAACTCGATGGTGTTCATCGAGGCTTCAACCTGCTCGGGATCGAAGCCATGCTCGGCGAGGTCGCGCAGCGTGTTGAGGATCAGCGTCTCGACCTTGTCGGCGTCGGCTGGGTCAATGCCCTTCAAGCCAACGCTGAAGTACGCCTCGCGCAGGTCGTCTTCGAGGCCGCTTGGCGTGAGGTTCTCGCCTAGGCCGCTGTCGATCAACGCCTTGCGCAGCGGCGATGCAGGGGTGCCGACCAACATATGCGCGAGCACGTGCAAGCTGAGCAGCAGCTCAGGGTCGCTGGGTTCCGCAAGCAACCAGTTCACAGAGACCATGCCGCGCTTAGAGCTTTCGTCCTCGCCAGCGTCGTAGCGCTCGACGATGCGGCGCGGCTGGGCAAAACGCGGCTGGGTGGGAATATGCACGTCAATCGGCGCTGCATCGAACGCGCTGAGCCACTCGTTCATGTAGCGCAGGCGCTCTTCTGGGTCGTCATCGCCGTAGAACAGGATGCGCGCGTTGGAGGGGTGGTAGTACTTGCGATGAAAAGCCACAAGCGCCTCGTGGGTGAGGTTAGGGATCACGGCGGGGTCGCCGCCAGAGTCCACGCCGTAGGGCGTATCGGGCAGCAGCGTCATTTGAATCGTGCGCCCGAGCACGCTCTCCGGTGAGGAATACGCGCCTTTCATCTCGTTGAAGACCACGCCGCGGAACTGCAAGGGCTGTGATTTGTCCTCCAGCTCGTAGTGCCATCCCTCTTGCATCAACGTCCAGCGCGTGAGCAGCGGGTAGAACACGGCGTCGAGGTACACGTCAATCAGGTTGTAAAAGTCCTTCACGTTCTGGCTGGCGACGGGATACACCGTGCGGTCGGGATAAGTGAAGGCGTTGAGGAACGTGTTGAGCGATCCTTTTGCTAGCTCGATGAACGGTTCTTTGAGTGGATACTTGCGCGAGCCGCACAACACGCTGTGCTCGAGAATGTGCGGCAAGCCTGTGCTGTCGTAGGGTGGCGTCGCAAAGGCGATGCCGAAGACTTTGTTCTCGTCGTCGTTGATCAACGAAAGCAATTGCGCGCCGGTTTTCACGTGACGATAGAGGCGCGCTTTGGTGTTGATCTCGGGGATGTCCTGCTCGCGCAGTAGCTCAAAGCCATGCGTCACGCTCATGGGGTTGAGGATACAACAGGCGCAGTGTGCGCGCGAGACGGAGCGAAGTGCGCGAGGAAGAAGCGTTACTGCTCTTGGCGCAGGTGGGGAAAGAGCAACACTTCGCGGATGGTGTCTTTGCCCGCGAGCATCATCACCAGTCGGTCAATGCCCATGCCAAAGCCGCCCGTGTTGGGCATGCCGTACATCAGCGCGCGGATGTAGTCCTCGTCCACGGGGTTGGCTTCGCCCTCTTCTGCATTTTCGGCTTCAGCGAGGAAGCGCGCGCGCTGCTCGAGTGGATCGTTGAGCTCAGTGAAGGCATTGCACAGCTCGGCGCCACCGATGAACCCTTCAAAGCGCTCGACGTGAGTTGGGTCGCCCGGCACGCTCTTAGCAAACGGCGAGATGTCGCGCGGGTACTCGTAGAGGAACGTCGGCTCGATGAGAGTGCGTTCCACGTAGTCGCCGATGAGCAAGTCCACGATCTTGCCCCAAGGCTTGCTCTGCACCGCTTCGCGCGGCAACAAGCCGCGGCGCACTACCTCATCGGCGAGGGCTTGCGCCGTGGGGAAGGCGCGGTAGTCCACGCCCGTGCGCTCGAGGATGGCGTCGCGCAGCTTGATGCGCTTGAATGGGCGCAACCATTCGATGGTGTGCCCGCGGAAATGCGTTTTGCCCTCTGCTTCTGGCGGCAAGACCTGGCGCGCGACGTGATGGATCAGGCGCTCAGTGAGGTCCATCACGTCGTACATGTCCATGTAGGCGGCATAGAACTCGAGCATCGTGAACTCAGGGTTGTGCTTGTAGCTCACCCCTTCGTTGCGAAAATCGCGCCCGATCTCATACACGCGCTCGAGGTTGCCGACGATGAGGCGCTTGAGATACAACTCGAACGAGATGCGCAGATAGAGGTCTTGGTGGAGCTGGTTGTGGTGGGTGATGAATGGGCGCGCAGCCGCGCCGCCATAAATCGGTTGCAGGATGGGCGTCTCGACTTCGAGGAAGCCCTCGTTGTCGAGGAACTCGCGGATCGCCTTGATCACGCGCGCGCGCAGCACGAACACTTGGCGCACCTCGGGGTTCACGGCAAGGTCAGCGTAGCGCTGGCGGTAGCGCAGCTCTGGGTCGGAGAAGGCGCTGTGCCGGCGCACTGTGCCGTCGGGGAGGCGTTCCTCTTTTGCAAACGGGAGCGGGCTAAGCGACTTAGCGAGCAGGTTCCAGGCGATCACGCGCAGGCTTGGCTCGCCTGTTTTGGTGAGCATGGGGTAGCCGCGCGCCTCGATGAAGTCGCCGAGATCGAGGTCGGCGAAGCGTTCGAACGATTCCAAGGCGAGCGAGTCTTCGCTCACGCGCGCGAAGAACTGAATGCGCCCGCTGGCGTCTTCGACGTGTGCGAAGCACGCCTTGCCCATCAGCCGCTTAGAGATGATGCGCCCCATGACGGCGATGGGGGAAGTGGCGTTGGGGTTAGCCTCGCGCGCGCGCTGCACGGCTTCGGCTGCCATGACGCGCTCGCGCAAAAATTGCGCGCGGGGGGGATAAGGATCAATGCCTGCAGCGCGAAGGCGCTCTAACTTAGCGAGGCGCTCGCGCTCAACTTCGGTGAGTTCCATGTGCGCTAAGGAGAAGGCGCACGTTTGGCGCAGCGTGAACTTGGGGGAACTTAGTTGTTGGCTTGTTCAGCCTTGGTTGCTTCTTGGCTGCGCTTCAGTTGTTGAGCGCGCTGGAGCGCCACGGCAAAGGGGCTAAGCTCCTCCTCTGGACCTGAAGAGAGCACCAAGTCTTTCGCGTCAACGCCGTCGAGCGCAAGCTCAAGGATGCGCCGCGATGGGTCAGCGCGCAGCACTTTCACGGTAACTTGTTCGCCCTGCGAGACGATGGCGCGCATGTCGGCGTAAGTGACGCCGAGCGAGGAGGCGCGCACCACACCCTCGCGCTCAGCGCCGATGTCCACATAGGCAGCGTTGCGTTCCACGCGCGTGACGGTGCCAGTGTATTTCTCACCTTTGCGGATGCGGTCCCATGGCAGCGCTGGTGGCTCGACCATGGTAAGTCCGATGCGGCGCCTGGGCTCGTCCACCTCGATCACCCACAGCTTCTCGAGCACATCGCCCACTTTGGGGCGGAAGTCCTTGGGCATGAGGTTGAACGGCACCAGGCCGTGCTTGGGGCCGTCAAAATCCACAAACACGCCGAAGCTTTCAACGGAGACTACCTTGGCGTTTTGGATCACCATGCCCACTTGCAGGTTGTCCCAGCCATAGGCTGGTGGCTGGTGCATGGTGAGGTCAACGCGCTTCTGCTTGAGGTTGACGCGCTTTACATACACCTGGACTTCGCTACCGGGCTTCAAAACGTCGGCAAGGCGCAGGATCGGCTTGCCGTCGCTTGTGACGACTTGCGAGATATGCAGGAAGCCGATGATGCCGCCGATGTCCACAAAAGCACCGCCAAGCTCGACGTGCACCACCTTGCCTTTGAAGCCCATGCGCGGCTTCAAATCCTCTAGGCGCAGCATCGTGCCGTTGTTTGGTGCAGGTTGCTGTGCAGCGCTCATCTGCTGCTCTTGCTGAAGCTCAAGCGTTGCGTTGCTCACGTTGGGGATTCTCCTCTCAGAAGCGCAAAGTCTCAAGATTGCTGCCGCTTCACGCCAAGGCTAAGCGGCGCTCAGAATTGTAGCTGATTTGTGGCTTGTTGTCGAGGCTTTTGTGGCGATTTTGAGTGTGTGGTGGGCGCGCCGCGTTTTAGCTTGCCGAGCGGTGTGGCGCGCCCACCTGTGAATCAGCGTTGCTTTTTGCTGGGGAGCGGGCGCCCTGTTGCGCGGGGCGCGGCTTTTGCCGCGCGGGCGGCATGAGGGCCGAAGGCGGGTGCGTTCGTGGTGCGACGCTGCAAGCCTCGGTCAGCCGCTTGGGCTTCTTCGAGCGTCATGCCCTCTAGCACAGCGCGGCGGCTCAGGCGCAGCTTGCCGTTGTCGTTGGCGATCACCATCACGGTGATCTCCTGTCCAGGGCGCACGACATCTTCGACGCGGCGCACGGGGCGCTCTGCAAGCTGCGAGACGTGCACCATGCCCTCGACGCGCGGGAAGATCTCCACAAACGCGCCGAACTCGGTCACGCGCGTGACGCGCCCTGTGTAAATGCCGCCCAGCTCGACCGTGCCTGTGAACGAGGCGACCAGTTCACGGGCGCGTTCCGCTGCCTGGGCATCGGGCGTGACGATGAAGACGCGACCGTCCTCTTGGATTTCGATCTCAGCGCCGGTCTGGTCTTGGATCGAGCGCACGGTCTTGCCGCCGGGGCCGATCAGCGCGCCGATCTTCTCGGGGTCAATCGTCATGATCAAGATGCGTGGCGCGTGCGGCTTGAGCGTGGGGCGCGGCTCGCTGATCACTTCCATCATGCGGTCGAGGATCGCCAAGCGCCCTTCGCGCGCTTGCTCAAGCGCTTCGGCGAGGATCTCAGGCGTTAGCCCTGAGATTTTGATGTCCATTTGCAGCGCTGTGATGCCCTTGCGCGTACCAGCGACCTTGAAGTCCATGTCGCCGATGTGGTCCTCGATGCCTTGGATGTCGCTGAGGATGGCGTAGCCGTGCTCGATGCCGTCGGGGTGCGTCACCAGGCCCATAGCGATGCCAGCGACAGGCGCCTTGATGGGCACGCCTGCATCCATCAGCGCGAGGGTGCTGCCGCACACGCTCGCCATGGAGGTGGAGCCGTTCGAGGAGAGCACCTCGCTGACGACGCGGATGGTGTAAGGGAACTCATCCTCGCTGGGGAGCACAGCGAGCAAGGCACGCTCTGCCAAAGCGCTGTGCCCGATCTCGCGGCGGCTGCTGCCGCGCAGCATTTTCACCTCGCCAGTGCTGTAGGGCGGGAAGTTGTAATGGTGCATGTAGCGCTTCTCCTCGACGGGGTGCAAGCCGTCGAGTGGCTGCGCGTCGCTCTTGCTGCCGAGCGTGACCACCGAGAGCACTTGCGTTTCGCCGCGCGTGAACAAGCCGACGCCATGCGCGCGCGGCGCGAGGTGATCGCCAACCTCGATCCAGATGGGGCGAATTTGCTTGGGCGTGCGCCCATCGGGACGGATGCCCTCAGTAAGGATGCGGCGGCGGACGACCTCGCTGGTCACGTCTTTGATCACGGCGTGCACCTCGTCGGGGTTCACCGCTTCATCCTCGGATTGCACCTGCGCGAGGATTTCGCCCTCGATCGCGTCGAGCATGGCTTGGCGTTCCGCCTTCTCCAGCTCGAGCGCGAATGTCTCTTGGATGCGCGTGCCGAGCGCTTGGCGGACGCGCTGGTTGAGCGCTTCGTCGCGTCCAAAGCGCGGGTAATCAGCTTTCGGCTTGCCGATCTCCGCGCGCATGCGCTCTTGCATGGCGATGAAGTCCTGGATGCTCTCGTGCGCCAGCTTGAGCGCGCGCACCATGGTCGCCTCGTCCACTTCGTTGGCACCACACTCCACCATCACGATGGCGTCGCGGGTGCCCGCCACGCGCAAGTCGAGGTCGCTGTACTCCATCTCAGGGATGGTGGGGTTAATCACCAGCTCACCGTTGATGAGTCCGATGCGCACCGCGCCGACGGGCGTGGTGAAGGGCACGTCGCTGATGATCAGCGCGGCAGAGGCGGCGTTCACCGCGAGCACGTCAATGTCGTTGATTTGGTCGTGCGAGAGCGCGGTGATGATCACCTGCACGTCGTTGCGCAGGTCCTCAGGGAAGAGGGGGCGCAAGGGGCGATCAACCAGGCGCGCGATGAGGATCGCGGCTTCGGGCGGGCGACCCTCGCGGCGGAAGAAGCTGCCAGGGATGCGCCCGGCAGCGTAGAGCCGCTCTTCGTATTCAACGTTGAGCGGGAAGAAGTCAATGCCCTGGCGCGGTGTCTTCGCCATCGTCGCTGTGGCGAGCACCATCGTGTCGCCCATGCGCGCGGTGACAGCGCCACCCGCCTGCTTCGCCACGTGACCAGTCTCGATGATGATCTTGTGTTGACCGACGTACGCCTCGTAAACGTGCTTCACCGGCTTCTCAGCCGGCACGATCAGCGGAATGGAGGGGGAAAGCGTCTGAATCTGTTCCATGTTCTCCAACAGCGGTTGAAAGGGATGAGCAAAGCTTGTTGAGCATCTTCCACTGCGGAGAACGGCTAGAGGTTAGAGGGCTGCCGACTTCGCGGCTGGAAGTCAGCAATCCTCTAACTTCTACGCGCGTTCTCCGCAGGGCACGCATGACAAATCAGCCCTGCCAAAGCGACAGGGCTGACTGTTCGCAACTACCGCCTCAAGCCAAGCTTCACCAGCAGCTCACGGTAAGCTTGGGGGTCTTTGGCGGCGAGATACTTAAGGTGCGCGCGCCGCTGACCCACCAGCTTGAGCAAGCCGTAACGCGAGCTACGGTCGTGCTTGTGCACCTTGAGGTGTTCGTTCAGCCGGTTGATGCGCTGCGTAAGCAGCGCCACTTGCACCGCCGAGGACCCGGTATCCCCAGGGGCGACTGCGAATTTGGCGATGATCTCCGCCTTTTCCTTTTTGCTAAGCGCCATTGCTTCCTCAGAAACCTCGCTTGCTTTGGTGCGTGATGCGTCGCAAATTGTATCACTGCCGTGGACGAGGGTGAAATAACTTTGGGGAGCTTAGGGGAAGCTACCTTCGGGAGTCGAACCCGAAACCCCTCGCTTACGAAGCGAGTGCTCTGCCGATTGAGCTAAGGTAGCGCGCTAGGTGTAAAAAGTATAACACAACGCGCCGGGTTGCGTCGAACGCAGCGCGACAGGCACGCTTGGCTCACAGTTGCCTCATGCGCGGGTGCGCTTTCGTTACACTGCTGTCGCAATTAGGAGTGTGAGCCATGACGACGCAACATGTGGTTTGTGCAAACATCGGCCCGCGCGAGCGCCAAAAACGCTTAGTAGTGGGCCTCGTGGGAACAGCGGTGGCGCTTGCCACAGCAGGGTATTTGGTCGCAGCAAACGCGCCGTGGTGGGCGGGCGTGGCAACGTTGCCTTTCTTCCTTGGCGGTGCGTTGGGGGTGTTTCAGTGGCAGCATCACACGTGCATTGCCAACGTCCGGCGCGGTGTGCGCAACATGGACAATGGCGATGAACCTGTCACGGATGCCACGTTGCAGCGCGCCCTTGAGATAGAGGCGCAGAAAGTGCAGGCGAAATCGCTGCTGGTTGGCGTCGCGGGCATGGCGCTTGTCATGCTGCTCTTGCTTCTGTGAGCCTCAGCGCCTAACGCTGCCGCTTAACCACACCCCATCTAGGCTGCTCGACCTGCCCAGGTTGCCGACTTGAACGCCGTGAACTGGCTGGCGCATCTTTTCCTCTCCGAGGACGACGCCGCTTATCGCATCGGCAATGTTATTGCTGACTGGGTGAAGGGCGAGGCACGTCTTAGTTTGCCGCTCGCGGTGCGGCGTGGGGTGGCGTGTCACCTCGAGATCGATCGATTCACCGACGCACACCCGATTGTGCATCGCAGCCATGCGCGCATCGGTGCACCGCTGCAGCGCTTCGCGGGAGTGCTGGTGGACGTGTTCTACGATCACTTTTTGGCGCGCGACTGGGCGCACTACTGCGACCAGCCCTTTGTGGCGTGGAAGCAGCGCGTGTATGCGCAGCTCCTGAGTTTTGATGCGCCGCTGCACCCGAAGGTGCGCGCAGGGCTGGAGCGCATGGTGCGCGAGGATTGGCTGGGGTGCTATGCCTCAGTGGAAGGAGTGCGCGCGATCTTGCAGCGCATCGCTGCGCGCCTCAGCCGCCCCACGCCGCTTGCAGAGGGCGCTGCGGTGCTCGTGACGCACTACGAGGCGTTGCGTGCCGATTTTCATGCCTTCTTCCCGCAGGTGCGCGCGCACGTGCGCACGTGGCAGCATTGGCAAGATCTCCGACGCTCGGAGGGTGACCATGCAACAACCCAGCTTCAACATCGGCATTGAGGAGGAATACCAAATCATTGACCCAGAGACGCGCGAGCTGCGCTCCTACATCACACAGTTCCTCGAAGATCAAACGACGATGAAGCTGCTGGAGCTAGAGCTGAAGCCCGAGCTACACCAGTCCATCGTCGAAGTGGGGACGAAGGTATGCAACACGGCTGCGGAGGCGCGCGAAGAGCTGGTGCGCATTCGCCGTGGGGTGATTGCGCTGGCGCACAAAAACGGCTTGCGCATCGCCTCAGCGGGCACCCATCCGTTCTCGCACTGGCGCGATCAGGAGATCACGCCGCTAGAGCGCTACATCGGTGTGCGCAACGACATGGCGCAGCTTGCGCAGCAGTTGCTCATCTTCGGCACGCATGTGCACATCGGCATCGAGGACCCAGAGTTCATGATTGACTGCATGAAGGTGGTGCGCTACTTCGTGCCGCACGTGCTCTGCCTCAGCACTAGCTCGCCGTTCTGGCTTGGGCAAGACACAGGGCTGAAGAGTTACCGCACCATGGTCTTCAGCAACTTCCCGCGCACGGGCATCCCGCCTATCTTCAACAGCCGCGCCGAGTTCGACCAGTTCGTGAACGTGCTTGTGCGCACGCACTGCATCCCAGATGGCACTAAGATTTGGTGGGACGTTCGCCCAAACCACAAGTACCCCACGCTTGAGTTTCGCATCTGCGATGCATGCACGCGCGTGGATGAGGCGATCTGCGTCGCGGCGATCTTCCAGGCGATCTGCTACAAGCTGTGGAAGATGCGGCGCGACAACATTACTTTCCGTGTGTACCCCACAGAGCTGATCAACGAGAACAAGTGGCGCGCAGTGCGCTATGGGCTTGACGGCAAGTTGATTGACTTCGGCAAACAAGAAGAAAAGCCCGCGCGCGAGTTGATCCGCGAGCTGATCGAGTGGTTCATCGGCGATGTGGTGGACGAGCTGGGCAGCCGCAAAGAAGTGGAGTACGCCTACCGCATCCTCGAAGAAGGCAGCAGCGCCGACCGGCAGCTCGCCACGTATCACCGCACCGGCGACCTCAAGGCGGTGGTGGACCAGGTGATCCGCGAGACGGAAGAGGGTGTGGTGTAGGCGCGCGCTCACATGGTCGGGTAAGTGGCGATGCGCCGTTCTGCGGCGCGCTGGCTCAACCGTTCGAGGCGCGCACTCACTTCGGCGCGCACGCGCGGCAGATCAATCGTGAGCAGCCGTCCGTGGCGCATGAGCAACTGCCCGTCGCAAATCACCGTATCCACATCGCTCGCCTGCGCGGCATACACCAGGTTGGCGAGCGGGTCGTGTGTGGGGAACAAACGCGCGCTGTCTTGGCGCAGCAGCACAATATCAGCAAGCTTGCCAACGGCGATCTCCCCTAGGTCAGGCGCGCGCAGCGCTGCTGCGCTGCCGCGGAAGGTGATGTCCAGCACGGTTTGCAGCGGCATCACGGTGGAGTCCTTCGCCGCCTGCTTTTGATCGAGCGCGAGCAGGCGCATTTGCTCAAGCACGTCGAGCGTGTTGCTGCTCACTGCGCCGTCGGTGCCAATGCCGACCGTGATGCCTGCTTCCAAGAAGGCGCGCACGGGCGCCGTGCCCATGGCGAGCTTGAGGTAGGTCTTCGGGCATTGCGCAATGGCGACGTCATGGTTGCGCACTAAAGCGATGTCCTCAGGCGTGAGCGCAATGCCGTGCGCCAGCAAGGTGGGCACTTCAAACACGCCTGCGCGCGCTAACATCGCCGGCGGTGTGACGCCATATTGCTTAAGGCTCAACGCCACTTGTTCTGGCGTCTCGCTGCAGTGGATATGAATGCCGACGCCGAGGGCCTTGGCGTAGGCTGCCGTCTTGCGTAGGAACGACTCGTCGCAGAGATAGGGCGAGTGTGGCGCCATCCACGTTGTGATGCGTCCGCCTGCGCCCCCTTGCCAGCGTGCTGCAAACTCGGCGGTTTGCCTCAGCTTCTCCTCGCCCTCATGGCCGAACACCGCCCAGCCGATATGGGCGCGCACGCCGCTTTCTTCCACTGCGCGCGCTATCTCGTCGCAGAAGAAGTAGTGGTCGGCGAAGGTGGTGACGCCGCTTTGGATCATCTCGGCGATGGCGAGCAAGGTGCCCCAGTAAATGTCCTCCGGCTCCTCGTTGCTCTCGAGAGGCCAGATGTACTCGTTGAACCAAACCTCGATCGGCACGTCCTCAGCGAGGCCGCGAAAGAGCACCATCGCTGCGTGGGTGTGCGTGTTGATTAGACCGGGGATCGCCAAGCAGTTGTCGGCGTGGATGCACAGCTCGCTGTGCGCAGGGTCGAGCTGCCCTGTGGGTGCCAGCGCGACAATGCGATTGCCACGGATGGCGATGTCGTACTCACGGCGGACTGTGTAGCGCCCGTTCTCACGCACAAGCACGTCGCAGTCCACGATGAGCATGTTGAACTCAGGCATGACGTTGATGCGCTCCCTCGCGTTCATTGTAAGGGTGTTAAGGTTTTTTGCTTGGCGCTGCGCGGTGCGTAGCAAAGCGCGCAAGCGTGTCTAGAATCACCACGATCATCACACGATCATCACGAGAAGAAGATGCAAGCTATGCAAATCGGGTTTGAGCCGTCGTTGGCGTTGTTGGCTGAAGTCGTGTTTTGGGTGGCGCTGGGGGTGTTTGTAGCGGCTGAGGGCCTGGTGGTTCATGCATCGGTGCGGTTGCTCTTCGCGCGTGCGTTGCCGCCACATGCGCGCCTCAGCCATGCGGTGGAGCTGCTGGGGGTGGTGTTGCCGCTCGTCGGGGTTGGCGTGGCGTTTGGGCTGGCAGGAGCAGAGCTGAAGGGAAGGGAGGACGGTTTCCGCACAGTGGTGCAGATCGCGGACGGTGCTGCGATCGGGATGATGGCGTTGGCGCTGATGGGTGTGGGGCAAAGCGCGCTCTGGCGTGCACCCTCCTCGCCCCATGCAGGGCACACGCCGCCCACAGCGCTTGCCACACTACGCGACTACTTCGCGCTCACCAAGCCTAAGGTGGTGTTGCTGCTCTTGTTCACGACGTTCGTCAGCCTGTTCCTCACGCCGGCGGGTCTGCCGCCTTGGCAAGTGGTGATGTGGACGCTGGTGGGCGGCTACCTCATGGCAGGCGGTGCTAACGCAATGAACATGGCGTACGAAGCTGACATTGATCGCGTGATGGGGCGCACCGCGCGCCGGCCAATTGTCGCAGGGCGCATCGCGCCGCAGCAAGCAGCGCGTTTCGGCTTTGTGCTGATGACGCTTTCGCTGGCGATCTTCGTGCTGTTCGTGAACGCACTGGCAGCTTTGTTGGCGCTCGTGGGGTTTCTGTACTACGCTGTGGTGTACACGCGCTGGCTTAAGCGCAACACCTGGCAAAACATCGTCATCGGCGGCGGCGCTGGCGCGATCCCGCCGTTGATCGGTTGGGCGGCAACGAGCGGGCAATTGGAGCTGCCAGCGATCTTTTTGTTCGCGTTGATTTTCTACTGGACGCCACCGCATTTTTGGGCGCTGGCAGTGCTCAAGCGGCGCGAGTACGCCGCTGCAAACGTACCGATGCTGCCAGTGGTTGCTGGTGAGCGGGAGACTACCTGGCAGATGTTAGGGTATGCCCTCGGCACGGTGGCGCTCTCGCTCGTGCTCATGCCGCTCGGTGTAGTGGGCTTGCCGTACTTAGTCGGCGCCGTGTTGCTCGGCGGTGGGCTCATCGCGCTGGCGTGGCGGCTACACCGCGCGCCTCATCCGCGCGCTGCGCTTGGGCTTTACGCGTACTCGCTGGTCTATCTTTTCGCGTTGTTTGCCGCGATGCTCGCCGATCGCGCCCTGCGCTGGCTGAGCTAAAGAGGCATCGGTCGGTATAATCCCGCACCCAAATCTACGCGACGCCGAGGAAGGCTGCATGAAAGTATCCTGCCTACAAGAGAACCTCGCGCGCGCGCTGAGCCTCGCTAATCGCGCTGTTGCGCCGCGCACCGCGACGTTGCCTGTGCTCACGCACGTGCTGCTTGCGACGGACAACGGTCGCCTAAAGGTCGCTGCCACCAACCTCGAGCTGGGCATTAGCTGTTGGATCGGCGCCAAGGTGGAGAGCGAGGGGGCGATCACCGTGCCTGCGCGTGTGTTCAGCGAGCTGGTTGCCTTGCTGCCTGCTGATCAGGTGGAGCTAGAACTCAACGTCCGCACGCAAACGCTGCACGTGCGCGGCGCGCACACCGAGGCGCACTTGAAAGGCATTGATGCGCAGGAGTTCCCGATCATCCCCACCTTCAGCGCGACCTCAGCCGCGCAGATCGCCTCGGCAACGCTGAAAAAGCTCATCGCGCAGGTCGCCTTTGCCGCCACGACCGACGAATCGCGCCCGAACCTCACTGGCGTGTTCACCAAAGTTGAAGATCAGCACATCACCATGGTGGCGACCGATGGCTACCGCCTGAGCTTGCGCAAGGAAACGCTGCAAGCGCCGTTCCCCTCGGATTCCCCACTGGAGATGTTGATCCCAGCGCGGGCGCTCAGCGAGGTGGCGCGGGCGCTCGGCGATCAAGACAAAGAGCGCTCCGTGGCGATCAGCGTCACGCCTTCGCACGGGCAGGTGCTGTTCCACATGGAGAACGTGGACGTGGTGGCACAGCTCATTGATCAGAAGTTCCCGCCCTACGAGTCCATCATCCCGCGCCGCTGGGAGACGCGCGTGGTGTTGAACACGGCGGAGTTTCTCAAGGCGTGTCGGCAGGCGAGCATCTTCGCGCGCGAGTCCGCAGACATGGTGCGGCTCACCATCAAGCCCGCAGACGACTTGGGCGCTGGGCGCATGTTGGTGAACGCGCGCGCGACCGAGAGCGGCGAGAACATGACTGAGCTGGACGCAGAGGTTACGGGGCCAGGGCTAGAGATCGGCTTTAACGTGCGTTTCCTGATCGAGGCGCTGAGCGCGGTGGATACGCCGCAAGTGGCGCTGGAGATGACCACGCCCAGCAGTCCCGTGACGTTGCGCGCTGTCGGCGACAATCAGTTCTTGCATCTCATCATGCCGATGCACTTGCCGCGCACTTCCTCGTAGGGGCGCGCTACGCCGCGTAGCCGAAGCGCCAAGGCTGATTATCCATCGGCAAATCGTGCAGGCGGAGCTGCCGAAGCGCGTGGAAACGCGGCAGCATCTCCTCAAGCGAGTCACCGCCGAGCTTCTCAAGAAGCGCGTCGGCAAGCACAAAGCACACCATCGCCTCGAGGATCGGCACGGCGCGCGGCACTTGGCAGAAATCGCTGCGCTCGTATTGCGTCTTCACGGCTTGCCCTGCGGCGAGGTCCACGGAATCCAGCGGGTTTAGCGTGGTGGCGATCGGCTTGAGCGCTGCGCGCACCACGATGGGCGCGCCGTTGGTGATGCCTCCCTCGATGCCGCCAGCGCGGTTGGTGCGATGGCGAATGCGATCTCCTTCGAGATAGAGTGCGTCTTGGGCCTGCGTGCCGAAGCGCGCTGCTTCGGCGAAGCCGTCGCCGATCTCCACGCCTTTCACCGCGTGCACGCTCATCACCGCTTGCGCAAGCCGCGCGCTGAGCCGGCGATCCCAATGCACGTGGCTGCCCAAGCCAGGTGGCACGTTGAGCGCTGCGACCTCGACCACGCCGCCGAGCGTATCGCGCGCGTCCATTGCCGCGCGGATCTGCGCGCGCATGTGCTCTGCGGTGGAGGCGTCGTAGCAGCGCACATCGTTGGCTTCTGCCTGCGCGAAGCGCTGCCGATACACCTCGGGGTCGGGCGAGCTGGTGTGGTTGGGCACGCTCACTGTGCCGATGCTCACCACATAGCCGACAACCTCGATGCCGAAAGCGCTCAGCAACGCGCGGCAAGCCGCGCCCACGGCAACGCGCATGGTGGTCTCACGCGCTGAGGCGCGCTCTAACGCCAGCCGCAGCTCGCGGTAGCCATATTTCACTGCGCCAGTGAGGTCAGCGTGCCCAGGGCGCGGGATGGTCATTGGCGGAATATCGCGATCTTTCCACTTGGCGTAGTCGAGGTTCTCCACAATGAACGCGATTGGTGCGCCCGTGGTGCGTCCGTTCATCACGCCAGCAGTGATGCGCACGCGGTCGTGCTCGATCTTCATGCGCCCGCCGCTGCCGAAGCCGCGCTGCCGACGCGCAAGCTGATGGTTGATGTGATCAGGCGTAAGCGGCACGCCTGCGGGCATCCCCTCGAGGATCGCCGTCAACGAGGGCCCGTGCGATTCGCCAGCGGTGAGGAAGCGCAGCATGAATCACGATTGTAGCGACACAGGGCGCAGGTCACGCAAAGAGCACGCCCGTCGCTATAATCCTGGCAGCAGTGGGCACAGAAAGCTCGTTGCAAAGAGGGAAAGCTGCCATGAAGACGTTGAAAACGTTGAGCTTGCTTGCTGTTTCGGCTGTTGTGTTGGCGGCGTGCGCTGTACCGACTCCTTCGGCGCCGGCGCAGCCGCAGCAACCTGGGCAACCCGCTCCGACGGAGCAAGCGGCACAACCAGCGAAGAAGATCAAGGTCGGTCTGGTCACCGACGTCGGCTCGCTGGACGACCGCAGCTTTAACGCAAGCGCGTGGGAAGGTGTGCAGCGCGCTGTGCGCGATTTCGGCGTCGAGGCGAAGGCCATCGAGTCCAAGCAGCCCACCGACTACATTAAGAACATTCAAACCTTCGTCAACGAGGAATATGACCTCATCATCACCGTCGGCTTTTTGATGGGTGACGACACCCGCAAAGCCGCCGAGATGTACCCCAATCAAAAGTTCGCTATCGTGGACGTGGGCTACTTCGGTGAGAACGCGCCTAAGAACGTGATGGGGCTGCTCTTTGCTGAGGACCAGTCTGGCTTCCTCGCTGGTGTAGTTGCAGGGTTGATGACCAAGAGCAACGTGGTTGGCGGCGTGTACGGCTTGGCGATCCCGCCCGTGTGTCGCTTCCGCAAGGGCTATGAGAACGGCGTGAAGTTCGTCAACCCGAACGCGCGCATCCTCGGCGTGTATCAGGGTCCCGCTGACGGCACGCCGTTCAACAACCCGCAGTGGGGCGCAGCGCGCGCGCGTGACCAAATGAACGAAGGCGCAGACGTCATCTTCAGCGCCGGCGGCACCACCGGCAACGGCGGCTTGGAGGAGATCGCCAAGGCGCAAGGCGTGCTCGGCATCGGCGTGGACCAGGACCAGTACTACACGCTCTCCGAGAACGTGCGCAAGATCCTCCTCACCAGCGCAATGAAGCGCGTGGACCAGGCCACGTATCTCGCGGTGAAGAGCGTGGTGGACGGCGCATTCCAGGGCGGCAACCGCGTCTTCGACATCACCAACGACGGCATCGGCTTGGCGCCATTCCACGAGTTGGAGGACAAGGTGCCGCAGTCGGTGCGCGACAAGCTCCAAGAGGTGATTGAAGGCCTGAAGAACGGCACGATCAAGACCGGCTTGGAGGGCGTCGCAAACCCGTGCGAGTGATCGCGCTTACGGCATAACCTGATCCAAACAAGCCTCCCTTGCCGTTTGGCGCGGGGGAGGCTTGTATTTTGCCTTGCACAGGAGGAGCATGGGCGAGCCGATCTTGCAGATGCGCAACATCACCAAGCGCTTTCCTGGCGTCTTGGCAAACGACCACATCTTCTTCGACCTCAACCGCGGCGAGATCCACGCCTTGCTCGGCGAAAACGGCGCCGGCAAGACGACGCTGATGAACATCTTCTACGGCTTGTATCAGCCCGACGAGGGTGAGATCTGGCTGAACGGCCGGCGCGTCACGATCCATAGCCCAAAAGACGCAATCGCACTCGGCATCGGCATGGTGCATCAGCACTTCACGCTCGTGCCGACCCTCAGCGTCACCGAGAACGTGATCCTCGGCGCTGAGACGGGGCGCTTCGGCGTGCTTGATCTCGCGCAGCCGCGCCAACGCATCCTCGCCATCGCCCGCGACTACGGGCTGGAGGTGGACCCCGACGCGCTGGTGAAAGATTTGCCTGTTGGCGTGCAGCAGCGCGTGGAGATCATCAAGGCGCTCTACCGCAACGCACAAGTGTTGATCCTCGACGAGCCGACCGCCGTGCTCACGCCGCTGGAGGTCGAGCGCCTCTTTGAGACGTTGCGCGCGATGGTGCGCCGCGGCGTCTCGATCATCTTCATCTCGCACAAGCTCAAAGAGGTGATGGCGATCGCCGACCGCATCACCGTGTTGCGCCAAGGGCGCGTGGTCGGCTCGACGACACCAGCCGAAGCCGACGAGGCAAAACTTGCCTCCATGATGGTGGGGCGTCCCGTGATGCTGCAAGTGGAGAAGCTGCCGGCGCAGCCGGGCGAAGTGGTGCTCAGCGTGCGTGATTTGCGCGTGATGAGCGATCGCCGCGCTGTCGCTGTGGATGGCGTCTCGTTTGAAGTACGCGCGGGCGAGATCGTCGGCATCGCGGGCGTTGAGGGCAATGGGCAATCCGAGCTGGTGGAGGCAATCACTGGCTTGCGCGCGCCTGTGCACGGCACAGTGATGCTGTGTGGGCAGCCGTTGCCGCATGCGCTGCCGCGCGCCGCGATTGACGCTGGCATGTCGCACATCCCTGAGGACCGCCACAAGTATGGCATGGTGGCGCAGCAGCCGCTTGCCGTGAACCTCACGCTGTCCACGTTCCACCAGCCGCCGTTTGCACAGCGCGGCTTGTTGCGGTGGGTGACGATCCGCGAGCACGCGCGTCGCCTGATCCGCGAGTTCGACATCCGCGCGCCGCATGAGCTGGTGCCGATCGCCTCGCTTTCGGGTGGCAATCAGCAGAAGTCGGTGGTGGCGCGCGAGCTCTCGCGCCCGCTCAAGCTGCTCGTGGCGGCGCAACCCACGCGCGGCGTGGACGTCGGCTCGATTGAGTTCATCCACAAGCGCATCGTGCAGGCGCGCGATGCCGGCGCGGCTGTGCTGCTGGTCTCCGCAGAGCTGGACGAGATCATGTCGTTGAGCGATCGCATCTTGGTCATGTTCAAAGGGCACATCGTTGGCGAGCGCGATGCGCGCACCGCCACGCGCGAGGAGATCGGCTTGCTGATGATGGGGCGTGTGAAGGAGGGGGCTGCATGAGCGCGCGACGCCTATTCTGGTTCGGCAGCGCAGCACCTGCGATCGCCTCGGTGTTGCTGGCGCTGCTGCTGGCGGGGTTAGTGATGGTGATCACTGGCTCCGATCCGATCGCGGCATACTCTGCGTTGGTGCAGGGCGCGTTCCTGCGCCCCGGCACTGCCACGCGCCCGACGGCGTTCTTCGAGACGCTTGTCTCCGCGACGCCGTATCTCATCCTCGCGCTGGGGATCTCGCTAGGGTTTGCGGCTGGTCTGTTCAACATCGGCGCCGAGGGGCAGCTTTACATGGGCGCGTTGGCGAGCGTCTCGGTGGGCTTTTTGGTCAAGGGCTTGCCGTGGTTCATTCACCTGCCGCTAGCGCTTGCGGCGGGTGTGGTGGCGGGGATGCTATGGGCGAGCATTGCGGGCTGGTTGAAGGCGACGCGCGAGGCGCCCGAGGTGGTCACCACGATCATGCTCAACTACATCGCCTACGCGGTGGTGAACTACATGGTGAACGGCCCGCTGCGCCACACGGGCACCGCGCCGCGCACGCCAGACATTGAGCCAAGCGCCGTATTGCCCACGCTGCTGCCGCCGCCAGAGCGGTTGCATTGGGGGCTGTTCTTGGCAATCGCCGCCGCAGTGGGCTACTACTTCCTGATGAATCGCTCCACGTTGGGCTTGCGCATTCGGCTGGTGGGCGAGAACCGCCATGCTGCCCGCTACGCCGGCATCAACGTTAACCAGACCTACCTCATCACCATGGCGCTGAGCGGTGCGTTGTGTGGCTTGGCGGGTGCGGTGGAGGTGTTGGCGCTGTATCGCTACCTGCCCACCGAGTTCACCGTTGGCTACGGTTTCGACAGCATCGCGGTAGCGCTGTTGGGACAGGGCAACCCGGTTGGCATCGCGCTGGCGGCGCTTTTGTTCGGCGCAATGGCAAACGGCGCAGGCTACATGCAGTTCAGCGCTGGGGTCTCGAACTACATCATCGCGGTTGTGCAGGCGTTCATCATCGTCTTCGTCGCGGCGCCGGGCATCGCCCGCGATCTGCTCGTGAGTTGGTGGGCGCGCTGGCTGCCGCGCCGCGCAAAGGAGGGCGAAGCGTGATCGAATCCATCACCGAGGTCTTAGTGCGCATTGACTACCTGTTCTTGCTGGCGACGGCGCTGCGCGCTTCGACGCCGATCGTCTTCGCTGCGCTGGGGGGCATCTTCTCTGAGCGCTCTGGCGTGATCAACATCGCGCTAGAGGGCATGATGCTCACCAGCGCGTACGTGTGTTACAAGGCGGCGGTGATCTTCAACTCGCCGTGGTTGGGGCTAGCCACGGGCGTGCTCTCGGCGATGGTGTTGGCGTTGCTGCACGGCGTGATCTCGATCCGCTACCGCACCAACCAGGTGGTGAGTGGCACGGTGCTGAACATCTTCGCCGCGGGCATCACGGGCTTCTTGTTCCGCGTGCTCGGCGCGCAGGAATCAGCGCCGTACCTGCCCAACATGAACATGCCCCTCGTGCGCGACTTGCCGCTGCTCGGCAACCAACCGCTGCTGACGTGGGTGATGCTGCTGATGATCGCGTTGACGACGTTCGTGCTCTTCCGCACGCGCTGGGGGTTGCGCACGCGCGCTGTGGGCGAGTTGCCGCGCGCAGCAGACACGGCAGGTGTTGCCGTCAACCGTGTGCGCTACGTGAACGTGATGATCGGCGGCATGATGGCGGGGCTTGGCGGCGCCTTCTTCACCTTGCACACCGTCTCCAGCTTCACGCCACTGATGACCAGCGGGCAAGGCTTCATCGGCTTGGCGGCGATGATCTTCGGCAACTGGACGCCACTGCCGGCGCTGCTGGCAGCCATGCTTTTCACCGTGCCGCAAGCGCTGGCAGGCCAATTCCAGATGTTCGGCGTGCCATTGCCGTATCAGCTCATCTCCACGCTGCCCTACGTGTTGACCATCATCACGTTGGCGGGCGTGGTGCGGCGCAGCACGCCGCCCGCTGCGTTGGGTGTGCCCTACGTGAAGTGAGCGTCGCGCGCAAGTGCGCGGGTTTTAGCGTCCCTCGATGCGTCGCTCGACAAACGCCAGCGCTTCCTCGCGCGTGTGCACCAGGTTGCAGAATTGCGCCTCGCGCACCGCGTCGAGCAGCGCACCAAGCTGCGGACCAGGCGCAACGCCGAGCGCAATGAGGTCGTGCCCCGTGATCAAGGGCGGCGCTGCGCGCAAAGGCAGCCAACGCCGGAAGTAAGCCTGCGCCACGGTGCGCGCGAAAGTTGCTTGTGGCGCGCAAGCGTCTTGCGCGGTTGCCTCGCCGCGCCGACCCCAACAGTCGGCGAGCGTGAGGAGTGCAGCCGCAGGCGTCACGTCGCCAAGGTCTTGCAGCAAGCGATACAAGGCGCTGTCGTCTGGCGGCGTCTCGGCTTGAGCGCGTTGATTGAGGCGCGTGTGCGGCTGAATGCAAGCGTGCACCCAGCGCACTTCGTCGGCGCTTAAGCGCAGCGCGCGCCCACGGTGTGCAGCGCGTTCGGCGCTGCGCTCTGCATGATGGGGGAAGTGCCAACGTCCCTCGGCGTCTTGATGGGCGACTTCGGGCTTGGCACAATCATGCAGCAGGGCTGCAAAGCGCAGCAGGCTGAGCCGCGTGCGGGATTCGCACACTTCGACGCCGAGCCAAGCGCGCGTTTCGTCATCGGCGCGCCCAAGCGCTGCCTCGCCTGCGTCAAGGGCGCGAAGCACTGCGAAGGTATGCTCGAGCACGTTGAAGGCGTGTGGCGCGCTTTGAGCTTGCGCGCGCAGAGGGGCGATCTCTGGGATCAACACGTCGAGCAGCGCGAAGGCGTCCAAAGCGCGGATCGCGGCAGAGGCGCGCGGCAGCTTGAGCATCTCGAATAACTCATCGCGCAGCCGCTCTGCGCTGGGCTGCGTTAGCATGGCGCGTGCTTCGGGAAGACGCTGCGCCAGCGCGGGATCGAGTTTCATCTCCAGCGCGTGGCTTAGGCGTATGGCGCGCAGCGCGCGAACTGGATCGGCGCGCAGCGCATCGGGATGGGCGAGGCGCAGCACGCGCGCGCGCAGGTCCTGCACGCCGTGCATCGTGTCCACCAATGCGCCGCTGGCGAGATCGACGCCGATGGCGTTCACGGTGAAGTCGCGTGCGCGCAGATCGTCCGCCCACGTCTCACCGACGCACGCGGCGAAGTCGAGCGTGGCAGGCGCGCGATCTGCTGATGCGGGGATAACGACGCGCCCGATGTCGCGCGCCTCGTCGAGCACGTAGAAGTGTGCGCCGAGCGCATCTGCTACTTTGCGCGCGAGGCGAATGGCATTGCCTTGCACTGCAAAGTCAAAATCGTTGGTCTCGTGATGCAACAGCGCGTCGCGCACAGCGCCGCCCACGAGCAACACGGGGACGCCCTGCGCTTGCGCTACTTCTCTCGCGCGCCTCATCAATGGATGTGCGAGCAACGCGGCTAGCTCTGGGGGAAGCCCTGCGCTCATTGCGCTCTTAGTGTAGGCGAACCTTCGAGCAAGGCGCAGTTGCAATTGAGAAGTCGCTCGGTAGAATCTCAGCCAGGATGAACCAGGTCTTTGCTGTGCGTCGCTGGGTGCTCGTGGTGGTGTTTATCCTCGGGGCGATGGTGGGGATGACGGTAGCTGGGTATGTGCTCTATGCTTGGCTGCCGCCCACGCTCATCTTGCGCGATGCACCGCCCTCGTATCTCAAGTTCGATCCCCAAGGCCTCAACGCGCACTACCGCGATGTTTACGTGGTGTCGGTGGCGCGGCGCTTTGTGGAGATCGGCGGCGATGATCTCGCGCTTCAGGAGGCGTTGAGCTTGCTCGGGGTGAGCACGGGCGATGTCACCTTCGACGAAGCGCTGGCTATGGTGCGCGGCGCCGCCTTAGTGGTGGGGCGTGAGGCAGAGGACAGGCGGCGCTTCGCCCTCAGCGACTCAACAAGCTTGCAAACGTTGCTCTCCGCGCTAGAACGGGCCTCGCCGCCGGCGGTCACGCCAGCACATCCACGGCGTGGCATTCAGGGCATTGGTGCTGTGCTCACGTTGTTGGTGGTGGCTGCTGCCGGGGTTGCCTTGTGGTTTTTTCAGCGCAATGCCGCGCCGTTTCCCGCCAGTGCAGCAGGGACGAGCGCCAATGTTGCTGTTGGGCGCGCTGCGCCGTCGCCTCCTGGGCCTACGGCGCCCACCTCAGCAGAACCTACAGTCACGATACCGGTCCAGGAGAGGCCACCTACACCGCAGTCTGCTTCCACAAAGTACGAGCTTCATTGTTTCACCTGCACCTACGTCCATGGCGACGAAAACTTCGATGAGGCCTTTGATGTGACCGCTGAAAATGGCGAGCTATTGGGCGAATGCTTCGTGAGCATCGGCGATCGGTTTGGGCTTGCGCAGCCTCCGCAGGTGACGGCGCTTTCGGTGGGTCTGTTCGAGAAAAACACCATGCAGACCGTCTCGCGCACGTTGCTCACGCCCTTCGCCTTCCGAAACGCAGTGATTTTCGGCAGGATGAGCGACGAGGGCGAACGTGTGATGGCTGTGCCGGGCGGGGTGCTTACGCTGCACAACAACCACCTCGAAGCAGAGGTAAAGGTGGAAGAGGTGCGCTTTGGGTCTCTAGAGAAAGAGGTGCGCTTTAGGCCTCTAAAGGAGAATGCCAAAGAGGGCTACTTCGAGCACGTCACGTTAGCGATTCGCATCTTTAGGTGTGCGTGAAGCAAGCCACGCTCTCCACGTGGCGCGTTTGCGGGAACATGTCCAGTGGTTGGACGAACTCAAGCCTGTAGCCTGCGTCAAGCAGGCGGCGCGCGTCGCGCGCGAACGTTGCCGGCTCGCAGGAGACATACACGAGGCGCCATGCGTTGAGGCGGATCAAAGCGCGCAGCGCCTGCGGGTCGATACCGCCGCGGGGTGGGTCCAACACCGCGATGTCCCAGCGCTCGCGTTGGTGTGCCATGCTAACGAGCGCGCGTTTCACGTCCATCGCCCAAATCTCGGCGCGCAAGCCGCGCACGTTCTCCGCGGCTGCGCGGGCGGCGCGTTCGTTGACCTCGACGCCGAGCACGAACTGCGCTCGTTCCGCCAGCGGCACAGTGAACAAGCCCACGCCGCAGTAGAGGTCGAGCACGCGCGCGCTCGGGTCTGGCGTAGCTGCGCGCAGCACCTCTTCCACCAGCAGCGCCGCGACCGCCGTGTTCACCTGGAAGAAGGCGTTCCCAGGCACACGGTAGCGCCAGCGCCCCACACGCATCGTTGCCACAGGCGTCTCTGCGCTCAAGCGTTGCGCGCCTTCGTCCGAAAGGCGCACGTCGAGATGTGCGCCGGGCTGTGCGGGGATCGCGTGGAGCAGCGCGTTCAGCTCCGGCGCGGCGATCGCGCACGCATCAATTGGCGTAACGTCATGCGCTTTGCGCGCGCGGTAGCCCCAGCGCCCATCGTGCGCGCCGACGAGCTGGATGCGGTTGCGATACCCGTATGGGTTTGGCGAGGGCACGCAGGCGCGCACAGGAGGATCGGGGATGCGACCCAAGCGCACGAGCTGCTCGCGCACGGCTTCGGTTTTGTAGCGTAGCTGGGCGGCGTAGGCGATGTGCTGCCAATCGCAGCCACCGCAATGGGCGAAGTGGGGGCACAGCGGCTCTACACGCTCAGGCGAGGCGCGCAGCACGCGTAGCAGCCGCGCGTAAGCGAATCGTCGTCGTTCGTGCGTTAGCGTCACCTCAACGCGCTCGCCTGGGATGCCGAACGGCACGAAGACCACGCGCCCATCGGGCGCGCGCCCGATCGCCTCGCCGGTTGGCGCCATGGCGGTCAGCTCGATCACCATGAGGCGCTCACTATAATCCGCGCCGCCATGCTCAAGTACCAATTGCTGCATCCTGAGATCCTCGCCGCGCTCGCCAGCGCCGGTCATGGCTCAAAGATTTTGATCGCCGACAGCAACTATCCCTTCAGCACGCGCGCCAACCCAGCCGCCAAGCGCGTGTATCTCAACTTCGCGCCGGGCTTGATCAGCGCCACCGACATCCTGCGCGTGCTTGTGGACGCGATCCCGATTGAGCGCGCAGACGTGATGGTGCGCGACGATGGCAGCGAGGCACCAATCATTGCGGAGTTTCGCGCGCTGCTGCCGCCTGGCACGCCCGTGTACACCCATAAGCGTTTCGAGTTTTACGACGCTTGCCGCGACAGCGACACCGCGTTGGTGATCGCAAGCGGAGAGCAGCGCGTGTACGCCAACATTTTGCTGACCATCGGCGTGGTGTTGCCGCCGCAGTGAATGCACCACGCCATGAGGGCTCGTGGGTGGGCGCTTTGGATTGCGTTGCTGATCGTGCTGCTTGCCTTCGCGCTGCGCCTGCACAAGCTGGATGCGCAATCGCTTTGGTACGACGAGGGCAACAGCGCACGCATTGCTGAGCGTTCCGTTCAACTGATCCTCGAAGGCGCAGCGGGGGATATTCATCCCCCGCTTTACTATTTGCTGCTCAAGGTGTGGCGCCTGGGTGCGGGCGGGAGCGAAATGGCGCTGCGCAGCCTCTCCGCGTTCGCCAGCGTGCTCACTGTGGCGGTGATCTTCGCTTGGGGAAGCAAGGCGCGGCAGCACGTGGGTGCTGCTGCTGCGTTGCTCCTTGCTGCCTCGCCTTTCAGCGTGTACTACGCGCAGGAAGCGCGCATGTACGCGCTGTTGGCGTTGTGGGCGGCGCTGAGCACATGGGCGTGGGCGAATGTGCGGCAACGCATGGGCGGATTCGATGCGCTTTTTGTGCTCAGCACAGCCGCCGGGCTATACACGCACTACGCTTATCCGTTTGTGATCGCCGCCCAAGCGCTCGGAACGTTGCTTGGTGCGCGCTGTGCACGCGCGGGCTTGGCGCGCCTGGCGCGTTTTGGGCTGCTTGGTGTGGGTGCGCTGGTGCTTTTTGCGCCGTGGTTGCCTGTGGCGCTCCGCCAGCTCGGCGGCTGGGATGTGGCGCGCGAGCGCGTGGGCGCGTTTGACGCGCTGCTAACCCTCGCGCGCACGCTGGTGGTGGGGCGCACGTTGCCCGCTGCGCAAAGCGCGGTGCCGTTGGTGCTTTGGCTGGGCGCGGCAGCCCTCGGCGCGCTGAGCGCAGAGCGCAAAGGCGGAATGCGCGCCCAAGGGGTGGCGTTACTTTTCGTGCCGGCGGCGCTGCTCGTTGGGCTAGGGGCATACCGCGAGGCATACTTGAAGTTCGTGCTTGTGAGCGTCGCGCCGTTGTGTCTGCTCAGCGCGTTGGGCGCGAGCAACGTCGCGGTGCGTTTGGCGCACCCCTGGGCGCAGCGCGGCGCGATGTTGCTCGGCACGGCAGCGCTTGTGGTGAGCGTATTGCCTGCCTTGCGCAACCTGTACGACGATCCCACCTACGCCCGCGACGACTACCGCGGTCTCCAGCGCTGGATCGCGGCACGCGCGCGACCTGATGATGCTGTGCTGTTCCTCGCGCCAAACCAGTGGGAGGTGTACACCTACTACCAGGGCAACGACCGCAACCTTTACCCGTTGCGCTACCGCCCTGAACGCTACGATCAGGTGGCGCAGCAGCTCGAGGCGATCACCGCTGCACATCCGCGCCTGTTTGTGATTTACTACGGTGAGCGCGAGGCAGACCCCGAGGGGTGGTACGAGCAATGGCTCAATGCCAATGCGTTCAAGGCGCATGAGCATTGGGTGGGCAACGTGCGCGTGGCGGTGTACGGCTCATCGCAGCTCGCGCTCCAAACGTTGGACCTCAAGACGCCGATCCGCTTCGGCGAGGCGATTGCATTGGTGGGCGCGCACGTTGGGCGCCCCCCTTGGCGCGCTGGCGACGTGTTGCCGCTGGAACTTCATTGGCAGGCGCTGACGCCAATCCCGCGGCGTTACAAAGTCTTTGTCCATGTTGGCGAACCAAACGCACCCCCAAAGGCGCAGTTCGACAGTGAGCCAAGACACGGCAATGTGCCCACGTCTGCGTGGCAGCCCGACGCCGTGGTCGTTGACAGAAGAGGAGTCTGGCTTGAGGGAGTCTCGCCAGGCGAAACAATCGCTGTATTCCTCGGACTGTACGACGCAGACACAGGTGTGCGCTTGCCCATCGCAAGTGCACCAGCAGAAGAAGGACGTTTGCCGCTCTTCACGATTCGCGTCGCTCCCTAAGCTACAATCCTGCCTATGAAGCTGTTCGACCGTTTGTTGGCTGTTGATGTGGACACCATTCCGCACGACGCGATCAGCTACGACACCAAGCCGATCCGTTTGTTCAAGTCTGACTTTTTGGAGTTCTTCACTCACGTCACGCCGCAAGCGGTGTTGGCGATCTGGACGCCGGTGGTGATCTTCTTCGCGGTGCGCGGGGCGCTTCAGTGGCCGGTAGAGGTGTCGCCGCTTTGGTATCCGCTGGCGTTTATCTTCGGCGCGGTACTGCTATGGACGTTTTTGGAGTATGTGTTGCACCGCTTCCTATTTCACTTCAAGCCGCGCAACCGCACGCAGTGGCAAATTATCTTCCTCTTCCACGGCGTGCATCATTACCAGCCACACGTGAAGACACGCCTCGTGATGCCACCAGCGGTGAGCATCCCCATGGCGTTCATCTTCTACTTCGCCTTCTGGTTGGTGCTCGATGTGGTGCTTGGCGTGCCCTACCTGATCGCGCCTATGTTCGCAGGCACCGTCGCGGGCTACATCACCTACGACATGATTCACTACGCCACGCATCACTTACCCGTGAAAGGACCGATTATGAAGTTCCTCAAGCGCCACCACATGGAGCATCACTTCAAAACGCCTGACGCGCGCTTTGGCGTGACCACCAGTTTTTGGGATCAAGTGTTCCGCACCGAATCATAAAGCGCTTTCTTGCTGAAGACGTGCGAAACGGTCGTCCAATGTTTGCGGAGTCGGGCGCGTTGTAACGACTATCAAGGCAAAGAGGGGCAGGAGACGGGACGAGGACACCTCGCCGGACGTCGGGGAAGCGGGGAGGAACGCGAGGGACCTGAGCC
Source organism: Chloroflexota bacterium (assembly GCA_030550095.1). GTDB lineage: Bacteria > Chloroflexota > Anaerolineae > J036 > Brachytrichaceae > DRWP01. The sequence goes on along the minus strand of JAUQQA010000002.1, from coordinate 15,734 downwards.
GGGCAGAGCTGGGGGACTGTGCTCGGCTCAGGTCAGCGGGGAAGAGGGTGCCGACAGTTGCGTGTAACGGCGCGCGAGGTGCTTCACCACAGCAGCGATGCTAAGCAACCCTTGCCCCTTGCCCATGGAGATGTTCTTGCCAAACAACGTGGTCACGAGATCATCTATCGGCATCGTAGCGATCTCGTTTGCGGGCAACCCGCTCAGCGTGCTATCCAAGATCGCGCACAAGGCGCGTGCTGAGACGCCGAACGGATTTTCCACGGCGAAGTAGAACTTCAAACGCGGCGAAGGAGTGGTGGCGGGATCGTCGAGCGGCTCGACGAACACGTAGGCTTCGGATTCGCAGTGCGGCACCCGGTTTTCCTCTGGGTAAGGCCGCCGCGCAATGTGCTCAGGCACGCCCGTGAACTGATCGGAATACTCCACCAACATTTGGCTGCGATCAGCAGGATTCTCCGCGAAGATCGTCAACACCTCGCGCAGCGCCTCGGGATACTGCGAGAAATCCGGCATACATAGCAACTATAGCGCACTACAATCCAGCCCCGCACATGCGCCTGAAATCGTTAACGCTCAACGGCTACAAAACCTTCGCCACCAAGACGCGCTTCGAGTTTGGCGAGGGCATCACGTGCATCATCGGTCCTAACGGCAGCGGCAAGAGCAACATCGCCGACGGCATTCGCTGGGCGCTGGGCGAACAGCAGTTTTCGCTGCTGCGCAGTAAGAAAACCGAGGACATGATCTTCAGCGGCAGCGCGCGCCGCCCGCGCGCCAGCATGGCTGAGGTCATCCTCACCTTTGACAACAGCGACGGCTTTTTCCCTATCGCGTTCAACGAGATCGAGATCGGTCGCCGCGCTTACCGCGACGGCAGCAACGAGTATCTGCTCAACGGCAATCGCGTGCGCCTGCGCGACATCACCGACTTGCTCGGGCACAGCGGCCTTGCAGAGCGTACCTACACCGTGATCGGGCAAGGGTTGGTGGATAGCGCTTTGGCGCAAAAGCCAGAGGAACGCCGCGCACTCTTCGAGGAGGCTGCGGGCATTGTCGCGTATCGCGCTCGCCGCGAGGATGCGCTGCGCAAGCTGGAGGAGACGCGCCAAAACCTGGCGCGCGTGCGCGACATCCTGAGCGAGGTCGAGCCGCGCCTGAAACAGCTTGAACGCCAAGCAGAACGCGCGCGCCAACATCGTGCCCTCAGTGCAGCGTTGCACGACCTCACCCGGCAATGGCTAGGGCATCGCTATCACAGCTTGCAGCAGGCACTGCGCGAAGCCGAGCAGGCACGCGTGGAGGCGCGCATCGCGCTGCAAGCTGCGCAGCTTGCGCTCGCAAACGTGCATGTGCGTGCCGAAGTGCTGCGCCAACAGCGCGCGCACCTTCAGGCTGCGCTCGACGCAGCGCAGACCGCACATGACGAAGCGCAACGCGCCTTGGGCCTTGCGCAGCGTGAGCTGGCGGTGCAGCGCGAGCGCCTGCGCGCGTTGGTGCAGCAGCAACACCTCGCAGAGCGCGAACGTGCCGAGGCAGAGCAGGCACAAGCCGCGCTCGCTGCACAGCTAGAAGCACTCGCGCAGGCGGTTGCCGAAGCAGAAGCGCGCTACGCCCAACAGCAACAGGTGCTACAGGCGGCACAAGCAGAAGCCGCGGCGTTCCAGCAACAACATCGCGCCCTCGAGCAGCAGCGTGCTCAAACGCAGCAGGCGCTTGCCGATGCAGAATCGCGCGCCTCGCGCGCACAAGCCCAGGTTGCTGCACTGAACGCGCGACGCGAGGCGCTGCTGCGCAACCAAGCGCAGCTCGAACGTCGCATTGCCGAGGCAGAGGCGCAGCGCACCCAAGCGATGATGCTCGTCGAGCAGCTTAGCCAATCTGCCGAAGCGGAAGCGGCGCAGCTAAGCGCGCTCGAAACGCAACACGCGGCGCTCTCAGCGCAGCTTGAGGCTGCCCGCACTGCGTTGGCACAAGCCCAGGCCGCTCTCGCAGCAGCAGAGGCGGAAGAGCGCCTTGCCACGCAACTCGCCCGGCTTGCCGAGGCTGCCGCGCAAGCAGCGCCCGATGCGCTTGCAAATGCGGCGCTCGAGGCAAAGCTGAACGGCGCGGTGGGCATTCTTGGGCAGCTTGTGCGCTATGCGCCCGAGCACGCAGCGGCAATCGCAGCCGCGCTTGGGGAATGGCGCAGCGCGCTGGTTGTGAGCACCAGTGCGCCCTTGCCTGAGGCGACAGCGCCGCTACGCGCCTGGCTCAATCGCCAATCGGCAGGCAGGCTCGCCGTGTTGCTTGTCGCGGATTCGCACCCGCATGTTGAAATTGACGAAGCAGCGGCACAACGCGCGCGCGCCTTTGCAAGTGAACATCACGCGCGCTGGTTGCTGGATTGTCTTGAAGCGCCTGGTTGGCTGCGCGCTGCCTTGTTCGCGTTGATGCCCGATGGTTTTCTGTGCGACACATGGGAACAAGCGTGTGCGCTTGCCGCCCATCTGCCCGAGCGAGGGTTTGCGGTTACGCGCGCAGGCGAGGTGATACACGCGCATGGACGCCTCGCGCTGACTGCAGGCGCACCGCTCGCTGCGCACGATGTGCCCGAGGTTCCCGATCTGGGGTCAGTGCGCGCCCGTTTGGAGGCGGCGCGGCGCGAGCAACGCGAAGCACACGCGCGCCTTGAGCACGTGCGCCGTGAGCTGCAAGCGCTTGAGGCAACGCGCACAGCACATGCCCGCGAGGCAGCCCAACGTCAGCGACACCTTGAGGAGGCAGAACGCGCCATCCAACGCGCCGAGGCGGTGATCGCAGCGCAGCGCGCTGATCTCAATCAGCTTCTCCAAGAGCAGGAGACGCTCGCTGCGCAACTCACGCAAGCGCGAGAAGAGGCGCACACGCATAATGCCGAACGCGAGGCTGCGCGCGCGGCGCTGCGGCAAATCGAACAAGCGTTGCGCGATCACCTCGCCGCTGGGTGGCTGCAAGCGTTGAATGCAGCACAGGCTGCCGCTGCATCAGCGCAAGCTGAGCTGCGCAAAGCCCAAGCGCTGCATCAAGAGCGCAGCGCCGCGCTGCAGCAAGCCCAAGCGCGCGCAGAGCGCCGCCGCGCTGAACTGGAGACGTTGCAGCTTCAACGCGAAGCTCTCGAAGCCGACCTTGCCCACCGCGAAGCCGCATTCGCTCAGGCGATGCAGGAAGCCCAACGCGCTGAGGCGCAGCTCCAGCCGTTGCGCGCCGCGTATGCGGCAATAGAGCAGCGCCAACGCGCGCTCGAGGAAGAACGCGATGCGCTCGAAGCTGCGCTGCGCGAGTATGAGCAACGCTTGAGCGACGCCCTGCTGCGCTCCGCACACCACGCAGACGAGCTTGAGGCGCTCAAGCAACAGGCGGCAACCTTGCTCAGCGCACTAGAAATGGACGTCGAGGGCAACGGCGAGTCAACCGAGGCGCAAGTGGAGGCGTTCATGCAGGCGCTGCCCGTGGTGGACGAAGTGCCTTCAGACATTGAAACGCGCATGGCGCAGCTCCGTTCGCAATTACGCCGCTTGGGCGCGATTAACTTTGAGGCGCAACAGGAATACGAGGCGCTCAGCGCACGCCATCACTTCCTCACAACGCAAGTTGCCGATCTAGAGCAAGCTGCTGCCTCGCTCCAGCAAGTGATCGCCGAGCTGAACGCCACAATGCAAAGCGCCTTCCGCCAGACGTTCGAAGCCATCGCAGCAGCGTTTCAAAACACGTTCAAGCTGCTCTTCGGGGGTGGGCAGGCACGCCTTTCGCTGATCAACGCCGATGACCTCGACGCGTGCGGTGTGGAGATCCACGCGCAGCCGCCCGGCAAGCGCCCTCAGTCGTTGGCGCTGCTTTCGGGTGGCGAGCGCTCGCTCACGGCAGTGGCACTGCTGTTCGCCATCTTGCAGGTGAAGCCCACACCCTTTTGCGTGCTCGACGAAGTGGATGCTGCGCTCGATGAGAGCAACGTGGGGCGTTTCCGCGCCATGCTGGAGAGCCTGAGTGAGCGCACGCAGTTCATCATCATCACGCACAACCGCCGCACTGTCGAAGCCGCTAACACCATCTACGGCATCACCATGGGCGCCGACGGCGCAAGCACAGTGCTGAGCCTGCGGCTTGACGAAATGGTGACAGCATGAGTGGCTCTGGCGTCTTCCCTGAGACCACCCTTAGCCTTGTTTGAGTTACAACGCGCGCGGCGCAGCGCTTTGGGGGGCTGCGCTATGCTCTCGTGTGATGGACATCGCCATCGTCGGTGCAGGCGCAACGGGTCTGGCTGCTGCATATGACCTCGCCTCTGCAGGTCATAGCGTCACGGTGTTCGAGGCAGCCGACATGCCCGGCGGATTGGCAGGCGGGTTTCGCATGCCTGGCTGGCGTTGGTCGCTGGAGCGCTTCTACCATCACTGGTTTGCCAGCGATTCCGATGTGCTGCGGCTGGCGGACGAGCTGGGCGTGCGCCAGAAGGTGATCTTCAAACGCCCCATCACGGTTTCGTATCACGAAGGCGCGTTTTACCCGCTCGACTCGCCGCAAGCGGTGTTGCGATTCCCAGGTCTGCCGCTGTTGGCGCGCGTGCGCATGGGGTTGGTGGTGGCATACCTCAAGTTCGCCACCAACAACTGGCGCGCGCTGGAGCGATGGACTGCGGACGCTTGGTGTCGGCGCTGGATGGGCAAGGCGGCCTATGAAGTGGTCTGGCAGCCCCTCCTCGAGGGCAAGTTCGGCGCTTATCACGACCGCGTGAATATGGCGTGGCTGTGGGCACGCATCAAAGCGCGCACGCCGCGCCTGGGCACGTTTGAGGGAGGCTTCCAGGCGTTTTTCGATGTGCTCGCGCAGCACGTGCAGGCGCGCGGTGGGCGCGTGTACTACCGCGCGCGTGTGCGTGCTTTGCATCACGAGAGTGGCGGCTGGCACGTGTTGTGTGAAGGATGCGAAGTAGCGCATTTGCGCTTCGATCGCGTGCTTGTGACCACCTCACCGCGTGCGCTGATGCGCATGGTGCCACAATTGCCGCCGCACTACACGACGCCCCTCGCGCAACTTGTCTCGCTTGGCGCCGTGAGCGTGATCTTCGCGTTGGATCGCCCGCTCAGTCCACACGGCTACTACTGGCACAATTTGCCAAAATCAGCAGGGTTCCCCTTCCTCGCGCTTTGCGAGCATACACACTTTGCTGATGCGGCGGACTTTGGCGGTCAGCATCTCATCTACTGCGGCGACTACTTGCCGCCGGAGCATGAGTACTTTGCCATGACTGAGGAGGACCTGCGATGGGCGTTTGAGCCAGCGCTTGTGCGCATCAACCCAGCGTTTTCGCCTTCGTGGGTGAAGGGCTTTTGGGCCTTCAGAGAGGCGTATGCGCAGCCTGTGCCGTTTGTGAATCATTCGCAGCACCTGCCGCCGATCCACACGCCGCTGCCCGGGCTGTACTTCGCCAGCATGAGCCACGTCTATCCTTGGGATCGCGGCACGAACTACGCCGTGCGCTTGGGGCGAGAGGTGGCGCGGTTGATGCTGGCGCGCTGAGGATCACCGCAGGCTGCGCATGATCTCCAGCACGGTGTCTTTGCGGATCTCACCATTCCACACGCGCCGCACGATCCCTTGGCTGTCGAGGAACACTGTGGTGGGCAAGCCGCGTATGCCGTATGAATCGCTCACGCTGCCGTCGCTGTCTTCAACAACGAAGTAGGGGATTTGGTTGTTCTCAGCGAAGCGGCGCAAGTTTTGCGGGTCGTCGTTGACGCCAATGCCGATGAAGGCGATCTCGCGTCCCTCAGCGCGCAGCGTTTCATATGCGGCGATGAGCGCTGGCGTTTCCTTGAGGCAAGGCGGGCACCACGATGCCCAGAAGTTGATCAGCACAGGTTTGCCGCGCAGGTCGGCGAGCGCGACGGTTTGCCCGTCGAGGGTGCGCAGTGTGAACGTGGGAGCGGGCGCACCTTCGCGTAGCACCATGCGCATGGAGGGCGCGAGCACGCCTGGGCTTTGGGTGGCCGCTTGGTTAGCGTTGATCACGAGCAGCGCCAGCCCTACGCCAATCAGGGCGGAGATGACCACGACGATCAACGTGGCGGCAGGGAACGAGCTACGCTGGTTGCGCTTGCGACCAGACATGGTTACCAACGGATTGGATTCTAGCGAGCGGGGAGAGGTTAGAGGCGATCCCTCGGGATTGGCTTACAATGGCGCGTTGCGCGTTAAAGGTATGAAAGAGCTTCCAAAGCTGGTCATCCAAGTGCCAGCTTACAATGAGGAGGAAGTGCTTGCCTCGACGCTTCAGGCACTACCGCGCTCAGTGCGAGGCTTCAAGAGTGTCGAGATAGTCGTGGTGGACGACGGCTCTAGTGACAGAACGGCAGAGATCGCGCGCAATGCCGGCGTGCACTTGGTTCGCCTAAAGCAGCATCAAGGACTAGCGCGTGCTTTTAAAGCTGGGCTTGAAATAGCCTTAGAGCTGGGTGCTGATGTGATTGTCAACACTGACGCAGACAACCAATACAACAGCGAGGACATCAATGCGCTTGTAGCGCCGATTCTTGCCGATGAGGCAGATATTGTGGTTGGCGATCGAGGGGTGCTAACATCGCCTTACTTCTCCCCCACGAAGCGTTGGCTTCAGTACATTGGCAGTTGGGTGGTGAGCAAAGCCGCGGGTGTTTCGATTCCAGATGCTACGAGCGGCTTTCGCGCCTTCAGCCGCGAGGCAGCTCTGAAGCTCAACGTGTTGAGCGATTACACGTACACTTTGGAGACGCTCATCCAAGCTGCTGCACGCGGTTTGAAGGTGGTGCACGTCCCTGTGCGCACGAATCCCCCTACGCGCCCTTCGCGGCTGATCCGCAGCATCCCCTCATTCTTGGCAGCTTCTGCGGTGAGCATTGTGCGCTTCTACGCGATGTACCGCTCTTTGCGGGTTTTCACCTGGGCTGGTGCGTTGATGGCTATGGGTGGAATTGCTATAGGGATGCGTTTTCTCGTCTTTTTCTTCCAGGGCCAGGGCTCTGGACATATTCAGTCATTGCTTCTAGGCGCTATCCTAACAATCGTTGGCTTTCAGACCCTACTTATAGGCTTAGTAGCTGATCTCATACAAATGAACCGAAGGATGCTTGAAGAGATTATCTGGCGTTTGCGCAAGTTCGAATTCAGCAGGGAAGGATGATATATGCGATCGGAGTAGCAGGGTGATATGCACAGAAAGGTCCCGCTGCCTCTATTAGTAGCTACTACACTGCTGCTGAGTGCATGTGCTTTTGTGGATAACGACCAGCCAAGCATTCGTCCTGAGCGTCTGTTGGTGCTTGAGCCTAATCGTGCAATTGGTCAAACGTTTGTTGCCCAGCATGGTGGGTTGAAAGGAATAGAAGTTTGGCTCGAGCCTGAACCGGACGCGCATGGCGTGATCGTATTGAGGTTACGGGAAGACTTTACCTCCTCTGCCGACTTGGCAGTTGCGGAGTTACTGCTTTCAACGGGGAGTAAGCCAGGATTCTACAGATTTGACTGGCGTCCTCAAATCTGGTCTCATGGAGTGTATCGCTACGCTTTCCTGACCTTCTCAGGTGCTGGGTCGGTCCATGTTGGTGCAGCAGAGGGTGAGCAGTACGTCAATGGAGCTGCTTACCAAGACCACAGACCTTTGGATACACATCAACTGACCTTTCGTTTGATTTATGACCCAGTGGGCATAGCTATAGATTTGACTCGTTGGCTGCTAGAGAGTCTTGTATGGGTTGGTGCTGCTGTTCTGTTGTTTGTTGTACCGGGCTACGCAGTCCTGGTGAATCTTCAACATTTTGGCGATTTACCATTTTTGGCAAGATTTGCTTTAGCATCTAGTTTGAGCGTAGCGTTCTATCCCTTGCTGATGCTTTGGACTCATGTGTTTAAGGTTCAGCTAGGGCCCTTGTACGCATACCTGCCCACACTTCTTGGATTAGTTGCACTAGCTTATAGGTCTCTTAGGAAGCCTGTCAAAGATGTGAAGGTTTGGATTGCCTCTCTGCGAGCTCGGAGCGATTTAAGAATTTCATACCCGACATTGTTCACTGTTCTTGCTATAGCGCTCATTGTTTTATCTCGTCTTCTGGTTGTTCGCTCGCTTGCCGCGCCGATGTGGGGTGATTCATATCAACATTCTCTGATTACACAACTTATTGTTGACAACGGTGGCTTGTTTCGCTCATGGGAACCATATGTTCCTCTTAGCACTTTTACTTACCATTTTGGCTTCCACGCTCTAATGGCTGTGTTTGCATGGATGACGGGTCTACAGCCTTTTCGGGCTGTTCTGCTCGGGGCTCAACTTGTGAATGTCCTTGCAGTCATTACTCCATACCTGCTTACACTGCAAATAACAAAGAATCGCTGGTCTGCTGCTCTCACGTTGCTGATCGCTGGTCTCTTGTTGCCCATGCCAGCATACTACGTGAATTGGGGCAGGTACACCCAGCTAACGGGTCAAGTATTGCTACCAGCTTTTGTTTTTACGGCAATCCATATAGAAGACGCTGGGAAGGACAAGAGCAGCAAGAGGTTATATACAGCGATAGCAGTGTTGCTTCTCGCTGCTCTGTTTTTGACTCACTACCGCGTAGCTGCATGGGCACTGGTTTTTATGGTAGCATTAGTCTTCGGCCTCTTCTTACTTAGTAGAGAACGTAGTAAGGAGTTTATTGTTTCTGCATTGATAATTTTGCTTCTCTCCTTCTTGATTACGCTTCCTTGGTGGCTTAATATCACGAATGGAAACTTGCCTACAGTTCTTTTAGATTTATTATCTACGCCATCGAGCCAGCTTAGTGACTTCATGCGCGAATACAACTCGATAGGTGACCTAAGTTTCTATATGCCAAGCTTGGCTTGGTTGCTTATGCTACTCTCGTTTGTTTACGGGTTATTGAAGAGGAGCAGAGAGGTTATTGTCATTTTCATCTGGATTGCCCTCCTAGTTTTAGCCACGAATCCGGAGAGAATTGGGTTACCTGGTACTGGGGCAATTAGCAATTTTGCAATATTGATAGCCTCGTACTTGGTGGCTGCTCCTATGGCTTCCTTTCTTATAACGGAATTACTGGAGGAAGCAAAGCAAAGCTTTACAAGAGCTGCTGATTTGCTGTTTAGAATCTCTTTCGTAGTAGCTGCAGGATTTGCTTTCATTAACCAGCTAAGGATTATTGACACACGGTTTACGCTCGTGACACACCCTGATCTCAGAGCAATGCAATGGATAGCGGAGCATACGCCTCATGATTCAAAATTTCTTGTTGACTCCTTCTCTGCATACGGAGGCTCAGCTATAGTGGGCTCAGACGCTGGGTGGTGGATACCCTTGCTAGCCAGGCGTGCCAACACTGTTCCACCTCTCACCTACCTAGTGGAGAGGGAAGGGAAGACGGATTTCCATGAGCGCGTCAATGAGCTTGCTTTATCGTGGATCAGTGGTTCAAAACCAATTAACTTGGTAATGCAGGAGGCAGGCGTAGACTATGTATACCTCGGTCAAACTCACACCTCTCATCGAAACCTCCCCCGCAGACTTAGCGAGCAGTCCTCTTCTGAGTTGGTGGTAGAGCACAAAAGGGATCGAGTAACTGTGTACAAGCTAATGGATCGAAGTAGCTTTGGCGGGAAATGACACGGCGTTCTCATTGAAGTGAACTTTGGAGAATGTCTTCACTCTACTAGTCCGCACTAAGTTGAGCAAGCTGAGAACATTCTTGTGTTTACAGCCTGCGACTAAGAGGTATCCCCCGTATGAATACCTCATTCTCCCTTAAAGTTCTTGTTGTGACAACCTCTTTCCCTCGCTGGCAGGAGGATGGGCATGGTGTCTTTGTGTGGGAACTTTGCCATGCTCTGAAGCAGCAAGGGGCTGAAGTCACAGTGATAGCAATGCACGCACCTGGAGCTAAGCGACAGGAAGTATGGGAGGGGATAACAATCTATCGCCCTCTCTATTGGATCTCAGAGAATGATGAAATCCTGCGTAGGGAAGGCGGAGGTATTCCAACCGCATGGCAAAGATACCCTCTCAAGGCGCGGTTGCAAGTATTGACCCTTTTCACAGTCTACGTTTGGTTTGCTCTTCGGCTTGTCTCAAAGTACCATTGTGACTTAATCCACGCCCACTGGACTCTACCAGCATTGGCTGCTTACCCAGCTGCTCGAAAAGCGAAGCTGCCACTTGTTGTCACTGTGCAAGGTAGCGACATTTTAACTTTCGCAAGGGGAGGGCTGATTCGAACAATCACTGGATGGACGCTTCGACATGCCGATCACGTGGTGAGCCTTAGTGCCAAGTTACAACAGGAGGTAAGGGCACTAGAGGTCCCGCTCGATCGAACATCAGTGATCCCTAACGGAGTCAATACCTCTCGATTCACCCCTGGGCGTCAACGTGAACCTCTGATCCTTTTCGTTGGTTCGCTAATTGAGAGAAAGGGTGTGCGATTTCTAATAGAGGCTTTTCGTCAGATCTCCAACACTCTGCCTGATTTTAAGTTGGTACTAATTGGCGAAGGCCCTCAGGAGCAAATGCTAAGAGCACAGGTTTCATCAGCAGGGCTGAGCGAACGGGTTCACTTTTTGGGACAGCAACCCCGTGCTGAGGTCACAAGGTGGATGCAGCGTGCTCGACTGCTGGTGTTGCCTTCTCTTGAGGAGGGTATGGGAGTTGCCGTCGTTGAGGCATTAGCTTGCGGAACTCCTGTGGTCGCCTCAGCTGTTGACGGTATTGTGGATGTGGTGACGCCAGAAGTAGGTCTGCTTGTGCCACCAGCAGATGCAGCCAGCTTGGCTGAGGGAATAGTGCAGGTTCTCAGTAACCTCTCAGCATGGGAGAAGATGAGCGCACGTGCGCGCGAGAGAGCGATAGAAATCTATGATTGGCAACGGGTTGCACTCCAGTATTTGCAGCGCTTCAATTTGCTCAAACGTGATGCATCTCGGCCATCTAGTAAAAATGCATCGTAAACAAGCGTCTGCAAGCTAAAAGATCAGCTCAGTCTGAGGCATTCGATCTCGCCAAATATGAAGCTCAGAGACTATCTTGTCCTCTACCAACTTGCGAGAAACCGCTTGCGATCTGAGAGCGATTACAAGCAATTCCAAGCCTTTCAGGCAACGCTTATTCTGAAGCACCTGCAGCAGTTTGGCCTAGAGGTGAGGGGAAGAGTAGTGCTAGATCTAGGCAGTGGGCTTCGTGGATATAGTGATGAACTTGCTCGTAGGGGCGCAAAAGCTGTGATCAGTCTAGACTTGGAAGCTCTTGTGCCTCCTGCAGCAGAAAGCACCTACCCACTTGTTGCAGATGCCCTGCACATTCCGCTTGCAGATGCTACAGTTGAATTTGTCTTCTGTGCTAGCTTAATCGAGCATGTTGCCTCACCTAATCTGCTTCTTGAAGAAATCCGCCGTGTGTTACGCCCAGATGGATGGTGCTATTTGAGTTTCCCACCTTTCTACAGCCCACGTGGCGGACATGAATTCGCTCCCTTTCACTATCTTGGCGAGCGTTTTGCCTTGCGCATCCATCGCTTGCTTGGTCGTCCCTCTCCAGCCTGGGTTAATCGCCTATACAAGCCAGTGGTTCGACCAAATTCGCTATCAGCCCTCTATCCACGGTGGGGGTTGTATAGGCTGACGATACGAAAGGTCAGACAGCTACTAGCAGAGAGCTGGATGTAGACCTGGTTGACCTGTCTACACGCTACTCACCTGTGAACACAGCGCGCCTCCCGTTTCCGTTCAGTGAGGTGCTTACCTGGCATGCTCAATTTCTGTTTAGGCTAAAGGGTAGTGCGAATGAGAGATAAACTTGTTCGAAGTAGACAAGAAGTGGAACAGTACTTCGCAGGAAGTGCGGAATGGCGTCACTTCTCTCCTGCCATCCTGCGTCAATACCAGGCTGTCAGCCAGCTTGTAAGAAAGTATGCCTATGGTTGGGTGATTGATCTGGGGTGCGGGTTTACGCCCTACAGGCATTTGATTCACAATGTGCTGGTCTATCACACACTAGATGTAAGGCCTAGAAGGGAGGTGGACTTTGTTGCCGATATCCAACGGATGACTGTTGTACCAAGCGAGTGTTACGACACAGCGCTTTGCTTTGAAGTACTTGAGCATGTCCCTGACACCCAGGCGGCATTGAGGGAGATTCATCGTGTTCTCAAACCTGGTGGGCGACTGATTTTCTCTGTGCCCTTTCTTAGCCGCCTGCATGAGCTACCGCACGACTACTATCGATTCACTGCTAACGGGATAGCCTACCTTCTTGAGGGAACAGGCTTTACGCTGGAGGAGATTGTCGTGCGCGGAGGGTTAATCGCTTTCCTTGGTCATCAGCTTTCGACAGCAGTTGTCTCCTTTTGGTGGTCCATCCCGCTTCTGCGCTCTACAGTCTGGTCAGCTAATAAATGGCTGATCACAAAGCCTTGGAGCATCATTGACCGCTGGCTAGGCTTTCCCGACTTGTTTCCTCTGGGCTATGTTGGAGTCGCACAACGTGTCTAGGCATATGCGAGGCTACCAGCACGATTTCATTACAAAGAGCAAAGCAGTCACGGACCCCAGAAGCCGCGCCAGGAAAGCACCAAAGGTACTCGAGGTCTTGGCTCGACACACGACTCAAGCGCTCAGCACTTTCGTAGCGCTAGATGTGGGTTGTTCTTCAGGAATGTTGACCAGCTATCTAGCACCTCATTTCAAGTCAATCGTTGGTTTGGAGTTTGACACTTTGTCAATTTTCAGCGCCACATCCGATGTTCGACGCAAAGTTAAACTAGTGCAAGGGGACGGGCTATTTCTCCCATTCAAGGATGGTAGCTTTGATTTAGTGATTTGCGCTCAAGTGTATGAGCACGTTCCAGATGATAGGCTAATGGCTTTAGAAATTCACCGTGTTTTGCGCGAGGGTGGAATTGTGTTTTTCAGTGGCCCGAATTGGCTCTTCCCCATTGAGCCACACTACTATATCCCGTTTCTCCATTGGCTTCCTCCTGAGGTAGCGAACAAATTGCTTCACGTTCTTGGTCATAGTGAACCATACTACGAGCGTTCACGGCATTACTGGGGACTGAAACAGCTTTGGGCCGACTTTGTAATTGTGGATGCCGCTCCTGATGTCCTTGCTTGGCGGTGGAGCGAAGTTAGTTGGCTAAGGCGTCTTGTGCTAGCAACCCTCGTGTCTTATGGAAGGCGATTCAGCCATTCGTGCCAAACTTTAACTGGGTGCTCCTTAAGAAGCGAGCTCCACAGGCATGAATAGCATACTTGTAGTATTGCTGTGCACGGCAGCGTTGAGCATACTTTGCTAGGCAAGTGACAAGATCTGCAGCGATTCTTAGCACGAGGTGGAAAGGTATGAAGCGTTCTCTTCCAACTCTTGTGGCTACAGCCTTAGTGGCTACTACGATAAGCGCAGGCGCATTGCCTGCTTTCGCCCAACCATCGACGCCTTTGGCCACAAACTTCACCTTGGTGAACATGGGCAATGGTCAAGCTCAGGTGGTGGTCAACTACTATCAGACAAACGGCAGCCCATGGGGCAACGGGCCAGAAATAGTAGTTCTGCCTGGCGCTGGCAGTCAAGCGATCTTCAGGCAGTATTATCCACCAGGCTCCCAAGGCAATCCCAACCTCACTCCTGGTCGGGGTTCAGTCGTGGTTAGTTCAGATCAGCCATTGGCTGCGGTTGTGCAAATCCGACCAGCAAACTTCTCAAGCACCTGGGCTAACGGCGCATACTCGGGTCTCACTCAAGGTGCGCGTCGTTTCTTTGTGCCTTTAGTTGCTAAGCAACTCGGCACAGCAAGCGGGATAGCAAACAGCCAAATTGTAGTGCAGAACCTTGGCAGCGTTGCAAGCACGGCTGTTATCACGCTAGTGAACGCTGATGCCACTGTGCAGAAATCCTTCACGACATCGCCTATTCAGCCAGGTGCCTCGTTATACTATGATCTAAAAGAAGATCAAGATGTAAACGATGGATGGTATGGATCAGCTGTGGTAGAAGGTACGTCGGCAAACGTTGGCGTGGTGTCGAACTTCTTCACAGGGTTCGCCATGCAAACTTTCAATGCCTTCCCAGAGACTGCTCTGGCTACCCAGTGGTTTGTCCCGCTCTTCACTTACAGGTTGTCCAATGGATTGAGCACACCGATTGCGATTCAGAACTTAAGCGGTACGCAGATTCCGCAAGGGGGGATTCAGCTGCGCTGCAAGCCAGGGCCCGGGTATTCAGGTGCCGAGTTTACTGCGACGAACACCACTCCTGTAGGGAATTCGGCCTCGTACTTCTTTAACCCAGTCACGGGTGCAGGATTTGATGTTTCTGTGCCGAATGGATTCTACGGCTCATGCACGGTCTCAGCGCCTGTGAATGTGGTGGTTTTTGTTCAGATGCGCTTCGTCACTGGTAATCCGAACACAGAAGAGGCAGCTGCTTACGAAGCATTCCCTCAAAATACGACGAGCACCTCTGCATTCATTCCTCTCGTTGCAAAGCGCCTAGGGAATGGGTTTGCTACTGTAGTGACCATTCAGAACCTCGATCTCAACAACAGCGCAACAATCACGGTGACCTACCAACCTGGTTCGGGAAGCCCCTCCTGGTCTGGTACGATAGTGTTCAACAATGTTGGGCCGGGTGAGGGGGTTATTCAAAACCATCGTCTTCCCAGTGGGGTGAACGCTGTCCCCGATATGCCCTCAGGATGGTTTGGAACGATGCGTGTCGAGTCGGATCGCCCAATAGCATCTTTTGTTCAGCTTACCTATCTGAAGTCCATCAACCCTAACTTGCCAAATGGTGACTTCTTCGCAGCTCATAACGCCTTTGGGCAGTGACCTTAGAAGTTCTGCAACTAGCTTGGGGGCTCAAGCTTGAGCCCCCAGTTTTTGTCCTTGCGATGATGCATACATATCGCTTGCTTCATGTGGTTGCACTCTCCGCATTTGCTGCGGGATGCATCTCGAATGCTCCACCCGCAACACTTACAGGAACACCTCTCATCTCACCAGTCTCCCCAGCAACTAACTCCACACAGCTAAGCCCTCTGGTTCCCGAGACGGGACTGGCGTCTCTAAGCGGAGTAATCAGGATGTCTTCAACTGGTGCAGCAATTCCTAACACGCTGGTATACCTAATCCCCGCTCGCGAGGACGGTTCACCCCCCATTTTGCTTACGGAGCAAGACGGCATCAGCGCGGAGACGGATGCTCGTGGCCGAGTGATCTTCTCGTCCGTACCTCCTGGTACGTACTTCATCGCGGTCTGGGCACCCTATTCGCGTGCCTTTGTTGTTGAATCTCCCAACAGCGATGCCCTCCTCAAGATCACACTCAAACCCAACGAGGTCCTCGAGCTAGGTGATCTGTATGCACCTTGGCCGTGAAGTGAGGCATCTTTATCTCGTAACTACCTACTCTGTACGCCTGAAAGTTTCCGATTGGGGTATTGGGCAGAGTAGGGTGAATATACCCAACTATTGCAACAGACGGCTTGATCTTGGTAAGGGATACTACGCTAGTTAGCCTGGCTTACGGAAGCATGCCGCAAAACTTCTACATTACATCTTCTCTTCTCCTCCTGTACTCCTCCACCATAATCATCGGCGGGCGTTCGAGTTCGGCGATCTCCTCGACGTCCAGATAATAGCCGCCGTTCTCGTAGCGGATCAGCTTCATCGTCTTGTTCACGTCGGCGATGAAGGCGCGTT
>JAUQQA010000014.1 GCA_030550095.1 Chloroflexota bacterium | reverse complement strand
AAGAAGGCACACTCAACCTATCCTGCGGTTGGAGCGAAATCAAACCTATCAATCCATGAGCCACGCGCTTTCTATGCTGTGGCAGAACCGCATCGTTACTTAAAGGCCATGCTTGAGCATGAAGGGAAGGAGGAAGTGTTTGACCTCCTAGAATTGTCTCCACGTATAGCCCAAGAGATGGCTGGAATAGAAGAGTGGAAAGGCCCTGCAATACCCTATCAGCAGATTGGGAGTAGCCAATCGCATCTGAGGCACGACCAATTACGTGGGCAATAAAAGCTGCATCCTGCAAAGTTTTGAAATACATGCTGTTCAGTGCAGCAGATTGACCGTAGCGCGCATAGGGATTTGACCAGTCTATAAGAGCGCTTTGGGACCAGTGCTGCACCGGGATATCCAACATCCCGGTGTTGGGATTCCTATAGTTACCGATATAGCTCATCAAGCGCTGTAATGCAGGATAATAAGTTCTGAGCAAGTCCAGGTCTCTGCTAATTTGGTAGTACTCTCGCAAACCCTGTACCCACAGCATTCCGAAGTCTAGGATCATCACCGAAGATCCGCCTGGGACAAATGCAGAAGGCTTACCATTGGTGTCAATGCCATCCCCCATCAACTTTATGGAACGCTTGAAGAGAGCAAGATCTCCGAAAGCAACTTGGTTAATTTTAAACATCACGTAGGCGTCTCCCCACCATAGTCCTCTCTCCCGCCAAGGGGTGTCTGTGTACGCATCCGTCATGTTAGGGATTAATGAGTCGACACCAACGCGCCAAATTTTATCGAGCATCAGGTCATTACTGCTGAAAGAGCCTCTTGTGGAGAACGGGTAATGCTCCTCCAACACTCGAAGATTTCTCAGAGTGACTGGTTGATTGGCACTCCAGACGCTGACCCACAGAAACCGTCCCGCACGTGCATCAATTGTGCTCATTATGCGCTGGGAACCATCCAGCCTCCAGGAATCCACCTGATTCATTTCTGGATGAAGAGAGCCAGGGAAAGGCAATGGTCTATTATGCCATAGTCGCTCATCCCATCCAATGTCAACAACGGCCCCAGGAGGACCTGCAACCTCAGCAACTACACGACCATGCACAACCCGACCCAGGTCCAATATTGCGTAAGCTGGCGCTTGACGAAACGTGAGCGTCAAGCCTTGAGGCGAAGCACTGACTTCCGGAATATCTTGGGCAGGCGTTAAGTCTGGCAATAAATTCCTCATGCCTGCATGAGGATTCCAAGGATTCCTGAGATCGTCAAAGCTCAAGAGTGTGACCCTCTCTGAGAAGAGGAGCGGCGTACCAGCAGGCGCGTCAACGAATTGAAGGTAATGAACACCTTGTCTCAGGTTAAGCTGGGAGTATAGTGCATCGACTCGGGTCTCTCCTACAGGATGCCACTCAAGCGCCACGCCGTTCAGATAGAGCGTATTTGTAGGCCAATGCCCACCTAGCTTCAGAGTTTCTATGGTTATACTCTTGGAGGACCCAATGTAAAGCATAATCTGGGAAGTGCCGCTTACGAATAAAGCATCTTTTCCTTTTGCAAGGAATCCACCCTCTACAAAGCGTGGCAGAATTTTAGTTTCGGCAAGCAAGGGTATCGAACGTGGTGCATAGGTGATAGGTGCTGAAAGAGTCTTAACTTCGGCATTAGCCCAACTACTGTCGTCAAATGTTAAATCAATCCAATCACCAGGAAGTTGAGAAAAATCTAGCAGCTCTGTCGGTCCGATTAAGTGCCAGGCGTGCACCAGAGCTGAATCTCTTCGCCAAGCTTGTGAAAGATTCGCCTTCCAGCTAGAGTCTGTTTTAATACAGACTTCTTCAGCTTCTATGGTCCCTATCAAATAGGGAAGTATCGACTCTGAACGTCTCGTGTTTGGTGCCCATTGAACAAGCACGGCAACCTGATGAATACCTGCCGGCACTTGCGGCAGCTCGTGTACGTCGAATTCACGATAAGCCCTCGAAAATCTCGCTGGTCCCCTGCCTACCCAGTTCCCATCTATCCAGATTTCGTAGCGCGTATCGGCAAAGATGCGAACCCTAACGCTTGAGTCTCTGCTTAGGTAAAAACGCTTTCGGAACAGTCCAACTTCTAGTTGCGCAGGATTGCTACCTCTCACCCATATAGGCTGTGCTTGGGAAAGCTCACAAGAGAACTTGCTGCTAGGTGAAGACTCACTTTCTTGAGACTGGTGAGCGTAGGAGCCCGTCCATAGGGATGTGTCCGTGAGCAGCACTCCTAGAGCAAAGAAGAGCCGAAGAAACTTGCAGGCTCCTAGGCTCATGGTCTTCTAACAATGTATACAGGTGAGAGACCCACATCGAAGTACTTGTTTACGCCATCCTCTCTCATGGGCGCAAGTGGCAACCCATCACGCTGAGTAGCTGTGATGAATTTGCTGGATGAAATTGCTAAAGTACTTGTGATAGTCCCGCTGATCGACCAGGCAACATCAACAAGGAGGTTGTGCCTACCCCTAAAGATATACCGTTGCAGTGAATCTGAACGAGTCTCTTTGCTGACGAACTCAGAATCGTAAAGGTGGGCACTAAGCGTCTTGTAGGCTAAAAAAGCAGGTCTTGGACTCTGAGTGCCGTCCAACAGCCCTGCATTGCGCCAGCCAGGACCATTAATTGTGTACCAGATAAAGCTTTCTACACCCGAGGCAAGCGAGCGAACAGCAAAGTGAACAAGCGCACTTGCCTTCATATCAAAGAAATTATTGGTCGGGTTGATGCAGTACTCTCGGCTTTGGAATGAGTCGTTCGGGCACATGAGAGCAATCTCATTCAAGGACAATGGCTTGCTCACGCCATACCTGCTCATCACCTCGCGGAGATATTTGGCTTTGGCAGCAACGAAGCTCTCCGCATTCAAGCTGGACCAAGAGACGCTCGGCGCCGTACCAAAAGCATAGTCATAGTCCAGAAGAATTGGCTGACCATCCCGCTCTGCATAGGGTAAGTAGGCGTGAAAGGCAACGACGTCGAACGAATCAGCCGCACCGGCCCTCAAAACACCCTCAAGGAACTTTCCTGGTGATCCGCGGCTTGGTCCTTCGTCAATACCTGGCGAGCTAAGCAACAGCCCACCAATCCAAATGCGCGCGCCAGGGTCCTCGCGCCGAATAGCAGGAGCTACAGCTCGAAGCATGCGCCCATACCCTTCGCCTCCATAGTACGGGTCTGAGATGTCACCCCAGCATCCGAAAGCTGAATTACTTGGAACTAGACTCGGATCGACGTCTGGCTCGTTACCAAGCTCCCAGTCGCGCACATTAAACTCTGCCGCTTTATAGCGGCGCACAAGTTGTGCGACAA
Source organism: Chloroflexota bacterium (assembly GCA_030550095.1). Lineage (GTDB taxonomy): Bacteria > Chloroflexota > Anaerolineae > J036 > Brachytrichaceae > DRWP01. The sequence continues at coordinate 46,734 of JAUQQA010000014.1, read as the reverse complement.
AATTGGCAAACGCTTGAAACTTATCCTCTCGTATCGCATCGCAATGGGATGGCTGACCATCCGAGCCTAAGCGCCCGCGCGTAGCCCACAGTGGATGATCATCCACAACGACTATCGGGCGAATGCCCATTTGGCGCAGCAGGCGCAATTCGTTCTCAAAGCCCTGTAGCTGGGACCAGTCAATCGGGCTGTTTTCTGAAGCCTGAAGCCTTCTCCACGAAATGCGATCATTCAAGCGAATCCAGCCTGGCTGGAGTTCGAGCGTGCGCGTGTAGAGAACGGAGGTTGTCGTGATGGTCAAGTTCGACTCAACACCAAAAGGCAAAACCCAAGGATACCTCTTCATGACAAGAGGCAAATAAACCTGGATTGTGCTTTGTTGTAGCGGCAGAGCAATCTGTCTTGTTGAGTTACTGCCTGCGAAACTAGGCTGAGCACTTGTAGGCATCAAAGTAGCGGCAAGCACTACGCTAGCAATGCCGATCTGCAAAAACCTGAATGCAGCTCTCATCGAACATCTCCCCAAAGCAATGTGGCGCAATAGATATACCCTCACTATTCTACACTACTACGGGAATAGCATTTCGTGGCGCGCTTTGCCTCTGGCAAGCGAGCGGACGTGGTCTTGAAGCTTTCCTTTACAATCCCGCGCGCGACGCTATGGCAGAAACCAACAAGGTCATCTACTCAATGGTGCGCGTGGGGCGCATCTACCCGCCGAACAAGCAAGTGCTGCGCGACATCTCGCTCGGCTTCTACTATGGCGCGAAGATCGGCGTGATCGGCTTGAACGGCTCCGGCAAGAGCACGTTGCTGCGCATCATGGCGGGCGTGGACCAAGACTACATTGGCGAGACATACCTCTCGCCGGGCTACACGCGCGGCTACCTCGAACAAGAGCCGCAGCTCGACCCCAACAAAACCGTGCGCGAAGTCGTGGAGGAAGCCGTGCAGCCCATCGTGGACCTGCTGCGCCAGTACGAAGCCATCAATGAGAAGTTCAGCGAGCCAAACGCCGACTACGACGCGCTGATCGCCGAGCAGGCGCGCTTGCAAGAAGAACTCGATCGCCACGATGCGTGGACGCTCGATCAGCGGCTCGAGGTGGCCATGGACGCCCTGCGCTGCCCGCCCCCCGATACGCCCATCCGCGTGCTCAGCGGCGGTGAGCGCCGGCGCGTGGCGCTGTGCCGCTTGCTGCTCACCGAACCAGACATCTTGCTCCTCGATGAGCCAACCAACCACCTCGACGCGGAGTCGGTGAGCTGGCTGGAGAAACATCTGCGCGAATACAAAGGCACCGTCATTGCCGTCACACATGACCGCTACTTCCTTGACAACGTCGCGGAGTGGATCTTGGAACTTGACCGCGGTTACGGCATCCCTTGGAAGGGCAATTACTCTTCATGGTTGGAGCAGAAAGCCAAGCGCCTCGCCGATGAAGAAAAGGCAGACCAGCGCCGTCGAAAGACGCTCGAGCGCGAGCTGGAATGGATCCGCATGACGCCCAAAGCGCGCCAAGCCAAAAGCAAAGCGCGCATTGCTGCCTACGAGAAGCTGCTTTCGCAGGAGACCGAGAAGCGCCGCGAGGAACTCGAGATCTACATCCCGCCTGGACCGCGCCTCGGCGACGTGGTGATCGAATTCGAGAACGTCTCCAAGCGCTACGGCGACCGCGTGCTCTACGAGAACCTAAGCTTCAAAGTGCCGCCCGGTGCCATTGTCGGCATCATCGGTCCGAACGGCGTGGGCAAGACCACGCTCTTCCGCATGATCGTCGGTCAGGAGAAACCCGACAGCGGCACTATCCGCATTGGCGAGACGGTGAAGATCGGCTATGCGGACCAAATGCGCCCGCTAGATGGGGAGAAGACCGTCTGGGAGGAGATCAGCGGCGGCGAAGAGTACTTGCAGCTCGGTCCGCGCAAAGTGCCCAGCCGCGCTTATGTGGCGAGCTTCAACTTCCTCGGCAGCGACCAGCAGAAGAAGGTCAGCGCGCTCTCTGGCGGCGAACGCAATCGCGTGCATCTCGCTAAGACGTTGAAAGAAGGCGCCAACGTGTTGCTGCTCGACGAGCCAACCAACGACCTCGACGTGAACACGTTGCGCGCGCTGGAAGACGCGCTCGAGAATTTCGCCGGCAGCGCCCTGATCATTAGCCACGACCGTTGGTTCCTCGACCGCGTGGCGACGCACATCCTCGCCATTGAGGACGACGGCGAGGTGCGCTGGTTCGTGGGCAACGTGAGCGAGTACGAAGCTGCCTATCCACGCCCCGAGCGACGCAAGCCGCGCAAACTCCAGCGCTAATCTGCAAAGGAGAAGGGGTGAGCGCCATGGCTCACCCCTTCCTCTTGCTTGTTTCCTGCGCGGGTCAAGCTCAGCCTTCTTCTTCCTCCGACGACTGCCTGAAGAGTAGCTCCTCGAATGCGCGCGTGGAGGCATCGAGCAGCTCGCCCTCAGCTTCGCCGAGCAAGCGCGCCTTCAAGTCTTCCAACGAGGGCTTCTGCTCCGATGGCTCTGGCAGCAACGAGACGCCTTCGTACTCGGTCACGCCCTCACCGCGGAAACCCGTGCCCGCGGGGATGAGCTTGCCAAGGATCACGTTCTCCTTCAAGCCGAGAAGGTCGTCGCGGCGTCCCTCAATCGCAGCCTCAGCAAGCACGCGCAGGGTGTGTTGGAACGAAGCAGCCGAGAGGAACGACTCCGTGGAGAGCGCCGCCTTTGAGATGCCGAGCAGCACAGGCACGCCCACCGCAGGCTTCTTCCCCTCGCTGATGAGCTTCTCGTTGACTTTGGTCAGCGTGATGCGGTTGACGAGATCGCCCGGCAAGTAGTCCGAGTCGCCCGGCGAGGTGATCTGCACGCGCAACATCATCTTGCGGATCACGATCTCGAAGTGCTTGTCGTTGATGTTGACACCCTGCGAGCGATATACCTTTTGCACCTCGCTCAGCAAGTACATCTGGCACGCCTCGCGGCCGAGCACCTTGAGCAGCAAGTGTGGGTTCTTCGTGCCCTCAGTGATGGGATCGCCGGCTTTCACTTCTTGCCCTTCGGTGACGAGCAGGCGCGCGGCTGGGGGCACGTCGTAGGAGACCTCGTCCTTCTTCTCGTACACGATGGTGATCGTCAACCCATCGCGCACCACACGCCCGCCGTGCTCCGCAACCATCTCCTGATCGCCGCGCGTGGCGATCACCGCTTTGTCCTTGATCACGTCGCCATCTTGCACCTTGATGGACCAGTTGCCAGGGACGTGGTACACATCGCGTTGCACGCGGGTGTTGGTGATGGTGACACGGCGGATGCTGCCCTCGAGGCGCTCGATGTGGACGCGCCCAGCGATGTCCGCCATGATTGCCTCTGCCTTGGGCTTCTTACGCGCCTCCAGCAGCTCTTCGACGCGCGGCAACCCTTGGGTGATGTCGGTGCCTGCCGCCACACCACCGGTGTGGAACGTGCGCAAGGTGAGCTGGGTGCCCGGCTCGCCGATGGACTGCGCCGCGATAATGCCCACAGCAGCGCCGATCGCCACAAGCTTGCCACGCCCGAGGTCACGCCCGTAGCACATCTGGCAGATACCGTGCTCTAGTTCGCAGGTGAGCGGCGAGCGCACGTACACCTCGGTGATGCCGGCTTGCTCGATCAGGTCCATCTTGTGCTCATCAATCATCTCGTTGCGCGCGACGATCACCTCGCCGGTCTTGGGGTGCTTGATGTCTGCTGCGGCCATGCGCCCCACGGCGCGCTCGCGCATCTTCTGCCCGCCGACGTCGTCGCTGGCGCGGATCCAGATGCCTTGGTGCGTGCCGCAGTCGTGCGCGTTGATGATCACATCTTGCACCACGTCCACCAATCGGCGCGTGAGATAGCCAGCGTCCGCCGTGCGCATTGCGGTATCTGCCAAGCCCTTGCGCTGCCCGTGGGTGGAGATGAAGAACTCCAGCGAGTCCAGTCCTTCGCGGAAGCTAGAGCGGATCGGCAGCGCGATGATGCGCCCGGAGGGGTCTGCCATCATGCCGCGCATGCCTGCAAGCTGCGCAATTGGCCCGAAGCCGCCTTTGGTTGCGCCGCTGTTTGCCATCAGGCTGAGGTTGCCAAGCGGGTCCATCACCTTCTTCACTGCCTCGGCGACCTGCTCGCGGCTCTCTTGCCAGATGGCGATCATGCGCGCGTCGCGCTCGTCTTCGGTCATCAAGCCGCGGCGGTATTGGCGCTCCACCTCTTGCACCTTCGACTCCGCCTGTGCCAGCAAGGTGTATTTCTCCTGCGGCACGATGATGTCGCTGATGGCGATGCTGACGCCAGAGCGCGTGGCGTACTTGAAGCCGATGTCCTTGATGTCGTCCACGAAGGCGACGACTTCTTGGCGGCGGTCCTCGCCGAGCACAAGATACGCCTGGTTCACCAGCTTTTGCAGCGCGCCTTTGTCGAGCACGCGGTTGACGAACTGCATCTCCTTAGGGACGATGCGGTTGAACAGCGCACGCCCGACGGTGGTCTCGAGCAGCTTGCGGCGCGGGCGTTCGTCGGGGTAGCGGTTGTGGTTCTCGTCAAAGTAGGTATCTACCCAGAGCTTGATCTTGGCGTGGATGTGCACGTGCCCGAGCGCGTATGCCATTTCCACCTCGTCAATGCTGTAGAACGCCTTGCCGTCGCCGGGCAGCGGGCGCGGGTCGAAGAGCGTGAGGTAGTACACGCCCAGCACCATGTCTTTGGTTGGACCGACGATCGGCTCGCCGTCGGCGGGCTTGAGCAAGTTGCTGGTGCTGATCATCAGCTTGCGCGCCTCCTCAACTGCCTTGCGGCTGAGCGGCACGTGCACCGCCATTTGGTCGCCGTCGAAGTCAGCGTTGAACGCCTGGCACACCAGCGGGTGGAGCTGGATCGCCTTGCCCTCGATCAACACAGGCTCAAAGGCTTGAATGCCGAGGCGGTGGAGCGTGGGCGCGCGGTTGAGCAACACGGGACGGGTCTTGATCACCTCCTCGAGCACCTCCCACACCTCGGGGCGCTCGCGCTCCACGATGCGCCGCGCGCCGCGGATGTTGCTGGCGTAGTTGTACTCCATCAGCTTCTGGAGCACGAAGGGCTTGAACAGCTCCAGCGCCATGGTTTTCGGCAAGCCGCACTGGTGCAGTTTGAGCGTTGGCCCGACGACGATCACCGAGCGCCCGCTGTAGTCCACGCGCTTGCCGAGCAAGTTGCGGCGGAAGCGCCCCTTCTTGCCCTTGAGCATGTCGCTGAGCGACTTCAGCTCGCGGCGACCGCGTCGGCTGAGCGCCTTGCCGCGCTGGCTGTTGTCGATCAGCGCGTCCACTGCCTCTTGCAACATGCGCTTTTCGTTGCGCACGATCACATCGGGCGCGCCCAACTCGAGCAGGCGCTTGAGGCGGTTGTTGCGGTTGATCACGCGGCGATACAAGTCGTTGAGGTCCGAGGTCGCAAAGCGACCGCCGTCAAGCTGCACCATGGGGCGGAGTTCGGGCGGGATCACGGGCAGCACGGTGAGGATCATCCACTCGGGGCGGTTGCCGCTCTTGCGCAGCGCCTCGACGATGCGCAGGCGCTTGATCGCCTTCTTCTTCTTGACTTTGCTCACCGAGTGGCGGATCTCGCGCCACAGCTCTTTAGCGAGCTGGTCAAGGTCCATGCGGCGCAAGATCTCGTAGAACGCCTCAGCGCCCATGTCCGCCCTGAACACGTTGCCGAAGCGCGCGCGCAGCTCGCGCACGCGGCTCTCGGGCATGAATTGGCAGACGGCTAAGTTCTCGAGGTCCTCTTTGTCGGCGGCGTAGCGCGCGTTGAGCTGCTGAATCTCCTCGGCGAGGCGAGCGCTGAGTTGGCGCGCGTCTTCGTCCACCTTGCTTTGCAGCAGCTCGATCTCGCCGCGGATCTTGCTGGTGGCGGCGTCGCGCTCCTCTTTGATTTTGCTTTCGATGAGGTTGATCTGCTCCTTCACCACGCGCGAGAGCGCGGAGAGATGCACGCGCCCCACCGTCTCGCCCGCCTCGGCGATCACGGCACCGGTTGGCTCAAAGATGATGGGCGCGCGGATGGTCTTGTTGGTCTTCGCCTCGATCTCGCGCTGGGTGCGCTGCGCAGCGCGCATGAGCGCATCGGTTTCGTCTTGCAGGCGCTCATCGAAAGCTTGGTTGATGCGATCCAGCTCCTGTTGTAGCTGGATGATCTGCTTGAGCAGGCGCCCGCTGGCGGTGTCCTCTTGAGCACGCGCCTTCGCCTCGAGATCGGCGATGCGCTTGGCATGCTCTTCCTCAAGGCGCTTGAGCACCTTTTGGCGCGCCTCCTCGTCCACGTAGGTGACCACATATTGCGCGAAGTACAGCACGCGGTCGAGGTTGCGGCGCGAGATGTCCAGCAGCGTGCCGAGGAAGCTGGGCACGCGCCGCGTGTACCAGATGTGCGCAACCGGCGCAGCGAGCTTGATGTGTCCCATGCGCTCGCGGCGCACGCTGGACTTGGTCACCTCAACGCCGCACTTCTCGCAAATGATGCCTTTGTAGCGGATGCTCTTGTACTTGCCGCAGGCGCATTGGTAGTTGCGCGTCGGACCGAAAATCGCCTCGTCGAAAAGCCCGTCCTTCTCTGGACGCAGGCGGCGGTAGTTGATCGTCTCGGGCTTGGTCACCTCGCCGTACGACCACGAGAGAATCTGCTCGGGCGACGCCAAACTGATGCGCAGGGCTTTGAAGTCCTTTAGCTCCATCGGCTCACCATCCTTGCCCCATTAGCCATGATGAGAATCACATGAATCAGCACTAGTGGAAAATCGCTCTAGTTAAACGACAAAAGCGCACGAGCGACGCCTTTGCCCGTGCCTGGCGTTACGTGCGCAGCGAGAGATGAAGTGTGGGATATTCATCATTGTAGCACAGTTGCAACGTGATGAGACAATCGTACAGGTTCACCACAAGAGAACTTACCCACTCCCGCTTACGTGCTCCTCTTCTGGCTGCCCCCAGCCGAACCAGAAGTTGAGAGAAGGGAGTGAACAACTTTGCTCAACTGAAATTTGCACCGACGAAGGTTCACGCAACGCTCGCTTCCTTGCAGCCGCGGTACGGCTGCAGCGCGTGCGCAGGAGCGCGCCTGGTCACTTCAGGATGTAATACGTGCCGCGCTTGTCGCCCACGCGCAAGATCACGCCGCGCTCGACCATCTCGGCGAAGTCGCGGCGCAGCGTCTCGGGGTTCACGCCCGGGCATAGCTCTTGGTAGTCGCGGTTGGTGATGCGCCCGTGCTGCTGGAGGAACGCAAGCATCTTTTGGATGCGCTGCTGTTGCGGCGAGAGCGGCAGCGCGTCGGTGATCGGCTCGCCTTTGGCGTAGAGCGTGACGCTGAAGCTCGCCTCGCTCTCCTCGAAGACCGGCTCGGGCTGCCCCGCCTCGCGCATCGCGCGCACCATGCGGTCAATGCCATAGCCGAGCCGTTCGATGAAGCCCATGTCGGCAAGCACCTGCACGATTGCCTCGTTGCGCGAGTAGCGCTCGCGCAGCAAGTTTTGCAGCGTGACGTGCCCTGGCAGCCGCCCTGGGCTGCGCACCTCGACGCGGTCGGCGAAGATCAGCACGCGAATCTGGTCGCCGCTGAGGCGATAGTCGCGGTGCGCGACGGCGTTCACCACCGCCTCGCGCAACACGCCGGGCGGATAGGGCGCAACCTCGGTGCGCTGCCAGGCGCGCAGCTGCGCGTAGCGCGGCAGGTGTTCGTTGAGAAACGCCTCGGCGCGGCGGATTTGCTCGGGCAGCGTACCGCCGATGGTTTGGCGCTCGAAGGCGTCGCCCATCGTCGTGCCTTGAAAGCGCGCGCAGAGGATCTCCGCGCCGCTCACCCAGCGCTGCGGCTCGCGCCCGAAGAGCAACAAGCCTGCGTGCGTGGGCTGAAAGTTCGCGCCGCGGCGCATCACGCAGCGCCGACGCACCAGCAACCCAAGCGCATCAGGCTCGCCGAGCGCGTCGGCGTAGGCGCGCACTTTTCCCAGGTCGAGGTCGTCGAGCGTGGCCTCAGGTGGGCAGAGGCTTTCCCACGTGCTTTCCCCCCGTTGCAGCATGAGCTGGTGCAGCGCTTCAGCACTAAGCGGCACAATGCGCGTTCCTTGGCGCGCTACGTAGCGCCCCTCCACGCCGTACACGCGCGGCAAGCCATCGGGCACCTCGGCAACCAGCGCCAACGGCGTGCCAGTTTCGGCATGCACGAAATACGGCAGCGGCGCGACCAACGGCGGCTCCGTGCGGAGCATCGCTTGCAAGACGCGCGCGCGCAGCGCTTCCGCGAGCGACACGCCGCCCTTCGGCGTGATCACCAGCACGCCGCCGCGCGCGTTGGCGAGCGCCGCCAGCGCCAGCGCCAATGCCTCGAGCGTCGCCTTGTTTGCGGGCATGAGGATAAGGCGTTCGCCTTCGCCTTCTTGGAGGAGGGCTTGAAGCTCCGCTGCGGTGAGCATGGCTTTGTCGCCGATCGTAACCGCACTTCGCCGTGTTGCGCGCTCATGCGAGAATCTTTGGCATGGGCATCAAACCCGATCACTGGATCCGCCGCATGGCGCTGGAGCACAAGATGATCGAGCCGTTCGTGGAGTCCTCGGTGCGCCAGGGCGTTGTGAGCTATGGGCTTTCGTCCTACGGCTACGACATCCGCGTGAGCGACGAGTTCAAAATCTTCACCAACGTCAACTCCGCCATTGTGGACCCGAAGAACTTCGTGCCGCAATCGTTCGTGGACTTCAAAGGCGACGTGTGCATCATCCCGCCGAACTCGTTTGTGCTCAGCCGCACCGTGGAGTATTTCCGCATCCCGCGCGACGTGCTGGTGATCTGCCTGGGCAAGAGCACGTATGCCCGCTGCGGCTTAATCGTGAACGTCACGCCGTTGGAGCCAGAGTGGGAAGGCTATCTCACGCTCGAGATCAGCAACACCACGCCGCTGCCGGCGAAGGTGTACGCCAACGAGGGCATCGCGCAGTTGGTGTTCCTCTCAGCAGATGAAGTGTGCGAGCAGAGCTACCGCGATAAGCGCGGCAAGTATCAAGGGCAGACCGGCGTGACGTTGCCGCGCATCGAGCAGTAACCTCCGCAATGACCCAAGACGCGCGCGCGTTCGCAACACGACTCGCGGACGCACTGCCGCAGGACGCGGTGGTGTTCATCGTCGGTCCCACTGCCGCGGGGAAGTCGGCGTTAGCGTTGGCGCTGGCGGAGTTGCGCGCCGTGGAGATCATCTCGGCGGACTCGCGCCACGTGTACCGCCACATGGACGTCGGCACCAACAAGCCAACGCGCGAGGAGCGCGCGCGCGTGCCGCATCATCTGATTGACATCCGCGAGCCGCACGAGCCGTTTTCGCTCGGCATGTATTTGCAGCTCGCGCGTCAGGCTATTGCCGACGTGCGCGCGCGCGGCAAGCTGCCGCTGGTGGTCGGCGGCACGGGGCAATATGTGCGTGCGCTGCTCGAGGGCTGGCAAACGCCGCCCGTCGCCCCACACCCCGAAGTGCGCGCGCGCTGGGAGACATTCGCGCGCGAACACGGCGCAGCAGCGTTGTTCGCCGAGCTGGCGCGTCGCGATCCTGCTGCGGCGCAATCCATTGACCCGCGTAACGTGCGGCGCGTGGTGCGCGCGCTTGAGGTGATCGAAATCACAGGCGAACCGTGGAGCGCGCAGCAACGGCGCACGCCGCCCTCGTTCCCGCTGCGGCTGATCTACCTGAACCCACCGCGCGAGGCGCTTTACGCCAAGGCAGACGCGCGCATTGAGCAGATGATCGCGCAAGGCTGGCTTGATGAGGTGCGCGCGCTGTTGGCGCGCCTTGCGGCGCACGGATTCGACGGCGAGGCGGCGTTGCACCTGCCTTCGATGTCAGCGCTTGGCTACCGCGAGATGGCGCGCGTGGTGCTCGGAGAGTGGACGCTCAATGAGGCGCGCGCGGCGATCCAACGCGCCACGCGGCGCTTCATCCGCGCGCAAGATGTTTGGTTCCGGCGCGATGCGCAGCGCTTAGGCGAGGCGAGCGTGGTCATCCCCGCGCTCATCGCGTGAGGGAACGGCTGCGGTCTCGGGCAGCGCCATTCGCCCGTAGTTGTAGTAAGCGGCGCAGGCGCCTTCGCTGCTGACCATCGTCGCGCCGAGCGGGGTGCGCGGCGTGCACAGCGTGCCGAAGGCGGGACATTGGTTTGGCTTGATCTTGCCCTGCAACACCTCGCCACTGCGACAGATCGGCGATTCCTGCACGTGTAACTCGCCGATGGCGAAACGATGCTGGGCGTCGAAATCGCGATATGGCGCGCGCAGGCGCCAGCCGCTCTGCGGGATCACGCCCAAGCCGCGCCAGGCGCGGTCGCACGGCTCGAACACCTCCGCGAGCACTTGTTGCGCGGCGCGGTTGCCCTCGAAGGTAACGGCACGCGCATAGGCGTTCTCAACGCGTGCTTCGCCCGCCTCGAGCAGGCGCACCGCGCGGCGGATGCCCTCGAGGATGTCGAGCGGCTCGAAGCCGGTGACGACGATGGGCACGCCGTAGCGCTCTGCGATCGGCACATATTGCCAGTAGCCCATCACGCTGCACACGTGCCCCGCCGCGAGGAACGCCTGCACGCGGTTGCCTGGCGCGTTCAAGATCGCCTCGATGGCTGGCGGCACGAGCACGTGTGCAACAAGCATGGAGAAGTTGCGCAACCCAAGCCGCTTCGCCGTAAGCACCGCCATCGCCGTTGCGGGCGCGGTGGTCTCAAAGCCAATGGCGAAGAACACGACTTCGCGCTGTGGGTTCTCGCGCGCGATGCGCACGGCGTCCATCGGCGAGTACACGATGCGCACGTCGCCGCCTTGGCTGCGCACGGAGAACAAATCGCGCTGGCTGCCGGGCACGCGCAACATGTCGCCGAACGAGCAGAACGTCACGTTCGGCAACGCCGCGATGGCGAGCGCGGTGTCGATCGTCTCCAGCGGCGTGACGCACACCGGGCAGCCCGGTCCGTGGATCAGCTCGATCGTCGGCGGCAGCAATTGGTCAATGCCGTTGCGGATGATCGAATGCGTCTGCCCACCGCACACCTCCATGATGCGCCACGGGCGCGTGGTGAGCTGGTGAATCTCGGCTGCGAGGCGCTGCGCGAGCGCGCCATCGCGGAACTCGTCAAGGTACTTCATGATGGGCGCTGGGGGGCAAAGGGCATGTTGGGGGCACGCGCGTCTCCGCGTGTTCTTCGGGGTTGAGCTCCTCTTCGAGCATCGCCATTTCGCGGAAGAGGCGGAGCGTCTCTTGCGCTGAGGCTTCATCCACACGCGTGATGGCGAAGCCAACATGCACGATGGTGTAATCGCCCACTTGCACCTCTGGCACGTACTCCAAGCACACCTCTTTCACGATGCCGTCGAAGTCCACCTTGCCCATGCGCACGCCGTCGGCATCATAGATGCTGATCACGCGCCCCGGGATCCCCAAGCACATGGCATGCCCTCAGCAGAACGTGAAGCGCTGCTTGCGCTCCTCGATCAGGAACGCCACAAACGGTTGAATGCCGATGTTGCGTTTGGCAGAGGTCTCGAAGATGCGCATCTCAGGGCGCACGGCGTGGATGTTGCGCTTCATGAGCGCGAGGTCGCATTCAACTGCTTCGGCGAGGTCAATCTTGGTGATCACGGCGACATCGGCGGAGTTGAACAGCACGGGATACTTAAGCGGCTTATCCTCACCTTCCGTGACCGAAAGCAGCACCACGCGCAGCGCCTCGCCCAAGTCGTAGGACGAAGGGCACACCAAGTTGCCGACGTTTTCGATGAAGAGGAACTCGATGTCGCTCAGGTCCCATCGCGCTTCGTTGAGGTGTTGCTGCACCCATTCGGCTTCGAGGTGACAAGCGCCATGTGTTTGGATTTGGCGCACCAACGCGCCTGTGCGCGCGAGGCGTTGTGCATCGTTGTCGGTTTCCAGATCGCCCGCGAGCACCGCGACGCGATGTCCTGCGCGGATGAGCATCTCCAGCACACGCTCCAGCAGCATCGTTTTGCCGCTGCCTGGCGCGGAGACAAAGTTTAGCGTGAGCACGCCCTCGCTGTTGAAACGTTCGCGCAGGCGCTCGGCGATCTGGTCGTTCTTAGAGAGCACACCTTGTCGCAACTCAAGCAAGCGTGTTCTCAACATCGCTCACCTCCTCAGGCACTTCGATCTCGACCGAAGCGATCTCCAACTCCTTCCCTTGCACAATACGCGTGTGCAGCGCGCCACAGCTAGGGCAGGCAAAGCCGCGGTTGATCGGGATGGTGCTGCGCGCGCCGCAGGCATCACACACGATCACAAGCGGCACTTCCTCGATGTGCAGCGTCGAGCCTTCCAGCAACGTGCCTTGGGTGGCAACGTCGTAACTGAACAACAGCGCTTCCTTCACCACGCCAGCGAGCACACCCAGCCGCAAATGCACCGCCGTCACGCGCTGCGCACCTGCCCGCAAGGCGGCCTCGCTCACCGCCTCGACGAGGCTTTGCGCGATCGAAAGCTCATGCACGACGAGGAAAGTATATGCAAAAGTGCGCCGCTCGGTAGAATCACAGCGACGTGTCCCTCGCCCTCGTGCACGATTGGCTGAACCAACTCGGCGGCGCCGAAGACGTGTTGCGCGCGCTCAAGCAACTTTTCCCAAGCGCGCCGATCTTCACCAGCATCTACGACCGCGCGCGCATGCCCGCAGAATGGCGAACGTGGGACATTCGCTCAACATGGCTCGACCGACTGCCGGGCATTCATCGCCATCATCAGCCTTACATGCCGCTTTTCGCGTGGGTGTGGGCGCACTATTGGCTGCCCGCTGAGCACGATCTCATCCTCAGCAACAAGAGCGCGTTCTGCATCGGCGTGCGCAGCCGCAACCCGCAAGCGCGCCACGTGTGCTATTGCCTAACGCCCACGCGCTTCACCTACACCTTCGAGAGCTATGCGCGGCGTGAGCGCCTGCCGCCAGGGAGCAGCGTCATTCTCGGCGCGCTCAATGCCTACCTGCGGCGTTGGGAGACGCGCGCCGCGCAGCGCGTCACGCGGTTGATCGCCATCTCGCGCGCGGTGCAAGCGCGCATTGCGCGCTTTTACCACCGCGATTCCGTGGTGATCTACCCGCCAGTCGAAATGCCGCCGTGGTCTCCTCAGGAAAGCAGCGATGAGGGCTTTTACCTTATCGCGTCGCGGCTGCTCCCGTATAAGCGCATTGATCTTGCCGTGTTGGCGTTTGGGCGCCTGCAACGCCCGCTGGTGATCGCTGGCGATGGACGCGACCGCGCGCGCCTGGAGCAGCTCGCTGCGCGCCACGCTGCCGAATGGGTGCGTTTTGTGGGGCGCGTGAGCGACGAGGAGCTGCATCGGCTGCTGCGCACGTGCCGCGCCTTCATCTTCCCCGGCGAAGAGGACTTCGGGATCGCACCTGTGCGCGCGATGGCGTATGGCAAGCCTGTGATCGCTTATGCCGCTGGTGGCGCGTTGGACACCGTGATCGAGGGGCTCAGCGGCGTGCTGTTCGCGCAGCCAACGCCAGAGTCGCTCGCCGAGGCAGTGTTGCACGCCGATCGCGTAAGATTCGACCCCGTTGCGATTCGCGCACACGCAGAGCAGTTCAGCCCGGCGCGCTTTGCCGAGGCGTTGAAGTCTGTGCTCGAAGCGATGTCTTAACGGCGCACTCACAAGTAACCTATGGAAGCTTATTGCATTAAGTGTCGAGGGAAACACACGCTGCTTGATCCGAAACCGGTCTTCTTGGCAAACGGGACGCCAGCCGTGCAGGGGACGTGCTCGAACTGCGGCTACGACAAGGTGTACAAAATCGGTCGCACGCCCGAACACGACGCGCTGCCGCAGCCGGAAGTTCCCGCGCGCGCGGCGCGCACCAAAGCCGCCGGCAACGGCAACGCCGCGAAGGAGGCGCCGCCCTCAGCCGACGGCAAGCCGCTTGTGATTGTTGAATCACCCACCAAAGCCAAGACCATCGGCAAGTTCCTCGGGAGCCGCTTTCGCGTCCAGGCGTCCATTGGGCATATCCGCGACCTGCCCAAAAACCGCCTTGGCGTGGACGTCGAGCACGACTTCGAGCCGCACTACGTCATCCCAACGGAAAAGAAGGAGACGGTGAAGACGCTCAAGCAGTTGGCGCGCCAAGCGCCCTCAATTTGGCTCGCCACTGACCCCGACCGCGAGGGCGAGGCGATCTCGTGGCACCTGACTCACGTGCTCAAGCCAGAGATCGAGGGCAAGCCAGTGCATCGCGTGGAGTTTCACGAGATCACCCAACAAGCCATCGAGCACGCCTTCGCCCACCCGCGCGGCATTGACCTGCGCGCCGTGAATGCGCAGCAGGCAAGACGCATCCTCGACCGGCTTGTGGGTTACAAGCTCAGCCCGTTGCTCAGCGACAAGCTCAGCTTGCGCGGCTTGAGCGCGGGGCGCGTGCAATCCGTCGCGCTGCGCTTGGTCGTCGAGCGCGAGCGCGCGATCCAATCCTTCGTGCCCGAGGAGTACTGGACGCTCGAGGTTGACCTCGCCAAGCAAGAAGGGTTTGCCGGCGAGCCACGTGTGTTCCGCGCGCGTCTGCACAAGATCGGCGGGCAAGACCCAGCGCTGAAGACTCAAGCAGACGCGCAGCGCGTGATGGACGCGCTGGACGGCGCGCAGTTCGTCGTGGTGCGCGTGGAGCGCAAAGATCGAAGTCGTCGCCCTGCGCCACCCTTCACCACCAGCACTATGCAGCAAGAAGCCAGCCGCAAGCTCGGCTTCAACACGCGCCGCACAATGGCGGTGGCGCAGCAGCTCTACGAAGGCATTGACGTGGGCGAGGGCAACGTCGGCTTGATCACCTACATGCGCACCGACAGCGTGAACGTCGCAGCGAGCGCTCAGCAAGAAGCACGCGCGTTCATCGAGCAGCGCTTCGGCGCCGCCTTTCTGCCCCCTGCGCCGCCGCAATACACCACGCGCGCCAAAAACGCGCAAGAAGCCCACGAGGCGATCCGCCCCACGTCCGTCTTCCGCACGCCTGAATCCATCAAGGCGTATCTCGACCGCGACCAGTATCGCCTCTACGACTTGATCTGGAAGCGCTTCGTGGCCTCGCAAATGGCAAACGCCGTGTTCGACACAGTGACGGTGGACATCGAGGCAGTGCTTGCCGACCCGTCTCAAGCGCCGGTGCTCTCAAGCGAAGGTGAGCCGCCGTTGATCCCCGGCTACTGGTTCCGCGCGAGCGGCTCGGTGCTCAAGTTCGCTGGCTTCCTGCGCGTGTACGAGGAGGGGCGCGATGAGGGTGAACCCACCGAAGACGAAGGCGAAGGGCGTCGGCTGCCACCGCTCGTCGAGCGCGAGCCATTGACGTTGGTGCAGTTCCTGCCCGAGCAACACTTCACGCAGCCGCCGCCACGCTACACAGAAGCCAGCCTCGTCAAGGCGCTCGAGGAGTACGGCATTGGTCGCCCCAGCACCTACGCCACGATCATGACCACCATCCAGGCGCGCAACTACGTGCGCCGCGAGGGCAAGCAGCTAGTGCCCACCGAGCTGGGCTTCCTCGCCAACGATCTGCTTGTGCAGTACTTCCCCGAGTATGTGGATGTGGGCTTCACCGCCAAGATGGAGGAGGAACTGGACGAGATCGAAAGCGGCGCGCGCGATTGGCGCCCTGTGTTGCGCGCGTTTTACGAGCCGTTCCGCCATGCCGTCGAGCATGCGACACACGCCATTGCCAAAGCCGAGCGCAAAGTGGAACTCACGGGCGAGCTGTGTCCGCGTTGTGGCGCACCGCTCGCCTACAAGCGCGGGCGCTACGGCACGTTCATCGGCTGCACCAACTTCCCAAGCTGCCGCTACGTCTCGCCTGTGCCGCTGCCGGGCGTGAAGTGCCCCAAGTGTGGCGGCGCGCTGGTGGAGCGCCGAACGCGCAAGGGCAAAGGGCGCGTGTTCTACGGCTGCGCCAATTACCCGCAGTGCGACTTCACCACGTGGGACAAGCCGCTGCCGATCCCCTGCCCTGATGGTTCAGGCGGGCTGGTGGTGGAAGCGGGCAAGGGCAAAGCCAAATGCCTAGAGAGCGGCTTGGTGTTCGAGCTGCCCAGCGCCGACGAGGAAAACGCCTAACGCCGCTTACGGCAAGCGCAGCACTTCTTCCGCAGGCGCTTCACACACGTACCGGCGATAGGCGCGCGTTTCCGCAAGCAGGTAGCGCAACACCTCGCGCTGTCTCGCCTCGCCTTGGTGCCACCGGATCACAGCGCGCACGGTGTCCTCGCGCTGGTTGATGCGCGCTGCCATGCGCGCGATCACTTCGGGATCATCCAGCGCATCGCCACGGCGTGTAGCCACCTTGATCATGCCGAGCACGTGCGCGATCACCGATTGGGGCTCATCCACATTGTCCTCAGCACAGAGCAAAACCACGTGCTGCGGCTCAGCACGGCGCACCATCGCGGCGAATTCGCGCGGGCCGGGCGGCGCATCCCACACCACAAGCAGCGCGCACGGTTGGAGCTGAGCGCGCGTGCGCCAAGCAAGCGCCGGCGGGAGATCGGCAGGACGCTCAGCAACGCTACACACTTGCACAGCGTGCGCGCCGTGTGCCTCAAGCAAGCGGCGCAGCGCTGCGTAGCGATCGGGCACCTTGCGCAAGTCGCTGATGAGGAACTGCGCATTGAGCGCAGGCGCTGGCTCGCCCAAGCTCTGCTGACCATCGAAAATCAGCGCGTGCACCACGATCTGCGCCTGAGCGCGCGCGTTGAACACCTCGCGGCGCAGCGTGAACACGAGCGTGATCGCGTCTTTTGGATCGGGCAATGGCGCGTCAGCGCTGCGCCACCACAGCGCGCGATTGATCGCGCCAGCAGCGTCCCTCAGGAACAGGGCGCGATGCCGTCCCTCCGCGCCGAGCGGCTCGGCGCGCACCATTTGCAGCCCCTCGGTGCGCAGCAGCGGTCGTGGGTTGCCAGCGCCGAAGGGCGCTAGTTGCTCGAGCTGCTCTGCCAAAGCCAAACCCACATCGCGCCACGCGACGGGGAAGGTCTCTTGCGCTGCTGACGGGCGCGCACGCAGTTGCTCTGCCACGTGCGCAGCCACTGCCTCGCGGAAGGCAGGGATGCGTTCGCTGCGGATGGTGAACCCTGCCGCCATGGGATGCCCGCCGCACTCTTCTAGCAGGTGCGCCTGTGCGGCAATTGCGGCGTGGATGTCCACGCCTTCGATGCTGCGCGCCGAGGCGCGCGCCACTTGTCCCGGCGGCGCGCTGATCAAAATCACGGGTTTGCCCAAGCGCGCCACGAGCGCAGACGCCGCTGTGCCAATCAAGCCGACGTGCCAGTGCGGCGCGTCCAGCACGACCACAGGCGCTTGCGCGAGCGCTGGATCGCGCTGCATCATTGCCAGCGCTTCCTGCTCGATGGCGCTTTGGAGCTGGCGCCGCTGCAAGTTAAGCTGCTCCAGCTCGCTGGCGATGGCTTCAGCTTCAACCTCATCGCGCGTCGTGAGCAGCACCACTGCGCGGTCGGCGGTGCTCAGCCGCCCGGCTGCGTTCAAGCGCGGACCAAGTTGGAAGCCGATGGTGTCTTCGTTTGCGCTGCTGAGCGCAACGCCTGCGCTGCGCGCGAGCGCCTGCAACCCCACACGCTGCGAGCGGCGGAGTTGCGCCAATCCACGTTGGAGCAAATAGCGCGTCTCGCCTTGTTGCCATGCGACGTCAGCAACGATGCCCAACGCCACGAGGTCGAGCAGCGGCGCAGCGTCCTCAGCGCCCAGCAGCGCTTCTGCGAGCTTATACGCCACCCCAACGCCAGGCAAATGCACAAGCGGATGATCCGCCTCAAGACGTTTGGGGTTCACCACCGCCTCGGCTTCGGGCAAGCGCAGCGCATCACCCTCGCGCACGGGGTCGTGATGATCGGTAATGACAACGCGCAGCCCAAGCTGGTTGGCAAATTGCACGGCCTCGAAGTCGCTCACCCCGCAATCACATGTGAGCACCACCCGCGCGCCCTGTGCGTGCACCGCGCGCAAGCCAGCTTCGTGCAAGCCATGGCCGTGCTCTTGTCGGCTCGGGATGTAGAAGAACGCCTCAGCGCCCAATGCGCGCAAGCTGAGCAACAAGACGCTTGTCGCGGTCTGACCATCTACGTCGAAATCACCCCACACGCAGATCGGTGCCTTCTGCGCGATTGCCTCGCGCAGCACAGCGACGGCGCGCTCCATGTCGGGCAATGCGAACGGGCTTGTCGGGGGGTAATGATCGGGATCGAGAAAAGCGCGCGCACGAGCAGGTGTGTCGTAACCGCGCGCGATGAGGATCGCGGCGACCAGCGGATGCACGCCGAGCGCCTCCGCTAGCGCCTCAGGTGTGATGTGGGGTGAATGCGCCCGCGCGCTCACGGGCGCATTGCCTAAGACCACGGCTCAGGAGACGACGACCAACACTTGGTTTTGTTCCACGCTTTGCCCAGCTTTTACCTTCACCGCGCTCACCGTGCCCTCGCGCGGCGACTTCAGCTCGTTTTGCATCTTCATGGATTCGAGGATCACAAGCACCTGTCCCTTCTTCACGCTCTCCCCTTCGCTGACTGGCACCGCGATCACCAACCCGGGCATTGGCGATTTGAGCACAAACTCACCGCTGGTGGGCAAGAAGGCACCTGCTGCCTCGGCGAGCCGCTTTGCGCGCTCGTCCACCACCTGCACGGTGTAAAGCACGCCATTGATCAACACGCGATATTCGCCTTCGCCTGCGCGCTCCACCAACACGTCGTAGGAGCGATTGTTGAGCAGCAGCGAGTATGACCCCTCGTCGTCAATGGCGCGCAAGTCCAGGCGATGGAGCACGCCATCAATCAGCGCCTCATCATCGCGGTTGATGTCAATGACAAACGTTCTGTCGCCAACGGTGGTGAGGTACTTCATGAGCGTCTCTGGAGTATAGCGGTGAACACGCGGCACCGCTCATGCAAGCGCCTCAGGGTCAATGCCCAGAGCGCGCAACCGAGCGGCAAGCTGCTCAGCGCGTTGGCGTTCCACAGCCAGCGCTTGCTCCGCGGCTTCAGCGCGTTGGCGCTCAGCTTCGGCGCGTTGGCGCTCAGCTTCGGCACGTTGGCGCTCGGCTTCGGCGCGTTGGCGCTCAAGCGCAGCCTGCTCCTCACCGGTCAGCAGCAGGTTGCCTTCGGCGTCGCGCCAGCGCAGCCATGTCGTCTTCACGCCTTCGTATTCGCCTTCCCACAGCGTCACGCCCAACCCAAGCGTGTTCATCCACCCCTCTTCAAGGCGTTGCCAACCACTGGCGGTGTTCTCGAACACGTGCAGCGCTGTCTCGCTCAGCAAGCGCTGCGGGTCATACACCACGTAGTAGCGCACGCGGATCCAATCGTAAGTCTCCAGCTTCTCGCTTAGCTCGCCGCCCTCACGGTTAGAGACGATCTCCACCACCACATCGGGCGGCTTGCCGTACATCCAGACCATGTACGAGCGCCCCGGCTTGCTCCAGAGATTTGCAATCGGCGTCACGCCTGCGCTCACGAAACAATCGGGCACCACGCACGCGCCGTTCTCTATTCGGAAGTACACCGCGACGTTAGCTTCAGCGAGGAAGCGCTTGCCGAATGTGGGATGCTGCCACGAGGCGTAGAGTGAATCTATGAGCAATCGTTGTTGCTTGGCGGAGAACAGGTTGTCCACGGGGGCATCATCCTCAGTGATGAGGGTTTCCATGCGACGCGCGAATTCGGCAAGCTCCTCAGGCGTGAGGGCTTCCGCTTCCTCTGTGAGAGGGCGCGTGCTCGGTGCAGCCTGCTCGGGGAGCACCATCAAGGGTGGCGCTGCGTCGGGCATGGGCTTTCATTTTAACCGCGCGCTACAATCTTGTGTGTACGTGGCTCATCCAGACTCGACGAAGAGGCGTCCATGACCCTAGGTGCATTCAAGCTTCCGCGCGTGATCGCTGCGATTCACCTTTTGCCCTCGGAGGATTCGTTCCGCCCAGACGCGCAACCGCTAAGCAAGATCATCGAGCATGCGTTGATCCACGCGCAGATCGCGTATGACGGTGGCGTGCGCGCTTTTTACTTCCAGGACGTGCACGACACCCCCGTCGCGCCCTCTATGCTCGAAAGCACCCGTGCGCGTTTGATCGCCGTAGGGCGTGAGCTGCGGCGCGCTTTCCCCGACGTGGTGCTCGGCGTCTGCCCCATGCAGAACGATGGCAAAGCAACGATGGAGATCGCGCACGCCATTGACGCGCAGTTTGTGCGCATCAAGGTGTACGTCGGCGCGATGGTGAAAGCCGAAGGCATTGTTCAAGGCGTCGCTTACGAGACCATTCGCACGCGTTATCAGCTCAACGCTGAGCACATCAGAATCCTCGCGGACGTGTACGATCGCCTCGGCAGCCCGCTCGGCAACATTCCCCTCGCGGAGATGTGCCGCCAAGCGGTGGAGTTTGGGCGCGCCGACGCGCTGGTGCTTACAGGCCGCACGCCAGAGCAATCCATGCGCATGTTCGACGAGGTGCGCCCGCTGAAGTTGCCTGTGCCGCTCATCCTCGGCGGCGGAGTCTCAGTGCAGATGCTGAAGTACTTCGCCAACCGCGCTGACCACTTCATCGTCCACGCTGCGTTCGTACGACATGGGCTGCCGCCGCGCAACGGCTTGCCTGTGGAGTGGGATGTGGAGCGCGTGCGCGAGATCGTCGCCCTTGCAGGTTAGCGCAGCAGCGTAGCTGTGGCAGCTGAGGTGTTGTGTTGCGGCGGCTTGCGCGTGGATTACCTGATCACCGCGCACGGCGAGCCGCATCTCGGTGAGATGGGCGGCAACGCCCTTTACGCCGCTTGTGGTGCAAGGCTTTGGTCATCTTCGGTGGGCGTGCTCGCGCGCGCTGGCGCCAACTATCCGCGCGATTGGCTAGAGACCCTCAGCATGCAGGGCTTCGACATGCGCGGCGTGCGCCCACTGCCCTTCGCATGCGATCATCGCACGTTTTACGCCTACCTCGATGAGGACACGCGCGACGACACTAACCCAGCTGCCCATTTCGCGCGGTGGGGACTCCCCTTGCCCGACGCCTTGCGCGACTACGTGCACTCCACCCCCGGGCAAGACGACCCCCACGCCTACGAGCCGCTAGCTGTGCAGCCAGACGATCTGCAGCGCTACTTAGCGCTGAGCAACGCCCCACCGCGCGTGCTGCACATCGCGCCGATCAGCATCCGCACGCAGCGCTACCTCCCCGAGGCCGCGCGCGCGGCTGGTGTGCCGCTCATCTGCGTTGATCCCGGCGAGCGCGCCATGCGCCCCGCGCTGCAACCCTTCATCGAAGCAGTGCTGAGCCTTGTAGATGCGTTTCTGCCGAGCTGGCAAGAGGTCCGCACGTTCTTCGCCGATGCGCCCCCAGGTGATGCGCTGGAATGTGCGCGTTGGTTTGCAACACGCGGTCCCCGTTTCGTGGCGATCAAGCTTGGCAGCGAAGGCGTGCTCGTGTATGACCATCGGCGCGGTCACGCTTGGCACTTGCCGCCTGCACCAGCGCGCGTGGTGGATGTGACCGGCGCCGGCGATGCCTTCTGCGGCGGGTTCGCTGCTGCGCTCGCCCAAACCGACGATGCGCTCCATGCCGCGCTGCGCGGTGCCGTTTCCGCCTCGTTTGCCGTAGAGGGCTACGGCCCGCTGGCGATCTTGCGTGCCGACGAACGCGAAAAGCAGCAACGCCTGCGCGCGCTGATGGCACGTTGCCGCATTGTGCGCTGATTGCGCTATGCTCTTGGTGCGACGTTGATATTCGTCTTCGCCATGCGCTGCGCTATCGTTTCCGACTCCACCTGCGACGTGCCAAGCGAAGTCGTGCAGCAATACGGCATTGGCATCGCGCCTGCGATCATCGAGGTGGACGGGCAAACGTTTCTCGACGGTGCGACGCTCAACCGCACACAGTTTTACGAAGACCTGCCGCGCTTTCGCACGTTCCCGAAAACCGCCGCCGCCTCGCCCGAGGCCTTCGCCGCGCTCTACCGCAACGCGGGCGCGCCGGAGGTGATCTCGATCCACCTCTCTCAGCGGCTGAGCGCGATGTACAGCAGCGCGCGCATCGCAGCCGAGATGGTGCGCGACGCGGTGCGCGTGCACGTCTTCGATTCGCAAACCATCTCGATGGGCACGGGCTGGCTGGTCGTCGAGGCAGCAGAAATGGCAGCGCAGGGCGCAAGCGCAGATGCGATCCTCGCGCGGCTCGAGCAACTGCGCCCGCGCGTGCGCGTGTATGCCTTGCTCGACACGCTGAAGTACTTGCAGAAAAGCGGGCGCGTCAGCGCGCTCACCGCTAGCATTGGTGAGATGCTCCAGATCAAACCGCTCATCGCGGTCGAAGATGGCGAGGTGCGCCTACTGGAGCGCGTGCGCTTGCGCTCGCGCGGGGTAGAGCACCTTGTGGCGTTGGTGAAACAACACCCGCGCGTCAGGCGCCTTGCCGTGCTTTACACGGGTCCGCGCTCGGATGCAGACTTAGCATTACTCCAAGCGGAATGGCACGCGCAAGTGCCCACCGCTGCACAGTGGGTGCAGCTCGTCACCCCAACCATCGGCGCGCACCTAGGACCGCGCGGCTTGGGCGCAGCGCTGCTGCTTGAGGCTTAAACGCACAAAACGCAGCTTTGCCTACAATCTCTCGTGTATGACGCACTCCGGCGACCCGATGATCACCGTCACGCTGCGCATCAGCCGCAGCGCGGGCGGATTCACGACGCACACCGTCTCCGTGCCCGAAGGGAGCTACGTGATTGACGCCATCGAGCGGGTCTTCGCCCAACCTGACTCGTGGTTGATCTGGCGCCATGCATGTCATCATGCCTCGTGCGGCACCTGTGGTTTGCGCATCAACGGGCGCGAGCGTCTGCCATGCATCACGCCACTGAGCGAGTTCGACCTCAGCCGGCCGATCACGCTCGAGCCGCTTGACCATCTACCGCGCATCGGCGACTTGGTAGTGGACTTCACGCCGCTCTACGAGCGCATGCAAGCGGTGGGCATGCCGCTCATCCGCGAAGACGAGACGCGGCCCCAAGGTGTGCCCATGCCGTTGTTGCGCTTTGAGAACTGCATTGAGTGCGGGTTGTGCGTCTCGGCGTGTCCTGCCATGCGCAACGGCAAGTTCCTCGGCCCTGCAGCGCTTGCCGCTGCCGAACGCCTCATGGAAGAGCCGCGCGGCGCAAACCTCGATGCGGTGCGCGCGTTGGTGGATGCACCTGATGGCATTTGGGGATGCCGCTCGTCGTACGAATGCACCGCCGTGTGCCCAATGGGCGTGGATCCGGCAGGCGGCATCATCCGCCTACGCGCGCGCCTGCTGCAACAGCCCTAAAACGATTCGGGGCAGGGCTGCTCACCCTGCCCCAAACGTTCAGACCACGAAGTTGATCAGGCGCCCTTTCACGTAGTGCACTTGCTTGGGCTGCCCGCCGTTGAGGAACTTTCGCACAGTCGGCGACTCTAACGCGCGCGCCTTGATCGTCGCCTCGTCCGCATCCGCAGGCACGACCAGGCGGTCGCGCACTTTGCCGTTCACCTGCACCACGATGGTGATCGCCTCTTCCTTTGCTGCCTCGAGATCGGCTTGAGGCCACGGTTGTAGCGTGACGCTATATGGCTTGCCGAGGCGGTGCCACAGCTCTTCGGCGATGTGCGGCGCGATGGGCGCAAGCAAGCGCAGCAGGATGTCAATTGCCTCGTCCCACTCTGGCGTGCCGTGCAAACCAGCGTCGCGCGCCTTGTAGAGCGCGTTGGTGAACTCCATCATCGCTGCGACGATGGTGTTGAACGAGAAGGCGTGCAGGTCGCGCTCGTAGCGCAAAATGGTTTGGTGCGCAATGCGGCGCAGCTCGCGCGCTGTCATTTGCGTCGGTGCGCCCTTGTCCACCTCGGGGTAAAGCACGATGCGCCAGATGCGGTCGAGCCAACGGCGCACGCCCGGCACGCCTTGCGTGTTCCAGGGCACCGTCTGCTCGAAGTCACTGATGAACAGCTCATAGCCGCGCAGCGCATCGGCGCCGTGCTCCGCGATCACTTCGTCGGGGGTGATCACGTTGCCTTTGGACTTGCTCATCTTCTCGTAGTATTCGCGCCCCGTGCGCGGATCCACTTTCTTCTCGGGCGCCAAGATCAAGCCTTGATTGCGCAGCGCTTTGAACGGCTCGTTGAACTTCACCACGCCAAGGTCGTAGAGCACCTTGGTCCACATGCGCGAGTACAGCAAGTGCAACACAGCGTGCTCCGCGCCACCCACGTAGAGGTCCACAGGAAGCCAGTAGTCAATCTCTTTCGGGTCGCCGATGGCCTTGTCGTTGTGCGGATCGGCAAAGCGGATGTAGTACCACGAGGAGCACGCCCAGGTCGCCATGGTGTCGGTCTCTCGGCGCCCGTTTGGTGCGTTGACGAACTCAGGGATGCTCTCCAGCGGCGATTCGCCGTTCGGCCCTGGCTCGTAGGACGAGACGCGCGGCAGCAGCAGCGGTAGCTCGTCCTCGCGCAGCGGCACTGGGCCGTCCTCGGTGTGCACGATGGGGATGGGCGTGCCCCAGTAGCGTTGCCGGCTGATCAGCCATGGGCGAATCTTGTAGTTCACGCGACGCTTGCCGATGCCGTGTTGTTGGCAGTAGGCGATCGCGGCGCGGATCGCCGCTTTGCCATCCTCGCCGCTGCTTGTGCCGGTGAGCGGGCCACTGTTCACCATCGTGCCAGCCTTGTCCTCATACGCGCGGTCCATCGTCTCAGGCTCAAGCGTGCGGTCGGGCGGTTGGATCACGACGCGAATAGGCAAGCCGAACTTGCGCGCGAACTCAAAATCGCGCTGGTCATGGGCGGGCACCGCCATGATCGCGCCCGTGCCGTAGCTCATCAGCACGTAGTCGGCAATCCAGATCGGGATGCGTTCGCCATTCACGGGGTTGATGGCGTAAGCGCCGGTGAAGACGCCGGTTTTCTCCTTGCTCTCGGCGGTGCGCTGTTCTTCCGTCTCGCCTTTGGCGAAGGCGATGTAGCGCTCCACAGCGTCGCGCTGCTCAGGCGTGGTGATCTCGGGCACGAGCGGGTGCTCGGGCGAGAGCACCATGAAGGTCGCCCCCCACAGCGTGTCGGGGCGCGTGGTGAAGATTGGGATAGGCTGCCCCGTATCGGCGACGCGGAAGATCACCTCGGCGCCTTCCGACTTGCCGATCCAGTTGCGCTGCATGGTGACGATGCGCTCGGGCCAATCCACCGTGTCGAGGTCGTTGATCAGGCGCTCAGCGTATGCCGTGATGCGGAAGAACCACTGCTTGAGCGTGCGCTTGATCACCAACGCGCCGCTGCGCCAAGCGCGCCCGTCGATCACCTCTTCGTCAGCGACCACCACCTTGTCCACTGGGTCCCAGTTCACCACGCTCTCGGCTTGGAAGGCGAGGCGGAAGTTGTTGAGGTAATCGTTTTGCTCGCGGCGGCTCATCGCGCGCCATTGTTCCGCGGTGATCACCGGCGTGCCTTTGGTGACGACGCCGACATGCTCGGGGTGCTCGTCAATGTAGTCGAAGATGTCTTTAGACCCGCGCTCTGCCAACTCGGCTTCCAATTCAGCGATGGGGCATGCTTTATCTTTGCGCGGGTCGTACCATGAGTTGAAAAGCTGCAAGAAGATCCACTGCGTCCACTTGTAGTATTCGGGATGGGCGCTGTTGATCAGCCGCGACCAATCGTAGCTCAAGCCCATCATCTTGAACTGGCGCACGTAGTTGGCGGAATAGCGCTCGTTCAACTCGTGCGGGTCCACCTTGAGCTTGATGGCGGCGTTCTCGGTGGGCAAACCGAAGGCGTCAAAGCCCATTGGGTGAAGGACGTTGTAGCCCTTCATGCGGTAGTAGCGCGCCACCACGTCCGTGGGCACGTAGTTGCGCGCGTGTCCCACCGACATGCCTTCGCCAGAGGGGTAAGGATAGAAGTCAAGCACGTAATACTTGGGCTTGTCGCACGCGGGCGCAGTGCGGTAAAGCTGGTCTGCCTCCCAGCGCGCCTGCCACTTCGGTTCGATCTCTTGCGGGTTGTAGCGATCCATACGCTGCGATCACCTGTCCAATCAAAAAGCCCACCCATCCGCTCAGGGACGAGTGGGCCCCGTGGTACCACCCTGATTCGCTGCGTCGCCTTCAGGCGTCAGCAGCCTTGAAGCGCGATAACGGGCGCACCCGTGTTGTTCACGCTCGCGGGCGAGTTCAGCCTCACGCGCTCCCCAAGGGCGCACTGCCAGGCTCACACCGTCTTCCTGACTCGCTGTGGGGATGGCTTACTACTCCCGGTCGTCGCGTTTGCGCTGTTCGGTTACAGTGGACCAGAGGGGACTCGAACCCCTGACCTTCTCAATGCCATTGAGACGCGCTCCCAACTGCGCCACTGGCCCTTAGCTAAACGAATTATAACGGATTTCAGCAGCACGCAGCCTCTCGGCTTAAGCGCGAGCGATGTCGGCCTGCGCTGCCTGTTCCGACTCGTAGAGGTAACAAGCGACGACGTGCTCAGGGGCGAGGCGATACAGCGGCGGCACACGCTGCCAACAATGAGGCATCGCCGACGGACAGCGCGGCGCAAAGCGACAGCCCGATCCCACTGAAGCACGTTCGCCCTCGCGCTTCGCCAGCGGTTTGCTCCCCCAAGGCTGTGTCACATCAGGCCAAGGGATGGAATCAATCAGAAGCTGGGTGTAGGGATGTTTCGGCGCACGGATCACGCGCTCCACTTCGCCTGCTTCAACCACGCGCCCTGCGTAAAGCACGAGGATCGA
The DNA here is from genome assembly GCA_030550095.1 of Chloroflexota bacterium. Lineage (GTDB taxonomy): Bacteria > Chloroflexota > Anaerolineae > J036 > Brachytrichaceae > DRWP01. The sequence goes on along the minus strand of JAUQQA010000014.1, from coordinate 19,928 downwards.
ATCCGCGACGTGATACGCCGTTGTCAAATCGTGGGTGATGTAAAGGATGGAGATGCCGTGCTCATCGCGCATGCGCCGCAAGCTCTCCAGGATCGCTGCGCGCAATGAGGCATCCACCATCGAGACGGGTTCGTCAGCAACCAGCAAGCGCGGCTTAAGCACGAGCGCGCGCGCCACTGCAATGCGTTGGCGTTGTCCACCCGAGAGCTGATGTGGATACCGACCAAGCACTTCTTCAGGGCGCAGACCTACTGCCTGGAGCGCGTCTTCCATCATGCGCCGTGCCTCGTGGCGCGAACGCGCAAGCTTGAACTTCTCAATCGGCACCTGAAGCAGGTGATCCACCTTGTAGAACGGGTTGAACACTGCGAACGGGTCTTGGAACACCGCTTGCACTTCGCGCCGAAAGCGTTGGTAATCAGCGCCACGCAGTGTGCTCACGGCCTTGCCGCGGTACAACACCACGCCTTCGGTGGGTTGGAGCAAGCCAAGCACGAGCAGGCCGAGCGTGCTTTTGCCGCTGCCGCTCTCACCAGCGATGGCGATGATGGTCGGGCGTGCTTCATCGAGGGCGAGGTCCACACCTTGCAGCGCGACGAAACGCTCGCGCCCAAACACGCCGCGCATGTAGGCCTTGCTCACGTTGCGCAGCTCAAGCAGTGGCGTCACCGTCGCACCTCCTGCGGCGATGTCGTCAGCGTCGCGCGCGGCGCAACGTTCTCGTCGTCTCCGTAAAGATGACACAGCACGAAACGCGCATCAGCGGTATGCACCGCAGGCGGAGGCTCGCGACGACACACCTCCATCACTTGAGCGCAGCGCGGGTGAAACACACAGCCGCTTGGCAAGCGCAACAGCGAGGGCGCGACGCCGGGCAAACTGCGGAACACGCCGCGGTTATCTAGCCGCGGCAGGCTTTGGATCAACGCTTGGGTGTAGGGGTGCAGCGGCTGCGTGAACATCGCTTGCACAGGGCTGACCTCGACAAATTGCCCGGCATACATCACCGCGACGCGGTGGGTCACCTGCGCCATTAAGCCCATGTCATGCCCGATCAGAATCAGCGCCGCGCCGAGCTGCTCTTGCACGCGCTGCAACGTCTCCATCACTTGGCGCTGCACGACGACATCGAGCGCGCTCGTCGGCTCGTCGGCGATGATCACGCGTGGGCTGAGCAGAATGCCGATCGCGATGCACACGCGCTGTTTCATGCCGCCGCTCAGCTCGTGAGGATAACGGTCGAACACGTCTTTGGGCAATTCGACCGACGCCAACGCTGCTTCGGCGCGCGCGCGCATCTCTGCACGCGAAAGATGAGGCGCGTGCGCTTGCAATGCGTCCAGCATCTGCTGTCCTACGCGCAACACGGGGTTCAATGCGTTCATCGCGCCCTGCGGGATGTAGCTGATCACGCTTAGGCGCGCCTTGCGCATGGATTCCTCGTCGAGCGCGAGGAGGTCCATCTCGCCGTGTTCGGTGCGCACCACTGCACTGCCCGACTCGATGCGCCCGGGCGGCTTGATCATGCGCATCAGCGCGAGCGCGAGCGTGGATTTGCCACACCCCGATTCGCCCACCAAGCCCAACCGCTCGCCAGCCGCGAGGTCAAAGCTCACGCCGTTCACTGCCGTCACGCGCCCGGCGTCTGTGTAATACGTCACGCGCAGGTCGCGCACGCGCAACACGGGGGATTCTTGCAGCGTCATTCCGTCCTCCGCACACGCGGGTTCGCCAGCTCGTCCAATCCGCGGTTGATCAGCGCAAGCGAAGCGAAAATGAGGATCAACGCCAGCACCGGCCAAAGCACCCACCACCACCACTGGTTGAAGATCGCGGAGTGGTACACCGCCCAGCGGATAGTCATGCCGATGGTGGGCTCGCGCACGGGCCCCAAGCCGAGCGCTTCCAAGCCAAACGAGGCGCCGATCGCGCCCATCACCGCGCCGACGAAACTCGCCGCGAGATACGGCAGCATGTTTGGCATCAGCTCGCGGAAGATGATCTCAAGGTTGCTCATCCCCGAGAGACGCGCCATGTTGACGAACGCGCGCTCACGCAAACTCAGCACTTGCGCGCGCACCATGCGCGCCGTGCCCATCCAGGCGAGCACCGAGGCAACGCCCGCCATGGTGAAGATGGTGACTTTGTTCTTGTCCACAATGGTGCTGGCGATGATCACCTGCAACACCAAAGGCGGAATGGTCATCAACACTTCGGTGAGCCAGCGGATCACAGCATCCACCCAGCCACCGAAGTAGCCCGCCACAAAGCCCACTGTTGTGCCGACTACGATCCCGACCGTGCCCGCCATCAAGCCTACAGCTCCGGTGAGCAACACGCCGCGCACCATCACTGCGAGCAAGTCGCGCCCGTCGCGGTCGGTGCCGAGTGGATATTCGGCGCTCGGCGGCTGCACGGGCGGCGCCGCCAGCGGATACGCGCGTGTGCTCGTATCAATCAGCAACGAGCCGATCACGCCAAAGCCGACGAGGAAGATCAGCAGCACAAGCCCCAGCGGCAAGCTTGGGTTGCGGCGCAAGTAACGCAGCACCAACGTCCAGCGCGAGGGCTGCGCGATGAGAGGCGCTTGGGGGTCGAGCGCAATTGCCATTGCGTTTACCTCATGCGCGCGTGTAGCGAATGCGCGGGTCGAGCAACGGATAGAGCAAGTCCACCACCATCATGCTAACCGCCACAGCGAGGATCGTGATCAAGCCGATGCCGTAGATCACGAAGAAATCGTTGGCGAGGATCGCCGCGTTCAGCAGCGAGCCAAGCCCAGGGAAACCGTAAAGGTATTCGACGAGAATGCCCGAGGAGACGATGCTCCCGAAGGCGAGTGCTAGCGCGGTCACCTGCGGCAAGATCGCGTTGCGCACGTAGTAAGCGTAGAAGATACGCCGCAAGCTTAAGCCTTTGTGCTCCGCGAACGTCACGTAGTCCTCGCCCTGCACGGTGACGCCCATACCGCGCATCCCCAGCGCCCAAAAGCCCACCGTCGAGAGGATGAGCGAGAGCGCAGGCAAGATGGCATGTCGCGCCACGTCAAGCAAGAAAGGAAAACTCAACTCTGGCCCGGTGAAGCGCCCCAAAGTGTAAGCGCCGCCCATCGGCAGCAGCTTGGCGCGGAAGGCGATGAAGTAAATCAGCAGCAAGCCGAGCAAATATGGCGGGATCGCTGCTAAGACCACCAGCGGGGTGACCAGACCTTTCACCCATTGCGGGCTGCGGGGCCAAGCAGCAAGCGCACCAATGCCGGTGCCGATCCCAAACGTGAGCAGCGTGGTCACGCTAAGCAAGCCGATCGTCCAGGGCAGCGCCTGCGCGATGAGATCGCCCACTGTGCGCGGATAGCGCATGATCGAGTAGCCGAGGTCGCCGCGCAGCAAGCTGCTCATGTAATCCACGTACTGCTCATGCAGCGGCTTGTTCAAGCCGAACTTCACCTCGTACACCTTCACCAAACGCTCGAGATCGCGCGGCGCCCACCCTGTGGAGCGCTGTAACTCCGCGAAGCGTTCACGCACGGGGTTGATCGGCGAAAGGCGCGGCAAGAAGAACAGCAGCGTGATCGCCGACCAGACCACGAAGATCATGAACGCAACGCGCCGCAGAAGGTATGCGAGTGGCATCGTCTTACGCAGCCGCCTTCAAGTTAAGCACCAGCAACGGGAAGGTGTAGTGCCAAAACGCGCCGTTCAGATACGGGTTCTCCTGCGTGGGCCAGTTGGTCCAGTAAGTGGTGTTGTAGGGGATGCGGTGAAGCCACTGGATGAGCGGGATGTCAATCATCTCGCCCCAGTAGATGTCCATCGCCTTTTCAAACAGCGCGTTGAGGCGCGAGTCGCCGGGCGGGATCACGCTCATCTCGTCCACGACGCGGTCGAACTCAGGGTTGTTGTAGCGCGAGAAGCGGTTGCTCCCGCCAATGCCCGCCTGCGTCGGCTGGCTGGAGCGGCTGTGATATAGCTCCAGGGTGGCGTAAGGGTCAATCAAGCTGCCGCCGTGGCCGTAAAGGTAAAGCCCGGGCTGTCCATCCACCATGCGCTGGAAGGCGTCGGTGCCGAAGTTCACCGAGGCCTCAAAGCCGCCGCGGCGCAGCATCTCTACCAAAATGGGCGCGATGTCGGCGTGAATCACCTCGAAGCCGTGGATGGTGGCGTTGACGCGCTGACCGTCTTTCACCCAGAAGCCCTCAGCGTCTTTGGTGAAGCCAGCGCGCTGCATCCGTGCAGCGCTCTCCTCAAGGCTGAAGCGCCCCGCGCCCAACGCCTCGCCACGTGGGCGCACGCGATCCAGGTAAGGCTTCAGCGGCTCATACTCTGGATACGGGAAGATGGTGGTGAGCTTGACGCCGTTGAAGACGAAACGGTCAATCGTGTCGCGATCCAGCGCTAAGCTGATCGCCCAGCGCACGTCAGGGTTGTTGTAGGGCGGGAGCTGCGTGTTCACCCACAACGAGTTAGGCCACCAATCCACGTAGCCGAGCGGCTCCTGGCGCCCTGTGTGCGTGATGATCTTGGGGTTTTGCTCCACCACGCTGCGGATCAGCGAAGGGCGCATGTCCAACGTGGCGTCCACTTCGTTGTTCACCACGCGCTGCGCTGTGGTGGTCATGTCGCTGATCGGGATCATCAGCACACGCTCCACATCGGGCTTCTTCTGGAAGCCGGTCTTGAAGCCCCACCAGTCCTCGCGCAGGTCAAAAATTTTCTGCTGCGGCGTCTGCACCGTGTTGAACATGCCGCTATGCACCATGTCGTCATCGCCTGGCACCGCCACCACGTCATACATCTGCTCCATCACGTGCTTGGGCAGGATTGGGATGCCGGTGTCGAACTTCAAGCTGAGGATCTCGAACTTGAAGCGCGGGCTGGGCTTGTTGAAGCGGATGATCACTGTGCGCTCGTCGGGTGCCTGCACTTCCTTGACCGCCTCGGCGACCTGCGCATGGTAGTTGAGCGCGTCGTTCTCGATCAGCGTGTCGAGCGTGTACTTCACATCGGCTGAGGTGATCGGCACGCCGTCGCTCCACTCCGCGCCAGGGCGCATTTTGATGGTGAGCTCGGTGTAGTCCTCGTTGTACTCGCCGCTCTCGGCAAGCCAAGGGATCTCCTTGTTGGCGAACACCGAGTAGTAGAACAGCGGCTCCCACAGCAGCGCGTTGCCCTCTTGATGATTGAAGCCGATCGCCCATGGGTTGGTGATGCCTTGGTTGGTGTATTGCCCGCCGGCACCGCCGTAATTCACAATGAGCGTGCGATTGCGCGGCACTTCCTTTAAGTTGACCGGCGCGCGTGGGCGCTCGCTAGGCGCGCCAGGAATAGGCTCGAGCGCCTCCGTCGGGGCGACCTCTGGCTGCGTTGGCTCTGGCGCTGCGCCCCCACCACAAGCCGCCGCAAGCGCACCCAAGCCGGCGAGCGCGCTTGCGCGCAGGAGTTGACGACGAGTGAACTTCGTTTTCACGGCTTCACAACCTCCTCACTCACATGACATGGGTGGGTTGGGATCGCGATCCCAACCCACCCCCTCTCAATTCACTGTCGGCGCACGATCGGCGCGAAGACGCGGAAGAAGCTTTGCAACTCGAACGCGCCCGTATCGCAAGCCGCCACACCTGGACGCGGCTGCCCGAGTTGGTCTGTCGCAGGGCAATCGCCTGCTGGCACGCGCTCGTGCAACACGCTGCCGACGAGCGTCGCGTGATACCACGTGCCCGTGCCTAAATGCAGCGCCAACGGTGCGAGGCGCGTGAACGCAGCGTTGTTCAGCGCGTTTGTGCCCACGAAGAAGCTCGCACAGGTTGCATCGTCGCTCACGCTGTAATCGCTATTGCTCACGCTGCCGCCCCAATTAGCGCAATTGCCGCCAGTGTGATGCGCTACCGCAGTCGCGCGGACGACCAAAGCGCTCCCGCCAAGGGCAAGGCCGACGCCTGTGTTGCTAGCAACCGTGGTGTGCGTGAGGCGCGCAGTGCCCGTCAAGATCGCGCCGCCGATCCCCGTGCTGCTCGCCTGGTTGCCGCTTAGCGTGCTGTTCAGGATGTGCGTCTCGGCGTTGCCGTAGGTGTTGATCCCTGCGCCCGTGCTCGCCACGTTGCTCACAATGCTCGACGCCTCGATGTGCAGCACGCCGCCGTTGCCGATGCCACCACCTGCGCCGATTGGTTGGCTTGTCGTCGCGCTGAGCACCGCGTTGCGGCTGAGCGTGGTGGTGATCAAGCGCACCGTGCCTTGGTTGCCGATGCCGCCGCTGCCGCTGTCGTTGCCGCCAATTGCTGCGTTGCTCACAATGCGCGACGCCGTGATAAGCAACGTCGCTTTGTTCCCAACGTCAAAGCCACCCGAGTAAGCGTTGTTGTTTGCCGAGTGCGCTTGGTTGTTGACCACACGGCTGTCGATCAGCACAACGCGCGCATCCAACTCCTGCGCGATGGCACCGCCTTTGGCGATCTGGTTCTGCGAGCGCACCGTGTTCGTGAGCAGGTCCACGTTCGAGAGCGTGAGCGTCGTCTGCGTGATCCAGATCGCGCCGCCGAAGACGAAGTTGGTCGCCGAGGCGACGTTGCGCGCGATCACCACGTTGGTGAAAAAGCCTGTGCTGTTGGCGCCGTACCAGCCGCCGGCTTTCACATCGCCGCCGCTGGTGGCAAAGTTGTCGCTAAGCGTGGAATCGCCGAGGTGGAAGTTACCACCGTAGCGATACACACCGCCGCCCGCAGCGTAATTCGGTGCTTGCGCGTGGTTGTGCGCGATCACGCTCTCTGCAAGGAAGACGTCGCCGCCGCCAAACAACCCGCCACCCTGCGCAAAGCTGGTGCCATCAGCCACGTTGTGCGTGAGGGTAAGCGCGCGCGCACGCATCTCCGCGCTGCCGCCGACCGCCATGCCGCCGCCTTGCAGCGCAGTGTTGCTTGTGACCAACGTCGCAGTGATGCTCAGTTTGCCATCTACACCCACGCCTCCACCATCGCTCGCCGCAGTATTTTCCTCAAAGCGGCTTGCTTCTACGAACGCGCTGCCGCTCCCATTCACGAAAAGCCCGCCGCCGACACGGGCACGGTTGCCGCGCGCTGTCAATCCCTTGGCGCGCAGGGTGTCGTCCACGGCAACGCCACCGCCGCTGGCGAATTGCGTGCCGGTGATCACGTTGGTCAGCACGCGCACATCCTCGAGCAGCGTCTCGCCCCTGTTGATATAAGCACCACCGCCGAGCACGCCCGCCGCGCTGTCGCTCGAGGATTCCGCCGCGTTCTCGGCAAGCGTCGTCTCCCGAATTTGTGCGCCGCTGCCGCCGATGTGCACGCCACCGCCGCCGACAAAGCGAAAGCCGCGCACGACGTTGCCGCGCAGCACGGAGCTGCTTACAACGCCGCCGCCATGCGCGAAGAGGCTCATCCCGCCGCCGAAAGCGTTCGTATTGGTCGGCGTGGTGCCTGCGTAAAGCACGGTGTTCTTCTCGATCTCCACCTGTGTGACGGTGAAGACCACCCCTTGCCCGAGGAACACGCCGCCACCGAAGGCTGTGGGCGTTATCACCCCGGCGAGCGCATCCGCCGTCGCGGTCACCCGATTGTTGTGCACCTTTGCGCCGTGTATTTCGACGCTCGGCGCAAGATAGCCGCTCGGCTGATACAAAAGCCCCACCGCGATGCCGCCGCCGTGCAGGCTTTGCAGCGCGCTCACCGCGTTGTCCGAGATCACCGCGTTGTTCGTGATGACGGCGCGCACACCCTGCAACAGCGCCACACCACCGCCATAGGAGAAAGCCCCACTCAGCACGCGGTTGCCTTCGACGCGCACGCCGTCGAGCGTCACTTCTGCCGGCGTCGAGTCCAACCGCAGTGCGACGATGCCGCCGCCTTGCGCCTCGTACGGGTCGGGCGCGTTCTGCGTCACGGTGTTGTCGCCGATCACGCCGCCAACGATGTGCAGGCTGCCCGTCACGATGCCAATCCCGCCACCGCCAGCAAACCCGTAGAACCCGCCGCTGAGCACTGCACGGTTGTGCAACACCTCGCCGTTGGTGATCACCAACGCGCCACTGCTCCAAATCCCGCCGCCGCCGAGCACATAGTCCACTTGCTGGTTGCCCGCCAAGCCCACCGTGTTCGAGAGCACGCGCGTCCCACTCATCACCAACGACGCCCCAGCCTGCACACAGATCCCGCCGCCCGCGTATGCAGCTTTGTTTTCGCGCACCGCTGCGCCGTCCAGCACGCCCTTCACTCCCGCGTTTAGGCGCACGCCGCCGCCGCCGTACACGCATTCAAGCTGCGCGCTGCTCACGGTCGTGTTGTCCGTCGTTGGCCCCAAGCGCAAGTCGCCGCCGCGCACGGTGACCTGCTCTAGCGTGAACGTGCCTTGGTCTGAGCCATCGGGATACACGTCAAAGGCACGGTCAAAAAGCCCTTGCACCTCCACCGTCACCGGACCACGGATGGTGAGCGTGCCGCTGATGCTCCCCACGTAAACATCGAGGTCGCCGTCTTCGTTGTCGTTGTTCCCACCACTCACCGTGCGCGTGATGGACACCGTGCTCACGGCGCTATCAAACACGATCACGTCGTCGCCAAATGCGCCACTCGCTTGGCAGCCTGCAAACGCCGCATTCGTGTTTGCCGACTGGATCGCTTCGCGCAGCGAGCAGCCGCTGGTCGCTGACCCGTCAAAACGGTCGAAGTCTAGCGTCACGGTGATCGTGGCTGCAGAGGCTTGGCGCGCAAGCCATGCCGCTGCAAATGCTGCAATAGCGATTACTGCGAATCTTGCAAGGTATCTGAATCGCATCGCTGTCCTCCCTTGGTCTCCACAGAGTTGGATCAAGCACAGCCTACGGCTGTCGCGCACGCAGCAAGCGGATGTCATCCGCATAGAACTGTGCCCCCGCAGGTGACACGATCTCAAACGCCTGTATGGTGTCAAGTCGTTCGAGCGGCAAACGCACCTCGCGCCATGCATTGGCGGGAGCGTCGAAGCCCACCTCTAGGGGCGTTGTGCCTTGGTTTGAGTACACACGTGCCCGCAACCCCTGCACGCCTTGCGCGCCACCATTTACCCAGAACGAGAGCGCCTCAAACTCGCGCGCATCCAGCGGCTGCGCTGCCTCCAGCCTAAACACAGCGTTGGGCTGCAACGCTTGCACCGAGATGGCATACATCGCGCGCACAACGCGCTCCTCGCGCAGCGAGACTTGCACGCCCTGTGAAGTCTCGCGCCAGCCGCGCGCCAGAATGTTGCCGAAGAGCACCTCGTGAGGCGAGCGCGGGGGGCTTGGCTGTGCGCGCGGTGGCAGCAGCGCGATCTCGTCAATGTAGTACGTGGTTTCAGAAGCGCCACTCAGGTCTTGGATGTTGATGCGCTTTAGAACAGCAGGGTTGCCCAACGCGCTAAATGGCACGGTGAAGGTCAACCAGCGTCGCGGTGTCGCATCGAAGACAAAGCTCGGCGTTTCGCCGCCATCGTCTGCCGTTTGCAAGAAGAGCTGCAACCGGCGCGGGCGTGTGTCGCCGCCCAAGATGCGGAACAGGATGCCGCCGTAGCGGCTTGTCTCGATCGTGATCGGCGCGCGCAGCGAAAGCCCGCCAGCCGCCTTGCTCTGCACTGCCAGGGAGCGCGAACTGAACAACACCGGCTCGCGGTTGCGGAAGTTCACGCGCGTATCCCACGACCAGTTCTCCCACCCGTCAGCAAGGTAGCCATTGCGATACACCACGAAGCCGCCTTCGGGGGTGGCACCGACGTTGGGTTGTGGGAGCGTGGTGGTGGCAGCCTCGCGCAGCAGTTGGATGTTGTCCACGTAGAACGCGGGCTGTTCTGCGCCGCTGAACTCTTGCAGGTTCAATCGCTTAATCGTGGTCAGCTCGCCGAGGTAGCTGAGCGGAATGGTGATCGGGGTCCAAACGCCTGCGGGCGCCTCGATCGGGATCGCGCGCGAGTCGCCGCCGGTGTCGGTTTGCTGCACAAAGAAGCGCAGCTGACGCTCACCAGCCTCACCGCCGTGGACCCAAAGCACCACAGCGCTGTAATCGCGCGCGTTCAACGTGATCGGCGCGCGCAGTGAAAGCCCAGCATAGCCTTTCGTGTAGCGCACGGCGATGGATCGCCGCCCGAGCGCAGGCTGCGCGTTGGTGAAGTTCACTTGCGTCTCCCACGACCAGTTCTCCCAGCCCGGCGCGAGCGCGTCTTGGTACACGAAGCCCTGCGGCAATGTAGGCGCGCCCGCAGCTAATGCTGGTGCGGGCTCAGCCACGCGCGGCGCAGGCAAGGTGAGCGAAACCGCGCGCCGCACAAGCACAAGGTTATCGAGGAAGTAGCGCTGCGGCTTGCCGGTTGCGTCCTGCATGTTGATGCGTTTGATCGCGCGCACATCGCCGAGCGCGCTGATCGGAATCGCGACTTCGTACCACTGTCCTGCCGGCACGTCGAACGAAATGCGCTGGCTTTCGGCGCCCTCGTCGGCCTGCTGAATGAAGAAGTCGAGCTGCCGCCGTCCCTGCTCGCCACCGTGCACGCGGAAGACGATGCCGCCGAAATCTGCCGCGTTGAGCGCTTGTTTCAAGCGCAGCGAAAGCCCTGCATAGCCCTTCTGGTGCTGCACAGCAAGCGAGCGCAAGCCGATAGCAGGCTGCTCATTGGCGAAGCTGATCACGGTGTCCCATGACCAGTTCTCCACATCCTCGCCGGTGGTCTCGTCGAAGATCAGGTAATCGCCTGGCTCGACAAAGACCATTCCGTTTAAGTCCACGCCGCCCGTATCGCGCAAAAAGCAGATGTTATCCAGGAAGATGGGCGCTTGCGCTTGCCCTGTGCGCTCTTGAAAGTTAAGCCGTTTGATGGCGATGACGTTGCGGAGCAAGGCAAGCGGAATGATCACCTGTTTCCACGTGCGCGCGGGCACGTCAATGTGGAAACGGCGCGATTCGGCGCCGTCGTCGGCGCTCTGCACCAAGAACATGATCTGGCGCACGCCAGGGTCTTCGCCGCCGCTGATCCAAAACGCAATTGCGTCGTAGTCGCTGCGGCTGAGTGCGACGGGCGTCCGCAGCGAAAGACCGGCGTAGCCCTCGCGGTATTGAAACGCGAGCGCCTTGCCGCTCAGCGCGTATGGATGCTCACGCGCCACGTTGGTGTTCCACGACCAATCCTCCCAGCCATCCGCCAACGCATCATCGTAGAGCGTATAAGCGCAGCCAGGAATGCCTGGCGAGCGCGAGGGAGGCGGGCTTGGCGGTGGCGGCGGGGGCGGCGGTGGAGGCGGTGGTGGCGGGGGTGGGAGCGGCGCATTGCTCACACACACCACATCCACGTAAAACGTGGGCTGCGGCGCTCCGCTGCGATCTTGAATGTTGATGCGCTTGATCGTGGCAGGATTGCCCAACGCGCTTAACGGCACGATCACTTGCGTCCACGTGCCAGCGGGCGCGTCAAAGGGAAAGGGCGTCGTCTCTTGACCAACGTCCGCCTGCTGCACCACGACCTGCAACTGGCGCGTGCCGCTCGCGCCACCGTGTACCCAAAAGCGGATGGAGGTGTAACTGCTGCTGGGCAAGCCAGGATCGACGCGCAGCGAAAGACCGCCGTACGCGTTTGTGATTGTCGCGGCGATGGAGAAGTTGCCCTCGTACACCGGGGCGCTGTTTGCAAAGTCGTAGCTGCCGTCCCACGACCAGCTTTGCCAGTTGGGCTGGAGCGCGTCGAGATACGCGGGCGTGGTGCAATCCGGCGGCGGAGGCGGCGGTGGTGGCGGGGTGAGACTGCTCAGGCAGAGCGCGTCAATGTAGAACGTCGGTTGCCCTGCGCCCGTTCGATCCTCGATGTTCACGCGCTTGATCGTTGCAGGGCTGCCCAACGCGCTGAGCGGCACGATGAACTGCGTCCATTTCCCCGCGGGCACATCCACGTAAAACGCCGCCGTGCGCGGACCCGAATCGCCTTCTTCCACTACAACCTGCAACTGGCGTGTGCCGCTCGCGCCGCCGTGTGCCCAGAAAAGAATGCTCTGATAGGCGTTCCCTGGGATGCCTGGGTCAACCCGAAACGAAAGCCCCGCATAGCCGGGACCCATGTTGACCTCGATGGCGAAATTGCCTTCATAGACGGTGCCTGTGTGGGCAAGGTCGTACGTGCCGCCCCAAGACCAGTTTTGCCAACCTGGCTCCAAAGCGTCCAGGTAGATGGGGCGAACGCATCCTGGCGGTAGCGGTGGCGTCGTCGGTGTGGCTGCGGGGAAAAGTTGCATCCTGCTCGCATGGACCCCAACGCGCTCGGTGAGGAGCAAAGCCTCGGCGTTAGCGTGTTGGGTTGCGCTTGCGCGGCTTGGACTGCTCAGCGGAAAGGCAAGCAATGACCAGCCTCCAAAAACAAGGCTGATCGCTGTCAGGATCCGCACGCTGCGGTTAGCGGTCATCAGTTCCCTCTACACCCAGTTTGGATCATTTCGCTGTGTTTGCTTTGACCCAATCTACAACCTCGTGCACGTAAGCAAACGCAAGCGCGGTCACCGTATCTGCTGCGCCGTAGTAGATCGCCATGCGCCCTGTCGCCCCGTCCACCAGCGCAGCTGTGGGGAAGACGACGTTTTGCACGTCCCCAACGCACTCGTAAAGCATCTGCGGCGAAAGGAGATAAGGCTCTGCGCGCGCGATCACGCGCCAAGGCTCGTCGAGGTCAAGCAACAGCGCGCTGAAGCTGTACGTGAAGCCGTTGCACGAAGTAATCACGCCGTGGTAGATAAGCAACCAGCCTTCGCTGGTCTCGATTGGCGTTGGCCCTGCACCGATCTTAGTGCTGCACCAGGGCGCGAACGGGCCAAGCACCCAGCGGTGATGCCCCCAGTGGATCAGGTCTGGGCTTTCGCTGTAGAAGATGTCGCCGAACGGCGTGTGCCCGCGGTCGCTAGGGCGGCTGAGCATGGCGTACTTGCCGCGGATCTTGCGCGGGAAGAGCACGCCGTTGCGGTTATAAGGCAAAAAGGCGTTTTCGAGTTGATAGAACGTCTGAAAGTCGAACGTGTAGCCCACACCGATGGTTGGGCCGTGGTAGCCGTTGCACCATGTGACGTAGTAGCGATCTTCGATCCAGCACACGCGCGGGTCGTAGCGATGCTCAAAACGCGCGATCTCCCCGTCCTCGCACACGAAGCGGATCGGCTCTGGGTTAATGCGCCAGTGGAAGCCGTCGTCGCTGAAGCCAGCATGTAAGTTCATCACGCGGCGCGTGTCGTCCACGCGAAAAACGCCCGCAAAGCGCCCTTGGAAGGGCACTGCAGCGCTGTTGAACACGCTGTTGCTAGTGGGCGTTGCGTCGCGCCCGATGATGGGGTTGCGGCTGTAGCGCCAGATCACAGCGCTGCTGCCAGCAGGGCGTTCTTCCCACGGCAAGTTGGGGATGGGTGGCGTGTTGAGGGTAAGTGGGGTCATGGCTCAGCGTGTGCAAGGCCCGGAGGATTGACGAACAACAAGCTCTGTAGCCAGCGTGAGGGTCACCTGAGGCTGATCAGGATGGCGACTGCGTTCGATGAGTTGCCGCACGCCTAAGCGCCCGAGCCAGATCTTCGGCACGCGCACTGTAGTGAGCGCTGGGCGCACCTGGCTAGCGGGCGCGATGTCGTCAAAGCCAACGATCGAGAGGTCTTCAGGGATGCGCAGGCCCATGTCTTGCGCGGCGTGCAACACACCGATCGCCGTGTCGTCGTTCACCACAAACACTGCCGTCACCTGTGGCGCGCGGCGCAGCAGGCAGCGCAGCGCCTCGTAGCCGGCTTCGCGCGTCATAAGCCCGTCCTCGATGTAAAGAGGCTCCACATCATGGGCGCGCAGCGTAGTGATGTAGGCTTGGCGCCGCTCGAGGATGTCAGGAGGCGACTCAGGGTTAGAGCCAATCAAACCGATATGCCGGTGTCCAAGCTCGAGCAAGTGGCGCACGGCTTGCGTTGCGCCTCCTACGTTGTCAATCAGCACGCTATCAAAAGGAAAGCCACGCGCGTAGCTATCCACCAACACGATGGGCTTGTTAAGCAAGCGCTGGCGCAACGCCTCGGCAGTGGATTCGATGTTTGTGCCGATGAGTAACAAGCCGTCCACGCTGTTGTCTTCCACCATGCGAGGCCACTCCAGCGGGCGATTGCTCCGATCCACCTCGATGGTGGCAAACATGAGGCTGAGGTGCTGCGCACGGCACTCTTGCTCCACGCCCGCCTGCACTTGCGAGAAAAACGGGTTGAACGCGAGCGGCAAGCCGTAGTCATGCTTCACCAACATGCCGACCACGTTCAACGCTGCCTGCGCATGGACGCGCAGCGGGCGATACCCCAGCGCCTCGGCTGCCTCAAGCACACGCTTGCGCGTCTCGGGGAGCACGCCAGGACGGTTGTTCAACGCCTGCGAGGCAGTGCCCATCGAGACCCTCGCGCGCTTGGCGACATCCCGCAAGGTTGGCTTGTGCGTCTGCGCTTCACTCCCCATCTGGTTCATTGAACTTCAAGTTTGCTTTCGATTGTACTTCACCAAAGTTCATTGTCAAATCATTTGCGCCAAGGACGCAAGGGCCTTCGTCAAAAAGGCGCCTGCTACAATCGCGCGCACGTGCCATGCGCGAAGTCACGGTTGCCGTCGTGCAGATGAACACAGCGCTCGCCGAGCCAGAGGCTAACCTCGCCAAGATGCTCGACTTTATCCGCCGCATCAGCACCGAGCAAAACGTGGATTTGATCGTCTTCCCCGAGCTGGCGACCACAGGCTATGAGTGCGGCGTGCGCTTCACACATCTCGCGCAGCGCGTGCCCGGACCTTCAACGAACCTCATCGGGCAGCGCGCCAGCGAACACGGCGTGCACGTGGTGTTCGGCTTGCCCACCAAGGAGCGCGTGGAGAGCATTTTGTTCAACGCCGCAGTCCTGCTTGGACCCGAAGGCGACGTGATCACGCACTACCGCAAAATCCACTTGCGCGGCGAGGAGCAAATGCTGTTCCGCCCAGGGTTTCGCCTCGAACCTGCGGAGACCGACTTCGGCATGGTGGGGATTCAGATCGGTTGGGATCTCTTCTTCCCCGAAGGCGTGCGCAGCTTGTGCCTTGAGGGCGCGGAGATCATTGTGGTGTGTGCAGCGTGGACCAGCGAGCGCGCGGAAGAATGGCGCACGTTCCTCTCGGCGCGGGCTGCGGAAAACGCTTGCTTCGTGTGCGCAGCCAACCGCGTCGGCGAAGAGCCAGCAACCACCTTCGCTGGCGAGAGCATGATCATCGGTCCGCGCGGCCAGGTGATCGTGGACTTAGACGAGAGCACCGAGGGCTATATCCTCGCCAAACTCAGCCTCGACGAGGTGCGCCGCCTGCGCGAGGAGACCCAAGTGTTCCAAACGCGCCAGCCGCTCAGCTACCGCGCGTTGGTGCGGCGATACTGAGCGCTCACGGCGTCGCCACTTTCACCACCTTGCCGCCTCGCGCGGCGCTCTTCTTGAGCGCTTCCCACAGCGCGATCATGCGCAAGCCGACCTCAGGGGGTGTTGGGTTTTCGATCTCGCCGTTGCGCACGCGCAAGAAGGTGTGCCAAACGCCGCGATCAGGCGGCAAGTCCACGACGCGCGGCGCAGGCTCGCCCGCCCATTGCACATGCAGCGCACCGCCCCAAACGCCCATCTCCAGCACCCCGCGCTCGCACCAGATCTTCATGTCGGAATCGGTGACTGGCGCTGCGCCGCAACCGTGCAAAGTCACCAACACACCGCTCCGGCTGCGCGCAATTGCTGCGGTGAGGATGTCCACGGGGTAGCCCTGGTTGTCCATGAACGCGGCGACCTCATGCACAGGCTCGCCGAGCACGTCGGCGACGAGGTTGAGCAAATGCGCGCCTGTGTCGAACATGAAGCCGCCGCCGCTCACCTTCGGCGCTTGGCGCCACGTGCCGCGCGTGAACTGCGCCCAGTTTTGCCACACCGCGACGTGAATCCCCAAGATGCGCCCCAACGCGCCCTCGCGCAGCAGACGACGCGCGTGCTCCATCGCAGGCGACATGCTCGCGTTGAACGCCACAGCGAGCAAGCGCCCCGTCCTGTCGCGCAACTCGATGAGCTTCTTCGCCTGCGCAGCGGTCACCGTCATGGGCTTCTCGACGAGCACATCCTTGCCCGCCTCAAGCAGCGCCTTCACCTGCGCGTAGTGATGCGCGTGCGGTGTGATCACAAACGCGGCGTCAATTTGGTCAGCGTACTTGCGCAGGAAGCGTTTGAAGTCAGGCTCGTTTGGTGGCGCAGGTTGACCCGCAGCCTCGAACAGCTTGAGCGCAGCGCGGTAGTGCTCAGGGTTTGGCTCGCACAGCGCCGTGATGCGCGTGGTGTCGGTTTGGGTGAGGATGCGCTCGATGTGGTAGCGCGCCATTGCGCCAACGCCAATGATGCCGAGACGACAGATGGGCATGGGGTGCCTCACACGATTGTTGCTTGCGTTCTTGGCGGTGGAGTGTACCTTGCATGCGCGCAACGGTAGAATCCCAGGGCGCTGCATGAAGCGATATGCGTTGCGCGCCGCACTGGAAAACCTCGCCGTCGTCGGCGTCATTGCGCTCGTGGCGCTGCTTGTGGGCAACCTGATCGCCTTCGCCACCTCACGCAATCGTCTCCCTCCCGAGACGCGCATCAACGACCTCGACGTAGGCGGCTTAACCGTGGACGAGGCGTTGTTGCGCCTCGACGAGATCACGCGCACGCCGATCACCGTGCGCCTTGCCGAAGGCAGCGAGACCATCCCGCCCGCCGCTGTCGGTTTTCAGGCAAATGAGGTGGCGCTGCGCGTGCAGTTGCAGGCGCTGATGGAACGACGCAGCCGCCTCGATGCTTTTCCCGCCTTTATGCTGCGGCGCAACGCAGAGCCAACCGTGTTCGAGCTGCGCTACCAGTACGACGCCGCCCAGTTAGACGCGCTCGTGCGCGCGCTCGCGGAGCGCGTTGACCGCCCGCCGCGCCCCATGACCGTTGACCTCGCTACCAATGTGGTGCGCCCTGGCGAGGATGGCTTGACGTTGGATCAAGCAGCCGCATCGCAGCGGATCCTCGCTGCGTTTGCCTCTGCGCGGCAACGCACAGTGGACCTACCCATCTACGTCTTGCCTGCCGCGCTGCCGCCAACGCAGTGGCTCTCGTCGCCGCTGGAGCAGCGCCTGAGCGCCTTCTTGAACACGCAAACTCGCCTTGCTGCCGTGTTCGTCAAAGACCTGCACACAGGCGAGGAGTTTTCGCTCAACGCTGATGTTGCCGTGTCTGCGCAAGGGTGGCTGCGCGTTGCGCTCGCGCTGTTCGCCTATCAGGCGCTGCCATTTCCGCTGCCTGCCGACGCCGCCGCGCAGATACGCGCATTGCTGACCCAGGGCGACGCCGACGCCGAGCGCGCCTTGCTCACCACGCTCGGCGAGGGCGACGCACAGCGCGCCTTGCTCACGTTCAACCGCTGGTTGGCGCAGATCGGCTTGCGCAACACCGTGCTCGCCGCGCTGCCCGAGGATGCTGCGCCGATGTTCACGGCCGTCACGCCTGCCAACGCGCGCGGCGACATCACCGCGAACCCCAATCCGCGCGCTCAATCCACCGTCGCCGAGGTTGGATTGCTGCTGGAGATGATCCAGCAATGCGCCGAAGATCGTGGACCGCTGCGCCTGTTGTTCGAGGAGACACTCGAACCTGCAGCCTGCGCCGAGCTTACGACGCTGCTTGCGCGTCCTTCAGCAAGCGGCTTGCTCGCTCAAGGCGGGGCACCGATGTTCGGGCGCGCCACGTGGGACGAAAACAACCACGGCGATGCCGTGCTCGTGCGCGCCGGCCCTCAATCATGGCTGATGGTCATGCTGCTCCACGACGCGAGCGCACCGCTCGACTGGGGTGAGACCGCGCCAGCGCTGGGCGACGCAGCGCGCCTGTGCCATGCTGCGTTTCTTGGGCAACTGCCCACACTGACTACGCCTGCAACCCCACCCTCGCAGTGAGCCGCCTCGTTAGCGGCAGAGCATTGCCGCTGTGCGCAGCAGCTCCTCGGGCAAGGGCTTGGTGCGCGAGGTCGCCTCGGCTAAATCCACCAGCGCTGTTTGGGCGCCGCGCAGCCCAACCATCTTGCCTATGCCGCTTCCATCGAGCAACGACTCGACCGCGCGCACGCCCATGCGCGTTGCAAGCAGCCGGTCAAACGCGCTCGGCGTGCCGCCGCGCTGAATATGCCCGAGCACCACTTCGCGCACATCGAATTTGTGGTCGAGCCTTTCGTTGTTGAGGTACTCCATGAGCGCGCGCCGCCCCGGCTTCCAACCCTCGGCAACCATGATGATGCAGTGCGCCTTGCCGATGCGATACGACTCCACGATGGTCTGCGCCACCTGCTCCAACGTGGCGGGCTGCTCTGGGATCAGCGCCATCTCCGCGCCGCAGATAATGCCACTTGCAAGCGCCAGATAGCCGCACTCGCGCCCCATCACCTCGATCAAAAACGCGCGATGATGCGAGGTGGCGGTGTCCTTAATGCGCCCAACCGCATCAGCAATGGTGTTGAGCGCTGTGTCCACGCCGATTGCCACATCGGTGCCGTATTGGTCGTTGTCGATCGTTTTCGGCACGCCGATTAGGGGAAACCCCAACTGGTAGAGCTTGTAGGCGCCAGCGAGCGAGCCGTTGCCGCCGATGACCACCAGGCCTTCGATGCCTGCAGCGCGTAGCTGCTGCAACGCTTGCGCGCGCCCTTCAGCGGTCATGAAGCGCTCGCTGCGCGCCGTGCCGAGGATGGTGCCGCCTCGGCGCAAGATGCCCGCCACACTGCGCGAAGTCAGCTCAACAAAATCGCCGTCAATCAGTCCTTCGTAGCCGCGCTGCACGCCGATCACCTCGCAGCCGTGGTGCAGCGCTGTGCGCGTCACGGCGCGGATGCAGGCATTCAATCCCGGCACATCACCACCAGAAGTCACAACTGCGATTCGTTTCATCACCTCTGCTCCCTAAGTTTTAAATGATGCGCACCTGGCTCCCTGTTTCTGTGCGGCGCACCTCAATCCTGCGCGGGAAAGCCTCTTTGAGCTCCTCGATATGCGTGATGACCACGATGCACTCGAAGTCGTCCTGAATCGCGCGGATCGCCTCGATCAGGCGTTCGCGTCCTTGCGCGTCTTGCGTGCCGAAGCCTTCGTCTATGAACAGCGTCTGCAGGCGCGCGTTCGCGCGATTGGCGAGCAGGCGGCTAAGCGCAATGCGAATGGCGAAGTTCACGCGGAACGCCTCGCCGCCGCTGAACATTTCGTAGGCGCGCTCGCCGCGCTCATCGGCAATGCGGATCTCGAGCGTTTCGCTGGTGTCGCCGCGCTGGGTTTGGCGCTGCGTTTCAAAGCGCACATGAAGCCGCCCGCCCGTCATGCGCCCGAGCACCTCGTTCGCCATGTTTTCCAGCTCAGGCAGAGCGCTCTCGATGATCATGGCGGGCACGCCGTTTTTGCTAAACGCGAGCTGCAGTTGCTCCAGCAACGCGCGCCGTGCGGCGAGTGCCTCGAGTTCCTGTTGCAGCGCTTGCGCGCGCTGACGTTGCGCCAAGCACGCTTGCACGCGCTGCTCTGCCTCGACGAGGGCGCGCTGTGCAGCGAAAGACAACTGGCGGGCGCGCTCTAACGCTTGTTGGGCTGCGGGCTCAGCTTGCAGGTGAGCACGACACGCTTGTAGGTCGCCATCAAGGCGATCCAACTCAGCGCGCGCAGCTGCGAATTGCGCGTCAAGCTGCTGCATGTTTGCCTCCAGCAACTGGAGTGCGCTGCGCTCGGCTTCGAGCACGACCGCTGCACGCTCCAGCGTTGCTTTGCGTTGCTCAAAAGGCTTGAGCTGCTGCACTTGCGCCTGGAGCTGCGCGAACGCCTTGCGGTCAAAGGCTAGCGCAGCAAGCTCAGCCTCTATTGCGGCGAGCGCAGCG
Organism: Chloroflexota bacterium; assembly: GCA_030550095.1. Taxonomy (GTDB): domain Bacteria; phylum Chloroflexota; class Anaerolineae; order J036; family Brachytrichaceae; genus DRWP01. Next base: position 4 of record JAUQQA010000014.1, on the reverse strand, counting down.
CGAA
>JAUQQA010000064.1 GCA_030550095.1 Chloroflexota bacterium | reverse complement strand
GTGCGCGAGCGCGGATTCACGCTGCTGCTCTGCGTTGCTGCTGGTGTTTTGGTCGGTGCCGCCGCGGCGCTGCTCAACCCGCTTCTCCTGATCGGCGGTGTGCTGGGGCTTTTGGTTGCGCTGTGGGGCTTGTGGCGCGTGGAGCACATGCTGCTGGTGCTGGTGGTTGTGATCGGGCTAATGCCGCGCTTTGCGCTGCCATTACGCCTCGGCTTCACGCCCACTTTTCTCGACCTCGCGCTTATCGGCTTGGTTCTCGCTTGGGCGTTACATCGGCTTGGCTCGAAACGCGCTTTTCCCATCCCGCGCCTTGCGATCACGTTGCCGTTGTTGCTGCTTGTGGTCGGCGCGCTGACGACGTTCGTGTTGGGCTTGCCCAACGGCGCGCTCACGCCAATGGTGTTGCGCCGTTTTGCAGAGCTGGTGCTGAGCTTGTTGAGCATCCCGCTGCTCGCGGCGCTCCTGCAAACGCTCGAGGCGCAGCAGCGGCTGGTGCGCTGGATGATGGTGATCGGCGCTGTCTCGGCGCTGGTCGGCATCGTGCTCTACTTTTTGCCCGACGTGCTGAGCATTCGCCTGCTCTCGGCGCTGCGCCCCTTTGGCTATCCTTCAGGTCCAGGGGTCTTGCGCTTCATCCGCGATGATCCCGCGCTGATGCAGCGCGCCACGGGCTTGTGGATCGATCCGAACGCGTTCGGCGGCTACTTGCTCGTCGTCGGCGCGCTGGGATTGCCGCAAGTGTTCGCGCAGCGTCCTGTGTTGCCGCGCGCCTGGGTATTGGTTACTGTGAGCGTGATCGCGCTCGCGTTGGTGCTCACGGTTTCGCGTGGGGCAATGTTGAGCCTGGTTGCGGCTGCGGTGCTGATTGGGGTGTTGCGCTATCGGCGTCTGCTCGTGGTGCTCGGGCTGGCGTTGGCGCTTGTGCTGATGCTGCCGCAAACACGAGAGCTGGTGATGCACTTCGTCGAGGGGTTCCAAGGGCGTGACCTCGCCACGCAGATGCGTTTCGGTGAATACAAAGATGCGCTGCGCCTGATCGAGCGCTATCCCCTGTTCGGCGTCGGCTTCATCAGCACGCCGGATGTGGACCTCTACATCGGCGTCTCGTCCATGTACTTGCTCATCGCGCAGCAGATGGGGCTGGTAGGGCTAGGGCTATTCGTTGTGGTGATCGTTGTGCTTTGGGTGGGCTTTGTGCGGGCTTGGTTGCGTTGGCGTGGCGATGAGGCGCGCGCAGCCGTTGGGCTAGGGGCACATGGCGCAGTGCTCGGCGTGCTCGTGAGCGGCGTTTTTGATCACTATTTTTTCAACATTGACTTCCACAATGCAGTGATGCTTTTTTGCCTTGTGTTGGCGCTTGCCGCTGCTGCGCAGCGCGAGGCAGCGCTGCCACCAGAAGCCGTGCTACACTCGCGCCGCTGACGCGATGCGCGTTCTGGTTTACGACGCAAAACCTTACGACCGCGAGACGCTAGCGACGGCAAATCGCGGGCGGCATCAACTGAGGTTCGTCTCGACTTTGCTCGATGAGCAAACCGCGGTGCTGGCAGAGGGATTTCCAGCCGTGAGCATCTTCGTCAACGACCGGGCGACGGCTGAGGTGCTTGCGCGGCTTGCTGCGCTAGGCGTGCGGCTTGTGACGTTGCGCAGCACAGGGTTTAACAACGTAGACCTCGACGCAGCGCGGCGCTTGGGCATCACGGTCATGCGCGTGGCGAATTACTCGCCTTATGCCGTCGCCGAGTTTGCCGTTGCGCTCCTGCTCGCGGTGGTGCGCAAGGTGCACCGCGCTTACAACCGCGTGCGCGAGGGCAACTTCGCACTCGACGGGTTGCAAGGCTTCGATCTCCATGGCAGAACAGTGGGCGTGGTGGGCACAGGGCGCATTGGCGCTGTCTTTGCGCAGATCATGCATGGCTTTGGGGTGCGGCTGCTTGGCTTCGACCAAAAGCCGAACCCTGCCTGTGAAGCGCTTGGGATGCGCTATGTTCCCCTAGAGACCTTGCTCGAGCAGTCGGATATCGTTAGCCTGCACGTCCCGCTGACGCCGCACACGTACCATCTCATCAACGCGCAGACGTTGGCGCGCATGAAACGTGGGGCTGTGCTGGTGAACACCAGTCGCGGCGCGCTCGTGGACACCGAGGCGTTGATCGAAGCGCTAAAGTCAGGACAGCTCAGTGCCGTCGCGCTTGACGTGTATGAGGAAGAGGAAGGGTTGTTCTTCCGCGATCTCTCCAGTCAGGTGATCGCCGATGATGTCTTCGCGCGCTTGCTCACCTTCCCCAATGTCTTGGTGACGGGTCACCAAGCGTTCTTCACCCACGAAGCACTCGCGCAAATCGCCGAGACCACGATCCGAAATCTTGATGACTTCGAGGCAGGCCGCACGAACGAAAACACGCTGGTCTGAATCGAGGCCGCATTAAAATGCTCTGAAGCTGATGGCGACGTCTTTCTTTGAGCAGAGCTTCGGCAGGTTGCTGAGCAGCGCGTTTACCGAGGAGCAAGCGCAGCTGCTCATCGCGATGTTCGAGGCAGGCTTCGATATGCTCGCCAAGACCAGCGACCTGAGCGAGCTGAAGCAATCCATGCGGGAGCTTGCCGAGGCCCAACGGCGAGCAGATGAGCGCCTTGAGCAGCTTGCCGAGGCGCAACGGCAGACGCAAGAAAGCCTTAAGCAGCTAACCGAGTCACAGCGGCGGGCGGACGAACGCCTT
>JAUQQA010000063.1 GCA_030550095.1 Chloroflexota bacterium | reverse complement strand
GCCATCTTCGCCTGTTTACTCGCAAGCTTTTTCTGGCTTACAGCTTTCGTCAGCACACCATCATTGTCAAGCGTGACAAAGCAAAAACGAATACCTCGGCTGCGGAAACGCTCTGCCCAGTAAAGGTGCAGTTGCATGCACAAGCGAAATTGCTTGCTTACCTTCGCACAATGGCGCCCTCGGGTGGCGTGAAGCCGGGTCCGTAGCGGAAGACATTTTGCCACGGCACATAGCGGCTCACCACGCGCTCGTTGATGAGCACCTGCCCACCGCGCGTGACGGTGCGCGTGAACCAGATCGTCGCGCCGTCAACCGCGAACTCCACCTGCTTCACCTGCCCCGGCGGCACCTCACCCTCTGGGTCAGGCTCGTACACGTCGGGACCGTGCGGCACCACATCCGTGATGGTTGGGCGGCTAATGGTCACCACGCGCCCATCGGGCGTGCCGTAGAAGCGGAAAGTGAGCGTCACGCGCACTGGGTCGTAGTAGGTCTCGATCAACAGGTGCGAATTGAGGTCGTTGCGGAACTTAAGGTCCGCCCATGGCGAATATACCGACGCATCGAAGCCTGGACCCATGCCACGCTCATAGTAGCTCACGCGGTAGCCATGTGGGTAGCGTTCCAAAATTGGGAAACCCGCGCGCAGCGCGGCTTGGTATGCCGTCGTCGAGACTTGGCACACGCCGCCGCCCACACCGCGCACGGTGCGGTTGCCGACGATGATCAAACCTTCCTCGAACCCCTCTTCGCGCGAGATCTCGCCCACCAGCGCGTTGAACGAGAACACCGTGCCTGGCGGAATCACAACGCCGTGAAAACGCGAAGCTGCTAAGCGCACGTTGGCAAGCCGCGCCGCGCTCGAGCCTTTGAAGTACGTCGTCGCCTCGGTGATCAGCGCCGTGATGCCGAGCTGCTGCGCGGTGGCCGTCGTGGGGATCGGAGGCGGTGTCGTCCTCACCACCAACGCCGCCGTGCGGTCTTGAGGGCTGTGTGCCGCTCGGATGATCGCCTCGACGCTTGCCTCAACGTCCAGCGCGCGCCCCTCGCGTGCAGGCGCAATCGGCGTGAGCGTCTGCGTCGCTGGGTTGAACGTGAAGCGTGCGTTTTGCGGCGCACGCTCAACGGCAGCAGCAAAGGGCGTGACAAGCGCTGCAAGTGACTCGCGCTGCCACCTCACGCGCAGCGTGCCCTCGTGCTCCTCTAGCGTGAACAGGCGCGCCAAGTCCGATGAGCGGATGCGGAACGCCTCGCGCGGGGGCAAAAGGTTGTCGTCGCGGTCCCATTGCGGCAACAGCACAACCACATCCCCGCTCAAAACCGTGCGCACCGCTTCGACAACCTCTGAAACGCGCGTGCGCTGCGGCGGGCGCAACTCGTGAGGCACGACGATCGCTGTCGGCTGCCCCTGAGCTACGAAGGCGCGCACAAGCCGCAACGTTGCCTCTTCATTGACGTCAAGGCCAACCTCGAAGGGGACTTCAACCACGCGTGTGCCCTCGATGCGCACCGTGGCATCGCGCGGCGCGCGTTCGACTTGTCGCGCGATCTGGTCTATGCGTTGACGCGCTGCGTGCTCGTCAAAGTAGAGCACTGAACCGACTTCCGCGCCTTGCCACCAAGCCAGCAGCCGCTCGCGCCACTGCGTGATCCAATCGCCTTCGCGGCCCACATGCCACGCCTGCCAGACTGCCTCGGCGAGGTCCGTCGCGGCGCCGAATTCGTCCATGCGCACTGTGAACGTCTGATCAGCCACGCTCAGGCGCAGTGTCTGCGTGCCATCGGTTTGCGCGCGCGCCCGCTGCAACGCAGCAAGCGCTTCCTCTGGCGTCATCCCTCCCACGTCAACACCCGCAATGCGCACGCCTGGGAAGATGCGCTCGCGCAGGGCCAACTCATAGTAACCCAAGCTAAAGCCCAGCGCTGCAATTGCGATCACGCTTGTTGAGAGCACTAACGCGCTTAGCCACTTCAGCATGTAAGCACGATTGTATCGAAAGCAAAGGTGCAACAGCGCGCTTGAGCGCACCATTGCACCTTGCTCGCGCAGCGTTCTGCCTTCTGCGCTTTACGAGCAACCCGTTGTTGCGCCGCACGTGTCGCAGCGCAAGCACGTGCCTGTGCGCACCATGGTGAACGCACCACACTCTGGGCAAGCATCGCCCGTGTAGCCTTTCAGCTTCGCCAACTCACGCTCGTCTGCTTCGGCATACAGCTCCGCGGTCTCGGCTTTCGTCACGTGTTTCACCTGCAGCGAGGCGCTGGTGTGGTGTGTGTGCACGGGTGCTGTGCCGTTGGCACCATGACCGTTCCCCTCACTGTTCACCGCCACACCCGATTGAACGTGCTCGCTGAAGGCGCGCGAGGGCAAGCGCAGCTGCGCGGCGGGCACGCGCCGCTCTTCGATCACTTCCTCGCTTTCGTACTCTGGCTCTGGCTCCTTGCTTGGCGGCACTTCGTGCGCCAAATCCGTGCGCCCAAGGTAGGTGATGGCGAGCTCGCGGAAGATGTAGTCAATCACACTCGTCGCGTAGCGGATGTGGTCGTTGCCAGTGACTGGGCCGCTTGGCTCAAACTTGGTGAACACGAAGGAATCCACAAACTCTTCAAGCGGCACGCCATATTGCAAGCCGAGCGAGACGGCAATGGCGAAGCAGTTGAGCAAGCTGCGAAAGCCGGCGCCCTCCTTGTGCATGTCGATGAAGATCTCGCCCAAGGTGCCATCGGGGTATT
>JAUQQA010000043.1:2346-14486 GCA_030550095.1 Chloroflexota bacterium | reverse complement strand
CCGAGTATGCGCTTAGGCGTCTCAAGGGTTCTGTTCACCTATGCAAGCACTTTGAGCGCCTTAGCGCGCCTCTCGTGAAGGAAAGTATAGCACATTTTCTCGCAGTCGCAGCGCCTCATCGCGCTCGTTGGCGAGAATCGCTTTTTGTAGCCAAACCCGCCGACTTTCTCGCCGGGATCACCCTGAAAGCGCTTGTGGCGCGCCGAGCAGGAACGCCGGCCCAACCTGCTCAATGGCGCGCGCCGCAATCACAGCCGCATCGCGCGCTGCCTCGAAGACGGGTCTGCCTTGCGCTAACGCGCCCAGCGTCGCCCCGCAAAACGTGTCGCCAGCGCCGGTGGGATCCACCTCGTTCGCTGGATCGGCTGGGATCGGCATGGCAGAATCTCCTGCCACGACAATCGCCCCGCGCCGGTCGAACGTGACGAAGAGCAAGGCGTCCTCGCGCGTGCGCTTGGCGATGCGCCCCACAACCCGCAGATCGCCCCACAGCGTGCGCGCTTCGTTCTCATTCATGAAGAACAAATCAGCTTGCTCGAAGATGGCGCGCACGGTCGCTGGCTCGTCACGCACAATGCGGTAGTAGGTGCCGGCGCTGATGCGCTGCGCGCCGCGCGCGCGACAAACGTGCAGCAGGTCCAGCATCTTTTGCGCACTGCTCAGCGCGGCGATATGCACCACGTCAAAGCGGCTGAGGTCGGGCGGCAGATGCGAGGCGTCTAACCAACGCTCTGCCCCCCATTCAGCCTCGAGCAGCGTCGCTTTGCCGTCGCCATGATGGGCGATCGCCAAACGCGGCATGTGAGCTTCATCCGTCGTGGGCCCGAACCATGTGAGGCGTTCCGCCACAGCTTTGGTGAGCGGCGAGAGGGTGCGCGGGCGCGGTGCAACGAGCGTGACCGCCGCGCCCACGAAGCGCGCTGCCAGCGCGGTGTATAACCCAGCGCCGCCGAGCGTGTGATACACCTGCCCACCGATGTGCAGCGTGTCGTACGAGACACACCCGATCACCAGCACCGCCGCACGGCTGATACGGTTATCATTCATCACTAGCTTCGCTTGGCGCAGATGATAGCCGCACGCTCAAAAGGCGCTTAAAAGCGCGCACAGCACATGAGTTCGGAGATCGTCTGGGGCATCCTCAGCTTGTTTGTGCTGGTTGGCGTCAACGCCTTCTTTGTGTTGGCGGAATATAGCCTTGCCGTCTCGCGGCGGACGCGCATCTTGGAGCTTGCAGAGAGCGGCGATCGGCGCGCGCAGATCGTCGCCCGCACCATGGAGGACCCCGATCGTTTCTTCGCGGCAGTGCAAATTGGCGTCACGATCACCTCGTTGGGGATTGGTGTGCTGAGCGAGCCTTCGTTCAGCGCACTGGTGGCGCTGGTGCTCGCCCCGCTCATGCCGCGCACGCCTTTCGGCGAGAGTCTCACGCCCATCGCCAGCGGCATCGCGGGTTTGATCATTGCCTCTTACTTCCAAATCGTGCTTGCGGAGCTGACCCCACGCGCCATCACCCTGCGCCGCGCTGAGGAGATCGCGCTGGCGGTGGTGCCTGTGATGAACATCGTTGCGGCGGTGTTCCAGCCCTTTGCGCGCCTGCTGCGCCAATCCTCGCTGCTGGTGTTGCGCTTAGCGGGGTTCAGCACCGCGTTGGCGCGCGAGCGCCTGCACACCATCGAGGAACTGAAGCTCATCGTCGAGGCAAGCGAGCGCGGCGGCGTGATCAACGCTGAGCAATCCGACATGCTGAGCGGCGTGATCATGCTGAGCGATGTCTCGGTGCGCGAGATCATGGTGCCGCGCACAGAGATGGTGTGCGTCAACGTCACGGCGTCGCTGCGCGAAGCGGCGCACCTGTTCGCCACCCACGCTTTCACGCGCTTGCCCGTTTACGAGGACTCGCTGGACAACATCATCGGCGTCTTGCACGTGAAGAGCTTGATACACGCGCTGCTTTGCACCACGCGCGAGCCTTCGCTGCGCGATCTCATGCAACCGCCGTTTTTTGTGCCCGATACCCAACGCGCCGATGAGCTGCTGCGGCAGTTGCGCGAGCGCCATGAGTACATGGCGATCGTGCTCGACGAGTACGGCGGCACGGCAGGGTTGGTCACGCTGAACGACCTGGTGAGCTTGATCATCGGCAAGATGCAAGAGGTGACCGACAGCGCCGAAGGCAGCACGCCCGACATCCAAGCCACCGCCGACGGCTACGTGATCAAGGGGCTAACCACGCTCGGCGACGTGAACGAAGCGTTCGGCTTGCACCTCGACGACCCACACTACGACACCATCGGCGGCTACGTGATGGGGCAGTTGGGGCGCATTCCGAACGTTGGCGACGTGGTGGAAGTGAAATCTCAAGGCATCTCGTTGACCGTGGAGGAGATGGACAAGCGGCGTGTGGCGAAGGTGCGCCTGCGGCGTCTCAGCAGCTAGTTTGGCAACGCGCCGCGCAACACGCGCAACCAGTTGCCATACATGATCTGCGCCACGTGTTGCGGCTCGAAGCCGCGCTCCAGCAACGCCTCTGCGATGCGGATGTGGTCGCGCACCGTGTCCAGCTCGCGTGGGATCGCCTCTGCGCCAAAGCCGCCGTCGTAGTCGCTGCCGATGCCGACATGGTCGGCGCTGCCGGTGACTTGGCAGATGTGGTCAATCATGCGCACCACGTCGTCGAGCGTCACGTCGTGCTTTTTGCCGCTCCATTCCTTCTTGAGAAAGCGGTTGTAGAGCACCACCCCGATCACGCCGCCGCGTTCGGCGATGCGCGCGATCGCCTTATCGGGCAGATGGCGCGAAGTGGGCACGTAACGGTAAGGGTTGCTGTGGCTGGCGATCACATGTTGCCCCTCGAACGCGTCCAGCGCCTCGTAGAGCGACTCGTGGCTTAGGTGGCTCACGTCGAGGATCACGTTGAACTCCGCCATCACGTCGAGCAGCGCGCGCCCAAGGCGTGTTAAGCGCCCGCCGCTCCACGTGCCGCCTGCGTAGCGCGTCGTATCCCACGCTGGGCCGACGATGCGCACGCCGCGCTCGTACCAACGCTCCAACTCCTTCGGCTCGAGGATCGGATCAGCGCCTTCCATGAGCACCACCATCCCCACGCGATGGCGCTCGCCGGGAACAGGGTGCATCCAAGCGTCCACGTGCGCGCGCAACTCGGCTTGGTTGGTGATCAACCTCACGTGAGGGTCAACGTCTGCCCAACGGCGGTAGAAGTCCAACTGCGCCATTGCCAGACGATGTGCCTCGTGTTCGCTGCGGTAGGCAGGCAAGCCGGGCGCCAGCTTGCGGCTGTAGGGTTCGACGAACAACGTTGCGAAGACAATCCCCACGCGCCCGCGGATCAGCTCGGGCAAACCAACGGTGCAAACGTCGCTGCGGCTATCTTCTTTGCGGCGCGTCGCGTAAGCGCTGCAGCGGTAATCGCGCTGCTTGTAGAGCGCGTTGTAGGCAAGGTCGAGATGTGCGTCAACGATGAGCGGGATTTCAGCACGCATCGCGCGCTGCGATCTTAACCGTCTTCAGTCGTTCTCGAAGAGCGCGCGCACGAAAGCATCGGGGTCAAATGGCTCCAGGTCGTCGAGCTTTTCGCCGGTGCCGAGATAAATGATGGGGATGCCCAGCGTGTCCACAATGGCAAACGCCACGCCGCCTTTTGGCGTGCCGTCGAGCTTGGTGAGGATCACGCCCGTGACGCCCACCGCTTCGGCGAAGCCTTTGGCTTGGTTGAGCGCGTTTTGCCCGTTGGTCGCGTCAATCACCAGCAACGTTTGGTGCGGCGCTTCGTGCACCGCGCGGTTGAGCACATTGCGCACCTTCTTCAGCTCCTGCATCAAGTTGTGCTTGGTGTGCAAGCGCCCAGCGGTATCCACGATGAGCGTATCGCACTTGCGCGCGAACGCAGCCTGCACAGCATCGAAGGCGACCGCGCCAGGATCGGCGTTTGGCGCGCCGGCGATCACGGGCACGCCAAGGCGTTCGCCCCAGATCTGCAACTGATCAATCGCCGCAGCGCGGAAGGTGTCACACGCAGCGAGGAGCACGCTGCGCCCGTGGTCGCGGTAACGCTTGGCGAGCTTGGCGATGCTGGTGGTCTTGCCGCTGCCGTTGACGCCGACGACCAGAATCACTTCCAGCAGCCGCTTGCGCGCATAATCTGGCTGCGCTAGTGCGCCGTTTGGGGAGAGCACGGCGCGCAACTCTTGCTGCAATGCCTCGCGCAGCCGCTCTGCGCGCGTGATGCCCTCTGCGTTGGCGCGCACGCGCAGCCGCTCGAGCAGCTTCTCCGTCGTGCTCACGCCCACGTCGGCTTGCAACAACAGCGCTTCGAGGTCTTCCCACGTCTCCGCTGTGATGTCGCTTTGCCCAAGCAGCGCCTGCACTTTGCTGAAGATGCTGGTACGCGTTCGCGCGAGCGTCTCACGAAGCGAAGCCATACGCCGCGCAGATTACCACAGCTCGCTCCTAAAAACGCGCTGGGGAGGCGTTGTTGCCTCCCCAGTGCGGTGCAAACCCTCGTTGCGGGAGCATCCCGACCGTTAGCGAAGCACGAAGTAGGAATACGCGCCCAGCAAGAAGAAGAAGCCGAACCACGCGCCCAGCATGCCGGTGGCGATGCGCCCCAGCCGCTCCACGCGCGCCGAAACCTGCCCTTCCTTGCTCGCGTTGGCTTGATAGAGCACGAGGATGAGGTACAGAATGACCATCACGCCGACCACGGTGGTGACGCCGAAGACGAGGATCGAACCCCAATCAATGCGATAGGGATATTCGGCAATGCTGTAGCCGAAGCGCGCCATCGAGGCAACGCGGATCCCTTCGCGCACCACCGCCACCACCAGCAGCGACACCAACCACAACACAAGCGAGAGCGGCGCTTTCGCAGCGGGCTGCTTGAGCATTGCGAAGTATGCCGTGAGCACGGCGCCCAACACCACCACAGGCACCGCGATCAGCGCCACCACGCCAAACTCCACGCCCTCCGTCAACGCCCACACCAGCCCCGTCGCGCCATAGATCGGGCTAACCACCAGCGCCAACTTGCGCCCCAGCTCCGCGAGGCGGTCGAGGAACGCCACATCGTCGCCGCGCTTGCGCAAATACCACCCCGCGAACATCACCACCACCGCCAAGCTGAGCGCGCTCTGAAGCGGCAACAAGAACACCAGGCGCGGGATGTTGTAGGCGTGGAAGGTGACGCCGCGCGTGTCAATGGTGCCGTCGGGCATGTACCAGCGCAGCCAGTGCTCAGGGCGGATGGACACCGAGTGCAGCACGTGCATCACCCACCCCGCGAAGAAGAGCAACACAAGCGACAACGCCGCGGTGAAGATCAGGCGACCATCCTTGCTCCCCTTCAGGTAAAACACGTACGCGAGGCTATAACCACCCATCACCACAAAGATGAACGACACCGACCAGAAGCCGCTTAGCGTGTTCGCTGCGTACCAAAGCGGGTCGTAGATCGTCTGCACGAAGAGCAATGGCGCGATGCCCGTGACAATGCCAAGCCCAAGCGCGTTGGGCGTTAGCCGCGCGCTTAGGCGACCCACGCCGAGCCAAAACGGATCGCCTTTGCGCAAGGTGTAGGCATAGAGCGCGAGCACGCTGGTGCCCAGCGCCACCGTCACGAAGAAGATGTGGAACACCCACGTCACCACCAACAGCACCTGCAACGCAGGCGGGAAGAAGGGGGCGCCCAGTGGGTCGCGCATCATGCGCAGCATTTCACCGACCGTCATGGCTTTCTGACCTCCTTATCGCGTGGAAGTTTGGGATTGCGCCTGTGGCGCAAGCTCGGGGTAGGTGTCGTGCAAGAACGCCTCGAGGTAACGGGCAAGCGCGCGGCGCTCGGCGTCAGTGCCGACGAACGGATGCATGTAGGGGAAGCCGCCGATGCCACGGATGTAAGCATCAATCTTGTCTGCCGTGGTCAGGTTGCGCATCTTGAGCAAACCTGCCTGTGAGCGCAAATCGAGGCGCACGCCAGCAATGGTCATGGATGTCTGGTGGCTAACGCTGTGGCACGATCCGCACTGCTGAATTGCCAGCACGCGCCCCGCGGCGATCTCCGGGTCGCCGATGCCGAAGGTAACATCGCTTGCGGTTGCGGCAAGCTTATCCATGGCGGGCACAAACGGCAGATTGCCCAACATGCCGCGCTCGCTCAGCCAGCGCTCCTCGCTTTGGATGCCGCGCGCAGGGATGTCGTTGAACAGCAACTGGTTCGAGGACATGTAGCCGGCGATGATGTCGGGCTTGCGCAACACCTCGCGCGTGCGCTCCGCGCCGAAGATCGCACCATACATGAACACCATGGTGCCCAACGCAAAAAGCTGCCGTTGCCGGCTAGGCGCGATCAACGCGAAGAGCAGCACCAAGAACGTGACGACCAAGCCGAGGTAGATCAGCGGGAAGGTAGGCTGCGGGATCGCACGCGAGGGCAGGATCGCCTTGGCGTGCACTGGCAACGAAGGCTCAAACCACAGCAACCAAATCAACACACCCGCCGCCAAGCCGATCAACCCAAAGCGCGCCCCTGCGCGGATGATCTCGTTGCGCGCGTGGAAGTTCGCCGGCAAGCCGCCTGCGATGAACAACACCCACACCGCCGTGATCGCAAACATGAACGCAAAGCGCATCGCGATCTGAGGCCAGAACGTGGGGTTAAAGAAGCCGCTCAAGCTCAGGCCTGTCTCGAACCACGCGCCCGGCGTGAGCTTGAAGGACAAAATGCCGACGATGATGCTCAATGTCCCTGTTGCGCCCAGCGCCAGGATCCACGCGAGCCGCAAGTGGGTTTCCTTGCTGACGCGCCCGAGGGTGTAGTAATACGTGATGATGCCGAGCACGTCAATGAGGAACATGTACCACTCCGAGCCCCAGTAGAACACGAAGTTGTGGATCAACGTGGAGATGCCGCGCGGGTTCGCTGCCGTTGTGGTCTGCCAAATGCCAACGCCCGCGAGCGCGCCAAACACGTAGGCAAACACCAGCAGCCCTAACGCGCTGCGCTTCAGGTACACGTAGAACTCCTCGCGGTTCTCTTTCACCGCGCGGCGCTCCAGGTACAAGTTAAACCACGCCGCCGCCACCGTGAGGTGGGAGACGAACACGTGGAACGCAGACATGAACGCGACGTAGAGCGTTGAGTGAATGAACAAGCCTTCCCAAAAGGGATACATGCGCGCCTAACCTCCTGCAAGGGTTTTGCCGAGCGCGCCAATGGGCTGCGCTCAGCTTGCTCTAAGCTTGCGGAAGAGGCGCGGGCTTGTCTTTGCGCTTGATCAAACTCGGCGGCAGGAGATTTACGTGAATTTGCGCTCCGTCAAATAGGGCCCGTGACGTTCGCCACATCATTCACATGACACTCAGAGGCACGCTCATGATCGCTCGCTCGCAATGCGATCAAGAGCCCCCAAGTCTGTGAGCACAATGTCGCCGCTGCGCAGCGCGATGATGCCTTTCTGCTCCCACTCGTTAAGCAACCGCGAGACGGTGTAAATCGTAGTGACGGCGAGCGCAGCGAGGCGCTTGCGTGGTTCGCGCACCACAAAAGCACCGTCCTCTGCTCGCGGCTGTGAGCGCACCAGCGAAAGCAGCGCCTTCGCAAGGCGTTGATCCACGCGCTCGAAGGCGAGGCGTTGATATGCCTGCTGAAGGTCGGCGTAGCGCTCAATCGCTAGCCGCAGCGCATTCTCCCACAAGCGCGGATAGCGATTTGCTAACTCGCGCAACACATCGCCGCTCCACCCAAGCACGTGGCTCTCTTGAACGATGAGCGCAGAGGTCGAGTAACGCTCCCCGGGGATCAGCGCCGTGATCCCGAGCGCGTAGCCCGGCTCGATCACGCGCACCACTAACTCGTGCCCGGCTCTATCGAGCACGATGAGATGCGCTTGTCCCGTGAGCAACACAAAGATCGCCGTCGCTGGCGCGCCTTGCCAGAACAAGTATTGCTCCGCAGCAAAGCGCTGCACTGGCGAAGCACTCAGTAGCACTTCGTGCAGCGCGCGTTGGCTTAGCCCGTCGAATAAATCCACATGGGCGATCTTTTCCAGCATGCAGATCGATCCATTACGAAACAGAAAGCCTTACTCAGAATCGCGTTGAGCTTTACGGATGGGATGACCCCCATCCAGCATCGCGCGGATGCCTGCATCAAGCCACAAGGCTAGCTTGCGCGCGGTGGGGGAACAGGGGGTTCAGGCGAAGTGCAGGTTGGCAGGGCATAGGTTGGCGAGGTTTTGGCGAGTGTAGCGGGTGCTCGCGTCGGGAGCAAAAACAGCACGGTTGGCAAGAAGAGCGTCAGCGTTTGTAACAAGCGAACGAGCGCCTGCGTCGAGAGAACGTGCGGCGGCTCCCAGTGATGCTTGCTGCGCACAAGGGGCTGATGTGCGCGCGCCCACACGTCGAGCACGCTCGTGTGAGCGCTTGGAGCGCGCACGTGATGCGCAATCTCGCACGCTGCAACGCATAACTGCGCTGCGCACACCAAGCACAGCGCTAAACTCAACCGCGCGACGATGACGAGATGAGCTATGTTGTTTGCTTTCACCCTTCAGTTCATGCTTCATCTTAGCGCATTGACGAAAGACCGCACTGGCGCCTTGGGCACAACAGCGCTCCGCTCATGGCTGCGCTAAGATGCGCTGGTCATGATTCGAGCAGAGCGCCTGGGCAAGCGCTATGGGGTGCGCCCAGTGTTGCGCGGCGTCTCGCTTGAGGTCGCGCGCGGCGAGTTCGTCGCCGTGCTGGGCGCGAACGGTGCCGGCAAGACGACGCTGCTGCGCATCCTCGCCACACTTGTGCGCCCCGACACAGGCACGCTCTCGATCGGCGACGTGGACGCCTTGCGCCAGCCACAGCGCGTGCGGCAGTGGGTCGGCTTGGTCTCACACCAATCCTTGATCTACGGCGACCTCACCGCTGCGGAGAACTTGCGCTTTTACGGCTGGCTCTACGGGCTACGCGGCGAGCAGCTCGAGGCGCGCATCGAGTGGGCACTGCAACGCATGAACCTATGGCCGCGCCGTAACGACCGCGCGCGCACGTTCTCGCGCGGCATGATGCAGCGCCTCACCATTGCGCGCGCTATCCTGCATGATCCACCCGTGCTGCTGCTCGACGAGCCGTTCACTGGGCTGGATCAAAGCGCGGCAGCTTCGCTTTCAGCGCTGCTACACGAAGCAGCGCTGGAAGGGCGCGCGGTGATCATGACCACGCATGAGATCCACCGCGGCTTAGAGCATCTCTCGCGCGCGTTGATCCTGCGCGATGGTCAAATCGTCCACGAGCAGCGCAAGGACTTTTCGCCACAAACGCTCACCGCTCTGTTGCACGATGACGCCCATCGCTAAATCTCCCTCTTGGCCGCGCCAGCTTTGGGCGCTGGTGTGGAAGGACTTAAAGCTCGAACTTCGCACGCGCGAATCCATCACCGCGATGCTCGCGTTCGCGGTGATGGCGATCGTGATGTTCAACTTCGCGTTGCGCCTGCGCACAGATGCCTTTCGTCCGCTTGCGCCGGGCATTTTGTGGGTGACGCTGGTGTTCGCGGGCACGCTTGGGCTTTCGCGCTCTTTTTCCAACGAGCAAGTGAACCAGTGCCTTGATGGGCTGCTGTTAGCACCCTACGACCACAGCGTGATCTTCCTTGGGAAAGCGCTCGGCAACCTCGCCTTCACCCTGATCACCGCTGTGTTGGTCACGCCGCTCGGGGCGATCTTGCTCGACGAAGGACTGATGCAGCCTGGCGTGTGGCTTACGATCGTGCTCGGCGCGGCGGGCTACGCGGGCGCTGGCACGCTGATCGCCGCCATGGCATCAAGCACGCGCGCGCGAGAGGTCTTCCTACCGCTCTTGCTGTTTCCGCTGGCGTTACCGCTGCTCGTTGCTGCGGTCATCGTCACTGCGGGGTTTGTGGATCGCGCGCCGTTCGACGAGTTCGGCGCATGGCTGGGGATGATCGTCGCGTTCATCGTGCTGTTTTGGGCAGCGGGCGTGCTGCTCTTTGAGTATCTGGTGGAAGGATGAGCCACTCAACGTTTGCGCAAGCCCTGCTCTCGCACTACCACGAGGCGCCGCAGCGCGTCATCGTGCATTTGCAGCGCGCACACCACGCCGATTTGCCCATCACCTACGAGCGCCTTGTGCATGGAGCGGCTGGCGTCGCGGCGATGCTGCGCGCTAACGACGTGCGCGCGGGCGATGTTGTCGTGATCATCTTGCAACATGGCGAGCCGCTCCTGGATGCTTTCTGGGGTGCCGTGCTTCACGGCGCAGTGCCCTCGATTTTGCCGCCGCTCACTGAGAAGCTGCTGCCCGAGCGTTACCGCAAAGACCTTGCCGCGCTGATGCACGTGACACAACCCGCTGCCATCCTCACGTATAGCGCCTTCGCAGAAGAGGTGCGTGCTGCGATCGCCGCCGCTTCATCAAAGGCGCGGTGTCTTGTGCTCGACGAGCCGCTATTCACCGCGCCCGACGTTGAAGCGCTAGGAGGGCTGAGACGCGCAGAGCACGACCTCGTGCTCCTACAGCATTCCTCAGGCACGACCGGGCTGCAGAAAGGTGTGGCGCTTTCGCATCGCGCCGTGTTCAACCAGCTTGATGCATACGCGCCAACGCTCGAACTGAGCAAGAGCGACGTGATCGTGAGTTGGTTGCCGCTGTATCACGACATGGGCCTGATCGCTGCGTTCGTGATGCCGATCCTGCGGCAGGTGCCATTGGTGCTCATGTCGCCGTTCGATTGGGTGCGCGCGCCAGCGCGGTTGCTGCGCGCGATCAGCGACTACCGCGGCACGCTGTGCTGGTTGCCCAACTTCGCCTACACTTTCATGGCAACGCGCATCCGCGACCGCGACCTTGAGGGAGTGGACCTCACATCGCTCAAGGCGGTGATCAACTGCTCTGAGCCGATCTATCAGCGCAGCCACGAGCTGTTCGTGCAGCGCTTCGCGCCTTACGGCTTCCGCCGTGAAATGCTCGCCGCGAGCTATGCCATGGCGGAAAACACCTTTGCCGTCACGCAGACGAGGCTTGGGCGGCCGCCGCGTGTGAATCCGAGCGGCGGCGTTGGCAACGCCGGGCAGGTCTCATCAGGGCAGCCACTTCCCAACGTCTCGGTGCGCATCCTCGACGAGCAACGGCGCGACCTGCCCGAGGGGCACATCGGCGAGATTGCCATCCAGAGCAACTGCATGTTGAGCGAGTATTACCACCGCCCTGATGCAACTGCACAGGCGTTCCACGAAGGGTTTTACCTCACAGGCGACCTGGGCTATATCCACGAGGGCGAGGTGTTCGTCACGGGGCGCAAGAAAGACTTGATCATCGTTGGCGGCAAGAACGTGTATCCGCAAGACTTGGAGCAGCTAGCGAGCGAGGTGCCGGGCGTGCACCCCGGGCGCGTCGCGGCGTTCGGCGTGTTCAATGAGGCGCTCGGCACCGAAGACGTGGTGATCGTCGCAGAGACCGACACAGACGATGAGGATGCCCGTGCTGTGATAGCCGAGGCGATCCGCGATCACCTCACGCGCAACTCCGATGTGGCGGTGCGCACGGTGTATCTCGTGCCGTCGCGTTGGTTGATCAAAACCAGCAGCGGCAAAGTGGCACGCAGTGCAAACCGCGAGAAGTATTTGCGTGAGATCGCAGCGAGCTAGAACCTACCGCGCCGTTTCTAGTCACTAGAACTCGCCACTTGGCGGGGTGATCTCGCCTTGGCTGCTCAGTAAACCAACACCAAACTTTTCTGCTGCCTTGCGCGCGCTTTGATCCACGCGCATGCCGTAGGCGTACACCAGGAAGGGTCCCTCCACACCCGCCTTGCGCAGAGCAGCGCGGAATCCTTCGGAGCGCATCCGATTGGCCCACGCCTCCACCGCTTGCCAGCCCAAACGCGCCTTTGCTTCCAATACAGCCCACAGGCGCCGCCCTTGCGCATCCTCCACCTGATGCGCAACATCCACATCACCATCCAGCCGTAAATACAACGCCTCTGCAAGCACGCGGTAGCCCTTCTCCTCCAGCACCACGCGCAATACGGCAGCGGCTTCTTCTTCCACCGTTACGCCAATGATGTTCTCTAGGCGAGTTAGCTGTTCGGTTGTGCGCCGCTGCGCAAGCGC
>JAUQQA010000043.1:0-2246 GCA_030550095.1 Chloroflexota bacterium | reverse complement strand
GCCAAATCAGCGATTGCCTTATCAACGCGGCGGAAGCCTTCCTCCATGTTGCGCGCGAGCTGGTCAACGGTGGCAGCCAGGTCCTCTACCACCTTCGGCAGCTGTAGCAACTCATCCGTTAGCACTAACCGCCTGAGCTCAGCGCGCCAACTCGGATTCTGCTCCAGCAGCTCAATGAGGTCATGAAAGTCAGAAACAGTAAACGGCATTTGCGCTTCGTTTAGCGATTATAAGCGTGCGGTGGTGCCCTGCCACACAAGCACCGAGCTTCAGCCTAGAGCTTGTTCCCAACTAAGCTGAGGCTGCGCGCGCGAAAGCCGACTTTAGCGCAGGATACAACTCACGGAAACGCGCGTAGGCTTCGTCGTACTGCCGGCGCACAGCAGGATCATCGCTTGGCGAGGTGCGCGCTGTGACGCGGATCACTGCATCGCACGCCTCGCGCACGTCGCGCCACAACCCTGTGCCCACCCCTGCCAGCAGCGCCACACCAAACGCGCCGCCCTCCGTGGAGTTGACCAGGGTGATGTCGGCTTGGAAGATGTCTGCGAGCATTTGCCGCCAGATGGCGCTGCGTGCACCTCCGCCTGCTGCGCGCACTTCGTTCACGTGCAGCCCTAATTCACGCATCAGCTCGATAGAGTCGCGCAAGCCAAAGCTGATGCCCTCAACCACAGCGCGCGCAAGATGCGCCTGGGTGTGGCGTAGCGTTAGCCCGACAAAAGCGCCACGCGCCAACGGATCACGATGAGGCGTGCGCTCGCCTGTGAGATAAGGCAGGAAGGTCAAGCCCTCAGCACCGATTGGCACACTCGCTGCGCTTTGCAGGAGCACATCGTAGGGATCCGTTTCTTGCGTCTGACGGGCAACCAGTCGCGAATGACCAAACGCGATCGTGTCGCGATGCCAGCGCAAGCTGCCACCTGCGGAGAGCATCACGCCCATGAAGAACCAGGTGTTCGGCACTGCGTGGCAGAAGACCTCAATCGCCGTGTCGCGGATCGGCGGGTAGTGCTCGACTGAGGCAAAGACCACACCCGAGGTGCCGAGCGTGACGTTGACGATCCCTTCGCGCACAGAGCCCAGCCCTACTGCAGCAGCCGGCTGATCACCGCTGCCGCCAACGATGGGCGTGCCCACCGCAAGCCCCGTCTCCTGGGCTGCTTGGGCGCTCACCGTTGCCGTCGGCTCGTGTGATTCTGCACACAGCGGCAGCCACTCGCGCGGGATCTCCAACAAGCGCAGCATTTCGTCTGACCACGTGCGGTGCTTCACGTCGAGCAGCGCCATCCCTGTGGCGTCGCCGACCTCTGTGGCGAAGACGCCGCTCAGCTTGTAGCGGATGTAATCTTTCGGCAGCAGGATATGCGCGATGCGCGCATAGATCTCCGGCTCGTGCGCGCGCACCCAAAGGATCTTGGGCGCAGTGTAACTTGTGGTTGGTGGGTTTGTGACCAGCTCCCGCAATCGCGCCATGCCGCCAGCGCGCTGCACCATTTCATCGCACTGCGCTGCTGTGCGCTGGTCGTTCCACAGGATTGCACGGCGCAACACATTGCCTGCGCGGTCGAGCAACGTCAAGCCATGCATTTGGCCGCTCAAGCCGATGCCGCGCACGTCTTTGCCGCTCACACCCGCCTTCGCCAACACTTGGCGTATCGCTTCCACCGTGGCACGCCACCAATCTGCTGGGTCTTGCTCGCTCCACAACGGCTTAGGGGTGTAGAGGGGATACTCGACGGTTGCGCTGGCGAGCGTCTCGCCCTCTTCATTGATCAGCAGCGCCTTCACCGCAGTTGTGCCAAGGTCAATGCCGAGTAGCGCCATGAGCTTTCTCCTCGCCTTGGTTTACGGGCAGTGTAGATCAGCTTGCTGGTTGTTGGGGTGTTTCCTTCTTGGGAGGGATGACGCAAATGAAGCCAAGCGGCTGGTCGGGCGGCGCTTTGAACTGGTGAATCTCGTGTGGCTCAATGTAGATCGCATCACCGACGCCGATGGGATACCATGTGTCGCCGAGCAAAACCTGCCCGCCGCCTTGGACGATGATCACGCCATGGGGATGCGCGTGGCTCTCGTAAGAGGAGTGTCCGCCTGGCGGGATCACGAAGTAGCGAATGACAAAATCCTGTGCGCCTTCGTCGCGCCCAATCAAGATCCGTCGTACTGCACCAGGCGCAGCTCCGCCCTCGTAGACGTGTGCCTTCACGGTGGCGTAGTCCCACGTGCCTGTTGGGTTG
The DNA here is from genome assembly GCA_030550095.1 of Chloroflexota bacterium. Lineage (GTDB taxonomy): Bacteria > Chloroflexota > Anaerolineae > J036 > Brachytrichaceae > DRWP01. The sequence continues at coordinate 9 of JAUQQA010000043.1, read as the reverse complement.
AGCTGACGA
>JAUQQA010000013.1 GCA_030550095.1 Chloroflexota bacterium | reverse complement strand
TGCCTGGGGACAACGTGACGATGCGGGTGAAGCTGATAGCGCCTGTGGCGCTGGAGCAGGGGTCGCGGTTTGCGATCCGCGAGGGCGGGTTGACCGTGGGCGCAGGCACCATCACCAAGGTGCTCGATTAGGGCTTTGCGTTCTAGCCGCGCTCGGCGCCAAGGTGAAACAACACAACGCACCCGCGCGCCGAGCGCGCAAAGTCTCTCGCTATGGCTAAGCAACGACTACGCATCAAGCTAAAGGCATACGATCATCGCGCGCTCGATAAGTCGGTGCAGCAGATCGTCGAAAGCGCTGAGCGCACCGGCGCGACGGTGGTCGGCCCTGTGCCGTTGCCGACGAAGATCGAGCGCTACACCGTGCGACGGTCCACCTTCATTGACAAGGACTCGCACGAGCACTTCGAGATTCGTACGCACAAGCGGCTGATCGACATCATCGATCCCGACTCGCGCACGATTGAGACGCTGATGCGGCTCAATCTGCCGGCGGGTGTGGATATCGAGATCAAGTTGTAAGCAGTGGACGTTGGTCAAGCTCTTGCGCAAAAGCGCCGAGCGGCTAACGCGCCGAAGAGCCAATGACAAACCATGAGGAAGTTAATCGGACGCAAAGTAGGCATGACCCAGCTCTTCGACGAGCAGGGGAACGTCACCGGTGTGACGGTGATCGAGGCTGGGCCGAACTACGTCACGCAGATCAAAACCGTCGAACGTGACGGCTACAACGCGATCCAGCTCGGCTTCGGCGAGGTGAAGCCCAAGCGCCTTACCCGCGGGCAGCTAGGTCACCTTGGCCTGCTGAAGCCAGACGAAAAGCATCCCAAGCGCAAGCAACTGACGGGCGTGCCGCCGCTCGCGCACCTCGTCGAGGCGCGCGTGAAGGAGATCACCTACAAGGAAGGGGATGTCATCAAGGCGGACATCTTCAAGGTCGGTGAGCGCGTGGACGTAACCGGCGTCATCAAGGGGCGTGGTTTTGCGGGCAACATCAAGCGCCACGGCTTCAACCGCCAACGCAAGACACACGGCGCCTCCGATCGCGAGCGCGCGCCAGGTTCGATCGGCGCGGGCACCTTCCCCGGACATGTGGTGAAGGGCAAGCGCATGGCTGGGCACTATGGCGGCACGCGCGCAACCTCGATGAACTTGAAAGTGATGCTCGTTGATCCAGAGCGCAACCTGATCGCCGTTGCCGGTTCTGTGCCGGGACCTAACGGCGGCATTGTGGTGATCCGCGAAGCGCGCAAGGCGAGCAAGAAGAAGGTGAGCTGAGATGAACGTGCCAGTCTATAACCTCAAAGGTGAGCAAGTCGGCGAGGTCAACCTGCCAGAAAACATCTTCGGCGTAAAGGTGAGCCAGCCGCTGATGCACCAGGCGCTTTTGCGCCAACTCGCCAACGCGCGCCTGGGCACGCATGACACGAAGACGCGCGGCGAGGTGAACCGCACTACCAAGAAAGTGTGGCGCCAAAAGGGCACAGGACGCGCCCGCCAAGGCAGCCGCAAAGCGCCACACTGGGTCGGCGGTGGCGTCGCGTTCGGTCCACACCCGCGCAGCTACAAACAGGATATGCCCAAGCGCATGCGCCGGCAGGCGATTCGCTGCGCGCTCTCGCAAAAGGCGGCTGATCAGCAGATCATCGTCGTTGATCAGCTCGAGCTGCCCGCGCCGCGCACCAAGGACTTCGTCGCGGTGATGAAGGCGCTGAACGTTGAGAAAGGGCTGTTCGTCCTGCCAGGGCGCAACGTGAACGTGGAGAAGTCGGCGGCCAACGTGCCTACCGCGAAGACCATCCACGCGATGTATCTCAACATCCGCGATCTGTTCAAGTATGACAAGCTCGTGTTGCCGCTGGCTTCCCTGCAGGTGATCGAGAACTGGCTAGGCAAGGCGAAGTGAACGAAGGAGCGTGAGCGCCATGCATCCCTACGAAGTGTTGAAGCGCCCGATCATCACCGAGAAGACACAATGGCAGGTGGGCTACGCCAAGCCGCAGTACGTCTTCGAGGTGGATCCGCGCGCGAACAAGCAGCAAATCAAAGAGGCGGTTGAGCTGGCGTTCGGCGTGAAGGTCTTGCGTGTGAACATCATCAACATGCCGCGCAAGCGCCGCCGCAACCCGCGCAGCCGCATCATCGGCCAAAAGGCGTCGCATATCCAGCGCTCGCCGCAGTGGAAGAAAGCCATCGTGCAGGTGAGCGAGAAGGATCGCATCCCATTGTTTGAGGGCGTTGCGTGAACGCGTAGCTCTCGGATACCCTATCGAGAGGAACCATGGCTGTTAAAACGTTCAAACCCGTCACTCCAAGCCGCCGCGGCATGACCGTGAGCGACTTCTCGGACATCACCAAGGATGAGCCAGAGAAGTCGCTGACAGTAGGGCTGCGCCGCACAGGCGGGCGCAACATGCGCGGCAAGATCACCACCCGTCATCGCGGCGGCGGTGCCAAACGCGCCTATCGCATCATTGACTTCAAGCGCGATAAGTTCGGCGTGCCTGCGCGCGTTGCTGCGATCGAGTATGACCCCAATCGCTCGGCGCGCATCGCGCTGCTGCACTACGCCGACGGCGAGAAGCGCTACATCCTCGCGCCGCTTGGATTGCAGGTGGGCGACGAGGTGATGAGCGGCCCACAAGCGGAGGTGCGCGTGGGGAACGCGCTGCCGCTGGCAAACATCCCCGTCGGCACCACGATCCACAACGTGGAGCTTTATCCTGGGCGTGGAGGGCAGCTCGCGCGTTCGGCTGGCGTCGGTGCGCAATTGCTGGCGAAGGAGGGCGACTACGCCTTCATCCGCCTGCCCAGCGGCGAGGTGCGCAAAGTGTTGCAGACGTGCATGGCGACCATCGGGCAGCTCAGCAACCCCGATCACATTAACGTCAAGTTGGGCAAGGCTGGGCGCAGCCGCTGGTTGGGCATTCGCCCAACGGTGCGCGGCTCTGCAATGTCGCCGCGCGACCACCCGCATGGTGGTGGCGAAGGGCGCACGCCGATTGGGCGCGATGCGCCGTACACCCCGTGGGGTAAGAAAGCGCTCGGCGTTAAGACGCGCCGCAATAAGCGCACCAACGTGTTCATCGTGCGTCGCCGTGAGAAGAAGAACAAGTAACCGTCGAACAATCTCAGGGTGAGGACGCTATGTCGCGATCGCTCAAGAAAGGTCCCTACGTTCATCCCAAGTTGCTCAAACGCATCGAGGAGATGAACAAGCGTGGCGAGAAGAAGGTGATCAAGACGTGGTCGCGCGCCTCGACCATCTTCCCGCAGATGGTCGGGCACACGATTGCCGTACACGATGGTCGTCGCCACGTGCCGATCTACATCACAGAGAACATGGTGGGCCACAAGCTCGGCGAATTTGCGCCGACGCGCACCTTCCGTGGTCACACCGTTAAAGAGGAGAAGGCGAGCTGACGCCGAGGAGTGGCAGCGATGGCACAACCTTTAGCTGAAAACGAAGTGCGCGCGGTGTTGCGCTACGTGCGCATGTCGCCGCAAAAGGTGCGCTTGGTGGCTGACCTTGTGCGCGGCAAGAACGCGCTGGAGGCGTTGAACTTGCTGCGCTTCACGCCAAAGGCAGCGGCTGAGCCGGTCAGCAAAGTGATCGCCTCGGCGATTGCCAACGCGGTGGAGAACAAACAACTCTCCGCGCAGGACCTGGTGATCCATCGCATCTACGTGGACCCAGGGCCGATTCGCCCGTGGCGTCGTTTCGCTGCGCGTGGGCGCTTTCGCCCAATTCAGCGCAAAAGCTCGCACATCACCGTCATTCTGAGAGAGGCATAGATGGGCAGAAAGGTTCATCCCTACGGCTTTCGCTTGGGCTTCATTTACGACTGGAAGAGCAAGTGGTACGCGCCCACGCGCGAGTACACCAAGCTGCTGCATGAGGACATCATGCTGCGCGACTACTTGCGCGAGAAGCTCGATGCGGAGAACGCGGGCGTCGCCGACATCATCATCGAGCGCTTCCCGCCGAACCAGGTGCACATCGTGGTGCACACAGCGCGCCCTGGCGTGGTGATCGGCAGGAAGGGCGTCACGGTGAAGGAGATCCGCGAGAACATCGAGAAGATGACTGGCAAGCGCGTCAAGCTCGACATCGAGGAGATCGTCAAGCCAGAGCTGGTCGCAGCGCTGGTGGCGCAGAACATCGCGCAGCAAATCGAAAAGCGCATCCCGCACAACCGCGCGATGAAGAAGGCGATCCAAGCCGCGATGCAGAAAGGCGCGCTTGGCGTGCGGATTGAGTGCGCAGGTCGCCTGGGCGGCGCCGAGATGAAGCGCACTGATAAGATGATGGAAGGGCGCATCCCGCGCAACACGCTGCGCGCAAACATTGACTACGCCAAAGCTGAAGCCCGCACTACGTACGGACAAATCGGCGTCAAGGTTTGGATCTACAAAGGCGACGTTTTGCCCAACATGCCGCCCGAGGAGATCTCGCGCCCCTCGCGCACCCAGCAGCCCAGCAGCACCCCCCAACGCCGAAGCCGCAGCAGCCGCAGCAAGGCGCGCGCCGCTACACCGAGCACAACCGAAAGCCAGTAGCGATGTGAGGTGATTGCCATGTTAATGCCGAAGCGTGTTAAGTTCCGCAAGCAACAACGCGGCCGCCTCAAGGGCAAAGAGACGCGCGCCACCGAGTTGGAGATGGGCGAGTTCGGGCTTCAGGCGCTGGAGCCTGCGTGGATCACCGCGCGCCAAATCGAAGCCGTGCGCCGCGTGCTCGTGCGCGAGATGAAGCGCCGCGGTCGGCAGATCATCCGCATCTTCCCCGATAAGCCCGTGACCGCAAAGCCCGCCGAGACGCGCATGGGCAAAGGCAAAGGCGCAGTGGATCACTGGGTCGCGGTGGTGAAGCCTGGGCGCATCATGTTCGAGGTGAGCGGCGTGCCCGAGGACGTGGCGCGCCACGCGCTCACGCAGGCAGCGTACAAGCTGCCGATCAAATGCCAAATCGTCGCCAAATCCGAGGAGGTGGTGTGAGCGATGCATCTGAAGGCACGCGACCTCATGAAGCTGCCGACCTCCGAGCTAAACACAAAGCTCGACGAGGCCTATCGCGAGCTGTTCAACTTGCGCTTCCAGCGCGCGCAAGGACAGCTCAAAGACGACAACGCCATCAAGAAGACGCGCCACACCATCGCGCGCATCAAGACCATTTTGCGTCAGCGCGAGCTGGCAGCCGCGCTAGCGGCGAGCCGCGCCGCGGAGGCTGAGCAAGCATGAGCGAGGATCGACGAAGACGCCTGGTCGGCGTGGTCATCAGCGACAAGATGCAAAAGACCATCGTGGTGCGCGTCAGCCGCACGCTGCGCCACCCGCTCTACAAGAAGGTGATCACGCGCAGCAAAAATTACAAAGCCCACGACGAGCACAACAGCGCCAAGCCCGGCGATGTCGTGCAGATCGTGGAGCATCGTCCCATCAGCAAGACCAAACGCTGGATGCTCGAGAAAATCCTCGAGCGCCGAGGAGCGTGAGCCATGATTCAGCAGGAAAGCCGCTTACAAGTAGCCGATAACACCGGCGCGAAGGAGCTGCTCTGCATCCACATCCACGGCGGACACCGCCGCCGCTACGGTCGCGTGGGCGACGTCATCACCGCTACGGTGAAGTCGGCAACACCCACCGCTGACGTGAAGAAGAGCAGCGTCGTCAAGGCGGTGATCGTGCGCGTCGCCAAGGAGTACCGCCGCGAGGATGGCTCCTACATCCGCTTCGACGACAACGCCGCCGTGATCCTCAGCGACGACGGCGTGAACCCGCGCGGCACGCGCATCTTCGGCCCTGTGGCGCGCGAGCTGCGCGACAAAGGGTTCACCAAGATCATCTCGCTCGCGCCGGAGGTGCTCTAAAACCGCGTTCAAACACTGACTGGACTGCGCCAGCAGTGAGAGGTGAAGCACGATGAAGATCAAAAAAGGCGACACCGTCCTTGTGATCGCCGGCGATGACAAAGGCAAGCGCGGCGAGGTGATCCGCGTGCTGCCGAAGAAAAACAAAATCGTGGTCAAGGGCGTCAACATCGCTAAGAAGCACGTCCGACCACGCCAAAGCGGCACGCGCGTCGTCCAAGCTGGCATCATCGAGGTGGAAATGCCGATCGACGCCTCGAACGTCAAGCTGATCGCGCCGAGCGGGAAGCCAACGCGCGTCAACTACCGCATCATTGATGGGCGCAAGGTGCGTTACTCCAACAAGCTTCAGGAGGTGTTGGACTAAGCCATGGCAGACCTGAAGCAGCTGTACCTCAACGAGATCCGCCCGGCGTTGATGAAGCGCTTCGGCTACAAGAACATCATGCAGGTGCCGAAGATCGAGAAGATCGTGCTCAACGTCGGCGTGGGGCGCGAGTCGGCAGATAACCCCAAGGTGATCGACTTCGCTGTGAACGACTTGATGATGATCTCGGGGCAGCGCCCCATCGTCACCAAGGCGCGCAAGAGCATCGCCGGCTTTAAGCTGCGCGAGGGCCGCCCGATCGGCGTCAAGGTGACGCTGCGCGGGCAGCGCATGTATGACTTCCTGTATCGGCTGATCCACTTGGCGCTGCCGCGCGTGCGTGACTTTCGCGGCGTCTCGCCCGATGCGTTCGATGGGCGCGGCAATTACACCCTCGGCTTGCGCGAGCAGATCATCTTTCCCGAGGTGGACTACGACAAGATTGACAAAGTGCGCGGCTTGGAGGTCACTATCGTGACCACGGCGCGCACCGACGAGGAAGGGCGCGAGCTGTTGCGCCTGTTCGGAATGCCGTTCAGCAAACCCACGCGTTAACCGTTCACAGGAGGGATCACACGCCACTATGGGCAAGAAGACCCCACGAGCTGCATTGATGGCGCGCGAAAAGCGCCGCAAGTTCAAGGTGCGCATCCGCAACCGCTGCATGGTGAGCGGACGCGCGCGCGGCTACATGCGCAAGTTCGGTGTGTCGCGCATCGTCTTCCGCGAGATGGCGCTGCGCGGCGAAATCCCGGGCGTGCGCAAAGCCTCGTGGTAAACGCTTGGATGAATTGAGACGACGAGGAACAGACGCATGGTGAACGACACACTCGGAGACATGCTCACGCGCATTCGCAACGCCGCCGCTGTAGGTCACGCGACGGTCGCCGTGCGCGGCTCGAAGCTCAACGAGCGCGTGGCGCAAATTCTTAAGGACGAGGGCTACATCGAAGACTACCAAGTGATCAACGTGGACGGCAAGACCTCGATCAACATCGTGTTGCGCTACGTGGGCGAGCGGCGCCAGCGCCGCCCAGTGATCACCGACCTGAAGCGCGTGAGTAAACCTGGTCGGCGCATCTACGTGCGCCGCAGCGAGATCCCGCGCGTGCTCAGCGGCATCGGCATCGCCATCCTCTCCACGCCGAAAGGCGTGGTGACCGATCGGCAAGCGCGCCGCTTGGGCGTTGGCGGTGAGGTGTTGTGCTACGTGTGGTGAAATCGCGTGTAAAGCCGATGTTTGGCGATAGCGGTCGGCGATACTGCCGACTTGCAGGTGAACCCATCGGCTTGAGGTGAAGCAATGTCGCGTATTGGACGAAAACCCATTGAGATTCCCAAAGGCGTGGACGTGGTGATCAACGGCAACGCGGTCACCGTCAAAGGGCCGAAGGGTGAGCTCCATCGCACCTTCGACCCGCGCCTGGTGATCGAGCGAGAGGGCAACACGCTTGTCGTTAAGCGCACCAGCGACGATCGCCAAGCGCGCGCGCTACACGGCTTGACGCGCGCCCTGCTCAACAACATGGTGATCGGCGTCTCGCAGGGCTACCAAAAGGTGCTTGAGATCACCGCCGAAAGCGTGGGTTATCGCGCTGAGATGGCGGGGAAGAACTTGATGCTGTACCTTGGCTATTCGCACCCCATTGAGGTGGTGCCGCCGCCGGGCATCACGTTCTCCACTGACCCGAAGACGCGCACCATCACGGTCAGCGGGATTGACAAGGAGCTGGTCGGCGAGATCGCCGCGCAGGTGCGCCGTTATCGCCCTCCCGAGCCGTACAAGGGCAAAGGCATTCGCTACATCAACGAGGTCATTCGCCGCAAGGCGGGCAAGGCTGGCAAGACCGGCAAAGGCAAGTAAGCCGTTCAAGCCCTCGCGTTGGCAGCAAGGGTGGGCCTGACCCACGCTTGAATCCCGCGCGAGGAAGAGGTTCTGCACGATGGCACGATTCAACCGACACGAAGCACGCGAACGACGCCGCCGGCGCGTGCGCGCCAAGGTGAGCGGCACGCCCGAGCGACCGCGGCTTAATGTGTTCCGCAGCCTGAAGCACATCTACGCTCAGGTGATTGACGACACGGTTGGGCACACGCTCGCCGCAGCATCAAGCTTGGACGAAGCAATTCGCTCGCAGCAGGGCTTGAAGAAGACAGAAAAGGCGTTTGCGGTGGGCAAGCTCATCGCCCAACGCGCGCTGGAAAAAGGCATCAAAAAAGTGGTGTTCGACCGCGCAGGCTACCGCTACCACGGTCGCGTGAAGGCAGTGGCGGAAGGCGCGCGCGAAGGAGGTTTGGAGTTCTAACGCTATGGAACGAGCACAGCAAAAAGCGCGACGCAGCGCGTCAAGTGAGCAGCCGATGGAGCTGGACACGCGCATTGTGGACGTGACGCGCGTGGCAAAAGTGGTTCAAGGCGGTCGGCGCTTTGCCTTCCGCGCGCTCATCGTCGTCGGCGATCAGCGCGGGCGCGTGGGCGTCGGCTTGGGCAAGGCGCGCACGGTGCAAGACGCCATCCGCAAAGCCACCGAGCGCGCGCGCAACAACATGCGCAAGATCGAAATGATCGGGAGCACCATCCCGCATGAGGTGCTCTACAAATTCGGCAGCGCAAAGGTGTTGCTCAAGCCCGCCTCGCCTGGCACTGGCGTGATCGCGGGGGGTGGCGTGCGTGCCGTGCTCGAGGCTGCTGGCATCAAGGACATCTTGACCAAGGCGCTCGGCTCCTCGAACATTCTCAACAACACCTACGCGACCTATTACGGCTTGCTGCAACTCAAGAACATCGAAGAGGAAGCAAAGGCGCGCCAAAAGAGCTTGGCGCACGTTCAGCCGTTCTGGATGCGTAGCCATGTCCAAGACGAAGAACAACCCAACGCATGATCCTCAGGCGCAGCTTGCCATCACATGGGTGAAGAGCGCGATCGGCTACAACGATCGTCAGCGCCGCACCTTGTTCGCGCTTGGGCTGCGTCGGCGTGGGCAAACCGTGATGCACACCGATACGCCCCAGGTGCGCGGCATGATCGAGGCTGTCAAACATCTCGTGATGGTGAAGCGCGTGGACGCTTGAGGGCGACGTACACAGTGCGAGTCGCAAGGCAAAAACAGACCTTGTGGCGTTTGAGCAGGAGAGATGAACCATGAAGTTGCATGAGATCAAACCCGCACCAGGTTCGCGCAAGCGCAAGAAGCGCAAGGGGATCGGCATCGCTGCGGGGCAGGGGCGCACAGCAGGGCGCGGGCAGAAAGGTCAAGCCGCGCGCACAGGGGGTGTGAAAGGTCCTTACTTTGAAGGCGGTCAGTTCCCGCTGGTGCGCAAGCTGCCGTTCCGCCGCGGCGTGGGCTTCTTTAACCCCTACAAGGTCATCTATCGCCCAGTGAACGTGGGCGTGCTTGCGAAGCATTTTGAAGCAGGTGCTGAGGTGACCCCCGAGAAGCTGGTGGCGTTAGGCTTGGCGCACGCAGGCGAGTATGTCGCCATCCTCGGCGATGGTGAGCTGAACATCCCGCTGAAGGTGACAGCGCACAAGTTCTCAGCGTCAGCACGACAAAAGATCGAAGCCGCCGGCGGCAGCGTGGTCAAGCTCGAAGTCAAGCGCGGCGGTTACCGCACGCGATAACCTGAGCCATGTTGCAAGCCATCCGAAGCGCGATCACCCTTCCTGAGATTCGCAATCGCATCCTCTTCACGCTGTTCATCCTCGTCGTTTACCGCTTGATCTCGCATGTGCCTGTGCCGGGTGTGGACCCTGAAGTGCTGCGGCAGATTCGGCAAGCCGTAGAAGCGGGACAAGCGGGAGGGCTAGGCAGCTTGGTGGGGTTGCTGAACTTGCTCTCTGGCGGCGCGGTGTTCAACTTCTCAGTGCTGGCGATGGGCGTGTATCCCTACGTGACCGCGAGCATCATCTTGCAGTTGCTCATCCCTGTGATCCCGCGCCTTGAAGAGCTGGCGAAGGAAGGCGAACAAGGTCGGCGCAAGATCAACCGTCTTACGTATTTCCTCACCGTGCCAATGGCAGCGCTGAACGCCATTGGACAAGTGAACATCTTCGAGAGCATCGGCGCAGGGTTGACCAACGGTCAGCGCGTATTGCCGCAGTGGGGGTTGGATCGCCCAGAGTACGTCTTGCCGACCATCGTCACCATCGTGACCATGACTGCTGGCACGATGTTCGCGGTGTGGCTGGGTGAGCTGATCACCGAGCAAGGCATTGGGCAAGGGCTGTCCATCATCATCTTCGGCGGCATCGTCGCGCGCATCCCCGCGAACGTCGCGCAGATCGCGGCGGGCTTGACGCCCGTGCTCACCTTGGCAGCGTTCTTGGTGATCACCGTGATCACCGTGTTGGGCATTGTGTACATCCAAGAGGGCGAGCGGCGCATCCCTGTGCAATACGGGCGGCGCGTGCGCGGTCGGCGCATTGTCGGCGGCGTTGGCACACACATTCCGCTCAAGGTGAACAGCGCTGGCATGATCCCGATCATCTTCGCGCAGGCGGTGCTGGTGTTCCCTGCGATCATCGCGGGCTTCTTCGTCAACAGTCGTGATGCCGGCGTGCAAAACTTCGCGGTCGGTGTGGTGCGCCTGTTCAGCGCTGGGCAAACCAACCAAAACGTCCTCTCCGCCGAGATGGTCTTCTACACCATCTTCTACTTCCTGCTGGTCATCGGCTTCACCTATTTCTACACGGACGTGATCATGCAGCAGCAGAACCTGGCGGAGAACTTGCAAAAGCAGGGTGGGTTCATCCCCGGCATTCGCCCAGGTAAGAGCACCGAGACGTTCATCACGCGCGTCACACGGCGGCTCACCCTGGTTGGCGCGTTGTTCTTGGGCTTGTTGGCGATCTTGCCCTATCTGCTGAACTTTATCTCCTACGTGCCGCCGTTTGGGTTCCTGCGCCCCGTGGGGAACAACAACCTGTTGCTATCTGGCGCGGGGTTGTTGATCGTCGTCGGCGTGGTGTTAGACACCATGCGCCAGTTGCAAGCGCAGCTGCTGATGCGCAACTACGAGGGCTTCATCAAGTAGTGCTATGCACGGGATCGTCTTGCTCGGCGCGCCTGGCGCGGGAAAGGGCACGCAAGCTGTGTTGCTGGCGAAGCACTACCAAATCCCGCACATCTCCAGCGGCGACTTGTTCCGCGAGCACATCAAGAACCAAACCGAGCTGGGCAAACTCGCCAAGCAGTACATGGATCGCGGCGAGTTGGTGCCCGATGAGGTAACCGTGGGCATGGTGCGCGAGCGGCTCAGTCAGCCCGATTGCGAGCGCGGCTTCATCCTGGATGGTTTTCCGCGCACCATTCCGCAGGCACAGGCGTTGGACAACTTGCTCGCCGAGCTAGGCAAGCGCATCACGGTCGTGCCGTGGATCCGCGTGCGCGAGCACATTCTTATCGAGCGCCTCTCACACCGCTGGACGTGTCGCGAGTGTGGCGCTGTGTTCGCCTACTTCTCGTTGCCGCCGCGCGAAGGGTGCAAGCGCGAGGTGTGCACGGGCGAGCTGTACAAGCGCGAAGACGACACGCCCGAAGTGCAACAACGCCGCATCCGCGTGTACGAAGAGCAGACCGCGCCGCTGATTGATTACTACCGCGAGAAAGGGTTGCTGGTCGAGATCAACGGCGAGCACACCATTGAGTACGTGCAGAACTTGCTGCGCCAAGCTATTACCGCCGTGGAGCGCGCTGCATGATTGTGCTGAAGACGGAGCAGGAGATCGCCAAGATGCGCCGCGCAGGTCGCGTCGTTGCGAGAGTGCTTGCTGAGTTGCGCGAGCGCGCGCGCCCCGGCGTGAGGACCATTGAGCTGGATCAAATCGCCGAGCGCATCATCCTGCAACACGGTGCGAAACCCTCGTTCAAGAACTACAAGCCACAGGGCGCGCCATATCCGTTCCCGGCGTGCATCTGCACCTCGATCAACGATGAAGTGGTGCACGGCATCCCTGGCGAACGGCAGCTACGCGAGGGCGACGTGCTGAAGATAGACGTGGGCGTGAGCGTGGAGGGCTACCACGCCGACGCTGCGATCACCGTCGGCATCGGCGCGATCAGCGAGCGCGCACAGCGACTGATCGAGGTCACGCAACAATGTTTAGCGGCCGCGATTGCCGCCGCGCGCAGCGGAAACCGCAGCGGCGATATCGGCGCCGCTATTCAGCGTGTGGCAGAGCCGCAGGGGTTTAGCGTGGTGCGCGAATACACTAGCCACGGCGTAGGGCGCGCGCTGCACGAAGGGTTCACCTTGCCTAACTTTGGTCAACCTGGCACGGGCTTACTGCTGCGCCCGGGGCTGACGCTCGCCATCGAGCCGATGATCAACGAGGGCAACTATCGCACCCGCGTCAAGCAAGACGGCTGGACAGTCGCCACAATTGATGGTAAACTTTCCGCCCAATTTGAGCATACGGTCGCTGTCACAGACGGCGAAGCCGAGATACTGACCGTGCTCGATTGACGTTCGACAATTCCCGACTCACGAGCAAACGCGCCGTGGGTCGGTTTTTGACGCGTACGCCCGTTGCAAAGCGTTGAAGTGTTCTGTGTAAAAGGAGAGCCATGAAAGTTGCAGCATCTGTTAAGAAGCGCTGCCCGAAGTGCAAGATCATTCGGCGGCATGGTCGCGTGTACGTGATTTGCGAGAACCCGAAGCACAAGCAACGGCAAGGCTAAGCGCCTAGGAGACCTATGACCCGCATAGCAGGCGTTGACTTACCGAGGAACAAGCGCATTGATATTGCGCTCTCTTACATTTACGGCATCGGCCGCCCGCTGGCGAAGAAGATCCTCGCGCGCACCACGATTAACCCAGCGACGCGCGTGAAGGACTTGACCGAAGCCGAAGCGGCGACCCTGCGCGAGATCATCGAGAAGGAATACAAGGTCGAAGGCGATCTGCGCCGCGAGGTGCAGATGAACATTCGACGCTTGATCGAGATCGGGTGTTACCGCGGCTTGCGCCACAAGCGCGGCTTGCCCGTGCGCGGTCAGCGCACGCGCACCAACGCGCGCACGCGCAAAGGTCCGCGCAAGACCGTCCCTGGTCGCGGTCGTCGCCGCGGCGCCAAGAAGAAGTGATCCGCATTTGGGCGCTTGGAGGGAGGAAGAAACCGCATGGGCAAAGCATCTCCATCTCGCACGCCGCGCCGCCAAACCAACCCAAGGCGCGCGCGCAAAAACGTGGCGCAGGGGATCGTACACATCTACGCGCCGTTCAACAACACCATCATCACCATCACCGACAAGGCAGGCAACACCATCTGCTGGAGCAGCGCGGGCGCTTCGGGCTTTAAAGGCACGCGCAAAAGCACGCCCTTCGCGGCTCGCGTCGCTGCTCAAAACGCCTACCGCATGGCGGTTGAGAACGGCATGCAAGAAGTGGATGTGTACGTCAAAGGCCCTGGCCCAGGGCGCGAAGCCGCTATTCGCGCCTTGCAGGGCAGCGGGCTAAAGGTGAAGTCCATCACCGACGTAACGCCCATTCCGCACAACGGCTGCCGACCCAAGAAGCGCCGCCGTGTGTGAAGCAGCGACCTAGCGCGCCTTTCCGATTTGGAGGAAGACGGCCCGTTGTAAACAAATCGAAAGGCGCACTTGAGTGAAAGAGGTACCATCATGGCAAGACGCATCGGACCTGTTTGCCGTATCTGCCGACGAGAAGGCGAGAAGCTGTATTTGAAGGGCATGCGCTGCTTGACCTCGAAGTGCGCCTTTGAGCGGCGCGGCTTCGCCCCAGGGCAACACGGCCCTGGCGGGCGCATGCGGCGGGTCAAGCCGAGCGATTACGCGCTTCAGCTCCGCGAGAAGCAAAAGCTAAAGCGCATCTACGGCGTGCTCGAACGCCAGTTTCGGCGTTACTTCCGCGAGGCGCTCAAGCGCCGTGGGGTGACGGGCACGGAGTTGCTCATCTTGTTGGAGCGTCGGCTGGATAACGTGGTGTATCGCATGGGCTTCGCGCCCTCGCGCGCGGCAGCGCGCCAACTGGTGAACCACGCGCACTTTAACGTGAACGGTCACCCGATCGACATCCCTTCCTACTTGGTGAAGCCCGGCGACCGCATCACCGTGCGCGAGTCCAGCCGTGGGCTAACGTATTTTAAAGAGCTGGCGGCAGAAAAGGAAGATGTGCCGACGCCGCCGTGGCTGCGCGTAGATCGCTCGACGCTGAGCGGTGAGGTGTTGGCGCTGCCAAAGCGCGAAGATATTGACGTGCCCGTCAAAGAGCAGCTCATCGTCGAGTTCTACTCGCGCTAAAGCCTATCACCAACCGTTGCTCGCGTGAATTGCAAAGGAGAGTGAAGCGTTGCTAACGCCGCCTGTCTTCCCAAAGATTGAGATTGACGCGCTCACGCGCGAATACGGTCGCTTTGTGATTGGCGCGATGGAGCGGGGGTTCGGTGTGACGCTTGGTAATGCGTTGCGCCGTGTGCTGCTCAGCTCCTTGCCCGGTGCCGCCATCACGTCCATGCGCATTGTGGACGTGCATCATGAGTTCTCCGACATCCCCGACGTGCGCGAGGACGTGGTGCAGCTCATGCTCAACGTGAAGCAAATTCGGCTGCGCATGCACGGCGAAGGACCCTATCGCCTGCGCCTTGAAGTGCGCGGCGAAGGCGTGGTGACCGCCGGCGACATCATCGCGCCGCCCGAGGTCGAGATCGTCAATCCCGATCTCTACCTCTTCACGACCAACTCCAACAAAGCGCGCGTGGACATCGAGTTTCAAGTCGAAGCAGGGCGCGGCTATTCGCCTGCGGAGCAGCGCGGGCGGTTGCCCATCGGCGAGCTGCCAGTGGACGCGATCTTCAGCCCCGTGCGCCGCGTCAACTTCACCGTCGAGCCTGCGCGCGTTGGTCACGCAACGAACTACGACCGCTTGATCTTGGAGGTGTGGACAGACGGCACCATTCGCCCGCAAGAGGCGCTGGCGCAAGCTGCTTCGATCTTGATCCAGCACCTCAACTTGGTGGCGAGCATTAGCGCCGAAGAACCAGCGTTGCGCTTCGAGCGCGAGCAAAAGCGCGCCGGCAGCGAGTGGGCCGATCGCCCCATCGAGGAGCTGGAGCTGAGCGTGCGCGTGTACAACGCGCTGAAGCGCAGCGGCATCAGCACCATCGGCGAACTCTTGCAGCTCATGGAGAAGAGCGGCGGTCAGCTCACTGGCTTGCGCAATTTCGGCGAGAAGTCCATGGCGGAGTTGCGCGAGAAGCTGCGCGAGCGCGGGCTTTTGCCACAAGCGCAACAGGAAAAGGAAAGCGAGGAGGTGTGACCCATGCGACATCGCGTCTATGGCTATAAGTTGAGCCGCTCCTCGGGGCACCGAACGGCGTTGCGCCGTACGCTGATCACGCAGCTCATCCAGCACGGTCGCATCCAGACGACCGAGGCTAAATGCAAGGCGATTCGCGATCAAGCAGAGAAGCTGATCACCATCGCCAAGAAAGGGTTGACGACCGAGGACAAGGCGAAGCAGGTGTATGCCCGCCGATTGGTCGCGGCGCGCGTGAACGGCGGACCGGCGATTGTGCGCAAGGTCTTCAACGAGATCGCCCCGCGCTATCTGGAGCGCAAGGGCGGCTACACGCGCATCATCAAGGTCGGCTATCGCAAAGGCGACAACGCGCCGATCGCGATCATCGAGTGGGTATAGCAACAGCGTTGTAACCGCGCTGCAAAAGGAGGTGTGAGCGCAAAGGTGCGATGAGGGTGCGCGCGACGGTCGCTTACGACGGGAGCGGCTTTGCTGGCTTCCAACGTCAGCGCAACGCGCGCACCGTGCAAGGCGAGATCGAAACCGCCCTGGAGCGCGTGCTTGGACGGCGCACCCCCATTCTTGCTTCGGGGCGCACCGACACAGGTGTGCATGCAACGGGGCAAGTGATCGCCTTCGACCTCGCGGGGTGGCAACATCCGCTGGCGCTGCTGGTGCGCGCGCTGAACGCCACACTCCCAGCAGATATCGCCGTTCGTGCGCTCCAGCCCTGCGCGCCGGATTTTCATCCGCGCTACAACGCGCTAAGTCGCACCTACGAATACACGATCTATGTTGACCCAGTGCGCCATCCGCTGCGCCGACACACCGCATGGTGGCTCTGCCAAAAACCAGACGTCGTGCGCATGAACCAGGCGGCAGCATACCTGCTCGGCGAACACGACTTCGCCGCCTTCGGGCGCGCGACGAGCGAGCATGAGGACGCGAGCACCGTGCGCCGCGTGCTGCGCGCTGAATGGCGCGAGGTGGCAGCGGACGAGCTGCGCTTCGTCATCGAGGCAAACGCGTTCCTCTACCACATGGTGCGCCGTGTGGTGAAAGCACTGGTCAACGTTGGGTTGGGGTTGAACCAACCTGAGGATGTTAAAGCGATGTTGGAAGGGAAAGACGCACAGCGCATCAAAGGGTTAGCGCCCGCGTGTGGGCTGTGCTTAGTGCATGTGAAGTATCCCGGTGAGACAAGCCATGAAGCGCATCCGAACCTACTCCGCAACGCCTGAAGAGGCGATGCAGAGCCGCAAGTGGTACGTGGTGGACGCGCAAGGCAAGACGCTTGGGCGGCTTGCAAGCCAAATTGCGCGCGTGATCATGGGCAAGCATAAGCCTATCTACACCCCCCACGTGGACTGCGGCGACTACGTGATCGTGGTGAACGCCCAGAAGATCCGCGTCACGGGCGACAAGATGACCGAAAAGCTGTATCAACGTCACTCCATGTACCCAGGCGGCTTTAAGGCGATTAACCTGCGCGACTTGCTCCAACGCAACCCAGAGCGCGTGATTCGGCAAGCGGTTTGGGGCATGATCCCGCACGGGCGATTGGGGCGTAAGATGATCAAAAAGCTGAAGGTCTATGGCGGTCCCGCGCACGAGCACGCCGCGCAAAAGCCTGAGCCGCTCGAGATCCCAAACGCCTGAGGTGAGCCATGACGACCGAGATCGCGTTGCAGTACTACGAAGGTGTTGGGCGCCGCAAGGAAGCCACCGCGCGTGCGCGCTTGTATCCGCAGGGCAACGGCACCATCACCGTGAACGACAAGCCGATGAAGGAATACTTCGGGCGTGAGATCGACTGGGTGACCATCCAGACGCCTTTGAAGCTGACGAACACCGAGAACGTGTTCAACGTCAGCATTCACGTGAAAGGTGGCGGCATCACGGGTCAAGCCGAAGCTGCCCGCATGGCGATCGCGCGCGCGTTGCTCAAGTTCAACCCAGAGTTGCGACCGACACTGAAGGCAGCAGGGCTGCTGCGCCGCGACCCGCGCGTGAAAGAGCGCAAGAAGCCCGGCTTGAAGCGCGCGCGCAAGGCGCCCACCTACACCAAGCGCTGATGTTGGTCGTGTTACGGAGGAGTGCCATGAACTTGGTCGAATCGCTCGAGAAGAGCTTGCAGCCGAACCCAAAGATCCCGCCGCTGCGCCCAGGCGACACGGTGCGCGTGCATCAAAAGATCATCGAGGGCGGGCGCGAGCGCATCCAGGTGTTCCAGGGCACGGTGATCCGCCTGCGCAAAGGCGGCGCAAACGCCAGCTTCACGGTGCGCCGCATTGCCAGCAACAACATCGGCGTGGAGCGCACATACCTGCTGCACTCGCCGCGCATTGAGCGCGTGGAGGTGTTGCGCCGCGCCAAGGTGCGCCGCGCACAACTCTACTACTTCCGCAACCTGCGCGGCAAGGCAGCGCGCCTGAAGGAGGAGCTGCCCGGCAAAGCGAAAGCAGCAAAGGCTGCTGCGGAGACACCCGAAGAAAAGGAAACCGCTTGAAACACGACGCTGTGCCGCACAATCTCGAACACGCGCGGCACGCGTTGCCGTGGGGCTGGGTCGCTTACCCTTTCTCACCGTGGATTGCTTCGGTGCCCCAAGCGGGTCGTTTCCCCTTGGGGCTTCTTGATTTGAGATGAGCCAACCGCGCATTTTGATCCCGATCCCTGTGCAAGGCGAAGGCCCAAGGCCACGCTTCTCGCTCGGCGAGAACTACGTGAAGGCGTTGCTCGCCTGTGGCGCGGTGCCTTTGTTGCTCCCCGTGGGCGTGGGCTTGGATGAGGCTCGTGCGCTGTTCGAGCAAGCTGATGGCGTCATGCTCACCGGCGGCGGCGACGTGAATCCCGCACGCTATCACCAATCCCCGCACCCCACTACCTACGGCGTGGACGACGCGCGCGACGAGCTAGAGATTGCACTTGCGCGCTGGGCAGCCGAGGCAGACAAACCCTTGTTCGCCATCTGCCGCGGCATTCAGGTGGTGAACGTGGCGCTCGGCGGCTCGCTCGTGCAGGACATCCCTGAGCTTGTGCCCCACGCCCTGCGACACAGCGGCGATCACAGCCGGCGCAGCGAGGTGCTGCACACCGTTCGCGTGGAGACCAACTCGCTGCTTGCGCGCTTGGTCGGCGCGGGCGAGGTGGGCGTGAACAGCTTTCATCACCAAGCCATCGATCGGCTTGCGTCCGGCTTGGTGATCACGGCGCGCGCGCCCGACGGGATCATCGAGGGCGTAGAGCTGCCAGGCTTGCGCCACTTCCTCGCCGTGCAGTGGCATCCCGAAGACATGGCAGCGGAGCGCGCCGATATGCAAGCGCTGTTCTGTAGCTTTGTGCGCGCGTGCGTGCCCAGTAGGTAAGCGCAGGTTTGCGCTATGAGTGACACGCTCTCATTTCGCACCAAGGCCGCGTTGATCGAGGCTTTGCGTCGAGCGCGGCAGCAGCTAGAAGCGCAACTCTCACCCCTGCTCGACGCAAGCCCACCCCACGCTGCCGCTTGGAAAGCGGTGGCTGAGCAGGCGATCCGCGTGACGCAAGTTGTGACCGCTCTGTTTCAGTTGGAGCGCGGCGTGGCTGCGACGATCGAGCGCCCCTTCACTATCTCAGCAGACGCCATTGCCGAGCAACGCGCCCGCCCGCCCGAACGGCTGTTAGCCGATTTCCGCAACGCCCATCACCAACTGGTGCGCCGTCTTGAGGCTTGGCACGACGAGTCAGCGCTGTTCGACGCGCGCCGCTTCGCGGCATTGCGCGGGCAATCGCTCGCAGGTTGGATATGGGAAAAGGTAGGTGCTACAGACGTGGCGCTCGCCAAGCAGCTCGGCGCAAGCGGTGCCACAGAGAACGATCAAGCCACAGAGTAGCGTTAAGGTGCGATGCCCTGCTTTGACCTCACGCCCCATGTGAGCTGCATCGAGTTGCGCGGTGGCTCACGGCTCGACTTTCTCCAGCGCATGTCCACAGGCGACCTGCGCGGGATGCAAACAGGCGAAGGGCGCTACACCGTGCTCACCACGCCCATCGGGCGCATGGTGGATTGGTTGATCGTGCTTGCGCTCGACGACGCTTTGCTGCTGCTGGGCAGCGCGGGCGCACAGGCGAAGACGGTGCGTTGGCTGCGCAAGCACATTTTCTTCAACGATGATGTAAGCGTTGAGGCGCAAAGCGATGTGGTGGTGATAGGAGCGTTTGACGTTCCTCGGGTGCGCGCGCAGTACGGCAACGCGTTGCCTGAGCAGCCGCTGCGTTTCGCGGTAATGGACAATGCGCTCGTCATGCGCGCGCCTGAAGCGCTGGGCGTGGGCTATTGGCTGATCGGCGCGCCGACGTTGCGCGAGCAGTTCGCGCTCGAGGAAGCCGAGGCGTGGGAGGCGTATCGCGTGCAACACGCCTATCCCGCGTTTCCAAACGAGATCAGCGAGGAATACTTGCCTTTGGAAGCAGGGCTTTGGGGGGCAATCAGCTTCAGCAAGGGATGCTACACAGGGCAGGAAGTGCTCGCGCGCATGGAATCGCGGGGGCAGATCGCCAAAAAGCTTTGCGCGTTGCGTGCTGGGGAGGCGCTCGTGCGCGGCGATGTGCTCCTGCACGCGGGCACGCCTGTGGGGCAAGTCACAAGCGCCGTGCGCGAAGTAGGGCTGGGCTACGTGCGCACGCCGCATTGCGAGGTGGGAGCTTGGCTCGAGACACCACAAGGCGCGCGCGTGACGATTACGGCTTTGGTCCGCGTGTGAGGATCAACGCCGCCGGCGGAGGGCAAGCATCAGCACCACAACAACGAGCATAGCGCCTGCTGCTAGACCGCGCACCCCATACACGCTTAAGCGCAGCGCAGGGAGGTCAACAGAAGTGCTTGTTGGTGCGCGTTGAGCGATTTTGGCATCGGCGAAAGTCATCGCCATGTTGGCAGGCGCAGGAGTGGACGCTGCTTCTGAAGGCACGGCGCGAATGTGCGCTGGCTCGAGCCACTGCGAGGAGGCAGGTAAGAGGGCAGGCAGTTGTGTGTCTTCGGCGCAGGGCAAGCTCCACTGCGCAGGCGCGATCCACAGCGCAGCGCCGAGCAGCACCACGCGATAGGGAGCAGAGGGTGGCGCGTCGGTATGCACCTCAAAGGTGACCCCAGTGGAACTGGGCATCCACAAGCGAACCCGCGCCTTGCTGCCCGTGATCTCGAGAGACTGAATCGCTGCGGAAGCAACGCCTTTGATCGCACCCTCTTTTAGCTCCACGAGCACATCCACGGTGCGCGCGGTGTCACCTCCCACAAGACAAACGCGCAGCCCACGCGCCCGACGGAAGACGGTATATCGCACTGCATGGGTGGGGAACATCTCGCGTTGTGTGGGCGCAGCGAGGAGAACATCCACGCTGGGCGCGATCGCCTCTGGTTGTGAAGTTGCGCTTGCTATGGGGGGCGTTGGTGTGGACGGCGCTGAGGGTCTCGGTGTGGGAATTTGCTGCATCGGTGTGGTCGTGGGCTTGCTTCTCTGTGGAGGGCGCGTGGGCAGAGGCTCATCGGTCGGCGTCGCTTCGGGCTGAGATGGGGGATTGGTAGGCGGAGGCGGAGGGGGTGCCGACGTCGGTCCGGGATCAGACGATGTTGGAGTGATTGGTGTGGGCGGATTGGTAGGCGGCGCAGTTGGAGACTCCTGCACTGGTGGAGTGGGCGTCTCGGTGGGCGTCGGTGTCTCGGTGGGTTGAGGCGACTCGGTTGGCGTTTCGATGGTGGGCGTTAGGTCGGACCAGATCGGCGAGTCTAGCGGTGAATTCGGCTGGCTTTGCGCGAGTGCGGTGACCAAGGCGCCGGTGCTTGCGATGAACGCAAGTGCTAACACAGCCCAGTCGCGCCTGAGCTGTTGCATGACAAAGGCGCGCACGTTGTGAAAAAGATGCACAGCGCAGTTACAAGTATAGGCTCGGCGCAGGCGTGCTCTTAAGCGGTGTGCAAAACGCGCAGCATAAGGTATAATGAAGCTAAGTAGCAAGGCAGAATACTATTTCGCGCTGCCTTGTGAACAGACCTCCTCCGTTCTCGCGCGGGAGAGGAAGCCCCCGCCTCTCCCGCGTTCTGAGGACGGCGCGGCAGGCATAGCTTGGTTGAAGCGATGACGAACCAGAATCAATTCCCCTTCAAGCTCACCAAGCTGGAGCGCACTCTTGTTGAGGCAGTGAAGAAGGCGCCGTTTGGCTTGCCCGACTGGAACGCGATCGCCAAGGCTGAAAACGTGCCGTTGGAGTACATTCAGCAGCGGCTCGACTGGCTGCGCAGCATGGGCGTGATCGAGTAGCGCATGGCTGCGCGAGCGCCGCGCATCTGAGGAGCGTTCGAGCAAGACCGTTGCGCTGGCTATAATCGCCGCGCATCATGGGCGGTCCTCTGCCAAGTTTGCTCAATGCGCTGGGGCAAGGCGATTGGCTGCGTGCGCTTGCAGACTTAATCGTGTTGGTGCTGCTGCTCGGCGTTGCCTTCCCGCTGCATGAGCTTGCTCACGCACTCAGTGCGCGCGCCCTCGGCGACCCCACCGCAGACTACGAAGGGCGCGTGACGTTGAATCCGCTTGTCCACCTCGATCCCATCGGCGCGCTGATGTTTGCTCTTGCAGGTTTCGGCTGGGCAAAACCTGTACCTGTCAATCCCTATCGGTTGCGTCCCGACCCGCGGCTTGGGGGTGCGCTGGTTGCGCTGGCAGGTCCGGCGATGAACTTGGTGCTCGCTGTTGGTTTTGCGCTGCTCTTCCAGCTTGCAGGTGTGTTGCGCTCGGCGTTGCCCAGCGAAGTGCCGGGCTTATTGCAGATGGTGGGTTCAACAGGCGTGGTGTTGAACGTGTTTCTGGCGCTGTTTAACCTCGTGCCAGTGCCGCCGCTGGATGGCTCGCGCGTGCTCGCAGCGTTGTTGCCCGAGGCAAGTGAATTCATCCTCTATCGCCTTGGGCAGTATGGTTTCCTCATTGTGATCTTGCTCTCGATCTCTGGGGTGTTGGGTGCGCTGATCGGTCCGCCGACGCGCTTTTTGGTGAGTTTGCTGTTAGGGTAAGGACGATGAGCAAGGTGCGCGTTGCGCTCATTGGATGCACGCCGCTGGGGATCGCTGTGGGAAGCGCGCTGCGGCAAGCATTCCCTGAGGCGGAGATCGTCGGGCACGACCGCGACGCAGCAGCGATGCAGCGCGCCGAAGCGAGCGGCGCGATCCACAAGCGCACATGGAACATCCCAGCAGCGAGTGAGGGAGCTTCTGCCATTTTCATCTTTGGCTCTGAAGCCGAACTGCGCTTGGTGCTCGATGCCATTCGTGAAGACGTAGCGCCTGGCGCGCTCGTGGTGCGCGTGGGGGGATCGCTGCAACAGGCGCTTGCGCTTGCGCGTGAGCGGTTGCCGGGCACGGCGAGCTTTTTCGCCACGCAGCTTGTCCGCTCGCCAGTGGCGGCGGAGATGTCGTTGCAGCAGGCGGTCTGGGCTGTGGCGCCGCGCGCAGGCACCAGTGAAGCCAGCGTCGAGCAGTTCCTTGCACTCGTGCGCGCGCTGGGAGCGGTGCCTGTGCTCGTCGATCCTCAAGAAGGCGACGGCATGCGCCTCGCCGCGGAACTACTGCCGCTGATGCTCAGCGCAGCATGGATGCGTGCTGTGAGTGAGGACCCTGCATGGCGTGAACGCCAATGGATGGCAGGTGCGGATGCAGTGCTGTTTACCCTCGCGCTTGAGCAAGACATCGAGGATGCTCTTGCGCGATTGTTTGCCGCGCCAGAGGTTGCTGTGCATTGGCTCAATCAGGTGATGCTTGCCTGTATGACGCTGCGCGATGCCTTAAGCAGTGCCAACGCAGAAGCAGTGCGCGCTTGGCTGCAAGAAGCACAGGCGCGGCGCGCCCAGTGGCTTAGTGAGTGGCGGAAAGGACGCGCAGAACCTGGCGAGCCAAGCAAGCTGCCTCAACCCTCGCTGCTCAGCATGTTTCTAGGAGAGCGCCTCGCCACTCGGCTCTTAACGAGGCGGCACTCCTGAGCGTTGCAGGTGCATAATCCAAGCATGGTGAGCGTCCCTGCCCTGCTTTCTTCTGAGCTTGTTTGCACCTCGGCCGCGCATGATCTTTGGCTGAAGCGCTTAGAGCCGACTCCCAGTGAGCTATGGGCGCAGTTGATGCGCTTTGCTCCCCTTATGCCTGAAGAGCGTCACGCGATGCTCAGCGGCATTGAGACGTTGCTAGAGCGCGCATGCTCACTAGTTGTGCGCATCTACGATCACCTTCGGCGCGTGCCCGAGACAGCAGCAATTCTGGGTTGGGAACAAGGCGTGGATGAAGCACACCTTGCGGAACGCCGTCGTTTCTTCGCTGTTTGGCTCGCGCGCACGCTCGCTGTAGATACCAGTGGGGCGTTTGCTGAATACCTGTTCCACGCAGGGAAGTCACATGCTGGCTTAGGCCCAAGGCGCATTCACACGCCTGAAGTCTATGTTGTCTCCTCTATGGGCTGGGTGCTTTCTGCCTTCGCCCAATATCTCGCAGAAGCAGGACTTGACGCCAACACACTCGCTCAAGCAATTTCAGGTTGGAGCAAATATCTCGATATGCAACTCAGCCTTATGCTCTTTGGCTATCGCCAAGGGCGCGCGCTCGTCGAAGGCGAAGCGGCTGTTTCGCTTCAGCTCTATGGTCGGGTGCGTCAGCTTGTGGGTAAAGCGGAGCTGAAGTTTCTACTCAGAATGCCCGCCACGCTCGAGGAGGCACTCACGCGATTCTTCAACGCCTTTCCTGAAACACGTGCTGATGCCCTAGAGCGAAGCTGGGTATCCGAGGAGACTGAGGCACTGTGGACGGTGCCGCAGGCTTGGTATCGGCTGCGTAAGGGATGGCGCGTGCTTGTCAACGGCCGTGATGCGAGTTATACAGAAGGTTTGGCACATCCTTTGCGCGCGGGGGATGTGATCGCGCTTTTCCCACCGGGTCGGTGAGCTGTGCTGTGATGCCGACTCGTCGTGTGCAAGAGCGCTCCTCCAAAGGAGTGCTTCCCTGTAGCAGCAACATCGCCGATTTCACGCTGCCTAATGGTATTCGACTCCTTGTGTACGAGAACCGCGCTGTGCCTGCTGCCGTCGTGCAAGGCTACCTGCGCGTTGGCAGTGTGGACGATCCCCCTGAGCAGCGCGGGTTGGCTGACTTCACGGCGGCGTGCTTGGCGCGCGGCACGCGCGCGTTCACCTACGCCGAGCTTTTTGAGCGCATTGAGTCCAGCGGCGCAGCGCTGCGCATTGCAGCAGGGCAGTTGCTCACCACGTTCGCGCTGCGCGCGCTGCGCGAGGACGTGCCCGCCATGCTCGACGTGCTTGCCGAGGTGCTGCGTTTTCCCACCTTCCCCGAAGATGAGATCGCGCGCGAACACGCCGAGTGGATCGCTGAGCTCAAGGAGCGCGAGAGCGACGCGCGCGCGGTGTGCGATCTCACCTTTGCTGCGCTGTGTTATCCGCCTTCGCACCCTTTCCATCATCCCGTGGAGGGCTACGTGGAGACGGCACAGCGCATCACGCGCGATGACGTGCAGCGCTTTCACGCGCGTTACTACGCGCCGCAGGGGATGGTGATCGTGGCAGTGGGCGACGTGCGCCCAACGACGATGGCGCGTTGGGTCGAGGCGCGCTTTGCCGATTGGTACGCCGAGCGCCCGCCACAAGCCGCAATTCCGCCCGCGCCACCACTTGCCGAGCAACGTCGCAAGCACGTCCGCCTACCAGGCAAGGTGCAAACGGAGATCGCGTTGGGGTTCCCAGGCCCTTCGCAGCGCGATCCCGATTGGCTCACGTGTGTGCTCATGAACAACATCCTTGGCGTGTTCGGCATGTATGGTCGCCTCGGGGCGCACGTGCGCAAGCTTCATGGCTTGGTGTATCACATCGGGAGCCGATTCGTCGGCGGCGAAGGTCCTGCGCCCTGGGTGCTGAGCGCCTCCACAGCGCCAGAGATGGTGGAAGCGGTTGTACAGCTAGCGTTGGAAGAGATGCGTCGTTTGCAAGAGCGCCGCGTCTCAACGCGCGAACTGGCTGACAACAAGCAGGCGTTTATTGGCTCACTGCCGCTGTACTTAGAGACCAACGCAGGCATCGCCGACGCGATCCTCGGCATGGTGCGCTACGACCGCGGGCTAGATTGGCTGCGCCTCATGCCAGAGCGCATTCGCGCGCTCACCGCGGCGGATGTGCAGGCGGCGGCGCGCAAGTGGCTGAACGTGGAGCACTTCGCGCTCGCCACATGTGGACCATGAGCACGTTTGTGGTCACGGGAGTGGACATCCTTCAAGTTCCGCGCATGGCGGCAGCGGTGGAGCGCCATGGCGCGCGGTTGTTAGAGCGCCTCTTCACGCCACAGGAGCTTGCTTACTGCGGTCGTCGTGCAGAGCGTCTTGCGGCGCGCTTTGCCGCCAAAGAGGCTGTGGGCAAAGCGCTCGGCGTGGGGATGCGCACATTGGCGCGCGAGGGCATCGGCTGGCACGAGGTCGAGGTAGTGAACAACGCGCGTGGACAGCCACAGGTGCGCTTGTATGGCGCCGCTGCTGTGCGCGCGCAGCAGCTCGGGATCGTCGGTTGGTCGCTCTCGCTCGCGCACGAGCGCGAGTATGCGATCGCGATGGTAGTGGGCTGGGGCACGCGCGAAGATGAAGGTGAGGCGTTCGCAGCGTAGCGGCGCTACACAAACAGCATCATCGCCTGGTTGCTCACAAAGCGCGCCTCGGGACGCAAGCGCACGCGTTCTGGCGTTACTTCGATCAAACCTCGTTGTTCCCCGCGCCGAAGCGCCTCGGCGAAGAACGCGGCAATAGGCGCGCCGTAGCGTTGAGCAAACCGCGCTTGCGAAACGCCTTCCTCAAGCAGCCGCAGCCCGAGCATCATCGTCTCGCTGCGCGAGGTCTCGGGCGTGATCGGTTCGCTGCCGGCGATCGTGTTCTCGCCGCGCCGGATGCGCGCGATGTACTCCGCGGGCTTGCGCACGCGCCAGTAGCGCAAGGTGGGCGTGGCGCCGTGTGCCCCAGCGCCAAAGCCGAAGTAGCTCCCATTTCGCCAATACACCAAGTTGTGCTGACACGCCTTGCCGGGGCGATGCCAATTGGAGATTTCGTAGTGCACGAAGCCAGCAGCGCCGAGCCACTCCTCCGCAAGCGCATACATCGCCGCTGCGAGATCAGGATCGGGCAGCGGCATCTCGCCGCGCCGCGTCCAATCGTGCATCGGTGTGCCCACTTCGATGGTGAGCGCATACAGCGAGAGGTGGTCGGGTTGGAGTGCGAGCGCTGCGCGCAGCGTGTGTTGCCAATGTGCTAGCGTTTGGTAGGGCAAGCCGAAAATGAGGTCGAGGTTGACGTTGTCAAACCCAGCGGCGCGCGCGGCTTCGAGCGCGGCAACGACGGTGTGCCAATCGTGCTCGCGCCCGAGCAAGCGCAGCTCGTTGGGGTTTGCGCTTTGCGCGCCGAAGCTCAGCCGGTTGACGCCGATCGCGCGCAGCGCGCGCAAATACTCGATCGTCACGGTGCCCGGGTTGCATTCCACAGTGATCTCCGCGTCGTGCGGCAGCGCCAGCGCTTCGCGGCACGCGCGGATGATCCGCTCGATTTGCGCAGGCGCGAGCAGCGAGGGTGTGCCACCACCGAAGAACAGCGTGTGTCCTTCGCCGTGGTGTTCGCGGATCTCGCGCTCGAGCGCTTGCACGTAGGGCTCGAACAGCGCCTCTTGCCCAACGTAGGTGTTGAAATCGCAGTATGTGCACCGCGCGCGGCAGAAGGGGATGTGCACATAGATCCCAACTGCGTCCATCGTGCTAATTCTCGCGCGCTTGGCTGAGCGCGCGCTGTGGGTATCATCGGCGCCGTGCGCATTGTGTTCATTGCGCCCTTTGCGTTTGCGCCGAAAGCCACCGTGAGCGCGCGCATGCTGCCGATGGCAAAGGCGCTCGTTCGGCGCGGACACGAGGTGCACATCCTCATCCCACCCTATGACAACCCGGGCGAGAGCGGGCGCGCGTGGGCAGACGACGGCGTGCATCTCGTCAACATGCGATTGCCAGGTGGCGCACGAGGGTTCGCGTTACACCTCGCATTAGCGCGTCAACTCGTGCGCCACGTGCAACGGTTGCAGCCGCACGTCGTTCACGTGTTTAAGCCAGTGGGGGTGGGCGCGCTGGCGATGCTTGGCCTGCCGCCGACGTTCGTGGACAACGACGACTGGGAGGGGCGCAGCGGCTGGGTGGATGTGAACCCGTATCCGCGCTTGCAGCGCTGGGTAATGATCGCGCAGGAGCGCTGGGCGTTGCGCCGCGCGCGCGCCGTCACATGCGCGAGCGAGGTGTTGGTGGCGCGCACGCACGCCCTGCGCGGGCGCGATGCGGGGGTGCTCCTGTTGCCCAACGGTCCAGACCCACGCTGGCGCGTGGAGGTGGCCGAGGCTGAGGCACGCCGCGACGTCTTGCGCCGCGCTTTCGGCTGGGACGCAACAACGCCAGTGCTGATCTACGCCGGCACGGTGCCGCTGAACCACGACCTCGATGTCGCCGTGCGCGCGCTGGCAACGCTTGTGCATTCCCCTTGGCGCTGGACGATCATCGCCAGCGGCGCGGGCGTGCCGCACCTGCGCGCGCAGATCGAACAAGCAGGGCTTGCAGCGCGCGTCGAATGGCACGCTTTCATGCCGCACGCGGCGCTGGTGGAGCGCTTGGTGGCTGCCGACATCGCGCTTTACCCCTACCGCGACACACCGATCAACCGCGCGAAGTGCAGCGGCAAGGTGATGGATTACATGGCATGCGGCAAACCGATGGTGGTGAGCGACGTTGGGATGAACCGTGTGTATCTCGACGGCGGGCGATGTGGCTTGCTCACGCCGCCGGGCGACGTAGCGGCCTTTCGTGAGGCGCTGCGCTTCTTGCTCGATCATCCTGCCGAAGCCCAGGCGCTGGGTCGCGCGGCACAGGCACACCTGTGGGCGCGTTTCGATTGGTCGGAGCGCATCGGCGCGTTGGAGAGGCTATACAACGGCGGTTGAACGCATTGGCGCGCTATACTGCCGCGCATGACCACCCCGCGCAGGCTCATCGTCGGCATGAGTGGCGCCAGCGGCGCGATCCTCGGCATCCGCCTGCTCGAAGTGTTGCGCACAACGGACATCGAAACGCATCTGGTGATCTCTAAAGCGGCGCGGCTCACCATTCGCAGCGAGACGACTTGGCGCCTTGCCGACGTGGAACGTCTCGCCTGTGTGGTACACCCGCACACCGATCTCGGCGCAGCGATCGCCAGTGGGTCGTTCAAGACCATGGGCATGGTGATCGCGCCCTGCTCGGTAAAGACAATCGCAGCAATTGCCTACGGGTTCACCGACGACTTGATCGCGCGCGCGGCAGATGTGTGCCTCAAAGAAGGGCGCCCTGTGATCGCTCTCTTTCGTGAGGCGCCACTGCATGTCGGACACTTGCGCGCGCTCACGCAGTTTGCTGAGATGGGCGGCGTTGTGTTCCCGCCGGTGCCCGCGTTTTATGCGCAGCCGCAGACGTTAGACGAGGTGGTGACGCAGATCATCGGGCGCGTGCTCGACCGCATCGGCATTGAGAACGACTTGGTTAAACGCTGGGAGGGGCTGCGCCTTTCACGAGACGCGCGCGCGTGAGAGAAAGGCGGGTTGAGCGAGCGTTATCATCAAGACCCGATGCGCGAGACACAAACCGAGACTGTGCGTTTGCCCCTCGCTGCCCATGTAGCGCGCGCAGGCTTATACCTGGCCCTGCTCGCTGCCTGGGTCGCCACAGCGGGCAGCCTTTACATGAGCGAGGTGCTCGGCTGGATTCCATGCCTGTGGTGCTGGTATCAGCGCGTCGCCATGTATCCGCTAGCGGTGGTGCTCGCGGCGGGGTTGATCGCGCGTGATCGCAACACGCCGCGCTATGCGCTTGTCTTGGCGGTGCCCGGCATTCTGGCGTCCACGTATCACATCCTGCTGCAAAAAGTGCCGGCGTTTGCACAGTTTGAGTCGTGCCGGGTGGGCGTGCCGTGCTCGGTGGACTATCTGAACTGGCTGGGCTTCATCACCATCCCCATGCTCGCGTGGGTGGCGTTTGCCATTGTGATCGTTGGCAGTGTGCTCGCGTTGCGCGCCAATCGCGCCGTGCAGCTCGACTACCTTGCGGAAGGACCGCTGCTGGGCTTCTCACCTGCGTTCTCAGTGGGGGTTGCAGTCGCGGCGGTGGTGGCGCTGTTCGTGCTGAGCGGCGTCATGACCGCGCAGCGCGCCACCGCGGCGCCTGCGCCCGTGAGCTTGCCCATGCCGAGCGAAGGGATTGCGCTGCGCGCGACGCGCGAGGAAGCGCTGCGCATTTACAACCAATCGTGCATCGGATGTCACGGCCCAGCAAACGCCAGCATGATCTGGGTGCGCCCCGAGTTTCTGCGCGAACGCAGCGACCTGGAGCTGCTCGCCTTCATGCGCGCTGGGCGCGCTGCAAACGCGCCCGATAACTTCAGCGGGCAAGCAATGCCGGCGAACGGCGGGCGCGTTGGCCTCACCGATGCGCAAATCCTCGCGCTGATTGATCTAATGCGCGAAGCCAAGCGCTAGGAGACGCGCGTGTACGTTGGTATTGACTTCGGCCTTTCCAACCTCGACGCTGTTGCAACAGCGGCGCCAGAAGCGCCGCTTCACACGTGGCGCATGGTGACGCTGCGCGGGCACCACGAACCAAGCGCTGCGTTGGTGCGCGCAGTGCTTGACGCGCTCGCGGTTGCGCCAAGCGACGTGCGGCTGCTTGCGGTGACGGGCGGACGGCACAGGCTGCTTTCTGCGGCGGATGGTTTTGCCCTTCATCACGCGAACGAACTGGAGTCGGTGGGGTGTGGTGCGCTGCGCTTAGCGCGCGAGGCACGCGCTGAGCTCCAGGCTGCAACCGTGGCAAGTTGCGGATCAGGCACGGCGGTGGTGGCGGTGCGCGGTCGGCACGTGAACCACATCAGCGGCAGTGCCGTGGGTGGCGGCACCTTGCTCGGCTTGGCGCGCCTGTTGATCGGCAGCATGGACCCGCGCGAGGTGGATGCGCTCGCACTCCAAGGCGAGGCAAACGCGATTGATCTCTCGCTGCGCGACGCGGTTGGCGGCGCGATTGGGCGCTTACCTGCGGATGCGACGGCGGTGAATTTCGGGCGCGTGCCCCTGCTCGAGCGCGCGGACTTCGCGCGCGCTGACCTTGCCGCTGCGATCGTGACGATGGTGGCGCAGGTGGTGAGCATCACGGCGGTGAACGCAGCGCGCGCAGAAGCGCTGTTCCCCATCGTGTTCGTAGGTCACCTAATGGACATGAGCTCAGCGCGTCGCGTCGTCGAAGCCGTCGCGCAGCTCTACGCCGCGGACGTGCTGATCCCCAACCGCCCCGGCTACGCCACGGCGATCGGCGCGCTGCTCATCAGCGCTGAGAAAGCACACGCAGCGGCTTGATTCCTGCTTATACTCTCTCCGCCTATGACCACAGAGACGACCTCGGCAACTTTAAAACCAGAAACCAAACCCGAGAAGTCAGACTTCATCCGCACGGCGATCCGCGACGACCTCGCCTCTGGGCGTTACACCTATGTGCGCACGCGCTTCCCACCAGAGCCGAACGGCTACTTGCACATCGGCCACGCCAAGGCGATGTATGTGGATTTTGAGATCGCGCGCGAGTTCGGCGGCACGTGCAACTTGCGCTTCGACGACACCAACCCTGTAAAAGAAGAGCAGGAGTACGTAGATGCGATCATCGAAGACGTGCGTTGGCTGGGCTATGAGTGGGATGGGCTGTACTTCGCCAGCGACTACTTCGAGCAGCTCTACGAGTTCGCGGTCAAGCTGATCAAAAAGGGCAAAGCCTACGTGTGCGATCTTTCGCCTGAGGAGCTGCGCGAATACCGGGGCACGCTGACCACGCCGGGGCGCGAAAGCCCGTGGCGCAACCGCAGCGTGGAGGAAAACCTGGAGCTGTTCGAACGCATGCGTCGCGGCGAGTTCCCCGAGGGCAGCCGCACCCTGCGCGCCAAGATTGACATGGCTTCGGGCAACATCAACCTCCGCGATCCTGTGATGTATCGCATCCTCTACACGCCGCATCACCGCACGGGGACCAAGTGGTGCATCTACCCCACCTATGACTTCGCTCACGGCCAGTGCGACAGCATCGAGGGCATCACGCACTCCCTTTGCTCGCTGGAGTATGAGGATCACCGCCCGCTCTATGAGTGGTTCTTGCGCGAGCTGGAGATCTTCGAGCCGCGCCAGATCGAGTTCGCGCGTTTGAAGCTGAGCTACACCGTGCTCAGCAAGCGCAAGTTGATCCAGCTTGTGCAAGGCGGCTACGTGCGCGGCTGGGATGATCCTCGCATGCCGACGTTGCGCGGCTTGCGACGCCGCGGCTACACGCCCAGCGCCATTCGCGATTTTTGTGCGCGCATCGGCATCGCCAAGGCCGATAGCTTGGTGGACATCGCGTTGCTGGAGCATTGCCTGCGCGAGGAGCTGAACAAAACAGCGCCGCGCGTCATGGCGGTGTTGCGTCCGCTGCGCGTGGTGATCGAGAATTACCCCGAGGGTCAGGTGGAGTGGCTGGAGGCAATCAACAACCCCGAAGACCCCAGCGCCGGCACGCGCCAAGTGCCGTTTAGCCGCGTGCTCTACATCGAGCAAGAGGACTTCATGGAGAACCCACCGCCGAAGTTTTATCGCCTGGCACCTGGGCGAGAGGTGCGCTTGCGCTATGGCTACTTCATCAAGTGCGAAGAGGTGGTGAAGGACGCCGAGGGCAATGTGGTCGAGCTGCGTTGCACCTACGACCCAGCGACGCGCGGCGGCAACGCCCCAGACGGGCGCAAGGTCAAAGCCACCATTCACTGGGTGAGCGCTGCGCACGCACTGCCTATCGAGGTGCGCCTTTACAATCATCTCTTCACGCGCGCCAACATGGAAGACCTCGAGGAGGGCGAGAACTTCCTTGACTACCTCAACCCCAACTCGCTCGAAGTGGTGCAAGCCTATGCTGAACCCAGCGTCGCGGGTGCGCCCGTTGGCAAGCACTATCAATTCGAGCGCTTGGGCTACTTCGTCGTTGATCCCGATTCAACGCCCGAGAAGCTTGTGTTCAACCGCGCGGTGACGCTGAAGGATGAATGGGCGAAGATCAAGCAGCAGATGGAGTGATCAGGTGATGCGCCCAACAAGGGGTTTGCCGCGCTGAAGGCGGATCACGTTCTCGTAGAACGCGGCGAACTCATTAGCGGGTCCGGCGTCGTTGCAACTGCCGATGTGGGGCGTTAGGAAGAGGTTTGCCTCGGGGTCTTGATCGGCAAGCGCAAGCAGCGGGTTATCTTGCGGGATCGGCTCCCACTCATACGTGTCGAACGCAGCGCCGGCAAGATGCCCGCTGCGCACAGCCTCGGCAACCGCGCGCTCGTCCACCACGCTGCCGCTACCCGCTTCGATCAGCCACGCGCCGCGCTTCATCAGGGCGAGGCGCTCCGCGTTGAGCCACTGATCGGTCTCGGTGCTGTAGGGGAGCAGGCACACCACGATGTCGCTCTCGCGCAGGAGCGCTTCAGCGTCACGGTATTCGGCGCCGAGTGCCTTTTCCACCGCTGAGGGCAGGCGATGGCGTTTGTGGTACAGCACGCGGCAGCCCATCGGTTGCAAGCGGCGCGCCAATTCAACGCCGATCTCGCCGAAGCCGAGGATGCCGATCGTCTTGCCGTAGATCAGCGCAATGCGCGTTTGGTTGCTCCAGTTGAAGGCGAACACGTCCTCATCAGTGCGGCGCGGACCAGTGTGCAGAAAGGCTTCGGGCGAGGTGCGCAGCACATGCTGCAACGGCATGGCGCGGCGCAGCACGGCGAGGATTTGCAGCAGCACGTGCTCCGCGACAGCGATCGTGCCGATGATCGGGCGCACGCACACAGCGACCCCACGCTCGCGCGCGGCGTCGAGGTCAATGTCGTGGTATAGCGAGCCGATGCGCTGGACCAACTTCAGCCTTGGCGCGTGCTCGAGCAAGGCGCGATCGACTGCGCCGCTGCGCTCGGTGATCAGCACATCGGCATCGCGCAGATGCTGCTGCACGCGTTCGCGGGGCGCTTCGGAGGAGCGCAGCATCACGACGCGCACATCTGCAGGCGCGGCTTGCAGTCGCCAAGCTTGGTGCTGCTTGCCCAGCGGGCAGAGATAAAGGACGTTCATGCGACCAGTGTACGACTCAGCGTTTCCTCACGTGAGATGGGTATGGTGAACACGCATCATGATCTCCGCTGAAGCCATCGCGCAGCACAAGGCGCAGGCTACGCAGCCACTGCCGCAGCCTGTGCCCGAGCCACCCTTGCGCCCCAGTGTGCTCAAGCGGCGCGCGCGCCGCGCGTTGTGGTTCGGCGCGCGCATGGTGCTTTCGTTCATCTTCTGGGAAGTGCTCATGGCGCGCTTGATCGGCAAGGCGCGCGTGGAGCAAACGCGCATCAAGCGTTTGGTGCGGCTGGCGGCGCGCTTCCGGGCGTTGGCGGTGGACCTCGGCGGGGTTTGGATCAAGCTTGGGCAGTTCCTCAGCAGCCGCGTGGATTTGTTACCGCCCGAGGTGATCGCAGAGCTGAGCGGCTTGCAAGACGCCGTGCCCCCAGAGCCAACACCGATCATGCTCGCGCGCATCGAGCGCGAGCTGGGGCGTCCCATCCACAGTGTGTTTGAGGAGTTCGACCCCGAACCTGTGGCGGCGGCTTCGTTCGGTCAGGTGTATTTGGCAGTGTTGCGTTCGGAGTTCGTGCCGGTGCAGAACGGCAAGCCGCCCACGCCCCAACGTGTGGTGGTGAAGGTGCAGCGCCCGCACATGGAGGCGATCGTGCGCACCGACCTCCAGTCGCTGCGCACCATCGTGGGATGGCTCAAGCTCTACGAGCCGATCCGGCGCCGCGCCAACCTCGACGCGCTCGTGCAGGAGTTCGCCGACGTGGTGTTCGAGGAGTTGGACTACCTGCGCGAGGCGCAAAACGCCGAGACGTTCAACCGCAACTTCTTGCGCGATCCCGGCGTGCGCGTGCCGCGCGTGTACCACGCGCTCACCACCAAGCACGTCATCGTGCTCAAGAACGTCGAAGACATCAAGATCACCGATTTTGAAGGACTTGCGAGCGCTGGTGTCTCGCGGCGTGAGGTGGCGCGCAAGCTGTTCGAGACGTACTTGGAGCAGGTCTTCACCCATGGCTTCTTTCACGCCGACCCGCACCCAGGCAACTTGTTCGTCCAGCCGTTGGATATTGAGACGGCGCGCGCGTGGCGTGTGCCGATCGGCGAAGGGCGCCCCTTTCGCCTCACCTATGTGGACTTCGGCATGATGGGGCGCCTGCCGCCGAACTTCGTGCAAGAGCTGCGCGAGTTCATCATTGCCGTTACGCTGAAGGACGCGCATCGTTGGACGCTTTCCGCGCAGCGCCTTGGCTTCTTTTTGCCCGATGCTGACCTGGCGCGCGTGGAGCAAGCCATCGCGCAGTTGTTCGACCGCTTCTGGGGCGTCGCGCTCAACGACCTCAGCAACGTGGAGTTCGAGGAGATGTACCGTTTCGGGCTGGAGTTTCGCGATCTGCTCTCCACGTTGCCGTTCCAGATCCCGCAGAACGTGTTGTATCTGGGGCGGGCGGCGAACATCCTCGCCGGGATGCTCACGGCGCTGGACCCCGACTTCAATCCGTGGCAGGCGCTACAGCCCTTCGCGCAGCAAGCTGAGCAGCAGCAACAGCTCAGCCAGCGCACGGTGAGCACCGTGATCAACGAGGGCGCGCGTCTGCTGCGCCAGGCGGTGCAACTGCCAGGGCAGAGTGAGGCGTTCTTCTCGCGCGCGCTAAGCGGTCAGCTCGAAGTGCGCGCGCAGCTCAGCCCAAGTTCCACCAATGATTTGCGCCGCATCGAGCGCAGCGTGGAGCGGCTGACCTGGGCGCTGGTGTTCACGGCGCTGCTGATGAGCGGCACGCTGTTGCTCATCAACAACCTGGCTTGGGTTGGCGCGGTAGCGTTGACGTTGGCTGCGGTGGTGCTTGTGCGCCTGCTGATGCGCTCATAACCACTCCACTTCCATCCATTGCTCTTCGGCAATCGCTAGGTAAGCGAACCCATACGCGGCGTCGGCTGCGGCGCGGTAGTTGTCGATCCACATCGCAAAGCCGAGCGGCTCACAGGGTGGGTTAGTCGCGCGCAGCACAAGTTGCTCATCCACGAAGAACCGCGCTTCGTCGCATCCCCACTCGAGCGCAAAGGTGTGCCACTGCGTGAGGTCGAGATCGAGGAACTGCTCCTGCGCGCCAGCATTGCGGCGCCCAAGCGCCAGCGCCAAGCGCGCTAGCAAAGGCATGCGCAGGGCGCGGTTGGCAAGCCAAAGCGCCGCACTGCCGAATCGCCCGCGCTCGGAAAACGGCAGGCGCGCGTTGAGCACCGAAGCTTTGAAACCATGTGCCGCGCCTTGCGAGGAGACGCGCAGCATGCTCTCGGGCGAGTTGTAAAAGAACCACACGTTGCGCGGCGGCGCGAGCACGTCGCCGTTGCGCGTGAAGGGATGATTCCAAAATCCGAAGCCCGCTGTGCCTTTCAGCGCGCCGCTCGGGTGCGAGAAGCGCACGCGCACCACCAGCGTCTGCGGCGGTTGGCGCGTGAACTGGCGCGGCAACGTGTGTGGGTAGTCGTCGAGCTGCGCATCGGCGTAGCGGTCAGCGGGCGTAGGTGGCAGCACGAAGCGCGCGCGTTTGCCCTCGATGAGCACAGCGCCCTCGCCTACGAGGTGGCGCTTGAGCGCTTCGAGTGGAATGGTGGAGCGCATCGCTTACAGGTTATGCGCGCGTGCTCAGTCTTGCACAAACGGCTTGCCGAGCGCGGCAGGGGGCGCTGTGCGCAGCGTTTGTAACACGCGCCGACGTACGCTTGCAGGCGCGCGCACGAGCAGGCGATCCAGCCATCCTGCCGAGGTGAGCACGAGGAATAGGATCATCAGCGCGAATGGCGCCACGTTCAGCACCTGGGTGGGGACGCCTTGGAATTGATCCTGGGCCACGCTTGCAAGCGATTGCAACACGCCGAAGAGGTAAGCGCCAAACGCTGCGCGCAGGGGGTTCCACCCACCGAAGATCACAATCGCCAGCGCGATCCATCCGTAGCCGCCGGTGTGCCGAAAGCTCCACCCCGCCTTGAAGTCAAGCGAGAACGCAGCGCCCGCAATGCCCATCAGCGCGCCGCCGATGAGCGTATAGAGGTAGCGAAGGCGGATCACGTCGGCGCCGCGTGCAAATGCCGCGTTGGGTTGTTCACCGATCGCGCGCAGCATCAAGCCCGCGCGCGTGCGATAGAAGAACAGCCATGTGATCGCGATCAAGACGTAGCTGGCATATACCACCACATCGCTGCTGAACAGCAATCGCCCCACGATCGGCAATTCGCTGAGCAAAGGCAGCGGCATCGCCGGCACCGTTGGGCCGGGGATGCGCACGATCGGCACGCCGAGAAACGAAGAGAGATCGCTGAACAACAGCGCCAGCACGAACCCCACCGCGATCTGCGACTGACGCAGCGTGATCGCGTTGAAGGCGACGATGAGCGCGATGAGCGCGCCCACTGCTGCCGCAGCGAGAAATCCCAACCACACGCTGCCGCTCGCAAGCGCAGCGGCAAAGCCGACCATCGCGCAGAACATGATGGTGCCCTCAGCGGAGAGGTTGATCACGCCTGCGCGCTCGGAGAGCGTCTCGCCGATCACGGCAAACACAAGCGGCGTCGCCGAGGCGATCGCGGTGGCAAGCACGACTAGGATTTGCTCTCCGCTCATGCGCTCCCTCCTGCGCGGCGCTGCGCCAACCCGCGCCCCATCAGCGCGGCAAGCACCAACACGCCTTGAATCACGCCCGAAAGTGATGAGTCCACACGCTGCAACACAAGCGGCAGTTGCAAACTGCCCACGTTGAGCGCGCTAAAGAAGAACGCAATCGGCAACACGAACAGCGCGTTGAACCCCGCGAGCATCACCACCAGCAGCCCCAAAAAGCCCAAGCCGCCCGAGATGGTTGGTGTGAGGCGGTGGTAGTTGCCCACCACCTGCAACGCGCCCGCCACACCTGCGAACACGCCACAGAGCGCAAACGCGCTGAGCAAGTGTCTTGCTGAAGAGACGCCGAGGATGTCGGCAGCGCGCGGGTTATGACCTACAGCGCGCAAGCGCAAGCCAAAGTAGGTGCGCTGCATGATGAGGATGGTGAAGAGCAAGCCGATCAGCGCCAACGCCACGCCAACAGGAGTGGCCTCGGTGCGCCCGAAGGTGCCCAACCACAGATGTTCGCCGAACGGCTCTGTGCCGCTTGTGGATGCGACGCCTGGGCGCTTCCACGGGCCGAAGACGAGATAAATCGCAGCGCCCTGCGCGATGAAGTTCAGCCCCAAGCCCGCGAAGATCTCGCTCACACGACCATACACCTTGAGTGCGCCCGCGACCAGCCCCCAGCTCACGCCGCCGAGTGCGCCGGCAACGAGGCTGAGCGTGATCGCAAGCGGACCAGGCAGCATCTCGCCCACCAGCCGCAGGACGAACGTAGTGGCGATCGCGCCCACGGTCACCTGCCCTTCAACGCCGAGGTTGTAAAGCCCAGCGTTGAACGTGAACACCAATCCTGCGGAGCACAGGAGCAGCACTGT
The DNA here is from genome assembly GCA_030550095.1 of Chloroflexota bacterium. Classification (GTDB taxonomy): domain Bacteria; phylum Chloroflexota; class Anaerolineae; order J036; family Brachytrichaceae; genus DRWP01. The sequence goes on along the minus strand of JAUQQA010000013.1, from coordinate 18,647 downwards.
CAGCGTGTTGACCACGCGCCCCACTTGGTCCCAAGTGCCGAAGGCGCCGTTGAGCAACGCGCCAAACACCGCCAGTGGCGACTCGCCGACGAGCAGCACGAGCGCCACTAGCAGCACCAACGCAGCAACCAAGGCGCCGACCCGATGTGCAGTTGCGAAGGCGCTTTCGCGCAAGGCAGGGATCGCAGCCATACTCAGAATTTGCCTCCGATCATGTGCCCGAGCTGGTCCACGGTGAGCGTTGTTGTGCTCAGCGGCGGCGAGATGCGTCCTCCGCTGAACACAAGCACGCGGTCGCTGTAGCGCAAGATTTCGTCTAGGTCAGATGAGGCAAACACAATCGCTGTGCCTTGTTGGCAGCGTGCGATGAGCTGTTGCCAGACCCAGAGCGTGCTCTCAATGTCCAAGCCGCGTGTGGGGTGTTCCATGAGCAGCACACTCAGCGGCGAGGGCATCAACGCGAGCTGTGTGCGTTGCTGATTGCCGCCCGAGAGACGCTCCACGCGCGAGTCTGGCGTGCCGCGAATGTTAAAGGCGCGGATTGCCTCTTCGGCAAGTTGGGCTGTGTAGGCGTGGTTGATAAAAAAGCCGCGCGGCGCGCGCAGCGCGACGTGCTCGCGGATGGTCAAGCCAGCGATTAAACCATCGCGCAATCGGTCAGCGGGCACGTAGCACACCCCAGCGGCAAGGTAATCACGGTAAGGGCGGTGGGTCAAGTCTTGCCCGTTGATGCGCAAGGTGCCGTGCGCCAGCCGCCCCACTCCTGCGCACGCCTCGAGAAAAGCCTGCTGTCCGCTCCCCTCCAACCCGGCTAAGCCGATCACCTCGCCGCGATGCACGGCTAGGTGTGGCACATGGAGATCGAACAGCTCGGTGCGGATCGCGACGTTGTGCAGCTCCAACGCGACGGCGTCTCGGGCGGTATGGGGTTTCGCCGGCTCGACGAGGACCTTGCCGAACATCATCGCCACCAGGGTCTCCGCAGGACATGGCAGCGAGACTGTGCCAACCACGCGCCCATGGCGCAACACAGTGACCTCATCGCAGAGCGCCTCTACATCCTCGAGCTTGTGTGAGACGAAAATGATCGCCTTGCCTTCGGCAGCAAGCTGCCGCAACGCAGCGAAGAGCAGCATCTTCTGCTCGGCTGAGATCCCCGTGGTCGGCTCGTCGAGGATCAGCACGCGCGTGCCGAGCGCAAGCAAGCGCACCATCTCTAGCTGTTGGCGCTCGCCCACAGTAAGCTCACTCACGTGCGCATCGGGGTTCAGGTCAAATTGGAAGCGCGCCGCAAGCGCGAGGAAGGCGCGACGCGCGCTGCGATGATCCAGCCACAACGTCTTGCCCGCCTGACCAAGCATGAAGTTCTCGAGCACTGTTAGCGGCGGAAAGTCGAGCGGGTCCTGGTGCAGCATTCCAATGCCGGCGCGAATGGCGTCGGTGGGCGTGCGAATGTCCACAGGGTTGCCGTCGAGGAGGATCTCGCCGCTGTCGCGCGTAATGTAGCCGCTGAGGATCTTGGCAAGGGTGCTCTTGCCGGCGCCGTTCTCGCCAAGCAAGCCGTGGATGCTGCCAGCGCGCACGCGCAGCGAAACATCGTCGTTGGCGTGCACGCTCCCAAACCACTTATGGATATGCCGAAGCTCAACGTTCATGGGGCTTCGTTTGGGCGTGTGGGGATGGTGCAAAGTGTAACAGCAAATTCGGCGCAAGCGCGGAGGAAGCTAGGCGACGTTAGCTAGGTATAATGCCCAATGTTCCTTCAGGCGCTCGCCTGAAAATCATGGACAAAAAGAAGGTGATTTGGTGGCTCGCGTGATCGTTGAAGACGACGAATCGTTTGAGTCGGCGCTGCGGCGCTTCAACAAGATTGTTCAGGGCAATCGCATCTTGATCGAGGTGCGCAACCGTCGCTTCTTTGAAAAGCCGAGCGTGATCAACAAGCGCAAGCGCGCAGCAAAGCTGCGCAAGAGCCGGCGCCAGACGATGAAGTTCGCCCAACCTGAAAGTTAAGGCGAACGCGCACCCGCCTTTCTCCTTTGAGCCTCTTGACCTCACGAGGGCGATTGCACAACGCCCTCGTTTTTTCGTTTATCATTCCACATAGCCTATGGAGCAGCCAACGCTCAAGCAACGGATCCAAGATGCGCTGAAGGAAGCGATGCGCAGTGGCAACGAAGCGCAGCGCACCGCATTGCGCTTGCTGGTTGCAAGCATCAAGAACGAAGAGGTCAACGCGCGCGCAGATGGGCGCGGTGGCGTGCTGAGCGATAGCGACATCCTTGCCCTCATTCGGCGCGAGATCAAACAGCACGAGGAATCGCTGCAAGAGGCGCGCAAGGCGGGTCGAGAGGATCTCGCTGCCCAGCAAGAGGCTGAGTTGGAGGTGCTGCGCAGTTTTCTGCCGCGCCAGCTTAGCCGCGAAGAAATCGAAGCGCTTGCGCGCCAAGCCATCGCCGAAGTCGGTGCGACTTCAGCCAAGCAGATGGGCGCCGTGATGAAGGTGTTGCAGCCGAAGGTCAAAGACGTCGCAGATGGGAAGCTGGTGAGCGAAATCGTGCGCGCGCTGCTCTCGGGCTGATTGGTTATTTTGCTGCGCACGGGCGCAGCGGCGAATTTAGCTTTTTGCTGAGAGAGCGCGATCATGAAACTGCGTGCAGATGCGCCTGCAAGTTGGCGCTTGTGGCTTGCACATCACCAGCGCACAGCGGCGATCGTGCTGCTGTTCAGCGTTGGCGTTGTGGGCCTGACGGCGGCGCAACTGGTGCGCTACATCGTGGGCAGCGGCATCGCTTATAGCCGCGGCGATGTCGCCACGATGGACATCCGCGCTCCCTATCGCCTCACCTACATCAGCGAGGTCGAGACCAACCGCCAGCGCGATTTGGCGGAAGCGAGCGTGGCGCCGATCTTCACGCCGCCTGACGCGCAGATCGCGCGTCGTCAACTTTCAACCGCGCTCGCCTTGCTGGACCGCATCCGCGTGTTGCGCGCCGAACCAGACCTGAGCGAGGCTGAGCGATTGGCACGTCTGCGCGCGCTCGAAGCGCTCGACCAGCTCCCTGAGAACACGGCGCTGGCGATCTTGCGGTTCAACGATGCGCAGTGGGGGCGCGTCGCCTCACAAGTGCTGAGCGTCCTCGACACTGTGTTGCGCACGCCCATTCACCCCGACAACCTCGACAAGGTGCGCGCTGGCTTGGGGCAGTACATCAGCTTAAGTTTGTCGCCCGAGGAGGCTGAGGTGGTGTATCAGCTTGCTAGCGCGTTGCTGGTCACGAACACCAACTACGACGCCGCAGCCACCGAGGCAGCGCGCAAGGCTGCACGCGAGAGCGTTAAGCCCATCGAGCGCACATACGAGGCCAACCAGATCATCGTGCGCAGCGGGCAGATCATCGGCGCGTTGGAGCTTGAAGCGCTGGAGAAGTTTAACTTGAGCCGCCCCACGTTGAGCCTTGCCACGTTGCTCAGCGCTGCGCTTATAAGCGTTGTTGCATTGCTGAGCTTTCTCCGCGCTGCGTTGCACCCGCTATCGGCAGGGCGCTCGTTGCGCACCGTGTGGCTCAGCATGGTGTTGATCGTGGTTGTTGTTGCGTTGTCGCGTTGGCTCTTGCCGAGTCAAGGCGTGTTGCCGTTTCTTACGCCGCTCTCAGCAACGGCACTTGTGGTTGCAACGTGGTTAGGCCCGTTGAGCGGCGTGATCGCAGCGACGATAGTCGGCGTGCTCGCAGGGATGGGGCTGGAGCGACCGCTTGAGATGGTGATCACCTTCGCCATAAGCGGCACGCTCGCGGTGCTCTCGCTTGGACGCGCGGAGCGCCTCGGACAACTACTGCGCGCCAGCGCAGTCGCTGGGTCGGTCCAGGCGGCGATGGTGTTGGCGCTGGGAGTGCCGCTTGTGGAGGCTGAGGGGTGGGCGTCGCTCGCCACGCGCGCGTTGGCAAGCGTCTTGGGCGGCGTGGTCGCTGCCGGCATTGCGTTAGCGGTGTTGTTTCTTGCGGGCGCTGTTTTCGACGTGCTCAGCGTCGTCCAGCTTACAGAGCTATCCCGTCTTTCGCATCCGCTGCTGCGCGAGATGGTGGTCAAGGCGCCAGGCACTTACCACCACAGCCTCATGGTGGCAAACTTGGCGGAACAAGCTGCCGAACGCATTGGCGCAGATGCACTGCTCACGCGCGTCGGCGCTTACTTTCACGACATCGGCAAGCTCGTCAATCCACAGTTTTTCATCGAGAATCAGTTTGAAGGCGTCAACCCACACGATCAGCTTGATCCCTACACCAGCTCGGCGATCCTGCGCCAGCACGTGACGGAGGGCTTGAAGCTGGCAGCGCGCTACCATCTGCCACATCGCCTCCGTGATTTCATCGCGGAGCATCACGGCACAACATTGACCTCATACCAGTACGCCGTGGCGCTCCAGCAAGGAGATACGGATCCCGAGCAATTTCGCTATCCTGGGCCGAAGCCGCGCAGCAAGGAGACCGCGTTGGTCATGTTAGCCGATGGCACGGAGGCTGCGGTGCGCGCTGCGCGCTGCACCAGCGTGGAAGAAGTTGAAGCTGTGATCCAGCGCGTGTTTGCAGATCGTCTTGCTGATCACCAGCTCGACGAAAGCCCGCTCACGTTGCGCGATCTGGAAGTGGTGCGTCACTCTTTTCTCGAGACGCTGCGCGGCATGTATCACCCGCGCCTTCACTATCCCACCTTGAGCGACACAAAACGCGCTGCCTTGCCTGAGGTGAAGGAGGAGTGGGCAACGTCTTGAGCAAGCCGCACATTGAGGTTCACGTGCGCGCGCGTTTTCGCCAACAGGGGCTAAGCGCCCTGGTGCGCGCCGCAGCAGAGGCAGCGCTCGCGCAGGTGCGCCTGGCGCATCCCGTTGCGCTTGCTGTGCGCCTCACCGACGATGCAGAGCTTCGTGCGCTCAACCGCCGCTTTCGCGGCAAGGATGCGCCTACTGACGTGCTCTCTTTCGGCACCGAGGCGCTGCGCGAAGGGGTGTGGATCACGCCGCCAGGCGCAGACGAAATCCCCTTTCACCTCGGCGACCTCGCCATCTCAATGGAGCGCGTGTATGCCCAAGCCGCAGAGCACGGACACGCGCCTGAAGACGAGCTACGCTTACTGGTGATCCACGGCGTGCTCCACTTGTTAGGCTTCGATCACCACACGCTGGCACAGCGTCGGCGGATGTGGCGAATGCAGGATTTGGCGTTTGCGCAGCTTGGTCGCCCGAATCCGTTGCGCAACGCGGCTAGCCGCCGAAATTCGCAATGAAGTAAAACGCGCCGCCATACGCAGGCGCAATGCCGAAGCCAACTTCGCGGTAATGTGGCGAGAGGATGTTGCGCAGATGAGGGCCGTCGGGCATCTCGCGGTGATACCACCAAGTGAACGCCTGCTCTGGCGTGCGCGCCCACACCCAGTTCTCGCCTGTGAAGCGACCTGCGTAGCCAGCGCGCGCGATGCGCTGGCTGCTGCGCGAGCCGTCGGAGCCAATGTGGCTACAAGCGCCGCGCCGCGCGCAATCCTCAGCGTGCGCTTGCGCGGCACTTTCCAGCACTGGCGAGTAGCTCAACGGTGCAAGTCCGTTTGCCTGGCGCGCTTGGTTGTAAAGCTCCAAGAGCGCTCGGCGCATCGCCTCAATGTCCGCCGACGAGGCTGATGAAGGCACGACGGATGCTGCGGGAACAGCCGGCAAAGCGGCAGGCTGCGAAGGAGCTGTGGCGTTGTTCTCAACAGGGATCAACAAGCGTTGACCGACGGCAAGGCGGTTGGGATCGCTCAGGTTGTTGACGCGCACAAGCGCATCAAGCGAGACCCCGTAGCGGAGCGCAAGCGCGAGCAAAGTGTCGCCCGCTTGGACGACGTGGACGGTGGACGCCGCGGGCGCAGCAATGGGCACGCATAGGCGCTGACCGACGCGCAGGAGGTCGGGATTGCTCAAGTTGTTCGCAGCTTGCAGCGCGCGCACGCTCGTGTTGTAGCGCAGGGCAATCGCTAGGAGGGTATCGCCGCTCTGCACGAGGTGCTCTTGGCAGCTCGCGGTGCTCTGTGCGTGGGCGGGCGAGGCAACGCCCGCAAGCCAAGCAGCAAGCAGCAGTAAGCTTGCAGCTTTTCTTAGCATGCGGCGATTATAACGATGAGCTAAACTCAGCGTCGTTATGCGCGTTGCGCTGCCGCGCAGGCAAGGTATAATCCCAACACACAAGCCGATGTAGCTCAGTTGGTAGAGCACGCGACTGAAAATCGCGGGGTCGTCAGTTCGAGTCTGACCGTCGGCATTTTTTATTAGCCGCGGCGGCGCATGCGCGGGTCGAGCAAATCGCGCAGCCCATCGCCAAGAAAGTTGAAGCCGACTACTGCGGTAAAGATCGCCAGGCCTGGGAACGCCGCTAACCACCACTCAAAGAACTTGTGTCGCCCTGCTGCAATCATCGCGCCCCACTCTGGCGTGGGCGGCACGGCGCCAAGCCCGACGAACGAAAGCGAAGCAGCCAGCAAGATCGCATTGCCCATGTCGAGGCTGACCTTGACGAGCATGATGGGCAGCGCGTTGGGAAGGATGTGCTTGAACAGCGTGCGTCGTCGTGAGACGCCCAGCGCCGTTGCAGCCGTGACGAACTCCATCTCGCGCAGCGCGATCACGCGGCTGCGGATTAGCCGTGCGTACTCAGGCCAGAGCACCAACGCCACCGCGATCGCAGCGTTGATCAACCCTGGTCCGAGCGCAGCGGTGATGGCGATCGCCAAGATGAGCGAGGGAAATGCCAGCACCGCATCCGCAATGCGCATGATCACCTCATCCACGAAGCCGCCCAGGTAGCCTGCTACGGCACCCAACAAAATGCCCACGCTGCTCGTCATGACGACCACTGCGAGCGCTACCGGCAACGACACGCGCGCGCCGTGGAGCACGCGGCTGAAGATGTCGCGCCCCAGCTCGTCGGTGCCGAAGAGATGTTGCGCGCTGGGCGGCTTAAGCCGATTGGTGATGCGCTGCGCTGTGGGCGAGTAAGGCGCGATCACCGGCGCCAGCAACGCCACCACCAGCCAGAACAACACGATGCTCGCGCCAATGGTCGCTGAGCGATTGCGCAAAAAGCGGCTTGCTGCGCGCTGCAAGGCTAACCACCGTTCATCAAAGGTTTGGGCTTGCCCAGGGAGTGTGGTCGCAAGGCTCATGGCTCAGTTAAGAGAGGCGAATGCGTGGGTCGAGCACCGCATAGGAAAGATCCACCAAAAAGTTGATCGCGATGTAGATCACCGCCACGAGGAGCGTCACGCCCATGATCGGCGCAAAGTCGAGCTTAGCTGCGGACTCAACCGCGTAGCGCCCAATGCCGGGCCAGGCGAAGACGGTCTCAGTCATCACCGCGCCTGCCATGAGGTTGCCGAAGGAAAGACCGATGGCGGTGATCGCTGGCAGGGCAGCGTTGCGCAGCGCATGGCGCAGGATCACTACGCGCTCGATCAAGCCTTTTGCGCGCGCGACGCGGATGTAGTCTTGCTGTAACACCTCAATCATGGCTGAGCGCACGATGCGCGTGATCAGGCTCATGCTGTACGCACCCAACACCAGTGCTGGCAACGTGAGGTGATGCAGCGCGCTGCCCAGCACATCCATGCGCCCCGCCAGCACGCTGTCCACGGTGAGCAGACCGGTTACGGTCGGCGGCAGCTCCAGACGCGCGTTCACGCGCCCAGGGCCGGGCATCCACTGCAAGCGGTAGTAGAACAAAGCGAGCGCTAGCAGCCCTAACCAAAACACCGGCACGCATACGCCGATCAGTGAGATCAGCCGCGCGAGGTGATCGATCAGGCGTTCGCGGTAAACAGCAGCGAGAATGCCAAGCGGCACGCCGAACGTCACGGCGACGAGGGTTGCCGCTATCGCGAGCTCAACGGTTGCCGGGAAGTAGCGCGCGATGTCTGCAGCAACGGATTGCTGCGTGACGATGGATTCGCCCAGGTCTCCGCGCAGCAGGTTGCTCACGTAGGTGAGGTATCGCTCGTGCGGCGGCTTATCCAGTCCCCATCGCTCTCGATATGCCTGAACGATTTGCGGGTTCGCCATCGCGCGTTCCGAGATCACCATGGCGAGCGGGTCGGCTGGGATCAAGTACGTGATGGTGAACCCCAGCAGCGTGACCAAAAACAACAGCGGCACGGTTACGATCAACCGCCGCAGAAAGTAGCTCAACACTGACATCGCACACGTCACCAGTGTGGGTTTTGGGCTTTGTTGCCCTGATTCTATGGCAAGCTTCGCGTCTTTCCTTTTCAGGGTTTGCTCATCCAAGTGCGCAAAAGTGCAAGTCGCCATGCGCAAGGTGATGACGGCGCTTGCGGCTGTGCTGGTGTTGGGCGGATGTGCAGCGCCGGGTGTGCCAGAGCCTGTGCCCACGCTGCCCCCGCGCGCGATTCGGGTGGAGTATCCCATCGTGCCCCCAGATGTGCCACTGGTGGATCACGAAGGAAGACCAACGCGCCTGAGCGACTTTCGCAGCAGAGTAGCGTTGATCGCATTTGTGAACCTGCGCTGCCGCGAACAAGGTTGCGTGCAGGCGCTGCCGACGTTCAACGCGGTGGCGCGCGATCTCGGCGCACGCGCCACAGAGATCGCGTTCATCCTCGTGGGCGTGGACGAACACGAGGATAACCCCGCGGCGCTCAAGGCGCACATCGCTGCACAGCCTGCCCCTGTGGTCGGTGTAACAGCGCCGCGTGCTGTCATGCGCGAGCTGACGCTGCGTTTCGGCATCCACGCCTACGAAAACCGTGAGGGCGTGCTGGTGCCACATGCGCCGTTCTTCTACGTCCTCGACCCGCAAGGGCGGCTGATTTACTTCTTGCAGGATGGGTTGCCGGCTGAGGAAATCGCGCAGGTGTTGCGCGAGGTGCTGGATTCGCCAACAGCCTCGAAAAAGGCGCAGTGAGCTTTTGCATAGCGAGGAGGTTTGTATAAAATCGCTCTATGCACACCCACGCAAAGCGGGTGTGCAGCTTTGTTTCGGCATCTCGCAACGGAGGCAGAAGCGTTGGCAGAATACGCTGTCGAGCTGCGCGATGTAACTAAAGTGTTCGGCGACGTGGTCGCGGTGGATCACGTCTCGATGGCGGTGCGCCCTGGCGAGTTCTTCGCCATGCTCGGACCATCGGGCTGCGGCAAGACGACCTCGCTGCGCATGATCGCCGGCTTCGAGCGCCCGACTAGTGGTGAGATTTACATTGACGGCAAGCCGATGGGCAACACGCCGCCCTTCCGGCGCAACGTCAACACTGTGTTCCAGTCCTACGCGTTGTTTCCGCACCTCACCGTCGAGCAGAACATCAGCTTCGGCTTGGAGATGAAGGGCGTGCCGCGCGACGAGATCAAGCGACGCGTGCGCGAGGTGCTTGAGCTGGTGCGCTTGCCGCAAATGGCGAACCGCTACCCGCGCCAAATGTCTGGCGGTCAACAACAGCGTGTGGCGCTGGCGCGCGCGTTGGTCAACCGTCCTAAAGTGCTGCTGCTCGACGAGCCACTTGGCGCGCTCGACGCCAAGCTGCGCAAAGAGATGCAAATCGAGCTGAAAAACTTGCAGCGCGAGGTGGGTATTACCTTCATCTTCGTCACCCATGACCAGGAAGAAGCGCTCACGATGAGCGATCGCATCGCTGTGTTCTCCAAGGGGCGCGTGTTGCAGATCGGCACGCCGTTGGAGATCTACGAGCGCCCTGCCAACCGCTTCGTCGCCGATTTCATCGGCGAGACCAACTTCCTCGACGGCGTGGTGAAAGAGGTGAACGGCGAGATGGCGGTGATCGAAGTCAACGGCAGGCGGTTCGTCGGGCGCGCAGGCGAAGGCGTGCGTCCCGGCGTGCGCGCCTCGCTCTCCGTGCGCCCGGAAAAGTTGCAGCTCCTCGACCAGCCGAGCGGCAGCCCGAACTGCTACGAAGTCACCGTCAGCTCGATCGCCTACGTTGGCTCCGATACGCGCGTGATCGTGCGCCTTGGTGACCAAATGATTGACGTGTGGGAGCAAAACTCTATCAGCACGTTGGATCCAAACTACTTTTTCGGTCCAGGCGAGCAAGCATGGCTGTCGTTCCCGCCGGAAAACGGTTTGATCTTGGTGGACTAGTGCCATGATGCAGGCTCTTCGGGAGCACCCGAGTTTGCGCGTTGCGGCGCTGATGGCGCCGGGGGCGTTTTGGCTGCTGCTCTTCTTCCTAGCGCCGCTCACCATCATGGGTGTGATCAGCTTTCTCTCGCGCGATGCGCAAGGTTTCCCGACGCCGCCCTACACGCTCGAGAACTACCTCACCATCGTGCGCGATATTCGCTTTGCGCCGAGCCTCTCGTTCGAGGGCGGGCTGCATGTGCGCCTCTTCGAGGGGCTGTATCTCGACCTGCTTTGGCGCTCAATTTGGCTTTCGTTGCTCAGCACGCTGCTCACGCTGCTGCTGGCGTTTCCCGTGGCGCTCTTCATGGCGCAGCTCCCGCGGCGATACCGCAACCTCGCGCTCTTCGCCGTGATGATCCCCTTTTGGACCAATTTTCTCGTGCGCACCTACGCGCTGCAGTTCATGCTACGCGCAAACGGCCCGATCAACACGCTGCTGCGTGCGCTTGGTCTGCCGCCGCTGGAGCTGATCTTCACACCGACCGCGGTGATGATCGGCTTGGTGTATGGCAACCTGCCGTTCATGATCTTGCCGCTCTACACCTCGCTGGAGAAATTCGACTGGACGATGATGGAAGCTGCGCATGATCTCGGCGCGGACACGTGGCGCGCGTTCACGCGTGTGATGTTGCCGCTGATCTCGCCAGGGCTGGTGGCTGGCTCGATCCTCACCTTCGTGCCCGCGATCGGCTCGTATATCACAGTGGACCTAATGGGCGGCGGGCGCACCAACCTGATCGGCTACTCCATCGCCCAGCAGTTCAGCGCCAGCGTGAATTGGCCTTTTGGCTCGGCGCTTGCGTTGGTGATGATGGTGATCGTCACGATTGCAGCCGTGCTCTACTTCCGCAGTGCGCGCGGCACACAACGCGTGCTGATCTAATCTGCGATGTCCACAGATACCCCTATCGTCCTGCTTGGCGAGCGCGAGGCCGTGCGACCGCGCGTGCGCGAGGCGGCGCAGCGCCCTACGCTGGGGCGCTTTGTGCTCACACTCATCGCCTTGTTCACGTTTGCTTTCCTCTACGTGCCGATTGTGGTGTTGGTCCTCTTCTCGTTCAACAGCGCGCGCACGGGTGCAGTTTGGCAGGGGTTCACGTTGCAGTGGTATGAGCGCCTGTTCAACAACCCGCGCATCTTGGACGCTGCATTGAACAGCTTGATCGTTGCTCTGGTGTCCACCGCTGCCTCTGTGGTGATCGGCACGCTGATGGCGATGGCGATGGAGCGGTATCGCTTTCGGTTCCAGTCGGTTTGGGATGGATTGCTCTACATGCCCGTGATCATTCCCGAGATCGTGATGGGCATTTCGCTGCTGCTCTTCTTCGCTGCCATCCGGCTGGAACGCGGGCTGATCACGCTGATCATCTCGCACGTCGCGTTTTGTATGCCGTTCGTCTATCTCACCATGCGCGCGCGCCTTGCGGACTTTGACCGCTCGCTGGAAGAGGCAGCGCAAGACCTCGGCGCGGATGAGTGGACGACGTTTCGGCGCATCACACTGCCGCTGCTCATGCCGGGCATCGTCAGCAGCGCCCTGTTGGCGTTCACGCTCTCGCTCGACGACTTTGTGATCTCCTTTTTCGTCACTGGCGTGGGTTCGCAAACGCTGCCAGTGTACATCTGGGGTCAGATTCGCCGAGGCATCACACCCGAGATCAACGCCATCTCGACCGTGATGCTCATCTTGTCCTTCGTTTTGGTCTCGCTCTCACATGCCTTGCAACAGCGCACAAGCGCGCGGTAGCGCATAATCTCTGCAATTCAACTTCACGAAGAGGAGCAATAACCCATGAACCGAAGAGCCTTCTTGCGCATGACCTTTGGCTTAGGGAGCATGGCAGCGCTGGCTGCTGCCTGCGGGGGACAGCAAGCGCCTGCGCCAGCGAGCGAATCCTCGCCGACCACCGCGCCTGCACAACCCGCCTTGGCAAAGTCCATCAACTGGTACAACTGGGGCGAGTACATCGCCGAGAGCGTGCTGGAGAAGTTTAAGCAGGAGTTCGGCGTCACGGTCAATGTGGACGTGTACGGCTCGAACGAGGAGATGGAGGCGAAGTTCAAGGCGGGCGGCAACCCGGGCTATGACTTGATCACGCCCTCGGATTACATGGTGGCGAAGATGATCGCCAGCGACATGCTGGAGAAGATCAACTTCAACAACGTGCCCAACTTCGCGTTGGTGGACGACGCCTACAAGAACACCTACTTCGACCCGACCAACGAATACTCCGTCGCCTACAACCAAGGCGCCACGCCGTTCGTATACGACAAGACGCGCCTGCCCGAACCCATCACGCACTGGCGCCAAGTGATGGAGTGGCCCGATTCATTGCGCGGCAAGCTAGGGTTGCTCGATGACATACGCGAGACGATGGCGATGGCGCTGCGCGTGCTCGGCTACAGCGGCAACACGGAGAACCCCGAAGAAATCAACGCCGCGCGCGATGCGCTGATCGCGCTGAAGCGCCGCGCCAACTTCACGCTGACGGACAGCCCAAGCATTCGTGCAAGCCTCGTTGCGGGCGACCTCTTCGGCGCGTTGGCATATACCACTGACTACATCCAGGGCAAGCGCGAGAACCCCAATCTTGTCGCTGTGCTCCCCGATCCCATGAGCACGATTTGGCAGGACAACCTGTGCATCCCTAAAGGCGCGCGCAACAAGGAGACGGCAGAAGCCTTCATTAACTTCCTCTGCCGCCCAGACATCGCAGCCGAAAACGCCAACGAGATCGGCATGGGCACGCCCGTCAAGGCTGCGCTTCAGCAAGGCTTGATTGATGCCGACCTCGCAAGCGATCCTGTGGTTTATCCTAACGTGGAGGCGATGCGCGACAAGTTGGAGTATTTGCGCAAAGGCAGCCCGAAAATGGACGAGCTTTATCAGCGCGCGTTCGACGAAGTGAAATCGGCGTAGCTGCGCTGAGGTAGAGCGCGAAGCGCGGTCGCTTGCCTAGCGAGCGGCAAATGCAAGCAACACGCGCAGCGCGTCGTGTTTGCGGTTGCGGCGCGTGTCGCGCACAGTAGGTGGCTCTGGGCCAACGCACGAGGGACAGCCGCGCTCACACGCGCACTCACGGAGACGCTGCTCGGTGAGGCGCAACAGTTGGCGATGTTGAAGCATGAGTTCCTCGGCGAGTCCTGTGCCGCCAGGCGTTTGCTCGTAGATCAAAATCGCGGGCAGTCCATTGGCGTAAGGTGCTGCAACGTCGTACGTTGCGCCGAGATCAGTTGGGTCGCACATCACCAGCAGCGGCGCGAGGTTGACCAACGCATAGCACACGCCTGCCAGCGATTGATTCACCGCCTCGGCTGTTTCGATGCGCGCATGGCAAGATGGGCAGACGGTGATCAAATTCTCCAGCGCGTTGGCTTGGAGATAGGCGTCGTTCTCACCAGGGATGTAGCCAAAGCTGCGGAACGGCTTAATGTGGTGCACGTGGTGTTGGCGGTTGGGTAGCTCGGGCGCGCCACAGATGCGGCAGCGGTAACCGTCGCGCGCGCGTGCGGCGTCGCGCTGCTGCGCCCAGTTAGGGCCGTAGTCGTTTGGCAAGCCGATCACGCCTTCGCGTTGGAGTGTGCGCGCAGCTTCGGCTGTGAGCGCGAACCAGTAGCCCACTGTCTCCAATGTCTGTGCAGGCAAGCGTATGTCGTCCCAGCCGAGCGTGCGGTGCGTGTTGAATTGCACGCGGCGGTAGCGGGGCACGCTCGTTGTTACCTGCACTTCGCTCAGCGTGGGACCGAGCGCGCCTTCGCTGGTCAGCGTGCGCATCACCATCACCTCTGAGACGACAGAAGCTTGCGTGAAGTAGTCTGTCTCTTCGGGCTTGGCAACTGCTTCGCCAGTTTCCCAATCGAGGCGCACGATGCGATACGTTTGCCCTTGATGAAGGTAGATCGCGCCTTCATGCACGCGCGCGGGGGCGGTGTGTCGGTCGGTCTCGCCGATCACGTCACCCTGTTCGTTAATGATGCGCACGCGCTCGCCAATGCCGCGCAAGCTCACGGTTTGCGCGGGCGGTTCGCTGCCGATCCAGGTGTAGCGCGTCTCGGTGGGTGCAGACGAAGGATGATGACGGAAGAGGGGCAAGTGGGCGCTGCCGCTTGCGTGCAGCAAGCCTTCTTCGGCAAAAGCATCGAGCAGATCGGTAACCTCGGCGCGCCCAAGGCGCTCGCCGCGCGTGAACGGCAGCTCGAACGCCGCGCAGAGCGTGTGTTGCGCAAGCACGCCGAGGTTATCCGGCGCGATGCGCGCGTGTTCAGGTGGCTGCTCGAAGAGATACTCCGAGTGTGCGACGAGGAACTGGTCGAGCGGGTCGGCTGTGGCAACCATCACCACCAGCGAAGGCATACCGCGCCGCCCAACGCGCCCTGCCTGTTGCCAGAAGCTTGCCACGCTGCCGGGAAACCCGAGCATCACACAAGCATCGAGCGCGCCAATGTCCACACCCAGCTCCAGCGCGTTAGTGGCGACGACGCCGCGGATCGCGCCGCTGCGCAGATCGCGCTCGATAGTGCGGCGCTCGTCAGGGAGGTAACCGCTGCGGTAGCCGACCACGCGCTGATCGGGCGCGTGTTCTTGTAACGCGCGCAACAGCAGCTCGACCATGTTGCGCGAGCGTGCGAAGCAAATCGTCTGCAACCCAGCGCGCAAGGTCTGCGCGGCTATATCGCGCGCGACGAAAAGCGCGCTTCGCCGTAGCCCAAGCGCTGTGTCCACGATTGGCGGGTTGACGAGCAAGACGTGGCGTTCGCCGTGAGGGCTGCCGTCGTCGCTGATCCAGCGCACCTCGGCTTCGATGAGTTGCTCCGCGTGTTCGCGGGGGTTGGCGATGGTGGCAGAGGTGAGGATGAAGGTGGGGGTTGACCCGTAGAACGCGCACACGCGCTGCAATCGGCGCAACACGTTTGCAACGTGGCTGCCAAATAAGCCGTGGTATCCGTGCAGCTCGTCAATGACCACGTAGCGTAGCGCGCGGAAGAAGGAGGCCCAACGGGGATGATTAGGCAAAATCCCGACGTGGAGCATGTCGGCGTTGGAGATGATCACACGTGCCTCGCGGCGCGCAGCGGCGCGTCGGGCGCTGGCGGTGTCGCCGTCATAGGTTTGGCACCAGGTTTCGGGGAGATCGGCAGCGGCGAGCCAAGGGGCAAAACGTGCGCGCTGGTCGTAGCCAAGCGCCTTGGTGGGGAACAACCACAGCGCTGTGGCTTCTGGGTCACGCATGAGCGCGTCTAGCGTTGCAGCGTGGAAGACGAGCGATTTACCGCTCGCAGTGCCTGCCGTGAGCACGACGTGGTGCCCGCTGAGCACTGCCTCGAGCGCTTGCGCTTGGTGGGTGTAGAGCTGTGCGATGCCCTGTGCGCGCAGCACTTCACTGACCGCGGGGTGGAGCGCTGGGGGCAGCGGCGCAAAGCGTGGCGGCTTAGCAGGCAAGTGCCGCCATGCCGCCACGTCGCGCGAAAAATCCAACGCACTGAGCAGCGCTTTCGGATTCACGAGGTGCTCGATGCATGCGGTTCTGCGAGGATGTATCCGCCGCGCACGGTGGCGCCAATGACCAGTGCAGCGCTCACGAGCACGAGGTTCTTAATGATGTATTGCCCCTCAAGGGTAGGCGCAACGAAGACGATTTGCCATGTCTCGGCTGGAAAAAGGACCAGCGGTGTGAGCGTGCCGAGCATTTGAAGCAGCAGCAAAAGGATGGTCGCGCGCATAAAGCGCCCGCTCAACATCCCAAGCCCAATGGCACATTCCCAAGCAGCGAGCAACGCGAGGCTAATCGGTTCGGGCAGAAGCCCAAGCGTGAGCGTTGTGATAGTGCGCGTAGCGAGGTCTTGTGCTGGGCTAAGCCCAGGGATGAACTTCAGTGCGCCGAACCAAAGGAACACAACGCCCAGCCCGATGCGCAGCAGTGTGATACCGTGGCGCGCCATCCAGCGCGTGATTTGCGCGTCGAGCGCGTCGAGTTGAGCGTTGCGCCAACGTGAAGGTACAGCACGCGACATAGGCTCACCCCTCTTTGCGTGTTTCGCTCGTGGACTCGCGTCGGCCGTTGCTTTCTGCCATGTTTGCCAGGGGCTTCACAAGCGAGGTGAACTCCATGGGGAAGATGTACTTGGTCGAGGGGCTTGCGCCGAGAGCCTTAAGCGCCTCGAGGTACTGCAACAGCATGGTGTTGCTGTCAACCTGTCGCGCAACGTTGAAGATCGTTTGGAGCGCGAGCGCAAAGCCTTCCGCCTTGAGCACCTGCGATTGCTTTAGCCCTTCGGCTTCGAGGATGGCAGATTGCTTCAGGCCTTCGGCGCGCAGGATCGCAGCTTCCTTTTCGCCTTGTGCCATGGCGATTGCCGCCTCGCGCTTGCCGTCGGCTTCGGTCACCAGCGCGCGGCGGTTGCGCTCGGCGCTCATCTGGCGGTTCATCGCCTCCTGCACATCGCGCGGTGGGACGATCTCGCGGATTTCGACGGCGGTGATCTTCACGCCCCAGCGCTCGGTGACCTCGTCGAGCTTGCTGCGCAGGGCGTTGTTGATGCGCTCGCGCTGCGCGAGCACCTCATCAAGCGTGATGTCGCCGATCACAGCGCGCAGCGTCGTGGTGGCGATCCCTTGCGAGGCGGCAGCGAAGTTGCCCACCTGCAACACGCTGCGCTCCGGGTCCACCACTTTCCAGTAGATGAGGAAGTCCACGCTGATCGGCGCGTTGTCCTTCGTGATGCATGTTTGTTGAGGCACCTCCATGAACTGCTCGCGCAGATCCACTTTTTGCGCGCTATCCAGGACTGGGAGCAAGATCACCAAACCAGGGCCGCGCACACCAATGCAGCGCCCGAGGCGAAACACGACGAGCCGCTCGTATTCGCGCAGCACGCGCACGAATGAGGAGACAACGCCCGTCAGCACAAACAGCGCCACAGACGCAGCGCAGACGAGCGCGACAATGCCAACAATCTGATCAAGCATGTTCTCTTACCTCCAAACAAGGTTTAGCTTACCCGAACTTCCCATGTTTACAGCGCTCCTGAGCGAGGCGTCGTGTTTGCAGACGCCTCGTTGTGCTTCGGCACAACGTATAAGGTCAGCCCCTCAACGGCACGCACGATGATCTCAGTGTTCTCCGCAAGCGGCTCATCAGCGCGGACGGTCCACAGCTCCCCATCCACGAGCGCTGTGCCAACGAAGTGATTGCCCTCGGGGGTGAGCGTGGTGCGCAAGACGCCCGGGGTGCCGATCAAGCGTTCCATGCCCAATCGTGGCGGCGTGCGCATGGCGCGGAGCGCGCGCGTGGTGCCGAAGCCAAACAACACGGCCGAACCAAGCGTCACCGCGAGGATGAGCCACCACGAGACGACAATGGCCTGCTCGCCGGGACGAAAGAGGAACAATGAGCCTAGCCCTAGGGCAATAGCGCCGCCTAGCGCGACAAGCCCGCTCTGCACTTTGAGGTCAATGAGGAACATCACAAGCCCCAGCGCGATGAGCGCAATCCCGGCGAGGTTCACAGGCAATTGGGACAAGCCGATGATCGCCAGCGCAAGACATACCACGGCGGCGATCTCGATGAACCCTGTGCCCGGCACCGCAATCGCAAGCACCAGCGCCAACAACCCTGCTACAAGCAGCACGTAGGCCACGTTGGGGTTGGTTAGCAGTGCAAATAAAGCCTGTGCGGTGTCCATATTTACCCTTCCTCTTGCCAAGAACTAGTCTAGCGAATTTGGGCGAGAAGAGACGAAATGGGCAAAGGGGGGGGGGTGGCTATAATCTTTAGCGGTGAGCAACTTTTTCGAGCGTACCTTTGGAGAACGTCTTGCCTCTGTCTTCTCGCAAGAGCAAGCGAAGCTGCTTGCAGAGATGTTTGAGGTGAGCTTTAACACGCTAGCGAAGGCGAGCGACCTTAGCGAGCTGAAAGCAGTGGTGAAAGCGCTTGCTGAGGCCCAGCAACAGACCGTAGAGAGCATTCGTGTGCTCACGCAGCGTGTAGGTAGCCTAGCGGAGGCGCAGCGCCGCACAGAAGAGCGGATGCAGGTGTTTGGTGAGCGCATGGCAGCGCTTGCGGAGGCGCAGCGCCGTACGGAAGAGCGGATGCAGGTGTTTGATGAGCACATGGCAGCGCTTGCGGAGGCGCAGCGCCGTACGGAAGAGCGGATGCAGGTGTTTGATGAGCACATGGCAGCGCTCGCGGAGGCGCAGCGCCGTACGGAAGAGCGGATGCAGGTGTTTGATGAGCACATGGCAGCGCTTGCGGAGGCGCAACGCCGCACGGAAGAGCGGATGCAAGCGCTCGATGAGCACATGGCAGCGCTCGCGGAGGCGCAACGCCGCACGGAAGAGCGGATGCAGGTGTTTGATGAGCGCATGGCAGCGCTTGCGGAGGCGCAGCGCCGCACGGAAGAGCGGATGCAGGTGTTTGATGAGCGCATGGCAGCGCTTGCGGAGGCGCAACGCCGCACGGAAGAGCGGATGCA
>JAUQQA010000042.1 GCA_030550095.1 Chloroflexota bacterium | reverse complement strand
GTGCGGCAGGCGAAGGACTACATCACGCTCGCGCTCCGCTATGCGCTGGACTTGGGCAAAGGCCACGGACCGACGCACCACTTCGCCGCACACTACCAGCGCGCAGGGTGGCTCTGATGGCGATGCGCCGCGCGGATGATGCTACACTTTGTGCACTATGCCAACGATTGCTGGACCGAACCTGAAACTGCCGCTAGGCTCCAAAGCGCCCGCGTTCGAACTGTTGGATACCGTCTCGGGCAAGCGTCTCTCGCTCGACCAGCTCAAGTCTGACAAGGCCACGGTGGTGATGTTCATCTGCAACCATTGCCCCTACGTCAAGCACGTGGACAAGGCGCTGGTGCAGCTCGCGAAGGATTACATGCCCAAGGGCGTCTCGTTCATCGCCATTAGCTCCAACGACCCTGTGCAATATCCCGAGGACAGCCCTGAGCGCATGCGCGAGGAAGCGCTGCGCGTCGGCTATCCGTTCCCCTATCTCTTCGACGAGACGCAAGAAGTGGCGCGCGCCTACGGCGCAGAATGCACGCCCGACACGTTCATTTTCGACGGCGAGATGCGCCTCGTGTATCGCGGTCAGCTCGACGACACGCGCCCCAACAGCGGCAAAGAAGCCACCGCCGCCGACGTGCGCGCCGCGCTCGACGCGATCCTCGCTGGACAGCCCGTCAACCCCGTGCAGAAACCCAGCATCGGTTGCAGCATTAAGTGGCGTCACAACTAACCACCGACCCATGGAAGAGATCGTCGCACCGCTCACCGAGTACATCACCAAGACGATCCTCAAAAATCCCAAGCGCACGCTGCGCCTCGACGAGCCGCTGATCTCCAGCGGCTTGATTGACTCGTTTCACCTCGTGGACCTTGGGCTGTTCATCGAGTCGCGCTTCGGCGTGCGCCTGGATGACGCAGAACTCAGCGCGCAGACGTTCGACACGCTTGCGCAACTTGCCGCGCTCATCCAACAACGCCGCAACGCATGAGCGAAGGTGGCGGAGGGTGAGAAGCGATGCTCTCCGACTCGCAGAAGCGCATCCTGCTCGCCATCGCCAACGGTTACCGCCTGAAGGATCACCGCGACATCGAGGGCAACAAAACGTTCGCGCTCCACGCACCCGACGACAGCAGCGAGCTTGTAGCGCGCGAGGACGTGGAGGCGCTCGTTGATCTCGGCTTGATCAGCAGCAACAAGAAGTTCCCCTCCGCTACCTACTGGCTCACCGAAGCGGGACAAGCGATCGTGCAACAGTTGCGATAGATGCGATAGACTAAGCATTGCCGACGCCGCGCCTTCATCAACGACCAATGCTGCTGCGACGGCGAGGAAGCAAGCGCCTATGCGTGGAATCACTGTCTTCAGCGGAAGTGCTCACCCAGAGCTTGCCGAGGAGATTTGCAAGTACCTCGGTCGCCCGCTCTCGCCTGTTGAGATTCGCCGCTTCAGCAACGACTGCATCCAAGTGCAATTGCTCGCTAGCTGCCGCGAGGCAGATGTGTTCTTCATCCAGCCGCTTTCGCCGCCCGTGCAAGAGCACCTGATGGAGCTGTTGCAGATGATCGACGCCGCGCGCGGCTCCGCAGCAGCCCGCATCACCGCCGTCATCCCGCATTACGCCTACGCGCGCTCAGACAAAAAAGACGCACCCCGCATCTCCATCGCTGGGCGTCTCGTGGCAGACCTGATCAAAACTGCTGGCGCCGATCGCGTGATCACCATGACGCTGCACGCGCCGCAGGTGCACGGCTTCTTCAGCATCCCCGTGGATCACCTGAACGCGCTCAACGTGCTGGCGCGTTACTTCAAAGAGCGCGGCGGCTTGGAGAACACCGTCGTCGTCTCGCCAGATTTGGGCAACGCAAAGTCCGCAGCGCAATTCGCGCGCCTGCTCAAGCTGCCCGTCGCAGCCGGCAGCAAGCAGCGCCTCGCAGACGACAAAGTGCGCATCGAGACCATCGTCGGCGACGTGGAAGGCAAAGACGTGATTGTGCTCGACGACGAGATCGCCAACGGCGGGACGATCATCGAGATCCTGGAACGGCTGCGCGAGCGCGGCGCCAAACGCCTCTCTGTCGCGTGCACACACGGGCTGTTCACCGGGCCCGCCATCGAGCGACTGCGCGCGCAAACGGATCTTGAGGAGATCGTCGTCACCAACACGGTGCCGATCCCGCCGCACAAGCGGCTGCCGAACATGGTGGTGCTTTCGATCGCGCCGCTGCTCGCTGAGGCAATTCGCCGCACGCACAACGGCGAGTCCATCAGCAGCATGTTCACCGAGGAGATCTAAAGCCGCGCTGCCTCGTCGAGGTATGCCAATGCTTGCTGCGCCAACGCGCGCGCGCGCGCCGGCGCGATCCCCACGTAGTGCTGCGCATCCATCAACGCGCGGATCGTCGCCGGCGAAACGTATTGCGTGAGCCGCACATCGTTGCACAGCAACTCGATCAGCGGATTCGGCTCGCCGCGCCCGACGGCGTCCCATGCGCGCAACGCATGTTCGCGCAACAGCGCGTGCATCTCTTGGCGATCTGCGCCTGCCTTCACGCTCACCATCAACACGCGCTCCGTTGCTGCGAAGGGCGCGTAGGTCGCTAGCGTGCGCGCGATTTGTCGCTCGTCCACCTGTAGCTCGCGCACAATGCGCGTTGCAAGCAGTGTGATCTCCTCTGCAGCGAGGAACGCCTCGGGCAGAAGCACGCGGCGGTTAGCGGAATCATCCAGCGTGCGCTCAAGCAGCGAATGCGCCGCGTTATCCCACGCCACGCGCGGCAGCGCCGCCAAAAAACGCGCGAGCGAGTCAATGCGCTCGGCGAGGATCGGGTTGCGCTTGAACGGCATCGCTGAGGAGCCAACTTGCTTTGCGCCGAATGGCTCGCGCCATTCGCCAATGGGCGGCGATTGCAACACGCGCAGGTCGAAGGCAAATTTGTATAGCGTCTGCGCCAAACCCGCGAGTGCGTTGAGCACCCACCACTCTTGCTTGCGCGGATACGTCTGCGTAGTGACGGGGAACGCTTCTAGCCCCAGCTTCTCGAGCGCGCGCTGCTCCATCGCAGCGACATCGCCTAGCTCCGCGTACGAGGCAGCCGTGCCCACCGCGCCCTTGAACCCTTTGCCGCGGATCTCGCGCTCGAGCGCGCGCAGGTGTGCTTCGTCCGCCATGAGGTCTTGCAACGTTTGCGCTAGGCGATAGCCAACAGTGGTCGGCTCAGCGGGCTGCAAATGCGTGAACGCCATGCACACGTGATCAGCATGGCGCAACACTTGTTCGGCGAGCACGCGCATCAAGTCGTGCACGCGTTGGCGCAACAGCGCCAGCGCCTCGCGCAAGCGCAGCGCTTCTGCGTTGTCCTCGATGTCCATTGAGGTCGCGCCAAGATGCACGACGCTACCTCCCGCTGCGCATTGCGCCGCGAAGACGCGCAGCTCCGCCATGAGATCATGATGGATCTCGCGTTCGATCTCCAACGCGCGCGCGATGCTCTGCGCGTCCACGTCCTCCATGTGCGCGCGCAGGTCGGCGGCTTGTTCTGCTGAGATGATGCCGAGCTCGGCTTGTGCCTCGGCAAGTGCCACCCACACCCGCCGCCAGAGCAAGCGCTTTTGGCGCTCGCTCCAGAGCATGCGCATCGCTTCGCTGCCGTAACGTTGCGCGAACGGGGAAACAAAGCGGTCGAACATGACCAACGCGCTGCGCCCGCGCCTTGCGCGGCTCACTCCTCGAGCTTGAGCATCGCCATGAACGCTTCTTGCGGGATCTCGACGGAGCCGAACATCTTCATGCGCTTTTTGCCTTCTTTCTGCTTCTCCAACAGCTTGCGCTTGCGGGTCACGTCGCCGCCGTAGCACTTAGCGAGCACGTCTTTGCGCAGCGCGGGCTTGGTCTCGCGGGCGATGATCTTGCCGCCGATGGCGGCTTGGATCGGCACCTCGAAGAGCTGGCGCGGGATCAGCTCTTTGATCTTTTTGCACAGCGCAGCACCGCGGCGGTAAGCGTCATCGCGGTGCACGATCATGGACATGCTGTCGAGCGGCTCGCCATTCACGAGGATGTCCACCTTGACGAGGTTGCCCGGGTGGTAACCGTCGAAGTGATAGTCGAGCGAGGCGTAGCCCTTGCTCACGCTCTTGAGCTTGTCGTAGAAGTCCACGATCATCTCGGCGAGCGGCATACGGTACTTCAGCAACACGCGGCGCGCGTCGAGGTACTCCATGGACTCGCTCACGCCACGCCGTTTGGTCACCAGGTCCATGATCGGGCCAATAAACTCTGCCGGTGTGTAAATCTCGATCTTCATCCAAGGCTCGCGCAGCTCGGCGATGCGGCTTGGGTCTGGCATATCCGCGGGGCGCGCGATGCGGATCACCTCGCCGTTGGTGAGCAGCGCTTCGTACTCCACGCTCGGCGCAGTGACCACCACATCGAGGTCATATTCGCGCTCCAGCCGCTCTTGGACGATCTCCATGTGGAACAAGCCGAGAAAGCCGACGCGAAACCCAAAGCCGAGCGCGGTGCTGTTCTCTGGGGTGAAGCTGAGCGCAGCGTCGTTGAGCTGCAACTTCTCCAAAGCATCGCGCAGCAGCGGGTAATCATCGGTGTTTGTTGGGAAGATGCTGGCGAAGACCATGGGCTTGGCGGGCTTGTAGCCGGGGAGCGGATCGGCGGGGCGCGCAGCATCGAGCATGGTGTCGCCGACACGACACTCGCGCACGCTCTTTAAGCCGGTCGCCACGTAGCCCACTTCGCCAGCGCTGAGCGCGCCGGTCGGCGTCATGTTTGGCGCGAAGACGCCGATCTCAAGCGGCTCTGCGACGGCGCCCGTCGCCGCCATGCGCAACTTCGTGCGCATGTCAATCCGACCGTTGACAACGCGGACGTATGCAACTACGCCTTTGTACGCGTCGTAGTGCGAGTCGAAGATCAGCGCCTGCAACGGCGCATCGGGATCGCCCTTTGGCGGTGGCACTTCGCGCACCACGCGCTCGAGCACGTCTTTGATGCCGATGCCCTCTTTCGCCGAGATGCGCAGGATGGTGTTTGGGTCATCGCCAAGCAAGTTGCCAACATCTTGCGCCACTTCATCTGGGCGCGCGTGCGGCAGGTCAATCTTGTTGAGGATGGGGATGATGTGCAGGTTCGCCTCGAGCGCCAAGTAGAGGTTCGCCAACGTCTGCGCCTCGATGCCTTGCGAGGCGTCCACGACCAACAGCGCGCCTTCGCAGGCGTTCAGCGCGCGGCTCACCTCGTAGGTGAAGTCCACGTGCCCTGGCGTGTCAATCAAGTTTAGTTCATAGGTTTGGCCATCGTCGGCGTTGTAGTGCATGCGCACCGCGCTCGCTTTGATCGTCACGCCCTTCTCGCGCTCGATCTCCATCGAGTCGAGCAGTTGTTCGTGCATCTCGCGCTGGCTGACGGTGCCGGTGAACTCGATCAGGCGGTCGGCAAGCGTGCTCTTGCCGTGATCGACATGCGCGATGATGCAGAAGTTGCGGATGTGCGAAAGCGGCTTGCTGCGCGCGTCCTCCGTTAACGCCGAGAGTTGCGTCATGCTTTGCGCGCGGGATTATACGGGTGCGCGTTGCTCACGCGAAACCGCGCATGAGCTGAGCGGCTTCAAAGGTAATCTCTCAAGTAGCGACTGCGCAGCGGGTGACGCAAGCGGCGCAGCGCGCGCGTCTCGATCTGGCGGATGCGCTCGCGCGTCAGCCCGAACTTGCGCCCGACTTCTTCCAGCGTGTAGCATTTGCCGTTCACCAAGCCGAAGCGCAAGCGCAAGATGCGCTGCTCGCGGGGTGTGAGCGTGCTGAGCACTTCGTCAATTTTCCTGCGCAGCAGCTCTTCATAGACGGCTTGCGAGGGCGAGGGCGCGCTTTCGTCTTCGATGAACGCGCCGATCTCGTTGTCCTCGTCTTCGCCAACTGGCTGCTCGAGCGAGAGCGGTCGCCACGAGACTTTGAGCAACCACTCCACTTGTTCGACATCTAAACCCATCTCAGCGGCGATCTCAGCCGGCGTTGGCTGGCGCCCTAACGCCTGCTCCAGCTCGCGCGCTACGCGATAAAGGCGCCGGATGCGGTCGTTCATGTGGATTGGCACGCGGATGGTGCGGCTTTGGTCGGCGATGGCGCGGGTGATGGTTTGGCGAATCCACCACGTGGCGTAGGTGCTGAAGCGGAAGCCGAGCTTGTAGTTGAACTTCTCGACCGCCTTCATCAGGCCGAGGTTCCCCTCCTGAATGAGGTCGAGAAAGGGCACGCCGCGGTTCATGTAACGCTTGGCGATGCTGACCACCAAACGTGTGTTGGCGCGGATGAGGTGCTCGCGGGCGCGCCTGCCTTCTTCCACGAGCGCTTCGTAGCGTTGGCGCGTCTTCTCGGGCAGGCGATCGCCGCGCGCTTTCAGCTTTGCTTCGGCAGCACGGCCGTTGGCGATCGCGCGCGCGAGCTTCACTTCTTCCTCGTTCGTGAGCAGCGGCACGCGCGTCATCTCGCGCAGATACAAACCGATGCTGTCGTCCACGCTGATCCCCGCAAGGTCGTCGTCGGCGCTGCTTACGCGGCCGTCATCCTCGTCGTCCTCCTCGTCTTCATCGTCTAACAGCTCGTCCTCGTCCTCCGCCACAGCGTCTTGGATGGTCACGCCAGCTTCCTCCAGTGCGCGGATCACCTGCTCTACCAGTTCGTAGTTATTCTCCGCCTCGGGGACCAACTCAAAAACGTCGTCGAGAACAACATAGCCCTGCGTCTCAGCTTTGATCAGCAGGGCTGCTACCACCTGATCCTCATCAAAGTAGTACTGGGTCATGCCATCACCTCTCAGCTTGGTCCGGGTGTTGTGCCAAGCGAATGCTGAGCCAATCGCTTGCCTCTTCAGCGCCAAGCTCACTGAGCAACGTCGCCGAGTCGGCATCTGCAAAACGCGGGTGGATGGGGTTGATGGGGATCGCCATGATGATCTCCTCGCGCAGTACCTCGCTGACGTCCACCCAGCCGTCGTCGCTCACCACGCGGTCTGGCTCATCGGTAGGAAGATGCGGCAGCGCGAACATAACGTCTTCGATTTCGATGCGCAGCGGCATCTCGAACGTTTCAAGCGAGCGCACACATTGAAGCTGGACGCTCGTCTCGAAGTAACCGCGCATCATGATGGATTCGCGCAGACGGGTGAAGGTGAAGGCACCGCGCAGGAAGGGGACCTGGAGGGTTTCGTCGAACGTCGTCGGGCCTTCAGCAAGCGTTTCTTGTTGCGTGCTCCCTACCGGCCCATAGAGCAGTTTGTGTAGCCGGTACCGCATGACGCATAGGATAGTAACAAGTTCACGGCTGCGTGTCAACAGGTTTTCCTCAATTTGCGCCACCTTTGCACGCGCGTGTGCTAGGCGCAGAACGTACACTCAAGCCTCATGGGCGCCAGCGCTAGCCCTACCTTTCCTGCGCTCGTCGTTGTTCTGGATGAAGCGGGGCAAGCTCAGCGTGCCGTGCAGCAACGCGCTCTGCATGATCTGCCCGCTCACGACACGCTGATCCGTGTGCGTTATTCCTCGCTGAACTACAAGGATGCGCTCTCCGCGAGCGGTCATCGCGGCGTGACGCGCACCTATCCGCACACACCAGGCATTGACAGCGCAGGCGAAGTGGTCTCGAGTGCCGACCCAGCGCTCCGCGCTGGGCAGCCTGTGATCGTAAGCGGTTACGACCTGGGCATGAACACGCCAGGTGGCTGGGGCGCCTATGTGCGCGTGCCTGCGGCGTGGGTCATGCCGTTGCCGCAAGGGTTGACGCTGTTTGAGAGCATGGCGCTGGGCACCGCGGGCTTCACGGCCGCGCTGAGCGTGCAACAGCTTCAACGTCAGGGCGTGTTACCCGAGTCGGGTGAAATTTTGGTGACGGGCGCAAGCGGCGGCGTCGGCTCGCTTGCCGTTGCGTTGCTGGCACAGCTTGGCTACACGGTCGTCGCAGCGACGGGCAAGATGCACCTTGCCGATTGGCTGCGTCGGCTCGGCGCCGCTGAGGTGTTGCCGCGCGAAGCCGTGGACGACCGCAGCGACCGACCGCTGCTCAAGGGGCGATGGGCGGGCGTGGTGGACACGGTGGGCGGCACGTTGCTCGCAGCGGCGATCCGCAGCACGCGGCGCAATGGGTGTGTGGTGGCGTGCGGGCTAGCGCAGTCGCCACAGCTAGCGCTCACCGTGTACCCGTTTATCTTGCGCGGTGTTGCGTTGCAAGGCGTGGACTCAGCCGAGGTGCCAATGGCGGAACGCCAAGCGGTGTGGTTTAAGCTTGCGAACGAGTGGAAACCGCGCGCGCTCAGCCACATCGTCACCGCCGTCGTGACGCTCGAGCAGCTCGAGCCTTACATCGCGGCCATCCTGCGCGGCGAGGTGCACGGTCGCGTGGTGGTGCAGCTACCATGAGCAGCTTATGAAGCGCCAACCAGCGAGCGCCCTTTCCATTGCGCGCGCCCCGTGTAGCGCCAGCGGATCGAGTTCAGCAAGATGCCCAACCCAATCGCGATCTGCACAGGGTAAAGCGCTGCCAGCCTCAGCGGCTGCCCGATGCGGCGATTGACCAGCGCAAAATCTGCAAGCGTCAGCGCGATGCTTGCCGCCGAGAGCACAAGCCACGCCGATTGCTGCTGTGCGATGCCAAGCAACAGACCTACAAGCGGCGCATAGAACAACCCTACGCTGCCCAGCACGAACACGCTGCTCAACGCCAGCGAGCCGCGCAGGATGGCGAAAGCGTTTTTTGAAAACCCCGCGATCATCTCTGCGCCGCTGCGATACATGCGGCAGCGCACCCAGTCAGCATCTGCAAGCGCAATGCGGTAGCCGCTGCGCTTGATCTGCTCCCCGAGCGCAACATCGTCAAGGATTTTGTCTTGAATGGCACGGTGCCCGCCGCAGGCGAAGTACGCATCACGTCGCACCAGCACGTATTGCCCCACTGCCGCAGCGTTGCCCCATGCGCAATCGGGCGAGTAGCGCATGCGCCAAAACGAAACCACGTTCAGGATCATCGCAAAGCCCGCCGGGATAAACAGGCGCTCCGCCCACGTGCCCAACGTTTGCTGGGGGATCACGCTGAACAGCGCGACCTTCAACGCGTGCGCGGCTGCCACGCCACGACGGATGGAATCGGCGTGGTGCACCGTGTCGGCATCCACGAAGAGCAACCACTCGCCGCGCGCAGCTTCGGCAAGCTGTTGACATGCGCGGCTTTTGCCGTTCACGCCCGGCGGCAGGGGACGATGGTTGTGCAACACGCGCAGGCGTGCGTCGTGGGCGGCTAGCTGCTCCAGGATCGATCCTGTCTCGTCGGTGGAGTCGTCGTTCAGTGCGATCACTTCGTAGGCGGGGTAATCCTGCGCGAGCAGGGAGCGCACACACGCCGCGACGTTGTGCGCCTCGTTGCGCGCTGGGATCAACACGGAGACCATCGGCGTCGTTTGCAGAGCACGCGCCGAAAGTCGGCGGACGCGCTGGGAAAACAGCACATTTGCCAACACGTTGATCGCGCCAGCGCTAATGAAGACGAGCGCAAGCGCAAGCAACCACGTCAGGATCATGGCGCTGGATTGTGCACGCGGTTCGTGAGCGCTCGATAAACTTGTTGCGTGCGCTTCGAGCTTCGGCGTTTCGACGTGGTGACCTCGACCATGGACACGTGCCGCGCGCTTGCTGAGCAAGGCGCGCCCGAAGGCGTCGTTGTGATCGCCGACCAACAAACCGCAGGGCGCGGGCGCGCTGGGCGGGCATGGTACTCGCCGCCAGGCGTCGCGTTGTATCTCTCGATCCTGCTTCGCCCCGTGCAGCTCCCCCCAGCGCGCTTGAGTTGGCTCACGGTGATCGGCGGCTTAGCCGTCGCCGATTGCGCGGCGCAGGTGTTGCGTGAGCACGCAGCGTTCGATGCACACCGCATCGCGCTCAAGTGGCCCAACGACGTGTTGCTCGATGGGCGCAAGGTCGCCGGCGTGCTGATCGAGGCGGCTTGGCATGCCTCCGAACTGGTGCACGTGGTGCTGGGGGTCGGTCTGAACGTGAACACGCAATTTGACAGCGCGCCCGCGGCGCTACGCACACAGGCGATCAGCCTGCGCGAGGCGCTAGGCGCGCCGCTCGACCGAGAGCGCGTGCTGACGCATTTGCTCGACGCCTTCGCTGCGCATTATGCGCGCCTTCCGCAATCGCCGATCGCGGCATATCGCCAACGCCTCGACACGCTCGGCAAATCGGTGCAGTTCATGCTCGGCGAGAGGTCAATCACAGGTGTTGCGCTCGACGTGGACGAAGAGGGCGCGCTTCTTGTGCAAACTGCGGCGGGCGTGCAGCGCATCACACACGGCGACGTGCTCGCCTAGCCAGCGAACATCGCGCCACGTGCGCGTTGCCAGCGCAGGTAGAGCGCATAGAGCCAGCGCCGCGGCGCGTAGTCCCATGCGCCGATCCCTTCCACAAACTGCGCGCCGAACCCTTGCTTGAACCGCCACACGCCGCTGAGCGGGTGGTCGGCGTCGTCTTCGCGCTCTGGCGCGCCCCACCAGTCGTAAACTGTGCAGCCTTGATCGCGCGCCCAGCGCATAGCGTGCCACTGCAGCAGGTGGTTGGGCATGTGTTCGCGCCCGATGTTGCGCGACATGCCGTAGAAGTACCAAGCGCGCGCGCCGAACGTGAGCAGCACCAGCGCCGCGAGCACTTCGTGTCCACGCTCGGCGATGAACGCGGTCGCGTCCATGGTGCGCCAGACATCCGCGTAGTAACGCGGCTCGCGGATCGCGAAGCCGTCGCGCTGCGCTGTTTCGGCGTAGAGCGCGTTGAGCAGCGCCGCGTCTGCGTCGGTGATCGGGCGGGCGAGACGCACGCGCACGCCTCGGCGTTCGGCAAGGCGAATGTTGTAGCGCCACTTGGGCTTCATCGCGGCGAGCAGTGCGGCGTCGTCTTTGCGCAGATCGGTGATTGCTGTGTTGCGGAACTGCACCTGCTGTGGCGAGAAACGCCAGCCGCGCGCGCGCAAAACGGCGCGTTGATCTGCCAACGTCAGTGCCGGTGCAGCGGGGTCGCCGTCCGCCTTGACCCAGATCGCGCGTTGCGCCCGCGCGCGCGCCTCGAGCCACGCAAGCGCAGCTGCGTAGGCTTGCGCATCGCGCGCAAGCGGCCCCTTAGGCGCGTAAAGCACACAAAACGGCAACGGTTTCGCATTGCGGCGCAGGAGCTGCACACACGCGCGCGGCACGTCGTCGGCGATGAGCGCCCACCGTTCCACCGACCACCCCCAGCGCGACTTAAGCACGCCCCATGCCCACGATTGCAGCACATGGGGCGCGGCGAACGTGCACAACCAGCCGTCCCACTGCGCCGCGTCATTGACGCGCACCCAGCGCGCCTCAGGCGCCTGCATCGGCAGCCTCGCCTAACACGGCCGCTGTGAAGTGTCCCTGTTTCATGATCACCACCTCGCGCCCGTCGGCGCACTCGGCGATCACGTCCATTGTTGGCGTGCCGATCATCGCGTCCACGTGGGCATCGGACTTATTTAAGCCTGCCGCCACGCGCTCGCTCTCGCTGAGCTGCGTTCCACCCTCCATTCCCTCGGGATAAGCAGCGCCGAAGGCGATATGGCATGCCGCGTTTTCGTCGAGCAGCGTCTCGTAGAACAACAAGCCGCTTTGATACACTGGCGAGCGCACGTCCACCAGCGCGATCTCGCCGAGGTGATTGGCGCCTGGGATCTTGAAGAACTGCTCAAGCACATCTTGCCCCTTCGCCGCGCGGAACTCAACCACTTCGCCGTACTCGAAGCGGAAGAAGGCATCGCTCACTTCGCGCATGAGCGGGAAAAACGGGCGTGAGGTGCGCACCCACCCTTCGACGCGCGCCGTGTGCGGCGCGGTGAATACCTCTTCAGTGGGGATATTAGCGATGAAGGGAACGCCTTGAGCGCTCACGGCGGCGCCGGTGACCCAAGCGGGGCGCTCGGTCAGTGTCACGCGCAGGTCAGTCGCTGGTTCGTTGTCCACCAACCGGCGGTCGAGAAAGCGCAACCGCAACACACGGTGCTGCGCCAAAAACGCAGCGATGCCGCGCAAGCGGCGCTCGTGTGCTCGCCAGGTTGCGATGGGGTCGGGCGCATCCGCGCGCACGAGGTGCAACACCGCCGACCACAAGGCGCGCAGCGCGTCATCAGGATCGCGCTCTGGGAACACCTTGCGCGCCCAGGCCGGCGTGGGCACCGCGGCGACACACCACTGCATGGCGTTTGCCATCATGGCTTCGGTGTAAAAGCGCAGCTTTTGCGCGCGCGCCATCTGCATGCGCTGCATCACCGCGGGGTCAACGTCGTCAAACAGATTGGGGAATTCGTCACCAGCCAATGAAAGGCGCGCCCATGTCTCGTCCACCATTTGCCGATGGCGCGCGATCTCGAATTCAGGGATTTCCTCGATGAACTCAGGGCGGCTGTATTTCATGCGGCTGCGCGCTATGGGAGCATCAAACCACACAACGTGCACGTAGCGCGCGCCCTGCTGATACGCGACCTCGGCGAGCTTGCGCACGAAGGGCGCATGCGCAAGCTCTGCCGAGATCATCAGGCATTGCCCCGGCTGCAAGTTCACGCCGACGCGGATGAGCAGTTGAGCGTACGCTTGAACGTGTTGGGGATCTGCGTGCAGCACCTCGTTCATTGCGGATACCGATTGTAGATAGGGCTACTTAATACGCAAAAGCCGACCGCACCCCCAAGGATGCGGTCGGCACAACGTCGCCGCGCGTTCGCGCCCCTCACTTGATGAGCACTTTTGCGCCCACTTCCTCGAGCTTCTTCTTGGTGTCCATAGCGGTCTCCTTCGAGACGCCGCTTTGGACCACCGACTTGGGCGTTTCGACGAGGTCCTTGGCCTCCTTCAAGCCGAGGTTGGTGATCGAGCGGATCACCTTGATCACGTCGATCTTCTTCGGACCCACGTCCTCGAGGATCACATCGAACTCGGTCTTCTCTTCTTCCTGAGGCGCAGGCGCAGCGCCGCCAGCTGCGGGGGCACCTGCTGCGACCATCACTGGCGCAGCCGCTGCCGTCACGCCCCATTTCTCCTCGAGCATTTTCTTCAGTTGCGCCAACTCAAGCGCCGTCAAACCGCTCAGTTCTTCGACAAGCTTTGCGAGATCTGCCATCGTCGTTCTCCTCTCTGCAAACGAGATTTCAAAACAGATATGTGCCTCGACAATTCACGCAGCCGCAGGGGCTTCTGCGGGCTGCTCCTTGTCCACCTTCGCTTGCAATGCGTAAAGCACACCGCTGAGCACGGCGTTGATCGCGCTGACTACGCCTGTCGCGGGTGCGGCGAGCAAGCCGATGACTTGTGCGCGCAGCGTGTCCAGCGGCGGCAACGCAGCAAGCGCCTCCACCTGCGCTTTGTCAATCGGGCGGCCATTAAGCAAGCCACCGACGATTTGGAACGGCTCCAGCTCCTTGCTTAGTTCGCTCACCGCTTTCGCCGTCGCGGCAGGGTCTTTAAAGCAGAAGCTGAACGCCGTTTGACCCACGAGCCATTCCTCTGGCACGCTGTAGCCCGCGCTTTGGAGCGCGCGCCAGGCGAGCGTGTTCTTCACCACGTGGAACTCGCCCTGCGACTCGCGGATCTGCCGGCGCACCTTGTCGAGCTGCGGCATGTTCAGTCCGCCGTAGCGCGTGATGATCACGGCTTGGCTTTTGCTGAGCAGCTCAGCGTATTGCGCCAGCATTGCCTCTTTTTTCTCGCGTGTGATCGCCAAGCGTCCATCACCTCCTTTTTGGCAAAATGAAAGCGCCTCAACCGGTGACGGGTTGAGGCGCGCTTAAGCTCACTCATCGCGCGTGGACGCGCGAAGGCTCAATTTGCTTTGCACTCGCCACCACCTATGCAGGCACGATTTATATCCGCTCGCGCGGAGACCTGCAGTCACCGGTAGGTGCAGTGCAGCATTCTACCACATCCGCACTTGCCTTCAAGCACGGGCAAGCGCCGACACAGCAGCCACCAAACGCTCCACCTCTGCACGCGTGGTGTACGCTTGGATCGAGACGCGCAGCAACTTCATCCCGTTCCACGCGATCAGCGGCGCTTCGATGCGGTATTGCTCACGCAGCGCCTCGCCCCAACGCTGAAGATCGGCAGCGTCGGGCAGGCGCACCGCCACCATCTGCGCAAACCAGTCAGCATTCTCAACACAGAGCGCCTCGGTGCCGAGCTGCGCTTCGAGGTATGCGCGCAACGCATGCGCCACAACGCTGCACAGCGCGCGCACGCGCTCCCAATCGTGCGCGTGCATGAAGGCAATCGCAGCAGGCACAGCGAGAAACGCAGCGAGATCGCGCGTGCCGATCCACTCCACGTAGTCGCGCAGGGGTTGGTCCGAATTCGCATGGGCGCGCCAGCCATGCCCCACCACCAACGGCTCGATTAGCGACTGCACTTCGCGGCGCGCGAAGAGGAACGCGCTGCCCTTCGGCGCCAGCATCCACTTGTGGCAGTTGCCGATGTAGAAATCGGCGCCAAGCGACGCCAAATCGAGCGGGCGCTGCCCGGGGACATGCGCGCCGTCAACTACTGTGAGGATGCCCGCCGCACGCGCGCGCTCGCAGATCGCCTGCACCGGAAACGTCAGCGCCGTTGGCGAGGTGATGTGGCTAAGGTAGATCACGCGCGTGCGCGGTGTAACGCCGCGCCAAAACGCTTCTACCCACGCCTCGGGTGTGGTGAGCGGCAGCGGCACTTCGTGCGTGATGTAGCGCGCGCCAGTCTTGTTGCACACGTACGCCCACGCATGATTGCACGCCGCGTATTCGTGAGTGGTGGTGAGGATTTGATCTCCTTCGCGCAGCAGCGCGCGCAAGGAATGCGCGACGACGTTCACGCCGAAGGTCGCGTTGACGACGAACGCGAGCTGATCGGGCGTGGTGTGCAGGTATGCCGCAAGCACCGCACGCGCCTCGTCCATGGAGTCGCGCCAGCGACGCATGAAGCCATCGGGGTGTTCCTCGAAGGTCTGCTGCCAGTGTTGATACACCGCGAACACTGGGCGCGGGCAAGCGCCGAACGACCCATGGTTAAGCATGGCGACATCGCGGCGCAACAGGAACTGTTCGCGCAAGTGCAGCGCCTCTAGCGCGTCAAGCGCGTCCGTGAGGGTCGAGGGCAAGCGGAAGGAGGTCATGACATCTGCGGCGAGTGTAACAGAGCGCATTGTGCGAGAATTCCCACATGCTTTGGGATCGTCTTCGCGCGCAGTGCCACGATCTCTACGGCGAGGGGGCAGGCGCGGCGCTCTTTGAACGATTGCGCGCGCTGATCGCCGAACGCGCCGTCGCTCCCTCGCACAACGCCGCGCTCACGCACCGCGACGCGCTGCTCATCACCTACGCGGACCAAGTGCGCGCGCCCGAAGCAGCTCCGCTTGCAACGCTTGCTGCGTTCTGCAACCGCTACTGTGCTTCAATCATCACCGCGATCCACGTGCTGCCGTTTTACCCTTTTACTTCAGACGATGGCTTTGCGGTGAGCGACTACACAGCGGTGAATCCCGCTTTCGGCACGTGGGACGACCTCGCGCAACTGCACCAGCGCTTTCGCTTGATGTATGACCTCGTGCTGAACCACGTCTCGAGCGCGCATCCTTGGTTCCAAGCCTTCCTGCGCGACGACCCGCGCTATCGTGACTACTTCATCGTCGTCGAGGGTGATCCCGATCTCTCCGCGGTGGTGCGCCCGCGCGCGCTGCCACTGCTCACGCCGTTTGAGACCCCCTCAGGCGTGAAGCGCGTCTGGACCACCTTCAGCGCCGACCAGGTGGATTTGAACTACGCCAATCCCGAAGTGCTGTTCGAGATCGTCAAGGTGATGTTGTTCTACGCAGCGCGCGGCGCAGACTTCCTCCGCCTCGACGCCGTGGCATACGTGTGGAAACAGATCGGCACCACTTGCATCCACTTGCCACAAACGCACCGCGTGGTGCAACTGCTGCGCACGGTGATCGATCTCGCCGCGCCACACGTGCGCTTGATCACCGAGACCAACGTGCCCCATGCGGAGAACATCGCCTACTTTGGCAACGGCACCAACGAAGCGCACCTTGTGTACAACTTTGCCTTGCCGCCGCTTGTGCTCCACACGCTGCACACAGGCGATGCGCGCGCGCTCACGCAGTGGGCAAACACATTGCGCGCGCCCTCTCCGCAAGCCACCTTCTTGAACTTCCTCGCTTCCCATGATGGCATCGGGCTGAACCCCGCGCGAGGCATTTTGAGCCAAGCCGATCTCGAGACGCTGGTGAGGCGCGTGCTCGCTGCGGGCGGCTACGTCAGCGAGAAATCGAACCCCGACGGCACGCGCAGCCCTTATGAGCTGAACATCAA
This sequence comes from Chloroflexota bacterium, assembly GCA_030550095.1. Classification (GTDB taxonomy): domain Bacteria; phylum Chloroflexota; class Anaerolineae; order J036; family Brachytrichaceae; genus DRWP01. The sequence goes on along the minus strand of JAUQQA010000042.1, from coordinate 45 downwards.
CTACTTCGACGCCTTAAGCATCGGCGCGAAGGATGAAGATGAGGC